>DENJ01000042.1:52079-52928 GCA_002359635.1 Burkholderiales bacterium UBA2647
AGGCGTAGGGGAGCATGATGGGCGCGATCGATAGGCTGTATTGTCGGCCTCATCCCTGAGGCATGTGACGCAGTGATGCTCCCTGGCCTGGAACTGAAACCTTGGGCGCTTTAGTCCTAGAAAAAGGCAGGCATTGCGGCCTGCCCACTTTTCAACTTAGGTGGCTCGAAGGTTTGGCCGGACGCTGTGACGGATTAAGCAAAATTCTTTTCTGCAAATTCCCAATTCACCAAGGCCCAAAACCCGTTGAGATAGTCGGGTCGACGATTACGGTGATCGATGTAGTAAGCATGTTCCCAAAGATCACAGGTGAGCAATGCGGTGTCGCCCTGTGTGATCGGTGTGGCGGCATTGCTGGTGTTGACGATNNCCATCAGCCTTTTTCACGAGCCAAGTCCATGAGGAGCCAAAATTTCCGATGGCGCTCTTGGTGAAGGCTTCTTTGAAAGCGGCAAAGCTACCCCACTTTTGGTCAATCGCAGCCGCGAGCGCGCCCGAAGGTTCGCCGCCGCCGTGAGGTTTCAGGCCATGCCAGTAAAAGGTATGGTTCCAGACCTGCGCCGCATTATTGAAAATGCCACCCGAAGATTGCTTGACGATGTCTTCAAGGCTCGCCGCTTCAAACTCGGTACCCTTAATCAGATTATTCAGGTTGGTTACATAAGTCTGATGGTGCTTGCCATAGTGAAACTCCAGGGTTTCTTTGGAAATGTGGGGAGCCAAGGCATCCATCGCATAGGGAAGTGGGGGCAGGGTGTGTTCCATGTGGGATTTCTCCAAAGTGGTTTCTCGCTCGATGGGGTGATGAAGCCGCAGAAGTTTAACTCTCAGAAGCTGTCGGCCTGGCAT
>DENJ01000035.1:0-2577 GCA_002359635.1 Burkholderiales bacterium UBA2647
TCATGTTTTGTGGTCATGTCATTTCTCCCTATGTTAATTGGGGCTAGTTCCCCAACATAAGGATAATCCCTTACCCGTTTGCTAGGCAAGGATTTCATTGATCGCAGGCGCTGCAAAGTCATCAAAGCAGGACACCTTGATCCCGTCGATGATCCTGTCGATTTGGATCACTCCACCGAAATTTTTCGCGCCTTGATGACGCGTCCCCACAAAGCGATCTGCTGCTCGATGAAAGTTTGCGCCAGTTCCGGTGTGGTGCGTTGAATCTCGCCACCGAGTTGGGCAATACGCTGCTTCACCTCAGGCGCATCCAGCGCGTGCTGAAATGCCCAATGCTTCGCTCGGTCATAAAGTACAACTGTTCAAACTTTGCTGCAGCCGGTACTCTCACCTGAATCGCTAAGCCCTACACGCCGGGCTTTGTCATTTTCGGCCTGCGTGAGCCGGCGTTGCTCGGCGAGCTTTGCTTTGTCCCTGCGAAGAGACCACCATTGCCAGATAAAGAATAACAATAACAAGCAAGGTTCATAAAAGGCGAGAACTATCCCATCCATTCCTTTTTGCTCCATGGTCTGAATCGGTCTAAAAAGACGCCATCTTGCGAATGTTCAACTGTTTGACTGCATTTAATCCGGGGATGCTGCGCTAAGAGGCCTCATCACGACCTTGTGGCTACCTTCGCGCCGTCATGGTTGCCTTACTGGTTGGCATTTCGATGTGCTGTTCAGGTGACCGACCTGCAAGTGCCACGGTGAAACCCTGCTTAAATCCGGCAATCGGAGTCTGTTTTTCAAGGGCGGCTAAGCGCTGTGTCCCGCCAACATCGCAGCAAAGCCGCCCCAGAGATGGCCCGCGAACTGCGTCCCTTTGCCCATCTTTGCTGCAGCGCTAAAAGTAGTCGGGCACGATGTGTTGGTTGCTAATGGGGGGGCGAACGTAATCAGAAGGGATCTTTTTGCGTTTCCCTAACTTGATTTCAGGGAGCTTAACGGATTGATATGGAATTTTTTGCAGCAAATGAGTGATGCAGTTGAGCCGCGCGCGCTCTTTCGCATCGGCGTTGACGACATGCCAAGGTGCATGGACCGTATCGGTATGGAGAAACATTGCGTCCTTGGCTTTAGAGTATTCAACCCACTTGTCGCGGGATTTCAAGTCCATCGGACTAAGCTTCCAGCGCTTGAGTGGGTTCTCGGCACGTTCGCGAAAGCGTTCCTCTTGAACCTCGTCGCTCACAGAGAACCAGTACTTAATCAGGATGATGCCGGATCGAATGAGCAAGTGTTCAAACTCAGGACAGGCGTGCAAGAAGTCCTTGTATTCCTCGTCAGTGCAAAAGCCCATAACATGTTCAACACCAGCGCGGTTGTACCACGACCTGTCAAATAGAACGATCTCGCCCCCAGAGGGCAGTTGCGCCACATAACGCTGAAAGTACCACTGGGTCTTTTCCTTAGGCGATGGCGTACCGAGTGCCGCGATGCGACAGACTCGAGGATTGAGCGGCTCGGTAATCCGTTTAATCACACCGCCTTTGCCCGCTGCGTCACGGCCCTCGAAGATCACGACCACGCGTGCCTTTGTCGTGGTTACCCATTCTTGAAGCTTAATGAGCTCTAAGTAGAGCTTCTTCAGCGCTTTCTCATACTGCTTTTTTGATAATTCTGTGCTGGGCGTCTTGTGCAGATCATCATGTGTCAAATGCGTTGAATCTCGGTGGGAGGATTCATTTGCGCTTGTCGATGAAGCGTGGCTATTTTCGTCTTTGCCTTTGTCTCGTTTGGTTGTCTCTCTGACTGATTTTGAAGCTGCCTCTCTGGACTTGGGCATTGTCTCCTCCTCTGATCTTGTTGGGATGATGTGGTTGACGCTGGCTGATTGTCATCAAACCGTCATGTGCGGAAGATGATAAGTCAAATCCGAGGAGCAAGGACTTTGGGGGCTACAAGAAGTTTTTTGTCTGCTAGGGTCAGAGATACCGCCCACAATCCTTGAATCTTAGCGGCCCGTTCGCGTTATAAATAAGAAAACCACCCGAAGGTGGTTTTTATTGCGCATTTCTGAATCAACGTTTGCTGTGCTCAGGATGCATGTGGCAATGCGCCTTGGTGGGCTTTATGGGCTTCATGGTGGTGGGCACTGAAGGCTCGTGCAGACCGATTTAGAAGTTTGATCGGGACGACCTAGCGCTCAATGAAGTGATCGTGGAACATAGCGATCTGTTTCGCCTTCTTTGTGCCATGGTTGAATCGGTGCGACGACTAGGAAATCCTTTTGACCTTTCCACGGATCATGTCAAGAGGATCGCCCCAGTGCATGAGACCTCTGTTTGGAGTCCTCGAAGATCAACCACCAAATGGCGCATCGCGTGATGGGTGGTGTGCGAAGTGGCAGCGCGTCCTGCCACTAACGCCTCCGGGCTTTCAAACCTAAGCCAGCGATGGGTGAGCTTTAGACGAACCCGTAAGCCTGGATGAAAGCGGCCTATCGATCGCATGCGCGATTTGTGGTGAATAAAGCCATACTTTTTGAGGTGTCATCGTTTGTAGATAGAGCGGGTTACGATATCTTCAGGCT
>DENJ01000035.1:2591-3822 GCA_002359635.1 Burkholderiales bacterium UBA2647
GAGGATATGGCGGCGAAAGCGGCAAATCGTTTGTCGAGTGCCTTTGGCGATTTTCGACGCGCCTGTCTGATCGTGGATCGGATTGGCACGCGGGTGATTCGAGACCCCTTCAGGAATGTGCCCTATGTGGGTTTTTACACCGTGATGCGTTCAGGCGGTGCGTTGTTTCATTTTGAAGCGATCAAAGTTTTAAAGTTTGCAGCCTGACGAGTAGGCTGCGTTGTGAGTTAAAGCGTGCCCCACGAAGAGGGCACCGTTGGGAGATACCTTATGATGGAATCGTCGTCCCGGTGCGTCGTGCCGCCGGCTACAGAACCTTTGTCACTTGAAGAAGTCAAAGAGCACCTGCGTATTGACTCGAGTGCCGAGGATGCTCTACTGCAGATGTACATTGAAGCGGCCCGCAAAGTCTGTGAGCACAATACCGCCAGAGCTTTGATTACCCAGACCTGGGAGACGACCTTTGATCGTTTTCCTGGCCCAGTGCTGGAGCCTTCAGGGCTTGATGGTGAGTTGTTAACCCTGTCGCGGACTGCAACCAGAACCCTTCGTGAAGGCCTTGCGATCACGCTTCCCAAGGGGCCCATTCAATCGATTGAAGCCATCCGTTATCGGAACGAGAGCGGTGACTGGCAAACGATGGATCAGGATGCTTACATCAGAGATCATGTGGCAGGCGTCGATCGTATCTATCCGGGACCGGCGGGTTGGCCTGAGGTTGATGGACTTGCAGGTGCGGTCTGTATCCGCTATCTGGTAGGTTTTGGAGGTCGATGGGCAACGCCAGCAGCACTGCGTGTGTGGATGCTTCTGAGAATTGGTACGATGTATGAAAACCGCGAAAAGACCTCAACAAAGACCTTATCTCGCCTTCCGATGATGGACCGGTTGCTCGAGCCTTATAGGCTCAGCATCTACTAAATCTTTTCCGCATTGGCGTTTCGCCGCTGCTCAAATGCTGCGGACCCGAGGATTGTTATGATTGATCACAACTCTAAATTTACTCTTTAAATACAATAACGTATATCGTTTTGGGTCGCTTGTGTGGAAGTGTGTCATTGGACTTTTTACTTTTTCAACTCGAATTCCGTTTTCATGGTTGTTCAAATCGGGCGATCTCAATGTGCAAGCTCGTCACGCCGGTGGCTTTGAAAAGCAGATCGAGACACTGAAGCGAGAAAACATGAACGTTAACAGTGATTTTTCGACAAAAGTAGTTATCGACACCAAC
>DENJ01000103.1 GCA_002359635.1 Burkholderiales bacterium UBA2647
TGACCACTTGGCGAGCAAGCTTGCTGCATCAGGGATTTCGGGTAGCCCACCGAAAACCTGCGAGAAGATGGTTTCGCCGCCCTCTTGCCATAGTTTTTCCGAAAACAACGGCCATGCTTCCTCGGCAGTGAAGGAGAGGATTGGCGCCATCACTTTGAGATAGCAAGCGGTGATATGCCAAAGGGCGGTTTGTGCAGACCTCCTTGGCAAGGATGATGGGGAACAGGTGTAGAGCCTGTCCTTGAGAATATCGAGATAAAAGGCGCCCAAGTCTTCGGAGGCAAAATGCTGTAAACCGCTCACAACGGGATGAAACTCGAACACATTAAAATGTTCTTTAATTTGGAGCAGCCATTGTTGGGTATAGGCGATCGACCATCGATCGATTTCCAGCATGTCATTGATCGCCACCGCATCCTGGTCGGGCTTAAAGTCGGAAAGATTGGCCAACAAAAAGCGCAAGGTATTACGAATGCGGCGGTAGGACTCAACCACACGCTTGAGAATTTCATCGGAGAGCGACAATTCCCCCGAGTAGTCGGTGCTTGCCACCCATAAGCGTAGGATCTCAGCACCCAAGCTATCGGATACTTTTTGTGGAACGATCACATTACCCAGGGACTTGGACATTTTTCGTCCCTGACCATCGACCACAAAGCCGTGCGTCAGCAAAGCCTTATAGGGTGCCTGCTGATTCAGCATGCAAGAAGTGAGTAGCGAGGAGTGAAACCAGCCACGGTGTTGATCTGATCCTTCCAGGTACATATCAGCGGGAAAGGCTGATTCATCGCGGTGAGAGCCACGCAGCACCGTCTCGTGGGTGGTTCCTGAATCAAACCAGACATCCAAGGTGTCAGGGTTTTTTACATAATGGCGAGCCTCGTCACCGAGCAGGTCTGCAGGATCGAGGCGTTGCCAGGCCTCAATGCCTTCTTTTTCGATGCGCTGTGCAACGGCTTCGAGAAGCTTTGCGGTTTCCGGGTGAAGCGCACCGCTGTCGCGGTGAATGAAAAAGGCCATGGGCACGCCCCAATTCCGCTGACGCGATAAGGTCCAATCGGGGCGGTTAGCGATCATGCCGTGTAATCTTGCCTTTCCCCAAGCGGGATAAAAAGCCGTGGCGTCGATGGCGCGAAGTGCTGTCTCACGGAGACTCTCACCGCCGCGAAGCGGTGTCTTGTCCATGGAAGCAAACCATTGCGATGAGGCACGGTAAATCACTGGTGTTTTATGCCGCCAGCAATGCATGTAACTATGTTTAAAACGTTCCACTTTAAACAGGCAACCCTGGGCTTCGATCAACGCAACGATTTTTGCGTTGGCTTGCCAGATGGAAAGCCCGCCGATTGTTTCGCCTAAGCCACATGGGTCTTCGCCGAATCCCTGCTGGTTTTTAAACTGATCCACATAAGTGCCATCGCCACGGACGAGCTGCAGGATATCTTCATCGCGCATGCCGTAGCGCTTGCAGGATTCAAAATCTTCCACCCCGTAGGCAGGCGAGGAGTGAACCAGCCCTGTTCCTGTTTCGGTGGTTACATACTCGCCCAGAAAAACCTGCGACTGGCGCGCGGCAAAGGGGTGATCGAAGGCAATCCGCTCAAGGGCATGGCCCTTGCACCGGGCAATACTTGTGCCGGTTAAACCCCAGCGCTCCAGGCAGGGCTTCACCCGTTCGCTTGCGAGAACCAGCGAACCCGAACGACCTTCGTCCTCGATTTGCACCAGATCGTAGTCAAGTTCAGGGTGAAGATTCAAGGCCTGGTTGGCCGGAAGCGTCCAGGGTGTTGTTGTCCAGATCACCGCATAGCAGCTGCCAAGTGGCAATGCATCGAGGCCGAAGGCATGGGCAAGCTTTTCAGGCTCTGCAGCTGGGAAACCCACATCAACAGCTAAATCCTCTTTGTCGGCATATTCCACCTCGGCTTCGGCAAGGGCTGATCCGCAGTCAAAACACCAGTTCACCGGCTTAAGGCCCCGATAAAGAAAGCCGAGTTCGAGTAACTTGCCAAGCGCGCGAAGTTCGTCCGCCTCGTTAGCGGCGTTCATGGTGGTGTAGGGCTTGTCCCATGCGCCCAGCACGCCCAGTCGGATGAAATCCTTTTTTTGCCGTTCGATTTGTTCGCTGGCGTAGGCCCTTGACTTGGATTGAACCTCATCGGCCGGTAGGTTTTTGCCAAATTGCTTTTCGATCTGAATTTCGATCGGCATGCCGTGACAATCCCAGCCCGGCACATAGCGTGCGTCAAATCCGGCCATTTGCCGGCTCTTCACAATCATGTCCTTCAAGATCTTGTTAACCGCATGACCGATATGAATATCGCCATTGGCATAGGGTGGCCCGTCGTGCAGCACCCACAGGGGACGGCCTTTGGATCGCGCCCTCAAACGCTGGTAAATCCCCTTGTCCTGCCATGACTTCACCCAAAGCGGTTCGCGTTTGGCGAGGTCGCCGCGCATCGGGAACGGGGTATCGGGCAGGTTCAGGGTGTTTCGGTAGGCGCTCTCAGCGTTGTTCGACATGACTCGAGCCTTCTTGACAGGTGTTGAAATAAGCCCGGGCCTCCGAACAGTCCCGTGCAATTTGTTCTTTTAAGGCTTCAAGGCTTGAATAATGGGCTTCATCGCGAAGCTTTTTTAGGAAGGTCACCTTCACCAAGCGGCCATAGGCTTGACCCGTCCAGTCGAGCAGGTGTACTTCCAGCAAAAAGCGACCGTCTTGCTCCACTGCGGGGCGGGTGCCTAAGCTTGCCACCGCGGGCAGGGCTTGGTTTTCATCGCTGCCGAGGCCGCAGACACTCACGACAAAAATGCCGTGAATCGGTGCCTGCTTGTCGTCGATGCGCAAATTCAAGGTGGGAAATCCGAGTTCGCGACCGAGCTTTCGGCCATGGATCACATGCCCGGTCATCGCATAGTCGCGTCCGAGCAAGGTCTTGACGACATCAAAGCGGCCCTGAGACAAGGCCTCACGCACTTGCGAACTCGACACCCGCTGCCTGTTGTGCAACACGCTTTGCAGGGATTCAACGCTGAAACCGTGCTTGCGCCCGGCAAGTTCGAGCATTTGAAAATCGCCACGGCGTTTGGCGCCGAAGCGAAAATCATCGCCGATCACCAAATGGCGCACGCCGATCGCAGCAACGAGATAATGCTCGATGAAATGCTCGGCTGAGCATGCCGCAAGTTTGCGATCGAATCGCAGCGCAAACAATTGGTCGATGCCACAGGCGGCGATGGCCTCCCACTGATCGCGACGGCCGCAGATTCTTGCCGGGACGGGACTGTTTGCAGCCGCGAAATATTGTTTGGGGTGTGGCCAGAAGGTCATGAGGCTCGCAAGCATCTGGCCTTGGCGCGCGCGCGTCAAGACGGCTTCGAGCAAGGCACGATGACCAAGATGCACCCCATCGAAATTCCCGATGGTTAATGCGGTTGGGGGTGGCGGAAGATTGCCGTGGTGGGTCGGCCGGCGAATGATATGCATAGGCCTGCATTATAAAACCCGGCGCGTCTTGAAGGCCTGAAAGCCGGTTTATGGCCTCGTTTAGGCTGTTAACATCGCGGCTTTGCCTGGGTGTGATCCATGAAACGCGTCGTTGTGCTGATTTCCGGGCGTGGTTCTAATTTGATCGCCCTGCATCGGCGCCTTAGCGGGGACTCGAATCAAACCAGCCCGACGGCTCAACTTGTGGGTGTGATCAGCAACAAGCCAGAGGCTGGCGGCATTGTCTGGGCGCGGTCCCAAGGTATTCCGTCGATCACGCTCGACCATCGACGCTATCCAAACAGAGAGGCCTTCGAGGCGGTTTTGGCGCGTGAAGTACACGGTTTTCGGCCCGATTTGGTGGTGCTTGCGGGGTTCATGCGTGTGTTGGGCTCAGCCTTCGTGCGTCAGTTTGCGGGGCATTTGATCAATATCCACCCCTCGCTGCTGCCAGCTTTTCCGGGCCTGGACACGCATCGACGCGCGATCGATGCGGGGGTCTGTTTGCACGGTGCGACGGTTCACTTTGTGAACGAGGCGCTTGATGGCGGCCCCATCATTGCTCAGGCGGCCGTCGCTGTGTTGCCGACCGACGATGAGCAAAGTCTTGCCGATCGAGTCCTGCGGGAGGAGCATCGCCTGTTGCCGCAGGTCGTTATTGATTTTTGCAGCGGTTTTATAGCGCTTGACGACCAGGGTAGGCTGCAATGCGGTCCCCAGGCCAAGCGTTTATGGTTTTCTTTGCCATCGGGTGCAGCTTGAGTCTTCGTCATCAACTTTATAAGATCTTTGAAACGCTTGGGCATTTTGAATCGCCTGCAGACGCGGTGCTGCGTAGCCACTTTCGCGCGAATCCGCAGCTTGGTCGAACCCAGCGCCATCAAATCGCTGAGGCCAGTTTCTACATGCTTCGCCATCGCAGGCGGCTTAATCAACAACCCTTCAGCAGCCCTACCAGCGATTGGCCGAAGGATTTGAAGTGGAATAACCGCGCAAGTCTGATTGAAAAAACCCTCTATGAAATGCGCGAGGGCCCTCAAGATCTATCCCACCTGCCCGTGCCGATTCGTTACTCCGTGCCTGAATGGCTTTATGAGCGATTGCAGCTACAGGGTGTGGAAGAAGGCCTCTATCGGGCCTTGCTTGAGCCAGCGGCCCTTGATCTTCGTATTGCTGCATGGCATCCCAAGCATCAGGTTTTGTCGCGGGAGCATTTGATTGAACATTTGCATCGCGAGGGGATTGTTGCCTTGGCGCATCCGGCCCTTGAAAACGCTTTGCGGGTCGAAGGCAAGCCCGCGCTTGAGAAATCAGCTTGTTTCGCCAAGGGCTTGATGGAAGTGCAAGACGTCGCCAGCCAGGCTGTGGCTGCCTTGCTGGCGCCCCGCCGCAATCAAACCTTGGTCGACTTTTGCGCGGGCGCCGGTGGCAAGACCCTGGCGCTTGCCATGGCGATGCGTAATACCGGCCAGGTCTACGCCTGCGACAACAACGCACCGCGCCTGGCGAGGCTCAAGCCGCGGTTATTACGTTCTGGACTCAGTAATGTTCAACCTTTTGCTATCGATAGCGAGGCCGACCCAAAGCTGGTGAGACTTGAGTCAAAAGCCGATGCGGTACTGGTCGATGCGCCTTGCAGCGGCTTTGGCACGCTTCGACGCAACCCTGATTTGAAGTGGCGTTTTAAAGCTGAGGATTTAGAACGGTTGATTCAGCAGCAGGCGTCGATTCTTAAGGCGGCTGCCCGACTTGTTCGCCCCGGGGGCTGGCTTGTCTATGCAACCTGCAGCCTTTTGCGCGAGGAAAATCAACATCAGGTGCTCTCTTTTCTTGAACAGTCACCAGCCTTTGAGCTTGAGTCGCCGATGCCGGTATTGGCAGCGCAAGGTGTCAAGCTGGGTCGCGAGTTGGCGTTGGAGGACTCAAACAAGGCTTATGGCATGGTCTGGCAGACGGATCCCTTGCGGGATGAATGTGATGGTTTTTTTGCAGCGCGGATGAGGCGTTGCGGATAGTCCTTGCCTGCGAAAGGGCAAATGAGCCTACAATGCAGCAGGGATCCAGAATGCTAGGGAGGCATGATCTTGATTCAAACAACAGAGCAGGTTGCTGTAGGACTGGCGGGCAATAGCTTGTTAAGCCAGCTTGGTGGCTTCGAAGCATGGCTTAGGCCCTTGCTTCACTGGGTCGCCTACGGGTTTGCAGAAACGAGTCTGCTTGGCTTATTGATGGTTGCGCTTGTCACAACCCATATCACCATTGCCGCAGTCACCATTTTTTTACATCGCTGTCAGGCGCATCGTGCACTTGACCTGCATCCCGTGATCTCACACTTTTTCAGGTTCTGGCTCTGGTTAAACACCGGCATGGTAACCAAGGAGTGGGCAGCGATCCACCGTAAGCACCACGCCAAGTGCGAAACCGAAGAGGATCCGCATAGCCCGGTCACCCGCGGCTTGGAGACGGTGCTGTTTCGGGGGGTCGAACTCTATCGCATCGAGGCACTCAATCAGGAGACCTTGGATCGCTATGGCCACGGCACGCCCAATGACTGGATCGAAAAAGTGCTCTACACCAGGCATTCTTATTTGGGCGTTTATGTGCTGTTGGTCATTGATTTGCTCTTATTTGGCGCGATGGGGCTTGCCGTGTTTGCGATTCAATCGGGCTGGATTCCGTTTTTTGCAGCGGGCGTGATCAACGGGGTTGGACATGCCAAGGGTTATCGCAACTTTGACTCTGCGGATAAAAGCGCCAACCTTTCGCCTTGGGGTATTTTGATTGGGGGTGAGGAACTCCACAACAACCACCATACCTTCCCCGCATCGGCCCGTCTGAGCTACAAATGGTGGGAGTTTGATATCGGATGGATGTACATCCAAATCATGGCTTTTTTCGGTTTGGCCAAAGTGCGACGCGTTTCCCAGCGTCCCAAGTTTCAGTTGCCCTGCGAGCATATCGACGCCCGTGCTCTTCAGGCGGTCATCGCGAACCGTTATGACATGATGTCGGCTTACGCACGGTCGATCCGCGAGGCCAAACGCGCTAAGGCGGAAGACGCTTTGCAAACGCTCACCAGCATGCGTGACGAGCTTGCAAGCTTGTGGGAGCGGTCCTCGCTGTCCGTGGAGCAATTGGTCCAGCAACTCGAGGATTGGTGCCGTCGGGCCGAGGAGAGCGGCGTTGCCGCATTGCGTGAACTGTCAATGCGGGCGAGAAGCTATGCCTGATCAGGAAAATGACGGCTACAAAGCTGTCGATCTGCCGTTTTTCGCTGCGCTCGATCAAAACCTCGCGGTGGCGGGGCAGATCAACCCCGAGGATATGGCTGCAATTCGCGCTGCAGGCTTTGTCAGTGTGATCAACAATCGCCCCGATGGTGAGGGCGGGCCAAGCCAGCCAAGTGATACGCAAATGAAATCGGCCGCAGAAAACGCAGGGCTTCGGTATGTTTACCAACCGGTTGTGTCATCAGACATGACCATGGACGACGTGATTTGTTTTCATGAGCATTTAAAGGTCTTGCCAAAGCCGGTGCTGGCTTATTGCCGGACGGGCGCGCGTTGCACGCGCCTTTATCAAAGCCAATAAACGCCGCCACCGCATCGTCGCCGACAGGCAAGCAAAAAATCCTTGAGATGGAGGATTGCCGCCCGGCGACGGGGCGAGAGTCAATTATTTGATTTTGGTTTCTTTATAGATCACGTGCTTACGGGCAACAGGGTCGAATTTCTTGATTTCCATTTTGCCCGGTGTGTTGCGCTTGTTTTTGTCGGTCGTGTAGAAATGACCGGTCCCGGCGGTGGACTCGAGCTTGATTTTTTCACGCATGGTCTAACTCCTGAATATCGTAAACGCGGTGATTAAACCGCTTCGCCACGAGCACGCATGCCGCTGAGCACCACATCAATGCCCTGCTTATCGATCAGGCGCAAGCCAGCCGATGAAATACGAAGACGCACCCAACGCTTTTCAGTCTCTACCCAGAATCGGCGGTAGTGCAAATTGGGCAAGAAACGTCGCTTAGTCTTGTTGTTGGCATGGGAAACATTGTTTCCCACCATGGGTGCTTTTCCGGTTACCTGACATACGCGCGCCATATCAACCTCGGTTAATGCTTAAATTGTGCTTGTATTGCAAAGCCCTCGATTGTACTTCGGTAAAACCGGTCTGGCAAGACTGCAGGTCCGCTAAAGGGCTCGGCAGCGCTCAGGCAATGTTTTTTTGCACGAACTGCACCAGCTGTGATTTCGATACGGCGCCGACTTGTTGCGCAACCTGCTCGCCTTGATTGAAAAGAATCAGGGTCGGGATGCCGCGAATGCCATAGCGCTGCGCAATCTCGCCGTGCTCGTCCACATTAAGTTTAGCCACCTGCAGCTTATCGCCCATGTCCTTGGCCAACTCATCAAGAATCGGTGCAATCATTTTGCAAGGACCGCACCATTCCGCCCAAAAATCGACAAGCACTGGGCCGCTGGCCTTCATCACTTCCTCATCAAAATTGCTGGCACTCACATGTTTTACGCTCATGGATCAACTCCTCATTGATAATTGCTCGTAATCATAGCCTGAAGCTTTGCAGAAACCGTCGTTGGACGTGCAGCTCGGCGCCACCGGTATAGCCCTTGCGAGGGCGCGCGGCAGACAGGCCTTCAGGCCCGGTACCTGCCGTGTTGTTAGAATGTGTTTGGGCGGGCCCCCTCGCATCGAGGCCCGGTGAACCTGGTCAGGTCCGGAAGGAAGCAGCCACAGCCGTTCGTCGCGAGTGCCGAGGTCCCGGCTCGTCCAGTCTGCAGGCTCATATGGACCCATTATTCCCCCAAGAAGCAGTTTCTTCGCATCAGGTTTTGGCTCGAAAATGGCGACCCAGGCAGTTTGCTTCGCTTGTCGGGCAGGAACATGTGGTCAAAGCACTGCGCCACGGTTTGAAGACCGGGCGAATTCACCACGCTTATTTGCTCACCGGCACACGCGGCGTGGGCAAGACCACGATTGCAAGAATCCTGGCAAAGGCCTTGAACTGCGAGCAGGTTGATCGGGAAGACCCGGATCCCTGCGGCCGCTGTGATGCCTGTTTGCAAATCGATCGCGGTCGATTTGTGGACTACCTTGAACTTGATGCGGCAAGCCATCGCGGTGTTGACGAGATGGCCCAACTGCTTGAGAACGCGATCTATGCGCCAACGCTTGGACGTTGGAAAGTCTATGTGATCGACGAAGTTCACATGCTCAGCAACCATGCTTTCAACGCGATGCTCAAAACCCTTGAAGAGCCGCCGGGACATGTGGTCTTTGTGCTTGCCACGACCGATCCGCAAAAGGTCCCGGTCACGGTCCTTTCGCGCTGCCTGCAATTGGCCCTGCGCAACATGACGCCGCAAGCCATCGCTGCGCATCTCGCGAGGGTGCTTGAGCAAGAGCAAATCGCTTTTGAAGACGAGGCCTTGAACCTGATTGGCAAATCGGCCGCAGGATCAATGCGTGATGCCTTATCGCTTCTGGATCAGGCGATTTCGCACGGTGGGGGCGAGGTGCGAAGCGCCGAGGTGCTGGCCATGCTCGGTGCTGTCGATCGCGATAAAGTGGCGCAGATCATGGATGCGCTTTTAGACGCGAATCCGAAGCAGTTGCGTATGCTTGCCGAAGAGGTTTGCGCGCTGGGTGTTGATGCAGCCGATGTGTTGCAGGCGCTCGCGCATTTGGTTCAAGATTTGAGCCTGATCAAGATGGATGCCATGGCGTCGGGCGATCCCCAGCTAAAGCGCTGGGCTGCAGCCTGTGAGGCAGAACAGTTACAGATTTATTGGCAAATCCTTATTCACGGTCGTCGCGATCTGCCGCTTGCACCCGATCAACAGTCGGGATTGATCATGAGCCTTTTGCGTTTGCACGCTTTTCGCCCGCAGTCGGTGCGACTCGAAGAAAACCCGTCGGCCGCACAGCTGCCGTCACCGGGAGCGAAGAAAGCTGCGCCGCAAGCATCGCCGCAAGCATCGCCCTCTGTCCCGAAAACATCGGGCGTTACCACCGCCTTCGCGCTCGGTTGCGCATGGTCCGAACTTGCGACCCGGATCACCTGCTCGGGATTTGTGCGTCAATTTCTAGAGCAAAGCGAATTGCTCTCGATCGAGGGTTTGCATCTTCGGGTCAGAGTACCGATTCGACCCTTGGCCGAAGTGGCAACGGTCAATAAGGTCAAAGATTTGCTGGTCGCTCATTTTCAAAGGCCGCTTCGATTATCGGCGGAAGTCGGCGCGGTCGGGGTGCAAACCGCTGCCTCAATCCACGATGCGCAACGGCGTGCCGAACGAGAAGCTGCCCTTGAGGGGCTTCAGAGCGATCCCTTTGTTCAGGCTATGGTGAACGAGCTCGGCGCACAAATCGATCCAGATTCAGTCCAGCCGCGTAAGCACTAGCATGTTGTTTGGAAACCTTGAAAGGATATCGTCATGATGAAGGGTCAATTGGCCGGCTTGATGAAGCAGGCGCAGCAAATGCAGGACAACATGAAAAAGGCCCAGGAGGAATTGGCCCATGTTGAAGTTGAGGGTCAGGCGGGTGCGGGTATGGTGAAAGCGATCGTTACAGCGCGCAATGAGGTGCGCCGGGTGATGATTGATCCCTCCTTGCTGGCAGACGACAAGGAGATGCTTGAGGATCTGGTGGTCGCAGCACTTAACGACGCTTTGCGCAAAGCCGACGAGGCTGCCCAGGCCCATATGGGTAAGCTCACGCAAGGTCTTCCCTTGCCTCCGGGTTTTAAGTTGCCGTTTTGAAAACGCATGGTGAAGCGCACGGGTTCATGCTGGCGGGCATCGACCATGCGACTTGAGCGCCCTTAGGTGTCACCGACGCTTGAAGCGCTGATCGCGGCGCTGCGCAGGCTTCCCGGGGTTGGTCCGAAATCGGCCCAGCGTTACGCTTTTCATATGCTTCAGCATGACCGTGAAGGGGCAGCCTTGCTCGGTCGATCGCTTGCAGAAGCGGTGCAAAAAATAAAACATTGTGAACGCTGTAACACGTTTTCAGAACAAAGCCTTTGCGACACTTGTAGCTCGGCGCGCAGAGATCCCGGACTTTTGTGTGTGGTTGAAACGCCTGCCGATCAACTGATGCTCGAGCAAACCCTGAGCTATTCGGGTTTTTACTTTGTGTTGATGGGGCGACTCTCACCACTTGATGGCATCGGGCCCGCCGATTTGCATATGGATCGCCTGATGAGTCGGGTCAACGACGGCCTGGTCAGCGAGGTCATCCTGGCAACCAATTTCACGGCCGAGGGCGAAGCCACGGCGCATTATCTTGGCATGATGCTTAAGCGCAAAGGCTTGAAAGTGACCCGTCTTGCCCGCGGGGTGCCGGTTGGCAGTGAACTGGAATATGTTGATGCGAGCACCCTCGCTCAGGCTTTGCGGGATCGTCGCGGCCTCTCAGGGACCTGATCGGTCGATTCAGCTAAAATAGAAAGGTTTAACTGCGCATAGGGCTTCAAATTTTGTTGGGCCCGCGCCACAACCTGGTGTCCATCATCGTGTCTTCTTCTTTGCCACCTTCGCATCACGACGCAGCACTTCAGCAGCATGACGCAGCACTTCAGCAGCATGACGCAGCACTTCAGCAGGATGACTCAGCACTTCAAGGCGAAAGTCAAAGCCAAAGTCAACATCAACGTCAGGATCCAAGCGACCCATCGCTTAGCCTGCTCGCCGTGATCAAGCCGGCAGTGCTTGCGCTTGCGAACGGCCAGATTTTCTACGGCGAATCAATTGGCGCAGACGGCTGCGCTGTTGGCGAGGCAGTCTTCAACACCGCAATCACCGGCTATCAGGAAATGCTGAGTGATCCGAGTTATGCCGGCCAGTTGCTGACCTTGACCTACCCTCATATCGGCAATGTCGGGACCAATAACGAGGACGATGAAGCGCCCCGGGTTCACGCCGCTGGCTTGATCATCAAGGCGATTGCCTTGCGCCCGTCAAACTGGCGCTCACAGCAGGACTTGCCCGCTTATCTCCAACAACGCGGCATCTGTGCGATCGCCGGGATCGACACCCGAAAGCTCACCCGAATCCTGCGACGTGAAGGTGCGCAGGCAGCCTGTTTACTCACCGGTGAGGAGGCTGGCAACCGCGAGCAGGCAGCGCTCAAGGCCTTGAGCAAAGCGCGTGCGTTTCCGGGCATGGCAGGGCTTGATCTTGCCAAGGAGGTCACAACCGGCAAGGCCTATGTGTGGCGTGAAGGCAGCTGGTCGCTCGAGGGGGGGCATCACAGTCCCGAGCGCCCCGGTCGTCAGCCCAAGGATCAGGGCCTTGCGGGATGCCGGGTTGTTGCGCTTGATTTCGGGGTGAAGCGCAATATTTTGCGCATGCTGGTTGATCGGGATTGCGAGGTTCATGTGCTGCCGGCGCAAAGTTCCGTCGACGATATCCTCGCCTTGAATCCCGATGGCGTGTTCTTGTCCAATGGACCGGGCGACCCCGAACCCTGTCGCTATGCAATTGAAGCAGCGCGCGCGCTGATGGCAAAAGCATTACCTTTATTCGGTATCTGCCTGGGCCATCAAATCATGGGTCTTGCATCAGGTGCCAGAACCGTTAAGATGAAGTTTGGTCATCACGGGGCAAACCATCCGGTGAAAGATCTAAAAACCGGATCGGTCATGATCACAAGCCAAAACCATGGTTTTGCAATCGACCCGGAAAGTCTGCCTGCAAATCTGCGGGTCACGCATGTGTCTTTGTTTGACGGGTCGATTCAAGGTATCGAGCGAATCGACTGTCCGGCTTTTGCCTTTCAAGGGCACCCTGAAGCAAGTCCGGGTCCTCATGATGTGGGACCGCTCTTTGATCGATTTATTGAAGCGATGCGCCTGCATCAGGCAAGAGGATAGATCAAGATGCCAAAACGTTCTGATATTAATCGCATTTTGATCATCGGTGCGGGGCCGATTGTTATTGGCCAGGCTTGTGAATTTGATTACTCAGGTGCGCAAGCCTGCAAGGCGCTTAAGCAGGAAGGTTTTCAGGTGATTCTGGTCAACAGCAACCCGGCCACGATCATGACAGATCCTGAAACCGCTGATATGACGTATATCGAGCCGATAACCTGGCAGGTGCTTGAGCGAATCATCGCCAAAGAGCGTCCCGACGCGGTCTTGCCGACCATGGGCGGACAGACCGCGCTTAATTGCGCGCTCGAATTACATCAGCGCGGCATTCTCAGTCAGTATGGCTGCGAACTTATCGGTGCATCACCCGAGGCCATTGAGAAAGCCGAGGATCGCCAGAAGTTCAAACTTGCCATGCAGCGTATCGGTCTTGGATCGGCGCGCTCGGGTATTGCGCACAGCTTGCAAGAGGCCCAGGACGTCCAAACCACCATCGGCTATCCGGTCATCATCAGGCCGAGTTTTACCTTGGGCGGGACGGGCGGTGGCATTGCCTACAACCAGGAGGAGTTTCTTGAGATCTGCAAGCGCGGGCTTGATCTTTCACCAACCCGCGAGTTGCTGATCGAAGAGAGCCTGATCGGGTGGAAAGAGTTCGAGATGGAGGTGGTGCGAGATCGTCATGATAATTGTATTATTGTGTGTTCGATTGAAAATCTCGATCCCATGGGCGTTCACACCGGCGACTCCATCACAGTCGCGCCTGCGCAGACCCTGACCGATAAAGAATATCAAATCATGCGCAATGCCTCGATTGCGATCTTGCGCGAAATCGGGGTGGATACCGGCGGATCCAATGTGCAGTTCGCGATTGATCCGAAAAACGGCCGGATGATTGTGATCGAAATGAATCCTCGTGTTTCCCGATCTTCTGCATTGGCTTCTAAAGCAACAGGCTTTCCGATTGCTAAAGTGGCTGCCAAGCTGGCAGTCGGTTATACCCTCGACGAATTGACCAACGAGATCACGGGCGGTCTGACGCCGGCATCGTTTGAACCATCGATTGACTATGTGGTGACCAAAATGCCGCGATTTGCTTTTGAAAAATTCCCCCAGGCCGATTCGCGTCTCACCACGCAAATGAAGTCGGTGGGCGAAGTGATGGCAATCGGTCGAACCTTTCAGGAATCGCTACAGAAAGCATTGCGAGGCCTTGAGACGGGTATCGATGGTTTTGATGAACGTTCGACTGATGAAGACGAAATTACCCGCGAGATTGGCGAGCCGCGGCCCGAGCGCTTGCTTTATGTCGCTGACGCCTTCCGGATTGGCTTATCGGTTGAGGAAGTCTACGAGGAAACCGGAATCGATCCCTGGTTTTTAGACTACATCGCCGAACTCGTTCAGATTGAAGCGCGCTTGAAGCAACGGTCATTGAATTCGCTTACGCGCGATGAAATGAGGGCGATGAAGGCTAAGGGTTTCTCAGACCGTCGGCTTGCACGCTTGCTCTCCTGCACCCCCGATGAGCTTCGTGAGGCCCGATGGGCCCTGGGTGTGCGTCCGGTCTACAAACGGGTCGACACCTGTGCTGCTGAGTTTGCAACGAACACAGCCTACATGTACTCGACTTACGATGACGAGTGCGAAGCCGCACCGAGTGACAAACCCAAAATGATGGTACTCGGCGGTGGTCCCAATCGAATCGGGCAGGGCATCGAATTCGATTACTGCTGTGTGCATGCTGCGTTTGCACTTCGTGAAGATGGTTATGAAACCATCATGGTGAACTGCAACCCTGAGACGGTATCGACCGATTACGACACCTCCGATCGCTTATATTTTGAGCCGCTCACCCTGGAAGATGTGCTTGAAATTGTCGCCATTGAAAAGCCCAAAGGCGTGATCGTTCAATACGGTGGTCAAACGCCATTGAAACTCGCCTTGGCCCTTGAAAAGCATGGCGTTCCTATTATTGGAACATCGCCCGAATCCATTGATATCGCTGAGGATCGCGAACGTTTCCAGAAACTCTTGCAGCAACTTCATTTGCTGCAGCCGCCAAACCGCACGGCCAGAACCGAGAGCGAGGCGCTGAAACTTGCCGCAGAGATCGGTTATCCCCTGGTTGTGCGACCGAGTTATGTCTTGGGCGGCCGCGCCATGGAAGTCGTTCATGAGCAAAAGCAATTAGAGCGCTATATGCGCGAGGCCGTGAAGGTCTCCCATGATTCACCGGTCTTGCTCGATCGATTTTTAAACGATGCCATTGAGGTTGATGTCGACTGTTTAAGCGACGGTGAACAAGTCTTCATTGGCGGCGTGATGGAACACATCGAGCAGGCGGGTGTGCATTCTGGCGATTCGGCTTGCTCCTTGCCACCTTTTTCGATGCCCCAATTCTTGATTGAAACCTTAAAGCAGCAGACCGCCGCGATGGCTAGGGCATTGAAGGTGGTTGGTCTCATGAATGTGCAGTTTGCAATTCAGCAAGCCGATGCGGATTCGCCCAAGGTTTATGTGCTTGAGGTCAACCCGCGGGCCTCCAGAACAGTGCCTTTTGTTTCCAAGGTGACAGGGCTTGCGCTTGCCAAGATCGCTGCGCGCGCCATGGCTGGGCGCTCGCTTGCTGATCAAGCAATCGGCCATGAAGTGACGCCACCTTATTTTTCAGTCAAGGAGGCAGTCTTTCCCTTCGTAAAGTTTCCGGGCGTGGATATTCTGCTTGGGCCGGAGATGAAGTCGACCGGCGAGGTCATGGGTGTTGGGAAAACCTTTGGCGAGGCTTATGTGAAGTCTCAGCTTGGTGCCGGCACGAGGCTTCCCGAAAAAGGAACGGTATTTATTTCAGTACGTAATAGCGATAAACTCAAGGCGATCGCGGTAGCGCGTGGTTTGGTTGAGCTTGGCTTTCGCCTCATTGCCACCAAAGGCACTGCGACGGTACTTCGTGCGCAAGGGATTGCCGTCGATGTGGTGAATAAGGTTCAGGACGGGCGCCCTCATATCGTCGATATGATCAAGAATGGCGATATTGATCTCGTCATCAACACGGTTGAAGAAAAACCTAATGCGATTTCGGATTCACGTTCGATTCGCACCACCACACTTGCCCAACGGGTTACAGTCTTTACCACGATTGCAGGCGCGTCGGCTGCGGTTGAAGGCATGCGTGCCATGAAAGCGCTCGACGTTTATGCTTTGCAGCAATTGCATGCTTCACTTGTTCATTAATTCGAGGATGAAATGGCTACGATTCCGATAACAGTCTTCGGTGCTGAATTGCTCAAAGAGGAATTGCACCGACTCAAGCATGTCGAGCGTCCTGCAGTGATTACCGCGATTGCCGAGGCTCGTGCGCAGGGCGATTTATCAGAGAATGCCGAATATGACGCAGCGCGCGAGCGCCAGGGCTTTATTGAAGGACGAATCGCCGAGCTGGAATCTAAATTAAGTAACGCTCAAATTATTGATCCAAAACTGCTCGATGCCGAAGGCAGGGTTGTGTTTGGTGCCACGGTTGAGCTCGAGGAAGTTGAATCGGGTCACACAGTCACCTATCAAATCGTGGGTGACGACGAGGCCGACATCAAGAAGGGGAAGATTTCGGTGTCTTCCCCGATTGCGCGCGCCATGATCGGGAAGTATGAGGGTGATCCGATCGATGTTCAGGCGCCCGGGGGCATCAAGTCTTACGAAGTGCTGGCTGTTCGCTACGAATAATCCTTCGGGCGATAAAGCACGAGCAACTTACCGATGGACTGCACAGCGGCACAGTTCAAGGCTTCGCAAAGCGCTTCGAGAATGGCCTGTCGGGTTTCGCGATCGTCGCCCGCCACGCGTACCTTGATCAGCTCATGGGCGCGGAGCGATCGGTCGGTTTCGCGGATGACCGCTTCGCTCAATCCTTCCTGGCCAATGATCACCACAGGGTTGAGATGATGCGCAGCCGCTTTGAGCGATTTGCGCTCGGCTGCGCTCAGGATCAGCGCCACCCCGGGGTTGTCACCGTCGAGTTGGCGGTCGATGATCAGTGCGTTGCGGGCACGACCTTGCGGGGTTTCGGCCTGATTGCCCAGGGTTTTTTTTCGCGTCGATGCGCGTTTGCTGCCGGCGTTTGTTCGTTGATTCATCAAGTGATTGTAAAGCGATGCAAAAGATCTTAGTAACGGGCGGTGCAGGCTTTTTGGGCTCACATCTGTGTGATCGCTTAATTGAGCGCGGCCATGATGTGCTTTGTGTTGATAATTACTTCACCGGCAACAAGGCCAACATCAAACATTTGCTCGATCATCCGCATTTTGAGCTGATGCGGCATGACGTGACCTTTCCGCTTTATGTGGAAGTCGACAGGATTTTCAATCTAGCCTGCCCCGCCTCGCCGATTCATTACCAGCACGATCCTGTGCAAACCACCAAAACAAGCGTGCATGGGGCCATCAACATGTTGGGGCTTGCCAAGCGCACGAAAGCGCGGATTCTGCAGGCTTCAACCAGCGAAGTCTACGGTGATCCCGAGGTTCACCCGCAACCTGAATCCTACTGGGGCAAGGTCAATCCCATCGGACTGCGCAGCTGCTACGACGAGGGCAAGCGTTGCGCGGAGACTTTGTTTTTTGATTATTGGCGCCAGCATCAGCTACAGATCAAAGTCGTCAGGATCTTCAACACTTATGGCCCGAGAATGCATCCGAACGATGGACGTGTGGTCAGTAATTTCATCGTACAGGCGCTCAAAGGCGAGGACATCACCATGTTTGGTGAGGGTAGTCAGACCCGAAGCTTTTGCTATGTGGATGACTTGATCGAAGCCATGCTGAGGATGATGGATTCGCCGGCAGATTTTGTTGGGCCGGTGAATATTGGCAATCCCGGTGAATTCACCATGCTCGAGCTTGCAGAAATGGTGTTGCGCCTGACCGGCTCGCGCAGCAAGATCAGCTTCAGGCCTTTGCCCTCGGATGATCCGAAGCAGCGTCGGCCCGATATCTCGCTTGCTAAGCGGGCGCTTGACTGGGAACCCAAGATCTCCCTGGAGGAGGGACTTGTGAAAACCATCGACTATTTCAAACGGATGATCTAGCGCAGCGATCGGAAACACCCCAGGGGATATGCATGCCAGCCGGCAAAAAGCATCGCTTTAACCAAAACTGGATGCATCGGCATCTCAATGACCCCTATGTTCGGAAAGCCCAGCAAAAGGGGTACCGGTCTCGTGCGGCTTTCAAGCTTGCTGAGATTGATGATCAGGATAAGTTGATCAAGCCGGGGATGTGTATCGTCGAACTGGGGGCTGCACCAGGGTCGTGGACGCAGCTTGTGCGCGAGCGCTTGGGTTTTGCCAACCATGCGCTGCGCGGCAAAATCATTACCCTTGATATGTTGCCGATGGAACCACTTGATGGCGTTTTGAGCCTCATTGGCGATTTTCGTGACGAGGAAACCTTGCAAATCCTTCAGGAAGTGCTACCTGATGGCCACTGCGATCTTGTGATCTCGGATATGGCACCGAATTTAAGCGGTGTGGCTTCGGCTGACAGTGCCCGGATGGGTGATTTGATCGGGCTTGCACTTGATTTTTCGACCACGCATCTCAAACCTGGGGGTAATCTGTTGGTGAAGTGTTTTCAAGGCAGTGGATTCAGTCAGTGGGTGGAGTCTTATAAGCGCGAGTTTCGGCAGGTTTTCATCCGGAAACCGAAGGCGAGTCGCGAGGAGTCGGCCGAAACCTATTTGTTGGGTAAGGGTTTGCTGCCGAGGGTCATGAGTCAATCCTTGGAACAGAATCCTCAGTAGCAGGCTGTTGAACCCTTCGTCGCGCGCCGTGGACGCTCAACCCGGCGCTCTGAACCCCTCAGTGGCGAAGGTCATTGAGATTACGTACACTGC
>DENJ01000002.1:0-23922 GCA_002359635.1 Burkholderiales bacterium UBA2647
GGGCTGTAGGCGCGCCACTTCACGCCCTTTAGGTCCGCAGCGCTGTTGAGCGTCTTTTTGACAAAAATACCCTGGGGGGGCCATGGCACCGCGTACAAAAGCATCATGCCCTGTTCACCGAGTTTTTTTTCCAAGAATGGTTTTTGCGCTTTGTAAAGCTTCAGCGCTGAATCATAGGAATCGGTAAGAAAGGGCAGGCCATCAGCGCCAAAAAGTTGCCATTCATTCTGGAAATTAACCAAAAGAATTTCGCCAGCCTGGGCCTGTCCGCCTTGAACGGCTCGCTTGATCTCCGGTGCCTTAAAGAGCGAGGCGTTTGCATGGACCGTGATTTTCAACTTGCCCTGACTTGCCTTGTCAACCTCATTAGCAAATTCGCCAAGCAACTTGGTGTGAAAGTTACCCGCTGCATATGCCGATGCCAGATCCCATTTGTTTTGGGCTTGGACGCTGGTGATCGCAAAAGATGCCGCTATCGACGCCATCGATGCGAAGAGCTGTCGCTTGGTGAATTTCATCGTCATGATCTCCTGAAATTGATGTCTCGTTGCGATGAACGAGACAGTATTGTGACAAAGGCGAACGAGAAAAGGCTAGCATCCGAGGCTTTGCAAGCACCACGACACAGCCAAGGGGTTTCGCATTGGGGCGAGTAGTGTGCAAAACCACTGTCTCGACGCAACGCGCTACCATGTGCAACTTCTGATTCTAACGCTGAGAGTTCGCCAATGGCCCAATATGTTTACACCATGAACCGCGTCGGGAAAATCGTACCGCCCAAACGCGTCATCTTGAAAGATATTTCGTTATCATTTTTTCCAGGCGCAAAAATTGGTGTTTTGGGTCTAAACGGTTCCGGTAAGTCCAGCCTGCTTCGCATCATGGCCGGGGTTGATTCGCAATTTGAGGGCGAGGCAAGGCCCATGCCGAGTTTAAAAGTCGGCTATTTGCCCCAAGAGCCGCAACTCGATGAAACGCTCGATGTACGCGGCAACGTCGAGCAAGGCCTGGGGTCGACGATTGCGCTGATCAAGGAATTCAACAGCATCAGCGATCGATTCGCCGAACCGATGGATGATGAGGAAATGAATAAGCTTCTCGAACGCCAGGGCGAACTGCAATCGGCGATCGATGCCTGTAACGGCTGGGAAGTTGAGCGAAGGCTCGAGATCGCCGCCGATGCCTTGCGACTGCCGCCTTGGCAGGCCTCGGTCACCCACTTATCGGGTGGCGAGCGCCGGCGCGTTGCACTGTGCCGTTTGTTGCTCTCGGAGCCCGATATGCTCTTGCTCGATGAGCCAACCAACCACCTTGATGCCCTGTCGGTCCAGTGGTTAGAACAGTTTCTCGAGCGTTTTCCAGGCACTGTGATCGCCGTCACGCACGATCGATACTTTCTTGATAACGTTGCCGGCTGGATTCTCGAACTTGACCGTGGCCATGGCATTCCCTGGCAAGGCAATTACTCCACCTGGCTCGAACAAAAAGAACAACGCCTGCAAATTGAGGCTAAACAAGAGTCCGCACGTATCAAAGCGATGCAAGAGGAACTCGAGTGGGTGAGAAGTAATCCGAAAGGGCGGCAGGCAAAAAGCAAAGCGCGATTGCAGCGGTTTGAAGAACTGTCTTCGACCGAGGCTCAAGCCCGTAATGAGACGAATGAGATTTACATTCCGCCCGGCCCGAGACTCGGAGATCTTGTTGTCGAAGCCCATGGCCTGAGCAAACGCTTTGGCGACAGAGTCCTTTATGAAAACCTCAATTTCGCGCTTCCTCCCGGTGGCATCGTGGGCATCATCGGCCCGAATGGCGCCGGCAAGACCACCCTGTTTCGCATGATGACGGGTGAGGAAAAGCCTGATCAAGGCAGCTTGCGGATTGGCGATACCGTTAAGGTTGCGGCTGTTGACCAAAGTCGTGATCAACTCAATGATCAAAAAACCGTTTGGGAGGAAATCTCGGATGGGCTTGACAACATCACGGTCGGCAACTACATAACCTCAAGCCGCGGCTACTGCGCACGCTTCAACTTTAAAGGTGCCGATCAGCAAAAACGCATCGGCGATCTTTCTGGTGGCGAACGCAATCGGGTACATTTGGCCAAGACCCTGCGCATGGGTGGCAATCTGCTCTTGCTTGATGAACCGACAAACGATTTAGATATTGAAACCTTAAGAGCACTCGAGCAGGCTTTGCTGCAGTTTCCGGGTTGTGCCGTG
The DNA here is from genome assembly GCA_002359635.1 of Burkholderiales bacterium UBA2647. Taxonomy (GTDB): domain Bacteria; phylum Pseudomonadota; class Gammaproteobacteria; order Burkholderiales; family Burkholderiaceae_E; genus UBA3064. The sequence continues at coordinate 2,220 of DENJ01000002.1, forward strand.
GTGATCTCGCACGACCGCTGGTTTCTTGACCGAATCGCAACCCATATTCTTGCCTTTGAAGGCAATAGCCAGATCGTATGGTTCGAGGGCAATTATGCAGATTATCTGGCGGATCGCCGGCGTCGCCTTGGCGATGCTGCTGATCAACCCGAGCGCATTCGTTACAAAGCGCTGAACAGTTAAGTGTCCATCCAGAACGGTACGGCTGCGTGGCCGTACCGNNACCGCGTTTTGGACTTGGGAGGTGCGGCGACTTGCCGCACCGTATAACAGGCTTAAGCAGCGTTTGCCAGCCGGTCGAGTTGATGATCAAGATCACCAAATTGCTGAGAGATGGCGGTCAGGCGTTTAAAGCTGTGGCTCACTTTCATTTCGATGGTCATGCCCATACCACCGTGTAGTTGGATTGCCTCCTGCCCAATATGACGAGCGGCCTCATTAACTTTCACCCTCGCCATTGCAACAGCCTTCGAACGCTCGTTTGCTGTTACCCGACCAGCGCGATAGGCATCAACACGGTCACAAGCCAGATAAGTGATCGAACGGCTTTGCTCGGCGCTCATCATCATATCGACCATACGATGTTGCAATGATTGAAACGATCCGATTGGCATACCGAATTGCTTTCTTGTTTTTAAGTACTCGAGCGTAAGACGGTTTGCCTCATCCATCACGCCCAAGGCCTCGGCGCAAAGCAGTGCTTGCGCCCAGTCACAAGCGGCCTCGATCGCATCAAATGCTTCGCCGCTGTTGCCAAGTAAAGCGCCGGCCTCGAGCCTCAAATCAAAAATCAGATCGGCCGCACGCTGATCGTCATAGGTGCGGTAAGTCTTCTGGTGCAAGCCGGCAGTATCGGCTGGCACCAAAAAGAGCGAAATGCCCTTGCGATCCGAAGCGCCGCCGGCAGTGCGCGCAGAAAGGATAAAGCATTGCGCCGCTGGAGCATGCAGCACGACCCGCTTTTCGCCACGCAGATGCCATTGACCGTTGGCTTCTTGGCTGGCGGTACTCTGCACGGTTGCGAGGTCCCAACGACTCTTGGCTTCATCGTGCGCCCAAGCAACTCGAACCTGGCCTTCGATCACTTGAGCAATCAGGTCTTTCAGACGTTGTGAGCTATCGGTTTCAGCGAAGTGAGCAAGCAAAGCCGCCGGCACCGCGAGCGTTGTGGCAAGCGGTTCAAGTAAAAGTCCTTTGCCGAGTGCCTGCATCACAGGCACCATGTCGAGCGCGCCGGCACCGAACCCTCCCAGTGATTCGGCAAAGGGAAGGGCGGTTAATCCAAGCTCGCTCAGCTTGGCATAAATCAAAGGACTCCATCCCTCATCGGATGCAATGATTTTTTTTCTCGCTTCAAAATCGTATTGCTCATCGATCAGACGTAGCACACTGTCAGCGAGCAGTTGTTGTTCTTCAGAAAACTGGAAATTCATGCTTGCGCCTCCGCGTTTTAAAGGCCCAGGGCCATCTTGGCAAAGATATTGCGCTGGATTTCATTTGAACCCGCATAAATGCTGGTCTTCCGATAGTTGAAATAGCGCGGTGCAACCGAGGCTAGAAGTGCGTCGAAACCATCGTAGGACAGTGCTTTGAACGGCGCAGCGCCTGGCCCAGCAATCTGCAATCGGAGCTCGGTGAGTGCTTGCTGAATCTCGGTACCTTTGATCTTGAGCATCGATACCTCAGCGCCTGGTGGGTTGCCTGTTCGCCGCATGGTGTCGAGAAATCGCATATGGGTGATCTCTAGCGCGGTCAGCTCGACCTCGACCTTGCTGAGTCGGTCGCGAAAGCGCAGGTCTTCGAGCAAGGGACGGCCCTGATGCTCGGTTGCGGCGGCCTCCCGCTTAATCCGTCGCAATTCGCGTCGTGACGCGCCCAATGACCCGGTTCCCAAGCGTTCATGACCCAGCAAATACTTCGCAACGGTCCAACCCTTGCCTTCCTTGTAAACAAGGTTTTCGACCGGTACCTTCACATCCTCAAAGAACACCTCATTGACCTCGTGGCCTTCGTCGAGAAGAATCAAGGGCCTCACCGTAATGCCTGGCGTGTTCATATCAATCAGCAAAAAGCTGATGCCTTCCTGTCGCTTGCTGCTATCAAAATCAGTGCGCACGAGGGCAAAGATCCAATCGCCAAAATGACCAAGCGTGGTCCAGATCTTCTGACCATTGACCAAATAGTGATCGCCTTGGCGTTCGGCACGGGTCTTGAGCGATGCCAGATCAGAGCCCGAGCCTGGCTCAGAATAGCCCTGGCACCAGAAATCGTCACCCTGATAAATCCGGGGAAGAAACCGCTTTTTTTGTTCCTCTGTCCCAAATTGGAGCAGGACCGATGCACACATGACGGGCCCGAAAGGTGCAACAATCGGGCAGCCCGCAAGCGCATACTCTTCTTCAAAAATCGAGCGCTCGACGGCGTTCCAACCGGTTCCTCCCCATTCAGCCGGCCATGAGGGTGCGACCCAGCCTTTAGCGGCCAGGATTTTGTGCCAGCGCGTCAGCTCTTCTTTGCTGAGTTCCTGGTAGTGGGTAACTTTTTCTTTTAAATCAGACGGCAAATTCGCCTCGAACCAGCTACGAACTTCCTGTCTGAAGGCTTGCTCCTGGACGCTGTAACTTAAATCCACGTTTCATCCCTTCATAAGTTTATTACTTACTTTGACTTTAGGTGTATGCAGGCTAAGTGTAGCGGTAGCTACCGATAAAATCTGCCTTGGGGATTTTTCTTACCCGCAGCCACGCGCAGGAGGTGCGCCTTGACCCATGAAGCAAGCCGCTTTTCAACGACTTTGTCACAAGCCGAGTTTGCATATTTAGGGCCCCCAGCACTCACGCCAGCCGCTTTGAGTCGCATTGAAGCGGCACTTGCGCAGGATGGCCACAGCATCGAAGATTTGCGTGCGCACTTTGTTTATATCGGTCGCTTTGAACAGGCACAGCAACTGAAAGACGCACAGGAGCGACTTGTTACGCTTTTTTGTGAAGACGGTGCCTTGGGCTGCTATCCGATTGAGCCTTATCAAGCCCAAGGCCCAGCGCTTTGGGTCTTACCGCGCCGCGGCACCATATCGCCCTGGTCAAGCAAGGCCAAAGAAATCGCCGCCATCGCCGGTGTCGCCGGGCTGCGCTCGCTTGAACGAGGCATCGTCTACGGGCTGCGTCTTGCAAAGAACTGGTTGACGAGCGCCGCAAATTTAAAGACCTTGCTCGATGTTGATGGCCCCCTGGCAAAGCATGTCCATGACCCGATGATCGAGTGCTGCCTGGACGCGCTGCCCGCGCTCAGCAACTGGTTTTCACCGCCAACGGCCCGAGCCGATACCCGCATCGACTTTTTAGCTTTGGGCGAGCCAGCGATTGAAGAGGCCAACCATCTGCTCGGGCTCGCACTCGAGCCCGATGAGATCCGCTATCTGGCGCAGGCCTACACCAGGCTGCAGCGTGATCCGACCGACGTTGAACTGCTGATGTTTGCACAGGCAAATTCGGAGCACTGCCGGCACAAGATTTTCAACGCTCAATTTTCGATCAACGGCGAAGAACAGCCATCAAGTCTCTTTGGCATGATTCGGCAAACCCATGCAGCCAGCCCCCAAGGCGTCGAGATTGCCTATGCCGATAATGCAGCAGTGCTCACCGGTGCCGAAGCCGATTATCTTCATGCGGATGTTGCAAGCCGTGTTTATCAGGTTAGGAGATCGCGATTACATAGCGTTCTGAAAGTCGAAACACATAACCATCCAACGGCGATCGCACCTCATCCTGGTGCATCAACCGGTGCAGGCGGCGAGATTCGCGATGAAGGGGCAACAGGGCGAGGGGCCGTGCCGCGTTTTGGAATGACTGGCTTTAGCGTCTCTCAGTTACGCCTGCCTGGGTTTCCCCAAGCCTGGGAAGATGCTGTCGGTGAAAGCGACAGGCTTGCAACGCCGCTTCGCATCATGCTGGAAGGACCGATTGGCGCTGCCTCTTTTAATAACGAATTCGGCAGGCCCAATCTCGTCGGGTATTTTAGATCGTACGAGCAAGCGGTGCTCGATGAGCGGCGGGGTTATCGCAAGCCGATTATGCTCGCCGGCGGTGTGGGCAGCATTCACAACGATCAGGTGAAAAAACTTGAACTCCAAGAAAAGCATCTGTTGATTCAACTTGGGGGACCAGGTTTCAGAATCGGGATGGGAGGCGGAGCGGCCTCAAGCCTAGGCGCAGGCAGCAATGCGATGGCTCTAGACTTTGATTCGGTGCAACGCGCAAACCCGGAAATGCAAAGGCGTGCACAGCAAGTCATAGAAGCCTGCGCTGTGCGCGGGGGCGGCAACCCAATCCTTGCCATTCACGATGTCGGTGCGGGGGGCTTATCAAACGCATTTCCCGAGTTGGTTCACGGTGCGGGACGTGGTGCCGACATTTCGCTTGCTGCCATTCCGGTCGATGAACAGGGCATGTCGGCAGCTGAGATCTGGTGTAATGAATCTCAGGAACGCTACGCGCTTGCGATTGAAGCTTCCCAGCTCGAACTTTTTGCTGCGATATGCAAACGGGAACGTTGTCCTTTTGCGGTCATCGGCGAGGTGACTTCGACCGGCTTATTGCGGCTTACAGATCGTGATCCCTGTGCGCAGACTGCGGTCGACCTACCCTTGGATGTGTTGCTGGGCAAAACGCCAAAAATGCACCGCCTCGGTACAAGGCGGGCTAGGCCCCGAGCCCGCTTGGACACTACAGTAATCGATCTTGAAAAAGCATGCCAGGAAGTTCTTCGTCACCCAAGCGTGGCCAGCAAGGCCTATCTGGTCAGCATTACCGACCGAACCGTCGGTGGTCTTTCTCATCGAGATCCCATGGTGGGGCCCTGGCAGATCCCGGTCGCTGATTGCGGGATCGGTCTGCGAGATTTTTCGAGTTTTGAAGCCGATGCGCTTGCGATCGGCGAACGTGCACCCCTGGCCGTGTGGAATCCAGCGGCGGCATCGAGGATGGCAATCGGCGAGGCGATCACGAATTTGCTTGGGACCGGTGTTCAAGCCATTCAACAGGTGAAGCTATCAGCCAATTGGATGGCGGCTTGCGGGCGCGCTGATGAGGACGGTGATTTGTTTGATGCGGTTCACGCCGCAAGCACGCTCTGCCAAGCGCTTGGCATCGCCATACCTGTTGGCAAGGATTCACTTTCGATGCGCGCCCAAATCCGAGATGCCCGCGAAGACCTCGAGGTACGGTCTCCGGTCACCTTGATTGCGAGTGCCTGGGCACCCGTCCAAGATGTGCGGCACTGCAAAACGCCCCAACTACAACAGGCTGCACATGACGCCGAGGCAGGTGTCTTAATCCTGATTGATCTTGGGCACGGCAGGCAACGCATGGGCGGCAGCATGCTTAGCGAATGCATGAAGCAGCACGATAGCGATACGCCTGATCTCACGGAGGTCGAGCTTTTAAGGGCCCTGGTTCCGGCGATTGCCTCCCTGCTCGATCAGGGACTCGTTCAAGCGATTCATGATCGAAGCGACGGCGGACTCTGGGCCTGCCTATGCGAAATGTGTTTTGCGGGCCATTGCGGGGTGAGCATTAATCTGGATTTGCTCACCATGGATGCCAACGCCGCCGATTGGGGTGATTTCAAAATTCGGCCCGAACAGGTAAGCGTGCAGCGCCATGAAAAAACGATTCAGGCCTTGTTTAATGAAGAACTGGGCGTGGTGATTCAGGTTCGACCCGAACATCGCGACCATGTCTTTGGCTTACTTCGTGCTCAGGGGCTTTCAAAGTGCAGCCATGTCATCGGACGGGTGAACCGCCAGGATCGAATCAGTATTTATCGCGATGCGAAATTACTCTACGAAGAAGAACGTACCGTACTTCAAGCGATTTGGACTGAGCCCTCCTACCGAATGGCAAGCCTACGTGACGATGTCGACTGCGCGCGCGAGGCCTATGAGTGCATCACCCGCCCGCTTTCAGTCCTTACCGCCAAATCGCCCACTTACGAAGACCTTGCCGCGCTGAGGCAGGATCGCGCACCAGCGCTGATTGGCAATGCGCCGAGAATCGCGATCCTTCGAGAACAGGGCGTCAACAGCCATAAGGAAATGGCAGCAGCTTTTACCAGAGCCGGCTTTGAGGCGATTGATGTGAGCATGACCGATTTGATCGAGGGTCACTTCGATCTCAATAAAGGCCATGCTCCCGTCCGAGGTCTTGCGGCCTGCGGTGGTTTTTCATTTGGTGATGTCTTAGGTGCCGGTAGCGGCTGGGCCAAAAGCATCTTGCTCAATGAGAAACTTAAACATCAATTTGAAGCTTTTTTTGCCCGCCCGGATAGTTTTAGTCTGGGTGTTTGCAATGGCTGCCAGATGATGTCGCAGCTCAAGGCGATTATTCCCGGCGCCTCACACTGGCCACGTTTTCTGAAAAATCGATCGCGTCAGTTTGAAGGGCGCCTAAGCCTTGTCCGCATTGAAGCGGGCAACAACCCTTGGTTCGCAGGTCTTGAAGGCGCGTTGCTCCCCATTGTTGTGTCCCACGGCGAGGGTCAGGCAAGCTTTGATCATGAGGGCGATCTTGATCAGGTTGCGGTCAGTCTTCGATATGTTTTGTCAGACGGTTCGATCGCAAGCCAATATCCTGAAAATCCCAATGGATCGCCCCGAGGCATTGCAGGCGTCTGTTCAAGCGATGGTCGTGCCATGATTGTGATGCCACATCCCGAGCGCTCCTTTCTTGCGCGGCAGCTGTCTTGGTCGGATCCGAGCTGGCAAGATGCAAGTCCTTGGCTCATGATGTTTGAGAATATCAGACGATTTGCAGCGCGCCTATGAGCAATATGCCGGCCGGGAGCGGCGCAAGGGGAAGCGCACTCATCATCGGGGCTGGTCCGAGCGGCTTGTACCTTGCATTTCAGCTTGGGCTGCTTGATATTCCTTGCAGCATCGTCGACTCGCTACCGGCAATTGGTGGTCAATGCTATGAGCTTTACGCCGATAAACCCATTTTTGATATTCCGGGCTTTGAATCGATCAAAGCGATCGATCTTGCTGAGCGCCTTTGGATACAAGCCCAAATCGCCAAACCTTCATTGCAGCTTAACCGGACGATCATCCAAATCAAAGCTGATACGAGCGGTGGCTTTCTGGTAACAAGCAGATCGACCCAGGCCCTGTCTGCCGACGCAGACGACGCTGAAACACAATATTTTCAAGCTGTTTTTATCGCAGCCGGTGTTGGTGCCTTCGCCACAAAGCGATTGCGACTTGAGGGGACGCAATCGCTCGAAGGTCGATATCTTTTTTATAGCGTCTTGCCAACGATACCCACCTTTAAGGCAAAACAGGTTTTGATCAGCGGTGGCGGCAAGCGCGCGCTGAGCATCGCAGTCCAGCTTTTGCAATGTCCTCAAGCGCTTGCACCAGATCGCATTGACCTGCTTGCACGAAACGGCTTGAGGCCGGCCTTGGATCAACAACATGAAGCCTTGCTTGACAGCGTTCAGCAAGCTGCTAAAGCGGGCCGGATTCGGATCCATAAAGGGGTAATCACCGGTTTTGAGCTTCCTGATCAGGCCATCAAACTTGATGCCGTCAGAATCAGCTTACGTGATGAACCGAGAAACGCTGAACGAAGTCTTCAAAGCAATCTTGTTATTGTCTGTCATGGCCTGTCGCCAAGGCTTGAACCCATGCTTCATTGGGATTTGGGGATGACCAGAGGCCAGATTCCGGTCGATACCGCCCGCTTTGAGAGCCGTTTGCCTGGGGTTTTTGTGATAGGCGACATGGCATCGTACCCGGGCAAGAAAAAACTCATCACCTGTGGCTTTCACGAAGCAACGCTTGCTGCCTATGCCGCTTGTGACTACTTTTTCCCCGGAAAAAAAATTCTTCTGCAATACACCACGAGCTCGCCAAGACTGTTAGAAAAACTATCGCGTGGCGCTAGGCCGACGGAATAAACTCGGGGTCGCCTTGCTGTTTGCGCTCGAATCGCAAAAATTCATAATAGCCGCAGCGGGTGCCGTGCGGATAATCCCTGCAAACCGTTGGGCGTGCTTTATAAATCGTACAACGACGAGCTTCGGTATCAAAAAACCGGCACACCGAGGCGTAGACGGTATCGCGTTGATGCTTAAGAACCGTCTCATCTTCACCGTGTTCCTGATAGCGCTTGGTGAATCGACGGCGCGCCTCATCCTCAGTCATCGCAAAATGGCGGGCGATACGTCGCAAGTCCTTGAGACTGACGACGATTCTTGGGTAGGTACAGCAATAGCCTGGGCATTTGCCGCAATCAAACCGGAGCACTGTTGCCATTGAACACCCATCTGCTGGAGATCTTGCATTGTGCCTGACCGATGCTGCCTCGCCTCATGGCTCGAATCATGGCGCGAGCCGGATCGATGGCGGCGAGCAGATCAGATTCCAGGGGGCAGGGTATCGACTGCATCATATCGAGTAGGACTTCTGCGCCGAAGGGCGCCCACAGGGCACCTCGCGCTCCAAGTGCGGTGAGCGCGTAGGCCTGTTCAAGTCGGGGTATCGGTAGCCGGGCATTTGTTTTTAGTCGATCCCATTGTTGTCCCATGCGATCACCGTCAGCAATCGCACCGATCATCGGTAGATGGTCGGGTGCGCTGTAGCGCACGCCACGCCAAAGCCTTGATGGCGCCTTTGCAAGCAGGGCGAAGTCATCTTCATGGCATGACAGCAGTTGCTGAGCCGCTGCCATCAACGACGCCCGGGCCTCATCATCCGTCGGCTCGCCATAAAGCGCCCCCACCAGGAGTCGATCAGGATCGCTCAAACGAACCACCTGTTGCTGGCCTGCGCGTATGGCCTTGAGTTCCCAAATCTGATGCGCCGGAGGCATGGCACGGATATCAATGATCAAACTCACACCTGGCTTTTTTTGCAAGGCCATGGCGTGGTTCAAGCCCAGGGCCATCAGCGCCTGCGGACTCGTCAGTACCAGTGCGCTGGCGCTGCCGATCAGGCAACCCTCGTCATCGAAGGACTTCCATCGACCATCATGCGCATCACGCTCAACGTAGGCAACACGCGCCTTGGCCTGCCTGAAAGGCAACGCAGCGGGAAGGCTTAAAGCACGCGAACGAGGCAAGAAAAGCAAGGCCTCATCGAGCCAGCGAAAAAGCGAGGGCCATGGGTCGAACGAACCCTCAGACCCTCTGCCGAGCGCTTGAAGTCGAGTCTGCCAAGCATGACGAAGCGTCTGATCAGGCAGCGGCTGAAGTCGCCCAGTCGCCGCCGTCAGCAGGCCGGGGCTGCCGCGCTCGGAGGCGATCCGATAGGCTGAAAGCAAGGACGCCCGGCAAAGCCTTGCTATTTCGTTATCGTCCGGCGAACAATGCAAATGTTCCAGAAAAACAGGTAGTTGAGCCTCTGGATCACCATCCTGCTGCGCTTTGGGATCAATCAAGATGCCCTGCAAACCTCTTGCTGAAGCAGCCTGCGCCATGCACTGTCCGGCAAGACCGGCCCCAATAATCAAAAGGTCTAAAGGCGCAGTCCCCCGTGAAAAAGCCTGAACACGCCGATAGGGCTTATAACGTGCTTCGAGCCGAAATCGATTGGGCGGAAAGCCGGGCAATCGCAGCGCTTCAAATTCAAGCGCGCTGAGCCGTTCTTGGAAAGGCTCAGAACTCGCGCCACTGAGGAGGAGGGCACCTTCAAACAAATGACGGCGCAGGTGGCGCAAAAGCTCCGCCCGCCACATCGTTGGATTCAGCGACTCTGAAGAAGCATTCAAAAAGACAATGTCAAATGTTGAATTAAGACGCTTTAAGGCAAGGCTTGCGTCAGCCACAAAAAAATCAAAACAAAAATCCGGCTGCAATCCATAGCGATGAAGCCCCGGCAGGGCGTAGACACCGTCAGGCTCAAAACGCTCGAGCCACGATACCGCGGGGCACCCAGAGGTCGACCGTTGGATCGTGGCCCAAGCCTGGCGGTACTCGACTGATCGCAAAGGCTGCCGCTCGATCGTTTGAAAATAACATCGCCAGGAAGGCTTTGCCCGCTTGAGCCAAACAGCCATCCACTCGCTCAGATTGACCCCGAGCCCAAACCCAAGTTCCAACAGATGAAATTGCTCGCGGCCCGCAGCCGCCAGACGTTCAATTTCGCGCCAGGCCGGTTCCACAAAAACACAGCGCGCCTCTTGCAAGGGATCCGAAACACTGCGATAAACATCGCCGTAGCGTGTGTTGCGCAGGCCAAAGCCATCTTCATCGATCGAGAGCATCAGCGACTACTTTCTTAGCCATCGTCCAAGGGAAAGATGAATCATGCATCAGCGTCTAAACCAAGCCAGCATGCAATTGGCCAAAGCCTGGCAGGAACAATCCCACATGCCCAACCTGGCGCAAGACTGCCGACCCCAGAATCGAGTCGAGGCCTATGCCGTACAAGCTGCCATCGTTGAACATCTCAACGAGCCAACCGTGGGGTGGAAAATTGCAGCGACCAGCGAGGGCGGACAGCGTCATATCAATGTGGGCGCACCGCTTGCAGGTCGCCTTTTCCGCTCCCGTATCCTGCCAGATGGCGCAGTCATCCCCTTGACCGGCAATCGGATGCGCGTGGCAGAAGCCGAGTTTGGTTTCAGATTAGCCAAATCGATTCCAGCGTCATCGCAAAATGACCAGCCTGGCGGCCTCAGCTTAGAGGAGATGCTCGCGGCAGTTGCCGATATGGTGCTTGCCATTGAACTACCTGATTCGCGATTTGAGGCTTTTGTCACAGCCGGTGAAGCGCAGCTGATTGCAGACTTCGCCTGTGCGCGACACTTTGTGCTTGGACCAACGGTGAACGCGGACTGGCGCAGCAGGGATCTCAGCACACACCCGGTTCGATGCATCGTCAACGATCAAGTCGCCGCTGAAGGTTCGGGAGCCTTCGTATTGGGCGATCCACGCCAAGCCTTGCACTGGTTGCTGCGCGAAATGGCAAGCCACCATATCGATTTGCACCAGGGCGATGTCATCTTTACCGGAACCTGTGTGGTTCCCGTGCCCGTCAAGCCAGGCGACAGGCTTTGTGCTGACTTCGCTGATTTCGGCCGTGTCACCGCAAGCTTGAGTTGACATAATATTGATTATGCGCAAAACACAGAACTCATCCCGCCGGTTCACCCACCGGGCAAACCTTCCGGCAGGCGCTGATCGCCAGCACGCTGGTCAAGGCCATCCTGTCGCTCAACTAACGAATCCTGTCGAATAACCAGGTGGCCAAGTCTTCGCGTCCGATTTGCCGCGCATAATCCATCGCCGTCAGACCGGCATGGCTGCGATAGCTCACATCGGCACCCTGCCGAACCAGATGCATGGCAAGTGCCTCGTGACCTTGGCGAACTGCCATCATCAGTGGCGTGATGTTCGCCGGGGATTCGGCGTCGATATAGGCATCACGCTCTAGGAGCCAGTCCACCATTTGACGCTGACCAAAGGCGGCCGCATAGTGCAAGGCTGTCCAGCCCTGGCGATTGATTTGCGCGCCTCGCCTCAGCAATTGCTCAGCCATGGCCAAATCCCCATTTTTGGCCGCGAGCATCAACGCCGTTTCACCCCGGATGTTGATCGCATCGACCGCTTGGTCACTCCTGCTGATCAAATAGCGAAGCGATTGTGGCGCGCGTTCAGCCGCCGCAGCGTGCAGCAGGCTACCCCAGACCGGATGAAGCGGCGCCGGCTGTTTTTTGAAATCAGCATCCAGCATTCTCATGACCTTAAACACCTCATCGCCTCGGATAGCAGCCAACAAGGGATGCTCCACATCGAGTAACTGACCCGCTAAAGCCTGAGCGGCCTGTGCTGCTTGTGCGATCAGATGCGCTTGCGTAGCGCCGGCAAGGGCCAGCAGACTGACCAAAAGCCTTCGACGATTAACACTCATGAAGTTTCGGTAAGCGATTGAATAAACGATAACAATTTTCTGTGGTGATGGTTTCAAATCGCTCGGACTCTATACCGAGATGTTCGGCTAGAAAGTGGGCGGTGGAGGCAATCATCGCTGGCTCATTGCGCTTGCCACGATGTGGCACCGGCGCCAGATAAGGCGCATCGGTCTCAACCAAAATCCGATCCAGTGGCAATTTTTTGGCCACTTCACGCAATGATGAGGCCGACTTGAAAGTGATGATGCCCGAAAATGAAATATAAAAACCCAAGTCGAGTGCTGCACGCGCAGTGTCCCAGTCTTCCGTGAAGCAATGCATGACCCCGCCACAGTGCGACGCACCCTCCTCTCGCATGATGTTTAGGGTGTCAGCTCGAGCCGCCCGCGTATGAACAACCAGGGGCAAGCCTATTTGCCGCGCTGCTCGAATATGACAACGAAATCGCTCGCGTTGCCAGGCTAAATCGCCCTGCAGTCTGTAGTAATCTAATCCGGTTTCACCAATCGCAACCACCTTGGGGTGATTGGCAAGGCTACATAAACGCTCGGGGCTTGGCTCTTCAACATCCTGATAATCAGGATGAACGCCAACCGTTGCACACAAACTGGCTTTGGATGCCGCGAGCGCCAAAACCCGTGGAAAGTCAGCGAGGTTAACGCTGATACAAACAGCTTGGTGGACACCCGCGCCGCGCATGCGTTCAAGGACTTCTTCCCGATCTTGATCGAAATCTTCGAAGTCTAAATGGCAGTGTGAATCAATCACTTAAAAATCCTTTTCAAGTGCCGAGATCCTCAGATTGAGATCAACATTTAGCTGCGCCGCGACAGAAATCCGCATAAAGCAAGAGCGCCGATTCGGCATGGAGCCGAGGATTCAAGGGATGACGCAGATTTGCCTTCATCGCGAACAATCGTTCAATCAGTGTGAAACAGTCGCCCACCCCCAAAGACTTGACGCGATACAGCGCTGCCTCGCTGAAGGTTTTGAAATAAATCGGCTCAAGCTGGTGGCTCGCCTGCAGCAAGTCCATGGCCCATCGTTCAAGCAATTCAAACCACTGTTCAGGCGGATGATCTGCCCACTGGCGAGCAAGCGTTGAGAACCACCCTTGCGGTGTTTCAGCAAGGGTCTGTAACCACGCCTGTTGCGCTTGAAGGACCGGATCAAGTAGCCTTTGTTGTGCGGCCCAGGGCGCATGATGACTGAGTCCGAGCGCAAGTGAGATCAATGCCGCTTTTGGCGTATCGCCCTGCCTTGGGGTCTTTTGCTGACTGTTCAACAGCGCCTCAAGCATGCGGCGAGCAACACCGGCATCAGGCGGGCTGACTTTAAGGCAAATGCATCGTGATCGAATGGTGGGGAGCAAGGACGAAAGCTGTTGGGTCAGCAGGATCCAAATCGCACCCTCCCCGGGCTCTTCGAGCATTTTGAGCAGGGCATTCGCAGCGCTTCGATTCAGTCGCTGTGCTGGCTCAATCCAGACAATACGAGCCCCAGCGCGGTGAGAACCGACTTGTAAAAAGCCGGCAAGCGGGCGAATTTGTTCGATCAGAATGTCTTGAGAAAGTTTTCGGCCGCTGGTTTTTTGCTCAGGATCCTCGTCCTCAGCAAGGGCCTCGAGATCAACCTGTATGGCCTCCAGGGCAGCTGGCCTGATAAGCCGCAAATCAGGGTGTTGGCCCGAAGCGAGCCAACCGCATGAGGCGCACTGCCCACAGGCCGAACCATCAGGAGATTTTCCGGGCGCCTCACACAGTCTTAGGGCAATAAAGTCCTTGAGCACCGCCTCGGCACCTAGGCCAGGTTGCGCCTCGATCGCAATGGCATGGGCGTGGCGGGTTTGCGTGTCAGCCAACTGCTGCCATAAACGCTGTAACCAGGGCGCGTGCTGCCACTCAGTCATGCTTCACCCGGGATGTGTCTTGGCAAATCCTGCCCGCAGCGAAGTCAGATCGATCATGATCTGTTCGCCGATCCTTGCCTTGCTTTGCGAGGCATCGATGCGCAAGAAAGCCTGGCCACGCAGCGCGGCCCTTGAAGCGTAGCCTTCGCGTACGCGCTGAAAAAAAACCAGATCCTCAGCCTCAAATCGATCCGCTGCGCCTCGACTTATGGCCCGACGCTTTGCTGCCTCAAGCGGATCGAGATCAAACCAATAGGTTCTTAAGGGCTGAAAGTTTGAATGAACCCTTGCCTCAAGCCAGGCAATACTGGCAGCGTCCATGCCGCGACCCGCGCCTTGATAAGCCCAACTTGCATCGGTAAACCGGTCGCAGATCACCCACTGACCTTCGGCAAGTGCTGGTCGAATCAACCGCTCAAGATGATCATTCCGGGCCGCAAAAACCAACAAGAGCTCTGTGAGCGAGCCCATTTCCTGATGCAACAAGAGATCGCGGATACGCTCGGCAAGTTCGCTGCCACCAGGCTCGCGGCTTACCAGCACCGACTCGCCCTGCTCTCGCAAATACTGCGCCAATGTCTCAAGATGCGTGCTCTTGCCCGCACCATCGATTCCCTCAAGTGTGATGAAACGGTGCTTCACATCAGCACAATGATGAAGGTCGGGCGCTAGCGTTGATGGGCTCTGCATGCGGAAATCGATGGCTGTCTGGGTNNGGCTGTTTGGGTGATGGACGGCTCTTCTGGTGATCGATGTCGGTGTTGCTAAGCCTCATGGCATGCGCTTGCGGATGTAGCGATCAACCGCAAGATTATGTTGTGCAAGCGTTGTTGAAAACTCGCTACTTCCGTCTCCTCGCGCCACAAAATAAAGACTTGCCTCCTGGCTTGGTCGTATCGATGCAAGCAAGGAAGCCTCACCGGGAATAGCAATAGGTGCCGGTGGCAGGCCGTAACGCGTGTATGTATTGTAGGGATGATCGGTCTCTAAGTCCTTGCGAGTCAACCTGCCTTTTTCCAGCATCCCTAGGCCATAAATCACGGTGGGATCACTTTGCAAACGCATCCCGAGACCCAAACGATTTAAGAAAACGGCGGCAACACGGGAACGATCCGCGGCATCGCCTGTCTCTTTCTCAACCAAGGATGCTAAGACCATCAATTCAGCCTGGGAACGCAAGGGGTAGGTCGCCGGTCGTTGCGCCCAAACACTGTCGAGTAATCGATGCTGGCGCAGGCATGCCTGAGCAAGAAGTTCCAGATCGCTCATCCCGGGAACATAGCGATACTTGTCAGGAAAGATCATACCTTCGAGGAAATTCAGGCGATATGCTTCACCGAGCCGGGCTTTAAGTTTGGCTTGTAATTCAGTTTGTGACCAGGCAGCGCTTTCCTTTCGCAAGTAAGGTAAAGCGGCAAGGCTGCGGCGAACCTGCTCAAGCGACTGCCCTTCGAGCACCTGCCATTCGAGGCGCTTTCCTTGATCCAAGGCCATCCGGTCAAGCAAGCCAGGCAAGCCTAAGCCAGCGTCAATCGGATAGACGCCCGCCTTAATTAAACGCGAAGCGAGATGGATTCGAGCCCAGATCCAATGAAGGCCACTTGGCGACCATGCGCGGGCCGTCACAAGATCGATCACTTGTTTTAAGCCATAGCCGCGTTCGACCACCACTTCGGGTGTTTTGCCTGCCGCCAATAGCATGGCGCGGTCAAGTCGCATGAGGCGAAACTCCAAATAGCTCAGAGCGCCCGCAAGAAAGACAAACGCAGCAAAGACGGCAACAACGCGCCTTGAAAAAGGGACATGACGGACCCACCGCAGGCGGGTTTTGATAATCTCAACCATGCGAGGCTCAGCGAGCGTGTCTTTTCATCGATAACGCCTAGAGCCACCATTGTAGGGCTCGATCTGAGCTCCCCTTATTGAAGCGCGTTTGCCCACCAGAACTCAGCGATGAATCAAGCAATCTTCCCGATCCATGGTCAACTGCCTCACCTAGGTTACCTGCATATTCAAGGACCTGAGGCAGAAGCCTTTCTGCAATCCCAACTGACGAATGACGTGCATGAACTTCGCGCTTCGACACAAGCGCAATGGACAGGCTACTGCAATCCCAAAGGCCGGCTCTATTTCACGGGTTGGCTTGCCAAACTTTCCGCGGCCGAAAACACCTATGCTTTGCTGATCGACCGTAGCCTGACACAAGCTGTCATCAAGCGCCTTCGGATGTTTGTGTTGCGCGCCAAGTTAAGTATCGAAGACTACAGCGATCGATTACAGCTATCAGGATCTCTTGCAAAAGCCGGATCGCCCGAGGCTGTGGCCGTAGCCGAGAAGAGCTCCCATGCAGCGGACATACGCTTGCCGATGGCCCACACGCTTGGCATGGATTTTGAGCGATCGCTGGTGTGCATTGAAGCGGCGCAGCCCATAAACCCTGAACGACTTGAACAGACTGATGAATTTGCAGCAGCATGGCGATGGTTACACATCCTGGCAGGCGAGGCTTGGCTCACACAGCAAACCAGCGAGCGCTTTGTGCCCCAAATGCTTAACTTCGAGCGACTTGGCGGGGTGAATTTTCGCAAAGGTTGTTACCCTGGGCAGGAGGTGGTTGCACGCAGCCAATACCTCGGCAAACTCAAGCGCCGCAGCCTGATCTACCGGATTGACGATCCGATGCAAAGCCTTCCTGCCGAAGGCCAAGACCTCGGTGAGACATCGAATCCAAACCTGACGGTGGTGAATGTTGAGCCATGCCCCGGAAGGCTCGGAGCGAGCCTGTGGCAAGGCGCTTTTTTCGGCAAGCCCGAGCAGGCACAAACCGCCGACGCCTTGATATTGGCCGAAGGACGTACTGATCAAATCAACCAAGCACTCGGCAAGCCAATCGAACTGCCCTACGCGCTTACAGAGCAAGCCTGATGTTTTATCGTTATATTTATTTTAAAGCACCTGCGCATGCAAGCGGCTTGATTCAACAGGCCTGGTGCGATATTTCCAGATATCGGGCTTTTGATGAAGTTAGCGCTGAACCCTCGGACTTCAAGCATGAATTGCAGCGACGGATCGAAAGCACAGATGGTTTGGTCACCTGGATGGATGTCCTAAGTAATTTTACATCGATCGAAACATTAAATCGTTACACTTACAAGATTGACCGCCTGTGGCGTGAAAATCTTGCAGCCTCATTACCCGATTTAACGCGCCACGTCGAAACCTTTGAAACATGTGTGTGATCGTCTGGCGATGGGCACCTGAGCAGGCGCTTGTGCTGACCCTTTGGGCCAATCGAGATGAGTGGCATGAGCGCCCCACGCTTGCACTCGCGCCGTGGCCTGAGCATCCAGACTTTATCGGGGGCCGTGACTTAAAAGCTGGCGGCGCATGGCTACTCGTGGATCGACGGCAGGCAGCCGTGGCCGCGGTTACGAACTTGCGTGAAACAGTTGCCGACTCAAGCCAGGAACACCCGCGTCCAAGTCGGGGGCACCTGGCTGTGAAAGCGCTGCAGCAGAGCGGGTTCAGCGCGAGCACCGAGCCATTCGAAGCTTATGCCGGATTTAACCTGATCGTTTTTAAAACACGTTTAAAAACGGCAACCTATTTCAGTCAGAGCGCCAGATCAGGACTTAGACTCGAGGCCGGCACCGGCTCGATTGCTAACGGGCGCCTTGATGCAAAGTGGCCCAAACAACAACAACTCGAGGCTGCGATCGACCTGGCGCAAGGCCTTGACGGTGATGACTGGCTAAATAGTGCTTGGGAGGCACTTTCGAACCAGACCCAACCCGATTCGCTTGAGCTCCCGGACACAGGTGTTGGTCGCGTGCGCGAGCTCGAACTCGCACCGGTGTTTATCAATACGCCGACCTACGGCACCCGACAAAGCACGGTGTTGCGTTTGTGGGCGAACGGCAAACTCGATGTCCGGGAACGAAGCTGGTCAGGTCATGGCGGGCAACTACGATACCATGATGTTGTTTGGAACAGTTAGCCTTTAAACCGAGGCCCGTTCCATGGTTTCGATACGCGCCTTGAAATCCTCGGGCAAGGCCATCGATCGCCCATCTTCGGCATAGACGTATACATTCTCGCCGCGAATCAGGTGCTGGCCTTCCCGGAAAATGCCGAAGTTGACCGTCATACTGCTGCGCCCGATACGTTCAGTTTTGACACCAACAAGAAGCTCGTCATCAAAATGGGCCGGCTGCAAATATTCGATGGTCGACTTCACCACATACAAACGGTCAAAGACGGACTTGAGTAAATCCCGATTACCCCCGCTTACCTGCCTGTAGTACTCGGTGCTCGCAACATCAAAAAATAGCAGGTAGTTGGCATTGAAGACCACACCTTGCATATCGGCCTCTGCCCAACGCACCCGCATCGGATGAAGAAAGCGAAAATCCTCAATGTTCATGTTTTGACCTAATGTTATAGACTTGGATCATCGCGAAGCCCGAGGCCCATCGTTGAGTAAACCTTGTCTTCATTGGCATAACCCCTAGGACGTTATCTGTTTTATTCGTTCGCATGATCAACAAAAAAATCGCGTAGCATTTGCGCAATCAGCACAGGATGCTCATGCAAGAGCCAGTGGCTTGCTCTTGATAAGCGCTCAACACGCAAGTCAGGTACGAGCTCATCGAGTCCGTCGAGTAGTAAGGGTAGTAGCGCCTGGTCGTCCTCGCCCCAAATCACGAGGCTTGGGCATGTCACCATGAACTCATGCGGGTCAAGCGGCTGCTCGGTTTGGCCTGGATACCAGGGCGCGGCACGGTAATAATTGACGCCACCAAGCATGGCACCAGGTTGCATCCAGGCAGCCTTGTATTGAGCTCGCCTCAGCTCGGTCCACCAAATTGGGGGCCTTTTGGCCTGCCCTGCCACGCCCAGAAAAAACTTCTCGGTTAAGGCACATTCGTCGGCAAGAAGCGCGTCCTCTGCACCAGGCTTTCGAAGCCAGTTCATGTATGCACTTGCCTTTTGCTGTGCTTCGTTGCCCATCAAAGCTTTGGCAAACAAATAAGGATGTGGCGCGTTACAAATAGCTAATGCCTCAATTCGCCGATGGTCGCTGATCGCCAATTTCCAGGCAATGGCTCCACCCCAGTCGTGCGCAGCTACGAAGGCCTTTTCGTGCCCGAAATGGTCGATTAGCGCTAATACATCAGCCGCCACTGCGGCAGCTCGGTAATCCTTCAACGTCGTGGGTTTAGCGGACAAGTTAAAACCACGCAAATCGGGCGCAATCACATGGAAATCAGTGGCAAGCAGCGGCATGACATCAGCCCAGGCCGCCCAAAATTCAGGAAAACCATGTAATAAAACTAAGATCGGTTTAGAAGAATCACCGCAAGTTGCCACATGCAACTTCATGCCCGCAGGCAGACTCGGTAGGGCAATAAGATCAAAGCGAAAATCACGCATTCTCAGACCCCACGACTTGTCGTCGTCACCGTACTTGCCACATCAGGCTTGTGGGCGTAGGGATCGGTGGGATTGCGAAGTTGCGAGACGTCTTCGCAGCGCGTCCTCACTGATGGCATGATCTTCGGGTGAGTCACGCAATAAAATTGCTCGGTTTCGATGGCGTCAAAGGTCATCGACGCAACCTGAGCAGCGGTGATCTTCCCAGAACTAACCGCCTTATCGCTGCTTTGCTGAGCTGCTATTTCTGAGGCGGTCGCTTCGCGGCCGCGTTCGAGATGGCTCGGTCGATTTCTCTCAGAGGCCGAAATCCCAGTAGGAACAAACGCTGGACACAAAACCGTCACCCCGAGCCTGGCTTTTTCCAGGCGTAGATCGTGGTAAAGCGTCTCACTTAATGTAACAACAGCATGCTTTGAAACGTTATAAACCGCCATCAAAGGAGGAGAAAGCAGCCCTGCCACCGATGCCGTGTTGATCACATGCCCTTCTTGATTTGCCGCAATCATTCTCGGAACAAAGGCTTTGATACCGTGAACAACACCCATTACATTAACGCCTAGGACCCATTGCCAATCGGCAGCACTAGCCTCCCAGGTCAAGCCGCCTGTCGCAACACCCGCGTTATTAAAGAGCAAATGAACGGCGCCAAAGCGTTTGAAAGCGGCATCGGCCAAGGCAGCCACCTCGGCCTCATTTGCCACATCGCATGGCTGCGCAATCAGATCGACACCCTCAGCGCGCAGTTCCTCTTCAACTGCCTTCAGCGCATCCTTTTGCACATCAGCAAGCACGACGGTCATCTTGCGGGCGGCGGCAATGCGTGCAAACTCACGACCAAAACCACTGCCAGCACCGGTAATGACGGCGCAACGTCCTTCAAATTGCTTCATCCGACCTCTCCCCTTGGCGACGACTCACCTCAAACCTTTATATGATTCAAACGAGCTTGACCAACTGTTTACCGAGATTTTTGCCTTTAAGTAAGCCGATGAAGGCCTCTGGCGCCTGCTCAAGCCCTTGAGCAATGGTTTCTTTATAGTGAAGCTTACCGTCGATGATTGCCTGCCCTATTTCCGCGTGCGCCTTCGGCCAATCGGTCATATGCTCGGAAATGATAAACCCTTGAACTTTCAAGCGATTGACCAAAATCGACCGGGTGCTTTTCAGTGCAATATCTTCACCGTTATAGCCTGCAATCAAACCACAAACAGCAATCCGACCAAAGCCGTTCATACGACGCAAGACCGCATCGAGCACCGGCCCGCCAACGTTCTCGAAATTGCCATCAATGCCATCGGGCGTTGCGGCTGCCAGATCCTCATAGAGTCGCCCCGCTTTGTAATCGATGCAGGCATCAAAGCCGAAAGCATCAACCACCACGCGGCATTTCTCTGCCCCACCAGCAACACCGACGACACGACAACCCTTAAACTTGGCAAGTTGACCCACCACCGCACCCACGGCGCCCGAAGCTGCTGAGACAACGATCGTTTCACCCGGCTTTGGATCGATAATGCGGTTTAGACCGTACCAAGCCGTAGCACCAGGCATGCCCATCACGCCAACAAAAGCCGACATGGGAATTTTTGAGGCGTCGATCTTGGCAATCGCTTTGCCGTCGCTCACCCCATAGTGTTGCCAACCAAACATGCCCACCACATGATCGCCCACTGCAAATTGCGCATTGCGACTTTGCTCGACAATACCTACGGTTGCACCTTGCATGGTTTGGCCGAGCGCCTGTGGCGCTGCATAACTTTTAGCATCGTCCATCCGCCCACGCATATAGGGGTCGAGCGACATGTAGTGATTACGCACGAGTAACTGTCCCTCTTCAAGATCAGGAAGCTGCTGGTCTTCAAGACGGAAACAATCACTGGTAACCACGCCACTTGGACGTGCAGCGAGAACAATTCGACGGTTGTGAATAGCCATCATCAATCCTTTAAAAGTTATAACTTCAAGCAGCTTTGGCTTGCAGCGACTCTTTGCGTCTTATTGCCTTAAAGGTACCGCTTGCCGTGGCAACCAAATGGCCCTTGAGGTCAAACAGTTCGCCTTCGCAAAACAAAAGGCTTGCACCTTTTTGTAAACAAGCACCGCGCGCAAACAAGGTCCCCATGCCAGGGGCGAGAAAGGAGGTTTTCATCTCAATGGTTACAACGCCATGGGACTCGCCAGTGGCCGATACCGCCAATGACTCGTTGATCACCGAACGCGCGGCCATGGCCATACAGACATCGAGTAAGGTCATGGTGACACCTCCATGGACCATGTCGAAGCTGTTCTCGAGATGCGCCTCAATGGGTAAACGCAAGACCGCATCACCCGGTACATAGCGAACGCTTTGGACGCCTAAATGCCGCAAAAAAGGAATGGTCAGAAGCGTCCCGGGCGCACTGGCCAACTCATGGGCCAGCGCTGCCCTTTGGGCGATCAAGCCATTACC
>DENJ01000002.1:23933-61557 GCA_002359635.1 Burkholderiales bacterium UBA2647
CCGCCGATGCACATGGTGACGACGACCCGCTTGGCGCCGCGGCGCTTGCCCTCGATCAAGGCATGACCCACCAATCGCTGACCCGACATTCCGTAGGGGTGTCCGACGGCAATCGCACCACCGTTAACATTGAGCTTGTCATTGTCGATGCCAAGCGTATCGCGACAATAAAGCACCTGAACCGCGAAGGCTTCGTTGAGTTCCCAAAGATCGATATCGTTAACCGACAAGCCGTGACGCTTGAGCAGTTTGGGAATCGCATACACCGGGCCGATGCCCATCTCATCAGGCTCAAGTCCTGCAACCGCGAAACCAACGAAACGCCCCAAGGGCGCAAGGCCACGCTTTGAAGCAAGTGCTTCGTCCATCACGATGCAAGCGCCCGCACCGTCAGAAAATTGTGAAGCATTGCCTGCTGCAATCACGCCGCCCGAGATGGCAGGTTTGATGCCTGATACCGCGTCATACGTCGTATCTGCGCGAATACCTTCGTCGCGATCCACCGTGACTTCTTTGGTAACAACCATGCCAGTGACTTTGTCGACTGTTGCCATGGTGGTCGTCACAGCAATCATCTCAGCCTTGGTGAGGCCAGCGGCCTGAGCCGCCGAGGCACGCTGCTGACTTTGCACGCCATACTGGTCCTGAAGCTCGCGGGCAATGTTATAGCGCTTGGCAACTTGTTCTGCGGTTTGTAGCATATTCCAGTAAATCTCTGACTTATGCTCAAGCAACCAAGGGTCGGTCATCATGTGCTTATTCATTTCGTTTTGCACACAGGAAATACTCTCGACGCCGCCAGCTGCATAAACATCGCCCTCACCTGCCCGTATGCGCTGCGCGGCAAGCGCAATTGTTTGCAGGCCGCTCGAACAAAAGCGGTTAACCGTCATACCAGAAACTGTTACAGGTAATCCAGCACGGAGTGCAACCTGTCTTGCGATGTTTGCCCCCGTTGCACCCTCGGGGTTTGCACAGCCCATGATGACATCTTCGACTTCATCGGGAGCAACACCGGCGCGCTCGACAGCCGCTTTGACAGCCAAACCACCGAGTGTTGCGCCGTGAGTCATGTTGAAGGCTCCGCGCCAACTCTTTGCAAGCGGTGTTCTAGCAGTTGAAACAATCACAGCATCACGCATCATGATTCTCCTTGGGATTATGAGCCTTGGCGATCACCGGAGTCATCCGGCAAAGCGTCAAGGCAATTGTTCAACAAATTAGGATTGAAAACCTTTGCCTTCTTGGGCAAGGCGGGACAGCAGGGGCGCCGGTGTCCAAAACTCGGGCGCCGCGTGGGGGTTGCTTGCAAACTGATGCATGCTTTGGACCACATTGAATAACCCTACGGTGTCGGCATAACACATCGGCCCGCCTCTAAATGCTGGAAAACCGTAACCCGTCATATAAACAATATCGATATCAGAGGCTCTGAGCGCAATCCCCTCTTCAAGAATCTTTGCTGCCTCGTTAACGAGGGCGAAAATCAAGCGATGGACGATCTCATCGTTTGAAATTTTGCGCGGCTTCAAGCCCAATGACTCGCGATGCTTGACAATCAAATCATCGACGATCGGATCGGGAAGCGCATCGCGCTTACCGGGCACGTACTGATACCAGCCCTTGCCGGTCTTTTGACCAAAGCGCCCGAGCTCACAAAGTTTGTCTGCAATCTTCGGGTACTTCATGTCGGGTCGCTCAATATAGCGACGTTTGCGGATATACCAACCCACATCGTTGCCGGCAAGGTCAGCCATTCTGAAGGGCCCCATCGCCATACCCCAACTCTCAAGCGCTTTATCGACCTGCGCCGGCGTACATCCTTCCTCAAGCAAAAGCAGACCCTGACGCGAATATTGCTCGATCATTCGGTTGCCGATAAAGCCGTCGCAAACACCAGAAACCACCGCAGTCTTTTTGATCGTCTTAGCAAGCTTCATCGTTGTCGCCAGGACATCCTTGGCGGTTTCCTTGCCACGCACGACCTCAAGCAGTCGCATGACGTTTGCCGGACTGAAAAAGTGAGTGCCGATCACATCTTGCGGACGCTTGGTGAAGGCTGCAATCTTATCGACGTCGAGGGTCGACGTGTTAGTCGCGAGAATGGCGCCTTGCTTCATCACACTGTCGAGTTGGGTAAAGACCTGCTCTTTGACCGCCATGTCTTCGTAGACCGCTTCAATAACCATATCGCAGGCTGCAAGACCAGCATAAGACATCGTCGGCTGAATCAATGCCATCCGCTGCTCAACTTCCTCGGCCTTCAGTTTGCCCTTCTTCGCACTGTTCTCGTAATTGGTGCGGATGGTTTTCATGCCCTTGTCAAGCGCCTCCTGGGTGGTTTCAAGCATGACCACCGGAATCCCGACGTTGACAAAATTCATGGTGATGCCGCCACCCATCGTGCCCGCACCGATCACCGCGACCTTGGTCACAGGCCTTGCTTGCACGTCATCGCCAATGTCAGGAATCTTAGAGGCAGCGCGTTCGGCAAAAAACAAATGCCTGAGCGCGCGTGACTCATCGGAAGCCATTAACTCCATGAACAAGTCACGCTCACGTCTTAGACCTTGTTCAAAGGGCAAGTTCACCGACGCGGCAACAGCCTCAAGGCAATTCATCGGCGCGGGATAGCCCTTGCTCATGGCCTTGACGGTGTTGCGAGCAAATTGCAAATAGCCCTCAGCCTGTGGATCTTTCATCGGGATGTCGCGGACCAAAGGTTTCTTGCCGCCGTTGGCAACAACCTTTTCCGCCAAAGCAACCGCTGGCGCAAGAGGATCACCTTCGACGATCTCGTCAAAAAGCTTGGTGCCGGCAAAACGCTCGCTCATCACCGTCGTGCCTGAGACGATCATATTTAGCGCGTGCTGCAGGCCGATCACGCGGGGAAGCCTCTGGGTGCCACCCGCACCCGGCAGTAAGCCGAGCTTGACTTCGGGCAGGGCAACCTGGGTGCCTTTCGCGCAGACCCGATAATGGCAGCCGAGGGCCAATTCAAGACCACCGCCCATCACCACCGAATGAATCGCCGCTACAACCGGCTTTGCCGACTGTTCTACATAACGTATCACAGCGTGCAAACTGGGCTCCATGCCCGCTTTGGCTGTACCAAATTCACGGATATCGGCACCGCCCGAAAAGGCTTTGCCGAGACCTGTCAGCACGATCGCTTTGACAGCATCGTCTGCGTTCGCTTGATTTAACCCATTGACAATCCCCAAGCGATTGTTATAACCCAGGCCATTTACTGGCGGGTTGTCCATCGAGATGATCGCAATGTTTCCTCGAACTTCGTAGCGTGCTCCAGCCATTTCTTCTCCCTGGTCAATAAATTGCCTCGAAGGCAGTAGGTCTAGTCAAAGTACCTTGAGTGTAATCGAGCGCCTCAATGCGAACGCAAAACGTCGTCACCTGGACGTCATGCGTGCCAGGCAAGTCGCCATGCGTTCGTTGCAAGTCCCGATGCAAGCCTCAATGCGTTCCGGGCAAGTGGTAGCCCGCAAATTGCTCACGCAACCTCGTCTTAAGAATCTTCCCTGTGGCACCGAGTGGAATGCTGTCAACGAACTGCACGTCGTCGGGGATCCACCATTTCGCGACCTTGCCCTGATAAAAGCGAATCATGTCCTCACGCGTCAGATCAGCGCCGGGCCGCTTAACCACCACCAGCAAGGGCCGCTCGTCCCACTTCGGATGAGCCACGCCAATCACCGCGGCTTGTATAACCGCGGGATGCGCAACAGCAAGATTTTCCAGATCAATCGAGCTGATCCACTCCCCGCCCGATTTGATCACATCTTTGCTGCGGTCGGTGATTTGCATGTAACCGTCTTCATCAATCGTTGCCACATCGCCGGTTGGAAACCATGTGCGTCCCTGGGCATCGGCAATAAGCGGATCACCACCCTCGCCCTTAAAGTAAGACTGGATAACCCAGGGCCCGCGCACCAGCAGGTTACCGTAGCTTGTGCCATCCCAGGGTAGATCTTCAAATTGGTCATTGACAATTTTCATATCAATGCCGTAAATCACATGGCCTTGTTTTTCGAGCAACTTTTGCTGCTGGAGCACGCTGAGCTTATTGTGTTTTGATTGCAGTTGCGCCAAGGTTCCCAGCGGCGACAGTTCGGTCATGCCCCAAGCATGAATCACCTCGACGTAGTAAAAGTCTCTAAAGGTTTCGATCATCGCTGGTGGACAGGCAGAACCACCAATCACCGTGCGCCGGAAGGTTGAGAACTTGCATAAATGGTCTTTGACATAGGCAAGCAAGCCCTGCCAAACGGTAGGCACACCCGCCGAGAAGGTCACCCCCTCTGATTCAAAGAGCTCGTAAAGGCTCTTGCCGTCAAGTTGAGCACCCGGAAAAACAAGCTTGGCACCGACCAAAGGTGCCGCGTAGGGAATGCCCCATGCATTCACATGAAACATCGGTACCACGGGCAGGACCACATCCTTGGCAGATAGCCTCATGGCATCGGGCAAGCTCGCCGCGTAGGCATGCAAAACCGTCGAACGATGTGCGTAGAGCGCTCCTTTGGGGTTACCCGTTGTGCCCGAGGTGTAACAAAGTCCTACCGCGCTTCGCTCGTCGAATTCGGGCCACTGCCAATCCTTGCGCCCCTCGGCGAGTAATTGCTCGTAGCAAAGCAGCGCTAAGCCTGTGTTTTCGGGCATCCGATCTGCGTCGCACATCGCAACCCAGGTCTTCACCGTCGGGCAATGCGGTGCGATGGCCTCGATAATCGGCAAAAAACTAAGATCAAAGCAAAGCATCTTGTCTTCGGCATGATTCACGATCCAGGCAATTTGCTCAGGATGCAAGCGCGGGTTGATGGTATGCACCACGGAGCCCTTGCCACCCACGGCGTAGTAAACCTCCATATGGCGGTAACCATTCCAGGCCAAAGTGCCGACGCGCTCGCCCATCTCAATGCCGCGCGCCTCAAGCGCGCTGGCGAGTTGGCGCATACGCGCTTCGGCGTCACGGTAGGTGTAACGATGAATATCGCCCTCGAGGCGACGCGATACGATCTCGGTCGTCGGAAAATGTCGCGCCGCATGCTGCATGAATGACGAAATCAGCAAGGGCATGTCCATCATCTGGCCACGTAAAGGACTTTGCACGGCAGGGTCTCCCATTAGTCTTGATGCTAGCCTTCTAGAATAGCGAAGCTTTATGTACTTAGCCGAATCCTCGGATAAGCGAACTGTTTTTGAGGCGGCGATTGCATTGAAAAACGAATCAGACAAGCTCAAATTCGAACCAGCCCCCGTGCATTTGAGCTGGGGACAGCGATTCGTCAATGACTTCGGAGCTTTTCCCGTGGCCTACCGTAAGGTCAGGGCGGAAGCACTCTATGAGCCGCAACGGCTTTGCCTAAGCGAAGCGGCAGCCGCCTGCCTCGGCATCAGGGCCGAGGATTTTGATCGTGATGGCCAGCGCTTCGAAGCCTGTTTCGCACAAGGTCAGGTCAACCAAGGCAGTGAAGGTCCGGCCCCGATTGCAACCGTCTATGCAGGCCACCAATTTGGCGTCTGGGCGGGACAACTTGGTGACGGTCGGGCCTTGCTCTTAGGTGATTTGCCCAGCCAGGCCAAGGCCAGGGATTGGGGCTTTGATGACGCAGACGCGATCGAGTTGGGCGACCGCGTTGAGGTTCAGCTCAAAGGTTCAGGACAAACACCCTACTCTCGCATGGGAGATGGGCGAGCCGTCTTGCGTAGTTCGGTTCGTGAGTTTTTAGGATCGGAAGCGATGATCGGCCTGGGTATCCCAAGTACCCGGGCCTTGTGTTTGTATGGCTCCGACGACCCGGTATTCCGCGAGACCACAGAAACAGCAGCCATCGTGACGAGGCTTGCACCATCGTTTTTGCGCTTTGGTCATGTTGAATTTTTCGCCCATTTTCAACATCATGAGGCGCTCAATCACCTGCTGCTGATGCTCGCTTGCAGACACTATCCTCAAGTCCTTGAAAGCAGCGGCGAATACAACAACCTGCCGCATGACGATCAGATCAAGCTGAAACTGCTCAAGTCAATTGCCAGGCGGACCGGCGATCTCATTGCCCGCTGGCAAGCCGTTGGTTTTTGTCACGGTGTCATGAACACCGACAATATGAGCCTGCTCGGTTTAACCATCGACTATGGCCCTTTCGGATTTCTCGATCAATACGACGAAGCCCATGTTTGCAACCATTCGGACCATCAAGGTCGCTATCGATATGATAACCAAGCAGCCGTTGGCGCATGGAACTGCAGAGCGCTAGCGCTCGCGTTTCGATCTGTTCTTGGCGAAGAGGCGGCCCTGTGCCTGCCAGAAAGCTTGCAGGCCTACCGCGAGGCCTTCGAGGCACGCTGGCTGGAGCGCTTTGCCGCGAAGTTCGGCTTGCTGCCCACCGGTGATCATGATTGCCAACAGGCACCGATTAGGGAATTCTTGGCGCAAAGCATGCAGATGCTGCAGCACTGTAGGCCGGACTTCACCTTGTTTTTTCGCAAGCTGAGCGTGCAGCCGATCAGCCCGGTCCACAACCCTGCTGAACTGCGCGACATGATGCTCGACCCCCCAGCCTTCGACCTTTGGTGGGATGCATACCGTGAGTTGGCTCAGGAGCAAATCCGCAAACTTGGCTGGGATGCAGCACAGCGACAAGCGATGATGCTTGCCGTGAATCCAAAATATATACTCCGTAATCATCTTGCTGAGCTTGCGATTCGACGCGCCAGGGGCGATCATGGACGCGCAGACGCCGATGAAATCGCGCGACTGCTCAAGGTTTTAGCCAAGCCTTACGACGAACAACCCGAGTACGACAGCTATGCCGCTGAACCGCCGCAGTGGGCAAGACAGTTAAGCGTGAGCTGCTCCTCATAATCAATACAGGCGCCCAGCGCGTTTTAGATATCATTGTTTTGGAGAGCATCCATGGAGAATCAGCTTCATCAGAAAGCAACACCAAGCGATGCGGAGCTCAAGAAAAAGCTCAGCACGATGCAGTATCAAGTGACGAGATGCAGTGCCACCGAACCGCCGTTTAGCGGTACGTACTGGAATCACAAGGCAAAAGGTGAGTACGCATGTATTTGCTGCTCAACACCTTTGTTTTCATCGGAGGATAAGTTCGACTCCGGCAGTGGCTGGCCGAGTTACTTTCAGCCGATCAAAAAAGCTTGCATCAGCTACATCAAAGACCTGAGTTATGGCATGGAGCGGATCGAGGTTAAGTGTTCGCACTGCGATGCCCACCTTGGCCATGTTTTTGACGATGGACCCGCACCCACGGGTTTGCGCTATTGTATTAACTCAGCCGCACTCCGCTTTGACGCTAAGACACCGGCGCGTTCTGACTTTGACGGAAAGATTTCGTGAAATTTTTGTTTGAATTTTTGCCGATTGTTTTATTTTTTGGAGCTTATCAGCTCTGGGGAATCGAAACAGCCACCGGGGTCGCGATTGTTGCATCGATTGTCCAGATCGCATGGCTTAAATTAAGCAGGTTGCCCGTTAGCGGCATGCAATGGTTTTCGCTGGGGATTATCGTGGTTTTCGGAGGCCTCACTTTATGGCTTCATGATCCCTGGTTTATCAAATTGAAACCTACGGTTCTCAATTTGGGATTTGCGCTTGTCCTGTTGATCGCACATTTGGGATTTCGAAAAAACCTGATTCAAAGCCTGATGGGTGAGCAAGTGCGCATGGACAAGCAACGTTGGAATCAATTACTTTGGGCATGGTCGGCCTTTTTTGTGATGATGGCTGCAGTCAATTGGTGGGTTGCCTCAAATTTCAGCGAAGCAATCTGGGTGCAGTTCAAGCTGTTTGGATTTCTTGGCTTATTTTTTCTCTTTGCCATCGCTCAAGGCCTTTGGATCAGTCGGCATGCCGAAATGATTGAAGAAGGCGACAAGGAGCTTCGCCATGGTCCTTAAGCGACATGCATGCCGCAAGAATGCTCAGCATGGGTGATGAACTTGAGGCGCGTTTGGCCCAAAGATTTCCCGATGCCATCATTGATCTTGTCGATGAAAGCCATCTTCATGCAGGGCATGACGGCGCAAAGGGCGGCGGATCGCACTTTCGGCTTAGGATCGTGCACCCCTGTTTTGCCGGTATGAGCCGAGTCGCAAGGCACCGCCTTGTGTATGATGCGGTCTCTGATTGGATGCCGCAACGCATACATGCTCTTTCTGTTCAAGCGCTTAGCCCTGAGGAATGATCCCTGATGTCACACTTTGAATACGGCGCGCACGACATGCGCGGTCTCTCAACGCCGCAAAAGCTTGATTCGCGGCAAGGCTCACTGCGAGCACTTCGAAGACTTCTACTTGCAGGTAGCTTTTGCATCTCGGGTCTGGCCGCAGCGCAAAATGCGGCCATCGTGAACAATAAGCCGATTCCAAAGTCAAAGCTCGACGACATCGTGACCCAACTCGTTGCCCAGGGTCGACCGGACACGCCGGAGCTTCGTACAGCCATCCGCGATTCGCTCATCATGCAGGAAATCTTCCTGCAGGAGGCCGAGAAGACTGGTGTCAGCCAGCAGGCTGAGGTCAAACGGATGCTGGAAAATCAGCGGGCCGAAATTCTCATCACGGCCTATCTGCGTGATCATTTAAAGAAACACCCGGTCAGCGATGCAGACGTCAAAACCGAGTACGACAAGCTCAAATCACAGCAAGGCGACCGGGAATTCAAGGCCAGGCACATCCTGGTTGAAAAAGAAGAGCAGGCCAAGCTGATTATCGAGCAATTGAAGAAGGGCGGAAACTTCTCGGAAATTGCCAAGAAAGAATCGAAAGATCCCGGATCAGGTGCCAACGGGGGTGACCTTGACTGGAATCCTGCGGGTACTTTTGTGAAACCGTTTTCAGATGCCATGGTGAAGCTCGCCAAGGGCAAATATACCGAAGCACCGGTTCAGACCCAATTTGGATGGCATGTGATCCAAGTGGACGACGTGCGCGATGCATCACCGCCACCACTTGATCAGGTTAAATCCCAGATTACCCAGGAACTTGAACGACGCAAAGTTCAGAAGCTTCAGACTGATTTAAGAGCTAAAGCGAAAATACAGTGATTCAATAGCCCGTGAAAACGGGCGATTTGCTATCTGCGACGGGCAGCGAAGAAATCCTTCAAAAGTTTGCCGCAATCATCAGCAAGTACCCCGCCCTTGACTTCGGTCTGGTGATTCAAATCGCGCCAGGCGAATACATCGCGACAGCCCCCCGCTACCCCGGTTTTGGGGTCTGATGCACCGTATATGATCGACGCAATACGCGCATGAAACATCGCACCAGCACACATCAAGCAAGGTTCGAGCGTGACATAGAGTCGCGAACCCGGTAGGCGGTAATTTGCTGCCGCCTTAGCGGCGGCGCGCAGCGCCTGGATTTCGGCATGGGCGCTTGGATCATGCAGACGAATCGGTTGGTTGCGCCCGAGGCCAAGCAGCTTTCCCTGCGCTGAAATCAGGGCAGCGCCAACCGGTACTTCACCCTCGGCAGCAGCGATAGCGGCCTGCTCAAGTGCAACTTGCATCCAATACTCATCGGTCAAGCGGACTCCGTTTCATTCGCGATCACTATTCCCACTCAATCGTCGCCGGGGGTTTGCCCGAAATGTCATACACCACCCGATTGATACCACGAACCTCGTTAATGATTCGATTCGACACCTCGGCGAGCAAATCATGTGGCAGGGGTGCCCAATGGGCTGTCATGAAGTCCTGAGTCTGCACGGCGCGCAAGGCAACAACGAACTCATAGGTTCGACCGTCGCCCATCACACCCACAGACCTCACTGGAAGAAAAACCGCAAAGGCCTGAGAGGTCTTGTCATACCAGCTGCGCCCGTCGCCTGGATCGTGAAAGGAGCGAAGTGTTTCGATGAAAATCGCATCGGCCCTTCTCAACAAATCAGCATACGCTGGCTTGACCTCACCGAGTATTCGCACGCCTAACCCTGGCCCGGGAAAGGGATGCCGATAGACCATGTCGGAGGGTAAGCCGAGTTCAAGCCCAAGTGCTCGCACCTCGTCTTTGAACAAGGCCCTCAAGGGCTCAAGCAGTGCCAAATGCAATGTATCGGGCAGCCCGCCAACATTATGGTGAGACTTGATCTTGCTCGCTTTGCTGTTGCCGACGCCAGCCGATTCAATCACATCCGGATAAATCGTGCCCTGCGCGAGCCATTTCGCATCGGAGTGCTTCGCAGACTCCTCCTGAAAGACCTCCACAAAAAGCCGACCGATGACTTTGCGCTTCTCCTCGGGATCTGTTTTGCCCTTTAAGGCCTGCATAAACCGCTCGCTCGCATCGATCGCCGTGAGATTCATCCCGAAGTGCTGACCGAAGGTGTCGCGTACCTGATCAGCCTCGGCCAATCGTAATAGACCGGTATCCACAAAAACACATTCCAGTTGATCACCGATGGCTCGATGAATCAGCGCTGCAGCCACCGAAGAATCGACCCCGCCCGAGAGACCAAGGATCACGCGGTCCTGGCCCACTTGCCGTCGGATACCAGCAATCATGTCGTTCACAAGCGCTGTCATGACCCAATCCCCACGGAACTGACAGATCTGTTTTAAAAATCGATCGATGATCGCCATGCCCTGCGGCGTATGGGTCACCTCAGGGTGAAACTGCAAGCCATAGAAAGCTCGTTGCTCATCGGCCATGCCCGCGATCGGGCAATGATCCGTTGATGCGATGAGCTTGAAGCCAGCAGGCATTTCGCTGACTTTATCGCCATGACTCATCCAAACTTTAAGTAACCCGTGACCTGCGTCATTGGTCTCGTCTGCAATATCGCTTAAGAGCCTGCTGTGCCCGCGCGCCCGCACCATGGCCGAGCCAAATTCACGCGTCTCACTGGCCTGCACTTTCCCGCCTAGTTGCTGCGCCATGGTTTGCATGCCGTAGCAGATACCAAGCACCGGCACACCAAGCTGAAAAACCATCGGATCAGCGATGTCGGTATGGTGATCATAGGCAGCGTTTGGCCCGCCAGACAATACAATCCCCATCGGCTTAAACGCAGCGATTGCCTCAGCGCTGATCGAGGCGGCATGAATCTCACAGTAGACCTTGCATTCGCGAACCCGCCGCGCAATCAGTTGGGTGAATTGAGAACCAAAATCTAGAATCAACAACTTTTGATGGTCCCCGGTAAGGCCAAGACTCAGATCCTGGTCCCCTGGCATCCGATCGCCGGAGGCAGCCATTAAACCCGCTTGCCCCTTGCCCGCTTGGGTTACTGTCATCGTTTCATTCATGATGGTAATTAGGGGCTTCTTTGGTGATTTGAACATCATGAACATGTGACTCGCGCATGCCGGCTGATGTAATTTCAACAAACTGCGCTTGCTTGCGCATTTGACTCAAATCCCGACAGCCGCAGTAGCCCATGCTCGCTCTAAGACCGCCACAGAGTTGGTGCAAGATCGACAGGATTGATCCCTTGTAGGGAACACGACCTTCAATACCCTCGGGGACCAACTTCTCAACGTTGGCTGAGGCGTCTTGGAAATAGCGGTCAGCAGCACCCTCTTGCATTGCCCCCAGCGAACCCATACCGCGATAACTTTTATAAGATCGGCCCTGGTAGAGAATCACCTCGCCGGGCGCTTCTTCGGTGCCCGCCAACATCGAACCCATCATCACTGAAGATGCGCCGGCAGCGATGGCTTTGGCGATGTCCCCAGAAAAGCGCACCCCGCCATCGGCAATCAGCGGCACGCCGCTGCCATCAAGCGCAGCAGCCACATCAGCGATTGCAGAAATCTGCGGCACGCCTACGCCCGCAACGATTCGCGTGGTGCAGATCGATCCAGGTCCTATACCTACTTTCACAGCATCGACACCGGCGTTCAACAATGCAATCGCTGCTTCACCAGTTGCGATATTGCCCCCGATGACATCCACGGCGGGGTAACGCGTCTTGATCCGCATAATCTGGTCAATCACGCCTTGCGAGTGCCCGTGGGCGGTATCAACAACCAGCACATCGACACCAGCGGCAACCAGTCGCTCGGCACGTTCCTCGCTGTCAGCACCCGTACCAATTGCCGCTCCCGCGCGCAATTTTCCTTGCCGATCTTTCGCGGCCAAAGGATGCTCCGTTGCCTTCAGAATATCTTTGACCGTAATCAGTCCGCGTAACTCTCGCTGCGCATCCACCACCAGCACACGCTCGATCCTGTGCCTGTGCATCAAGGCTTGTGCCTCTTCGAGGCTCGCACCCTCTGAGACCGTCACAAGCCTATCAGCAGGGGTCATGATGCTGCTCACCGGATCATCCAAACGCGTCTCAAAGCGCAAATCGCGGTTGGTGACGATACCGATCACCGTTTTCCCCCGAACCACCGGGAGCCCAGAAATTTTGTGTTGCCTGCTGATTTCCAGCACGGCATGAATCGGCATTTCTGGTCCGACCGTTATAGGATCAGAAACAATCCCGGATTCATAGCGCTTCACGCGCCGAACTTCTGCGGCCTGAGCGCTTGGCGACAAATTTTTATGGATAATACCGATGCCGCCTTCCTGGGCCATGGCGATGGCCAATTGCGCCTCGGTCACTGTGTCCATGGCCGCAGAGATCAAGGGGATTTGAAGTTGGATTCGTCGCGATAATTGGGTCTTGAGCTCGGTATCGCGCGGCAAAATATTGGAGTATGCGGGGACAAGCAAGACATCATCAAAGGTAAGCGCCCGCTTAATCAGTCTCATGGCAACCCTCGGCACAAAGCGGCATTATAGGCTAGGCTTTACCGGCCGGTGATCGCCCTTTGACGCTTGACCCTGTCATGACGACGCTCTTTGGCATCTGCCGAGATTCGCTCAAGCAACGCGATTTCATCGCCGTTCCTGAGCACCGTTGTCCATCGAAGTCGTTTTCCCCATCGACAGTAGGCCGAGGCGTCATCTAGCAAATGCTCAGGCAATGGCGCTTGCCTCGCCAAATCATGCAAGAGGGGTCTCAAGTCCGCTAGCAACATGCCATCGGTCCAGCCCAGCCTGATGCATCGATAACCCTGCTTGTCCTTGTTGTAGAGCCAAAAGATCAGGAGGTGCTCTAAAACCGATCTACTTCCCATAGCACTGATCGGCTCTAGCAAGAAAGGCATCCATCATTTGCGCCGCAATGCTGTCGAAGGCAGGCGAAAAAAGTTTTGCAAGCAGACCAGACTTCATTTGATAGTCCAAACGCAGCCTCACCTTGGTGCCTCGAAGTCCTTTATCGCTGTCATAAGCCTCTGGCTGCGTGCCATAAGCCTCTGGCTCCGTGCCATNNCATGATGCTTGGGGCCGGCATCGCCGAGCGGATCAAAGTGCCATGAGCCCTCGAGTCGCTCAAAGGGTCCGTCGAGTAATTGCATGCGGATCAGACCCGGTGCCTGGTGAAGATTTCGGGTCGAGAATTGTTGCTGGATACCTTTGAATCGGACCTGAAGTGAGGCATCAATGCCATCGTCGCGCTGCACCAGAATGCGGCTTGACGCACACCAGGGCAGAAACTGGGGATAGCGATCAACCGCAGACACCAGATCAAACATGGCTTGAGGGGAATACGGGACGAGGGCTTGTCGTTCAATGCAAGGCATAAGGTCTTAGCTTAAGATGCGTGATTCTACGAAGCAAACGTGCATGACGATCGTCCAGAACAAAAAAGCATTCCACGACTACCTGATTGAAGAGCGTTACGAAGCCGGCATTGTGCTTGAAGGCTGGGAGGTCAAAGCGGTCCGCGCAGGCCGGGCTCAAATCAAAGAAGGTTATGTCTTGATTCGTGCCGCTGAACTTTATCTGATCGGCGCCCATATCACGGCGCTTCCCCAGGCCTCCACACATGTGCAGCCCGATCCGGTTCGAACCCGAAAATTGCTGCTTCACGGGGCTGAAATCCGCAAACTGATCGGAAAAGTAGAGCGTGCCGGTTACACCCTGATACCGCTTAACTTTCACTACAGCAAACACCGCATCAAGCTTGAAATCGGTCTTGCCAAAGGAAAAAAGCAGCACGATAAGCGTGAGGCAGCAAAAGAGCGCGACTGGCAGCGTGAGCGCCAAAGGCTCATGAAAACAGATACGCGAGCGCGATAAGGCGCGATCCGCGTTCTTGATCTCATGGCCCTTGATGATTTAGCCTCGAGCGCCTCGCCGTTTAACGTTTAGCCAGCAACTGCCAGGTATCGATCACCGTGTCGGGGTTCAGAGAAATCGACTGTATACCCTCTTGAACCAGCCACTGCGCGAGATCCGGGTGATCCGAAGGGCCTTGCCCGCAAATCCCGACGTACTTGCCCTGTTTTAGACAAGCTTGAATCGCCTGTGACAACAACAAACGCACTGCAGGATCACGCTCATCAAAAGCTGATGCCACAAGCCCTGAGTCCCGATCGAGCCCCAGTGTTAACTGGGTTAAATCATTCGAACCAATCGAAAAACCGTCGAAGTGCTCTAAAAAAGCATCGGCAAGAAGCGCATTGGATGGCAATTCACACATCATGATGATTCGAAGCGCACCAGCACCATCGTCTGCTGCACCGCTACCACGGGCGAGTCCATGTTGGGCAAGCAGCGCAATAACCTGTTTAGCCTCGTCAACCGTCCTAACGAATGGAACCATAAGCTCCACATTGTTTAATCCCATGTTGTTGCGCACGAGGCGCATCGCTTCGCACTCGAGCGCAAATGGCTCGCGAAAATCGGCAGAGAGATATCGACTTGCGCCGCGAAAGCCCAACATCGGATTTTCTTCCTCGGGTTCATAGCGCGAGCCGCCAATCAGTTTGCGATACTCATTGCTCTTGAAATCAGATAATCGAACGATCACGGTCTTGGGCCAAAAGGCTGCCGCAATGGTTGCCACACCTTCTGCCAGCCTTGCCACATAAAAATCCCGCGGTGAAGCGTAGCCACGCGCAACGCTTTCTACCGCAGACTTAAGCGCCGCATCCACATGTGGGTAGTCGAGAATTGCTTTGGGATGTATACCGATATCGTTATTGATAATGAATTCCAAACGCGCTAAACCGACGCCTTCGTTCGGAAGTTGCGCAAAATCAAAGGCGAGTTGCGGGTTGCCCACATTCATCATCAGCTTTACTGGAATCGAGGGTAACTGCCCAGCATCAATCGCTGTGATTTCAGTCTCAAGAAGACCGTCGTAAACATATCCCGTATCGCCTTGGGCGCAGGACACTGTCACCAGGGCGCCGTCCATGAGCTGCTCGGTGGCATTGCCACAACCCACAACCGCTGGAATACCGAGCTCGCGGGCGATGATGGCCGCATGGCAGGTTCTACCGCCACGATTGGTCACGATCGCTGCGGCGCGTTTCATGATTGGTTCCCAATTTGGGTCGGTCATATCGGTCACCAAGACATCGCCAGCCTTGATGCGATCCATCTCTGTGGCGTCACGCACCACGCTCACCATGCCCGCGCCAACCTTCTGGCCAATCGCGCGACCGCTTACAAGAATCTCAGAGGTTGTTTTGAGCTGATAACGGGTTTGCTTGCCGTGCTGCCGCGACTTCACGGTTTCAGGGCGCGCCTGAAGGATATAGAGCCTGCCATCAAGGCCATCAAGACCCCACTCGATATCCATCGGTCTCTGATAGTGATCCTCGATAATCAAGGCATAACGGGCAAGTTCAATGACTTGCTCGTCGCGGAGCGAGAAACGATGCCGCTTTTCAGCCTCGGTTTCCAGGGTCTTGACAGCCGCCTGGCCGGGGCTCGCTTCGGCGTTGAAGGCCATTCGAATCAGCTTGGATCCCAGTTGTCTCCTGACGATTGCCTGCTTACCCTGCCTGAGCATCGGTTTGTGGACATAAAACTCATCCGGATTAACCGCACCCTGAACCACGGTTTCGCCTAAACCGTAGGCGCTCGTAATGAAAACAACCTGATCAAAGCCTGATTCAGTGTCTATCGTGAACATTACCCCGGATGATCCCTCATCACTGCGCACCATGCGCTGAATACCCGCGGACAAAGCTACATCGGCGTGTTCAAAGCCTTGATGAACGCGGTAGGCGATGGCCCGATCGTTATACAAAGACGCAAAAACCTGTCGTACCTTGACCAAAACCTCGTTGATGCCAGATACATTCAGAAAGCTTTCTTGCTGACCTGCAAATGAGGCATCAGGAAGATCTTCGGCGGTTGCAGAAGAGCGCACGGCAACCGATATTTCCGCCTTTGAATCCGCTTGTAAGCTTTGATAAGCCTCGCGTATCGCCACTTCAAGGTCAGGTTGTAGTGGTGCCGACGCCATCCAGCCTCGAATATCCTCGCCGCACTGCGCAAGGGCTTTGACGTCTTCAATATTGAGTCCCTCGAGGCGTGCGGCGATGCGGTCCGTAAGTCGATTGAATTGCAAAAAGGATCGAAAGGCTTGCGCGGTGGTTGCAAAGCCGCCCGGCACCCGCACACCGGCGTGGGCCAACTGGCTGATCATTTCTCCAAGGGATGCATTCTTTCCGCCCACCGATTCAACATCGGTCATGCGTAATGCCTCGAAGGGAACGACAAGGCGTTCGCTGAGGGGTTGGTTCATCGATTTTCCTAACGACAAGTTGAAAAAGCATGGGGATCTCTGCTTGACTGCCAGGTGACGGGGGATCCGATGGGTTAAATTCTACCTGTAGCCCTCGCGAAAAAAGACAAATCGATGACTGAAACAGCCACTCCAGAGCCTGCTAGCGCCGGGCGACGCACTGTGTTTTACGTATCCGATGGCACGGGTATCACCGCAGAAGGCTTTGGGCATTCGCTGCTGGCGCAATTCGAAAAGCTCGCAATCCGCGAGATTCGCCTTCCCTTTATCGACAGCATGACAAAAGCGCAGGAGGCACTCGATAAGATCAATCGATGCAGCGCGGCAGAGCCAGCGCGCCCCTTGGTGTTCTCGACCCTTGTCAACCCTGAGATTGCCGCGGTGATGCGCCAGGCAAACGCCTTTGTCATCAATCTTTTCGCCAGCTTTGTTGAGCCGCTCGAACAAGAGCTTGACATGAAATCCACCCATACCATCGGTCGCTTGCATAACGTTGCCGATAGCCAGCAGTACAAAAATCGCATCGAAGCGATCAATTTTTCCTTGGCACATGACGACGGACAGTCGGCTGCCAATCTTAAGGATGCCGACGTTATCCTGGTGGGCGTATCGCGTTCGGGAAAAACACCAACCAGTCTCTATCTCGCGATGCAGCACGGGCTTAAGGCTGCTAACTATCCCTTGATTCCGGAGGACTTCGAACGAAAAAAACTGCCCCCTGCCCTGCTCGCTTACAGGAGCAAGCTATTTGGTCTGTCGATTACACCCGAACGACTCAGTCAGGTGCGAAACGAGCGCCGCCCCGGCAGCCAGTACGCTTCTCTGAATAATTGCCGTCATGAGGTCGCTGAGGCAGAACACATGATGCGACGCGAAGGCATTCGATGGCTATCGTCAACGTCCAAATCCATCGAGGAAATCGCTACAACAATCCTGCAGTTGCTTGGTGATCGATAACAGCAACTTGGTTTTTTGGGATTTGTCTTATTCGCGACGCTGCCGGTATTGCTCGTAGAGCAAGATGCCCTGCGCCATTGCGGCGTTGAAGGATTCCATCTGTGATTGCATGGGAATCGCATAAAGCGAAACACGCGGGTGCGCTCGCACGATTGCTGACAGGCCACGGCCTTCGGCGCCAAGCACCCACAATCCAGGATGGCGCAGATCGCTTAGATCCGCCATGCGACCCCGGGCGTCGGCAGCACGAATCGGACCGGTTACCGCCGCCGCAAGGTCATCAAAAGACATTGGTTGAAAAAGCTTCAGCCGCTGGTGCGCCCCCATCGCAGCCCGAAGGGTTTTGGGAGACCAGAAGTCTGCGCATCCTGGCCCGGGAACACAGGCATGAACACCAAAGGCTGCTGCTGTACGCATTACTGTACCGAGATTGCCAGGGTCCTGGATCCCGTCAAAAAAAATCAGATCTACATCGGCTGGCAGACCCGCGAGCGATTGAGCTTCCTCGAAAGGCGCCAGCGCAAGCGGCGCTCCATCAACGCCCAGACCCGGAATACCCTCTGAGAGACTCCCCTCGAGCAAAAACCAGGCGCAAGGTTTTTCAACATGTTTGGTCGATTGCAAATCCACCTGCCATGCTGAGACAACATCCTCGGAGCCCGGCTTGCTCAGCCAATGTTTCGGGATCACGATCCGGTGCATAGGTACGCCCTGCATCACCCAGTCCTGAATCAATCGCTCGCCAAGCAGTACACATAGGCCTTGTGAACGCCGCTTTGCCGGATCGTCGGCGAGTCTACGGATCAACTGAATGAACTCGTTGCTGCGAGACCGGATCACTTCCATGAGAATGAACGTCGATGAATCGCACAGGGACCAAGCGAGGCAATGGCCTGCCGATGCTTGGCTGTGGGATAGCCTTTATGGCGCTCAAAATCGTAGCCGGGATAGCGTGCTGCGGCATCAATCATCCAGGCATCTCGACTTGTTTTAGCGAGAATGGAGGCTGCAGCGATTGCCGGTACCAGATCATCACCGCCTATCAGGCATCGGGTGGGTCGATCAAGTTTTGGATCCTGATTGCCATCGACCCAGTACACCAATCCCAAGGCCTTTGAGCCGAGTCGATCTTCAAGCAGCTGCGCTGCTCGACGCATCGCTAGCAGGCTCGCTTGGAGAATATTCAGATGATCAATTTCCTCAACACTGGCACTCGCCACAGCAAAACCCAAGGCCGTCGCCATGATCGCTTCGCGCAGCGCATGCCGCCTGGACTCGGCAAGCTTTTTCGAATCCCGTAAGCCATCAATCGGCCTGTTGGGATCAAGCAAAACGGCCGCGGCATAGACAGGCCCAGCCAGCGGACCACGCCCGGCCTCATCCAGACCTGCGACAAAAGCACTCATCGCGATGCCAGCGCCGATTGAAGTACTGCCGCACAACGGCTCGCACAATCACATCGAAGCGACTGGTAAATGGCAAAAAAAGCATCCCTAAGCGATGCGCGCAAAGCCTGATCATCCCATTGCGCTTCAAGAGCGTCGATGACGGCCTGCTTTGTGGCCTGCGCCTGTATCAATTCGGGCACCAGAAATTTTTTCGCCAGGATGTTGGGCAGTCCCACCCAGGGTTGCAATTGCTGAGGACGCATCCAGCGATAGCTCAGGGCAGGCATCCGGTAAACAATGACCATCGGCCTACCAAGCAGCGCCGCCTCTAAGCAAACCGTACCACTGGCAGCCAAGACCTGATCGCTGGCAGCGATGCAGGCTTGTGCCTGACCGCGAAACAGCATGATCCGCTGGCTAGCAACATGAACATGACGCTTGATGAAGCCCTGAAGCTGCGCAAAGATGCCAGGGCTCGCAGCCGGGATAAGAAACGTCGATCCCGGATGCCGCCTTGAAAGTTCCTGAGCGACATCCAGCATGAGTACCGCATGCTGTGCAATCTCGTCAGACCTTGATCCAGGCAGCAAGCAAAACCAACGATTTGCTTCGGAACCCGAAAAGCATCGATCCAGGTCCGGCCTTACCTGCAAACCGAGCGCTTGCCTGGCCTCGAGGCGATCCGGATCAAAACTGATTTGATCCGCCATCGGATGTCCCACATAGCTGGTGGCCAAACCCGTGTCACGATAAAACGCTTCCTCAAAGGGAAACAGCAACAGCAAATGATCAAGCGATCGTGCGATCTTCCACTTTCGCTCGGGTCGCCAAGCCCAAATCGAAGGCCCAACCAGATGAAAACAAGGCATGCCCCTTGCTTTGAGTGTTGCGGCAATCTCAAAATTGAAATCGGGAGCGTCTACGCCCAAGAACAGATCCGCAGGCCAATCGATAAAGCCTCGAATCAGTTGACGGCGTAATCGCAAGAGCCTGGGAAGATGCCTTATCACCTCGGCATAACCGCGAAGCGACAGGGCGCTAATGTCGACGTCGCATTGCATGCCAGCGGCCGCAAGGGCCGGTCCGCCAACGCCGCGAACTGTTAAGGCATTGTCAGCGTGGAAAAGCTTCTTCATGACCGCAGCAGCGATTTGGTCACCCGATGACTCACCGGCCACCAGCGCAATCCTTCGCTCGGCATGAGCTTTTGTGACGAGTTCCTCGATTTGCATCAGGGCCGAATAATGCCTCGGCTTGTCGCTTCAAGAAATCGAAGGCTAAGCGCCAGATCCTCCGCCTCCTCGATCAAACCCTCCTGCTTCAACTTGTGCCACTGAAGACGGAGATGCTCAAGCGACTCCTCGAAGCGCAAGCCCTCACGGTACAGGATGCGATAGCTTTCCTGCATCGATTTCAAACGCGATTCGCTGAATCCCCTGCGTTTCAGACCTTCTCGGTTAAGCCCATAAGGCTTTGCAGCGTTACCCGAGATCATCAAATAGGGTGGCACATCCTTGACAATGACCGACGCGATACCGGCCATGACATGGGCACCAACCTGGCAATATTGATGCACACCGGTATAACCACCCAACACGCTGTAATCACCAAGCCTGACATGACCTGCGAGATTCACGCTGTTGGCCAAAACGCAATGATCACCAATCAAGCAATCGTGGGCAATATGCACATAGGCCATGACCCAGTTGTCATGCCCGATCTGTGTGAGTCCTTGATCTTGGGCAGTACCCCGATTGACCGTGACGCCCTCACGAAAAACATTCCCGTGACCGATGAGCAGGGCAGTCTGCTCACCACGATATTTTTTATCTTGAGGCGGACCACCAATCGACGTGAAGGGGTGAAAGCGATTGTTTCGGCCAATCCGGCATGGCCCCTCGATCACCACATGGGACATCAGGGAGCAGCCCGATTCGATGACAACATCTTCGCCGACAATGCTGTAGGGTCCAACCTCAACATCCTCATCCAATTGAGCCTTCGGACTCAGGATTGCGCTTGGGTGAATCCTTGTCATGGTTTGTTGCTCAGCTGTCTTTCCCGGCGTCGACTTTGCGCATGGTGCACATTAACTCGGCCTCAACGGCCAACTGATCATCGACGAGTGCTTGCGCCTTGTACTTCCAAATCCCGCCTTTGGACCGGAGGATATTCACATGAAGGTGAAGTTGATCGCCCGGCCCTACAGGTCGTTTGAACCGTGCGCCGTCGATGCCGACGAAGTAAAAAACAGCATGGGGATTTGCAACTTGTCCTATGGTTTGGAACGAAAGAATACCAGCCGCCTGCGCAAGCGCTTCAATCATTAAAACACCAGGCATCACCGGAATGTGAGGAAAATGCCCTGCGAAGAACGCTTCATTAATACTAACGTTCTTAATCGCGTGAATCCTTTGCCCCGGTACAACCTCTAGAACTCTGTCGACCAAGAGCATCGGATAGCGATGCGGCAGGTGTTCCAAAATTCCGCGAATGTCGAGGCTTATGGGCGACTTCACAAGCGCAGCGCTCGCATCACTCATTTTGAACGCTCCCAGTATTGTTCGATGTCAGTCTCTAGACGCATGACACGGGTTCTCAAGCTTGGCAACTGTTTAAGCACTGCTGCACTGCGATCGGCCTCTCGTTGGCGCATCTGCGGGAAAACGCCCCCATAGGTGCCAGCCTCGGAAATCGATTGCGAAATCAAACTCATGGCGGCGATGACCACATCGTCAGCGATTTTAAGATGTCCGAGGATGCCCGCGCCACCGCCAACCATCACGCGATGGCCCAAGACCGTACTTCCCGCAATCCCGACACAGCCTGCAATCGCGCAATGGTCACCGATCTGAACATTATGACCAATCTGAATCTGATTATCGAGCTTGGCACCACGCCCGAGTGATGTATGGTCAAGGGCGCCGCGATCAATGCTGCAATGCGAACCAATCTCGACATCAGCAGCGACATAAACCGAGCCAAGCTGATGGATCTTGATCCACTCGCCCTTTTTGTTTCGGGCAAATCCAAAACCATCCGAGCCTATGACTGTATTTGCATGAATCAGCACATCAGGGCCGATCTCACAAACATGCTCAATGACAACACCAGCCCTTAATTCACAGCCTGCAGCAATCACAGCCCCGGCGCCGATATGCACCCCAGGCCCGAGGCGCACGCGGTCACCGATAAGGGCATCTGGTCCTATACTGACACCGGGGCCCAACACCACGCCTTCGCCCAGGCGAGCGCTGCTTGCAATGGCCGCTTGCTGCGATTCATCGCGGGATTGGAAACGCCAAAGTGCCGACAATGTGGCATAGGCAAGATAGGGATCACCGACAATCCAGGGCAGGCTACCGGAGGGCAGACAAGCGGCATCTTTAGCACGCACCAAGACCGCAGCGGCCCGGGTTTTTGCAGCGTCATCACGATACTTCGACGACGCGAGAAAACTTAAATGACTGCTGTCGGCAGATGAGAGCGTTGCCAGGCCTGTGATGGGATAGTCGGCATCGAGTGCACACTCGCCCCCGATCGATCGCTGGATCTGAGAAAACGTAAGCGTTTTGGGCATAAATGGGGCTTAACCGTTCTTACCAAACGCTATAAACCTCATCATAAACATCCGTCGGCCTGTTGCAGGCTTCCGGCAGACTACTTGCTGCCTGACAATGCGCGGAGGACCTTGTCGGTGAGGTCGATGCGCGGGCTGAAGTAGACGGCCTCCTGAAGGACGAGGTCAAACTTCTCCTGCTCTGCGATTTGCCGAATCACCCGATTAACGCGCTCGACCACCTGGGAGA
Source organism: Burkholderiales bacterium UBA2647 (assembly GCA_002359635.1). Classification (GTDB taxonomy): domain Bacteria; phylum Pseudomonadota; class Gammaproteobacteria; order Burkholderiales; family Burkholderiaceae_E; genus UBA3064. The sequence continues at coordinate 46,667 of DENJ01000002.1, forward strand.
GCTCTTCGTTGCGACGCTGATTCAAGTCTTCTCGGAACTCACGCTGGCGACGTTGAAATTCTTTATCCAAATCGGCCACTTCCCGCTGGCGCCTTGCCCGCTCTGATTCAGCCATCACGCTGGCATCACGCTCAAGCCTTTCACCGGCCTGCTTAAGCTTGGCACCGAGTTCCTGAAGTTCCTTGTCGCGCTTACCGAACTCCTGCTCAAGCTTGGTTTGTGCTGCCTTCGCAGGTACTGCCTCACGGAGGATTCGCTCGGTCTGTACCACGGCAATTTTCGGTGCCTCTGCTGCTGTTGCCAGGCACATGTGCGAAGCTGCGAGAAGCATTGCCGAAGCAAAAACAGAAATTGAGACGGATCTTGTCTTTGGTGGGCGAAACATTGCCGAAGATGCAGAAGGCAAAAGCCTCGATAAAACGGTTTTAACCATAGCAAGCAGTTCCAGTAAAAATAGCGCAACCGCAATCAGTAGGCGCGATCATCGCATAGATTGTGGCTTGCACAAGGGCGCATAAGGCTTACAAACCTGTCCCAACCTGAAACTGGATTCTTTGGGTGCGATCGTTGGCTTCCGGACGGATAGGGGTACCAAAGCTGAGTTTCAACGGGCCAAAAGGCGACATCCACGCGATCCCGACCCCTACCGAGTAACGCAGCGATCCGAAATCGGGGGTGCCGGTCGGAAAAACATTACCTGCGTCAGCAAAGGCAAAAGCACGCATCCCCATGTCGCTCTTGGTGCCAGGCAAGGGAAAACCGAGTTCAGTATTAAAGACGGTTTTCGCCCGGCCGCCAAGCGCTGCGCCATCAATCGGGTCGCGAGGCCCAAGCGATGAGGGATAGTAACCCCTGACACTGCCGATACCACCCGCATAAAAGTTCTTAAAGAAGGGATAGGGCTGGCCACCATAGGCCTGGCCAAAGCCCAGATCTGCCGTCAAGCCCAGGGTAAGTTGACGGGTTACGGGAAAGTACCAGTTCTGGACATGGGTGAGCCGGAAGTATTGAAGGTCAAGACCAGGCAGCGCCGTATCCAGACTGGCGACCATCAGGGCGCCCTCGCGCGGCTGAAAGGCGCTGTCGCGACTGTCTCTTGACCATGTGAAATTGGCCAACAGACTGCTCGGACTATTGCCAAACAAATTGACATAGTTTGTGAAGCGAGCCGGCGGATTCAGTCCAAGGCTAACCTGACTCTGTTCAAAGGTAAGCCCCGCACCCAGCTTGGTGAATTCGGTATAGGGCATAAAAAAACGCACCCCAGCCCCAGCATTGCGAAGACTGTAGTCGCCCAGATTCAGGGTTGCAGCATCGAATTTGCGGGTGTAAAGATCCACGGAGCGGCCGATGCCATCGCGTCGCCAATAGGGATTGCCCCAGGATATCGCCAGCGTCTGATAGAGCCTGCTGGTGTTCACATTCAAAGACAGTGACTGACCGGAACCGAACAGATTACTCTCATTAATCCCAGCCGTTAAGACCACTTTTTCGGTCGAAGAAAAGCCTGCACCAAGGTTAAAACTACCGGTCGGCACCTCATCGACCACCACTGACAAATCAACCTGGTCGGGCGTGTTTGGAACAGGCACGGTGTCGATCTGAACCTGCTTGAAAAATCCGGTTCTCTGCACGCGTTCGCGAGACAGCCGAATCCTTCCCGCGTCATACCAGGAGTCTTCGAACTGCCGCAATTCACGCCGGATCACTTCATCTTTGGTACGGGCATTACCCGAAATATTGATTCGTCGCACGTAAACACGTCTGCCGGGATCAATCACGACCGTGAAGTTAACCTCCCGGCGATCCCTCAGCATATCGGGAATGGGATTCACGTTGGCAAAAGCATAGCCGAGCACCGCAAGCTCGTCACTCATGCGTTTTGCGCTCTCGTTTAAAAGCCTGCCGTTGAAAACATCGCCACGTTTCAGTTTCATAGCGTTGCGGAAGAGATCATCACGACCGAGCAAAACGCCACCAAAAGCCACCTCGCCGACCCGGAACTGCTCACCTTCCTTGATGGCGATGGTGATGTAAACGTCCTGTCGATCCGGAGAGATCGACACCTGTGTCGAGTCGACCTGAAATTCAAGATAACCACGCTCAGTGTAAAAAGAACGCAGTGCTTCAAGGTCTGCCTGAAGCTTCTCCCTCGAATACTGGTCGTTTTTGGTGTACCAGCTCGTCCAACTCGGGCGCTGAAGCTTGATTTCATCCAAGAGCTGTCGCTCGGAAAACGCGGCATTACCAACGAAATTAATCTGAGCGATTCTCGAGTTTTCGCCTTCGGTCACATCGAGATTAACCCCGACGCGGTTGCGTTCAAGCGGCGTCACCGTGGCAATCACCCTGACGCCATACTTGCCGCGCGAAAGATATTGGCGTTTGAGCTCCTGCTCAGCCCTGTCGAGCAAGCTACGATCAAAAATCCGCCCTTCTGCAAGCCCCGAGTCAGACAAAGCCTTGCGAATAACCTCTTTATCAAACTCCTTAATGCCATCGAAAGTGACCGATCCAACCGCAGGCCGCTCCTCGATGTACACCACCAGTACATTGCCATCCCGCTCGAGTCGTACATCCTTGTAAAAGCCCGTGGCAAAGAGCGCACGAATCGCAGCGATAGCCTGCGCCTCTTGAAGACTGTCGCCGATACGTACGGGCAAATAGCTAAAAACAGTCCCCGGATCAGTTCGTTGGATGCCCTCGATGCGGATATCAGCAACTTTGAAGGGCTCAAAAGCCATCGCATCCCCCGTGACGATCCCGAGGCCAAGCCCTAGCATGCCGAGGCATCGGGGGATCAGTCGTCGAACAATCGAAGGCTTGAAACAATGATGGTGCTTGTGCAGATAGGCGGTGGGAAGCTTCACTTGGGCTCGAATGCTGGCTCTAGAAGAAACGCGAAAAATCATTCCATAAGGCAATCATCGTAAGTGCCAGAATGGCCGTCAGCCCGAGCTGCTGCAAACGCATGCGAACCGCCTCGGACAATGCCCGTCCCCTCAGGATCTCGATGGCGCAATATACCAAATGGCCGCCATCAAGCATCGGGAGCGGCAACATATTGAGCACGAAAAGTCCAATACTCAATACGGCAAGAAACCCGAGATAGGCATTTGCGCCGCGTTGTGCGCTCTGCCCTGCTTGATCGGCAATGCTGACCGGCCCCCCCAACTGGCGCCAGGAAAGCTCCCCGGTCAACATGCGCCAAAGACTCGAAACCGTCAAAGCCGTGATGTGCCAAGTCTGAATGCTCGCAGACGCGACGAGGTTGTACCAATCCCGGGGCATCTCCACCATGTCATACCGCGGGCTCAAACTGGCGCCAATCTTTGCTGTCGCCTGAGCTTGGTTGTTGTCTCGCCCGGCTTCGGGGAGTTCGCGATCTGATGCTTCGATGGCCGGAATAACGTCAATCCGCATACGCTCGCCGTCGCGTTCGAGCTCAAAGCGAAGCCGCTGATTGGCTGATCGCCTGATCAGCTCAATCAAGGCTTTCGCATCTCGCACCGGCTGTTCGTTGACCCGAATGAGGCGGTCTCCGGCACGAAGACCGGCGGCTTCTGCTGGACTTTGTGGCATGACCTGCCCCAGCGAAAGCTCGACCACCATGGGCCTCAAGCCCAGGGCTCTCGGATTCATCAGGTCCTGGGCACTGCCGCCTGAAATGCTTCCCAAGACTTCCCTGACTTTAAGTTCGATATGCCCCTGCTTTTCAAGCTGAAGTTCGATCGGCTCGCTGCCAGCACTGCGTAGCGCTAACTCGAGATCGCGCCAGGTCTTTATCTTTTCGTCGCCGACGGCCACCACCCGATCGCCTGCCTCAAGGCCGCGGCTTGCGGCCCAACTTGAGGGCTCTGGCGCATCGATAAGTGAGGAGAGCTGCTCAGGCTGTTGCCAGACCAGGGCCGCAAACAAGAACCAGGCCAGCAGCAAATTGGCCAGAGGACCTGCAAATGAAATCCAAGCACGTCTTAGTGGCGACTGCGCTGCAAAAGCATCGTTACGGTTCGGGTGTTCTTGCGAACTTTCGCCCAGCATTTTCACATAACCACCCAGCGGAATCACGGCTAATCGGTACTCCGTGCCGCGCCAGGTGACGCTTGCAATGGCCGGGCCAAATCCGATCGAAAAACTCAAGACGCGAACACCGCAGGAGCGCGCCGCAAGAAAGTGTCCTAACTCGTGAACAAAAACGAGAAACGTGATCGCCAGTAGGAAATAAAGAACCGTCATGCAAACCCCGGGTTGAATCTCGCCAAAGCCTCATTAGCCATCTGTCTCGCTTGAAAGTCGGTCTCGAGAATTGCATCGAGCGAATCAAGGACTTTCGAGTTTGCCATCTTCTGAAGTACCACTTCCACACATGCGGCAATATCGGTGAACCGACAGCGCCTCGCCAAAAATCCCGCCACGGCGACTTCATTCGCAGCATTAAGCACGCAGGCCGCATTACCCCCGGTTTGCATGGCATCCATCGCTAAGCGAAGCGCGGGAAAACGGACAAGGTCGGGAGATTCAAAGTCAAGACGGGCTATGCGGCTGAGATCCAAGGCCTGAACGCCGCTCTTGATGCGATGGGCCGGGCCATCAATCCAACCAAGAACCTGAGCAATCGGCGTTCGCATATCCGGTTCGCCGAGCTGAGCAACCACCGAGCCGTCACGGTAGTGGACCATGGCATGCATGATGCTCTGCGGATGAATCAAGACTTGAAGCTTGCTGGCGTCGAGGTTGAAAAGTCTTTGTGCCTCAATAAGTTCAAGCCCTTTGTTCATCAGGCTTGCGGAATCAACCGAAATCTTCTGTCCCATACGCCAATTCGGATGCTTGACCGCTTCCTGCACCGTAGCGTTTTTCATCCGCTCATAGCTCCAGCGGCGAAACGGGCCGCCAGACGCCGTTAAGGTGATCGATTCAACGCCGAACTGCCCGCGCGAGGCAAGACTCGAGAGCGATTCGTGCCCTTCTTCACGCACGGCGGCCACCGGAAGACATTGGAACACGGCATTGTGTTCGCTATCGATCGGAAGCAGTCTCGCCCCGTGTCGCGAGCAGAGCTCGATCATCAACGAGCCGCTCATCACGAGCGCCTCCTTATTGGCAAGCGCGATAATTTTCCCTGCGCGCGCGGCAGCAAGTGCCGAGGATAAACCTGCGGCGCCAACAATGGCGGCAACCACCACATCAACTTCGGCATCAGCGGCGATGATGTCCAAGCCCGCGGCGCCTGCAAGAATCTCCGGGCGCCAATGTCGTTCGTGAGGCAAACCAGCAGCGCCGATCGCTGATCGAAGCGCGACGGCTGCTGTTTCGTCCGGGACCACCACCCGATCAGGCCGAAATCGATGGCATATCTCAATCAGCTTGTTGATGTTGCGAAATCCCGATATCGACCTCAAATGATAGCGATCTGGGTGTTGAGCAATCAAATCAAGCGTGCTGTCTCCGATTGACCCCGTTCCTCCAAGCAGAGCGATCGCTTTCATCGGGCAACACCTTCAACAAGCCAGTGCAGCCATCGATCAATCAACACAATCGCAGGCAGGGTCGGGACCAAAGCATCGATTCGATCAAAGACACCGCCGTGTCCGGGAAGCAAGTTTGAGCTGTCTTTCACGCCGGCAAGCCTTTTGAGTTGAGACTCGTAAAGATCACCGATGATGCTAAGAATAACCAGCAGCTGCAAGAGTCCAAGGACAATCAATAGCGCAGCGCTCCCGTGCATCAGGGATACCAGCAGTTCAAACCAGCGACGCGGCAGCGCTTGAACGCCTTGTTCAGCCGCCAGCGAAAGCACCACAAGCCCGACTAGCGCGACAACGATGCAAGCACCCATAGCACCTTCCCGCGTCTTGCCCGGACTGATGTCGGGCGCAAGCTTTCGCCTTCCAAAGCGCTTGCCTACGAAATAAGCGGCAATATCGGCAATCCAGACAAGCGCCAGTCCAGAAAAAAGCATGATCAAATCGATACGGTGCAGCTCGAGCAAGGCCATCCAGGCAGCGAGCAAAAAGACCCAGGCGAGCCATGCCTGCAGCCAGGCTTGACCTGGTCGACCGCTAAATGACCTCGGTACGACGACAACCCAAAGCAAGGCCGCAACAAAGCAAACCGGGGTCACGATCATCTCGAGCCAGTGGCGATCCTGAAACACAAGATCGAAAAGAAGCACCGCGCCGAGTATCAGCAAGGCAAAAAAAACCGAGCTTTGAGACCGGGAAGGTTCCAGCAAACGCAACCACTCCCAGGCGGCTAGCATCACAAACACAAAGGAGAGGCAGGCCCAAACCCAGACCTGCGGTGCAAGTAAGGCGGGAATCAGTACGGAGAGCAAAGCGAGGGCCGTGACAACCCTGCGCATCAACATCAGGACTCGACCTTGAGCTGTTCGCTGGTACGACCAAAACGGCGCTCGCGCGCATGATAACTCGCTAAGGCCTGATCAAATGAAGGCTCGTCGAAATCGGGCCAGAGCGTGTCGGTGAAGTAAAGCTCGGTGTAGGCAAGATGCCAGANNACTCGACCCTGATTTGCTCGCTGGTCCGTCCGAAGCGACGCTCACGCCGGCGATAACTTTCCAAGGCCTGATCAAAGGCCTCTTCATCGAAATCAGGCCAAAGCGTCTCAGTAAAATACAACTCGGTGTAGGCAAGATGCCAGAGCAGAAAATTACTGATCCGCTGTTCACCGCCTGTACGAATGAACAAATCCGGTTCAGGTGCATCTGCCATCGATAAAAATGAGGACAAGTCGGCTTCACCGATCAGTTCCGGGTGGACCGCGAACTGCGGTTTGCTTTGCAACATGGCCCGCATCGCCTGCAGCAAGTCCCAACGACCGCCATAATTGGCAGCAATCGTGAGATTCAACCCCTCGTTGCTCGCGGTCAGTGCCTGGGAATCGATGATCAAGCGATGAAGTTTTGGCTCAAACGCTGTCAAGTCGCCAATCACCCGCAAACGCACCCTGTTGTCGTGCAGGTTTCGAATTTCTCGTTCGAGCAGCGAAACAAAAAGCGCCATTAACCAGGAGACCTCCTCAGCCGGGCGCCTCCAATTCTCGGAGCTGAATGCGAAAAGGGTCAGATACGGAATACCTCGTTTTCCGCAGGCGCGCACAAGCGAACGAACGCTATCGACGCCTTTTTTATGCCCTGTAACCCTGGGTAGGCTTCTCGCCTTAGCCCAGCGTCCGTTGCCATCCATAATCACCGCAACATGGCGCGGCACAACGCCAGTGTCGGGGATGACTTGCGTCGAGCTATGCACTTGTCTGACTCTTCATGCTTGGATCAAAAAGGATGGGCACCATGGGTGTCTAAGCAAAGGGGCGCTTAAACCGCCATCAACTCCTGCTCTTTTCCGGCGATCACCTTGTCAATCTCAGCAACAAAGCGATCGGTAAGCTTTTGCACATCATCCTGCGAACGCCTTTCCTCATCCTCGGACATCTCCTTGTCCTTTAGGAGCTTTTTGTATTGTTCGTTAGCGTCACGGCGAAGGTTTCGAACAGCCACTTTGGCTTGCTCTGCCTCGCCCTTAACAAGCTTCACCAGCTCCTTGCGTCGCTCTTCAGAAAGCGGGGGCATAGGCACGCGAATCAGTTCGCCTGTTGTAATCGGGTTCAGACCAAGATCGGCCTCACGAATCGCTTTATCGACCACTGTTACCATTTTCTTCTCCCAAACGCTCACCCCAAGCGTACGGGCGTCGACCACCGTAATGTTGGCGACCTGGCTAAGGGGCACCTGGCTTCCATAGTAATCAACATGGACATGCTCAAGCAGGCCGGCGTGCGCTCTTCCGGTGCGGATACGAGAGAGCACATGCTTCAGCGAATCAATGGCTTTGAGCATTTTCTGTTCAGCTTGCTGGCGAATATCAGCAGGACTCATAAAGCACTATCCTCACAAATGAACCAAAGTACCTTCGGGCTCACCGAGCAAAACGCTGCGCAAGCCACCTTCTTTGAAAATCGAGAACACAATCACCGGTAACTTCTGATCGCGGCAAAGCGCAAAGGCTGTGGCGTCCATCACCCGCAAGTTGTCGCTTATGGCCTGATCAAAGCTCAGGGCTTCATAACGTTGAGCCTCCGGGTGATGGGCAGGATCGGCGTCGTAAACACCATCGACCTTGGTTGCTTTCAAGACAACTTCGACACCCATTTCCGCCCCGCGAAGTGCAGCCGCGGTGTCCGTCGTGAAGAAGGGATTGCCGGTCCCCGCAGCGAAAATAACGACCTTACCCTCTTCCAGGTATCGCAATGCTTTGGGTCGAATATAGGGCTCAACCACCTGCTCGATTTTCAGGGCAGATTGGGTGCGCGCCGGTACATCAACCTGACGGAGTGCATCCTGAAGCGCGAGCGCATTCATCACCGTGGCCAACATGCCCATATAGTCTGCGGTGGCTCGATCCATGCCTGCCGCACCGCCTGCAACCCCGCGAAAAATATTGCCGCCACCAATCACGACAGCCAGTTCAACGCCAAGTTGATGCACCGCACGGATTTCATGAGCAATGCGCTCGATGGTCTGACGACTGATACCAAAAGCATCCTCACCCATCAGCGCTTCGCCGGAAAGCTTCAGCAGGATTCTTCGGTATTTAAGTGACATCTGATTAGAAGGTCCTTGATGCGATGCGCCCACCGTTTCTCCCGAACATTGACATCCTCACGCGAGGCTAAGATCCATGTCGGCCGGGCGCAGAAAAAGCGAGTTTCAGCGGGCTTCAAGCGTGTATCAGCGAGCAGCCGCCGCCGCAGCGGCCTGTGCGGCCACTTCAGCAGCAAAATCGTTTGCCTTTTTCTCCATCCCTTCGCCAACAACATAAAGCACAAACCCTGAAACGCTGGCCTGGCGTTGCTTGAGCAATTGCTCAATCGTGACCTTGTCATCCTTCACGAAAACCTGGCCGAGCAAGGTTACTTCCTTCAGGAATTTTTGCACACTTCCTTCCACCATCTTGGCAACAATATCTGCCGGCTTTCCGGATTCGGCCGCTTTTTCTGTCGCGACACGGCGCTCAGCTTCAATCAGATCTTCGGGTACACCGCTGCGATCGAGCGACTTCGGCTTACTGGCTGCAATATGCATGGCAAGATCCTTCGCCAATGGCTCGTCCGCACCGACCAGATCAACAATCACACCGATCTTTGATCCGCCATGGATATAACTCGCCAGATGCCCCTGGGCTTGCAAGCGTTGGAACCGACGAATATTCATGTTCTCGCCGATCTTTCCTACCAAAGCGGCCCGGTGCGACTCAACACTGACGCCATGACTCGTCTGCAACATCGAAAGCGCCGGCACATCGGCAGGCGACTGCTCGGCAACGAGCTTTGCAAGTTCGAGCGAAAAACCGACAAAATCATCGTTTTTAGCGACAAAATCGGTCTCGGCATTCAGTTCGACAATAGCGCCTAGCTTTCGATCGTCGCTGGTGTAGATCGCGATAACGCCTTCTGCCGCGGTTCTGCTTGCCGCTTTACTCGCTTTGCTGCCGAGTTTCACGCGCAAAATCTCCTCAGCCTTCGCGAGATCGCCATCTGCCTCGGCAAGCGCTTTTTTACACTCCATCATCGGGGCGTCTGTCTTCTCCCGCAATGCTTTCACCATCGATGCTGTGATTTCAGCCATTTCTTGGGCTCCTGTAAAAAAATCGGGGGCGAGGCCCCCGATTTTTGATCATGACAAAAGATTAAACCGTTTCCTCTGACTCATCGACTTCGATGAATTCCTCTTCATCGTCCGCATGCTTGGCAATTTCTGCAAGCGCGGCAGAACGACCTTCGAGAATCACATCGGCTAATCCGCGCGCATAGAGTCGTACAGCCCGTGAAGCGTCGTCGTTGCCCGGAATAACATAGTCAACGCCCTCTGGCGCATGGTTCGTATCGACAACACCGATCACCGGAATACCGAGCTTGTTGGCTTCAGTCACAGCGATCTTGTGATAACCCACATCGATGACAAAAATCGCATCGGGCATGCCCGCCATGTCTTTGATGCCCCCTAAACTGCGCACCAACTTATCGTATTCCCGCTGGAACAAAAGCCCTTCTTTTTTGGGCATCCGCTCAACGCCGCCCTCACCGATGACGGTCTCCATGTCCTTGAGTCGCTTGATCGAACCTTTAACCGTCTTGAAGTTTGTCAGCATGCCTCCCAACCAGCGCTGATCCACAAAAGGCATGCCACAGCGCTGCGCCTCTTCAGCGATGACTTCGCGGGACGAACGCTTGGTGCCTACAAAAAGCACCGTACCCCTGTTGGCAGATAATTGCTTGACGTAGCGCGCAGCGTCTTGGAACTGCGCGAGCGTTTTTTCAAGATTGATGATATGAATTTTGTTTCGGTGTCCGAAAATATACGGGGCCATTTTCGGATTCCAAAAGCGCGTCTGGTGGCCAAAGTGAACACCGGCCTCAAGCATTTGCCGCATCGTGACGGACATATAAAACTCCACAGTCTGGGTTGATTCTGACGCTACTGGAAACCATCACTACTGTGATAGCACCCGACAGTTTCTTGGCCGTTAAACCCCATTTGCGTTGAGGCAGAAATCGGACAAGCGTTAGCAGCGCGTGTTTTAAAAAGCCTATAATTATAGCCATAACAGGCATTTAGCAGCAAATCGCTGCGTGACCAGGAGAGGCAGTAAGGCTATGGCAGTTGTCATCAAGACCGCAGAAGAAATCGAGGGTATGCGAGAGGCAGGCCGGCTAGCCTCTGAAGTTTTAGATTTCATCACACCGCAGGTAAAACCAGGGGTCAGCACTGAACAGCTTGATCGGCTGTGTCATGACTACATGGTCAATGTTCAACAGACCGTCCCTGCGCCGCTTAACTATGCACCCCCCGGCTACAGCCCTTTTCCAAAGTCGATATGCACCTCGGTGAATCATCAGGTATGCCACGGCATTCCCGGTGAGCGGATTTTAAAGTCTGGCGACATCTTAAATTTAGACATAACCGTTATTAAAAACGGTTTTCATGGCGACACCAGCCGGATGTTTTTGGTCGGTGAGTGCAGCAGCGCAGCCAAACGCCTCTGTGAGGTGACCTACCGCTGCATGTGGGCCGGTATCAATCAGGTCCGACCCGGTACCTGCCTGGGCGACATTGGTGCGACGATCCAGAAGCTTGCTGAGTCAAGCGGATTTTCGGTGGTGCGTGAGTTCTGCGGCCACGGCATTGGTAGGCGTTTTCATGAAGAGCCCCAAATCCTTCACTACGGCAAGGCGGGCACCGGCTTGACACTCATGCCGGGCATGATTTTTACGATCGAACCCATGATCAACGCTGGACGCCGTGAAATTCGTGAGCTCGCTGATGGCTGGACGATCGTGACAAAAGATCACAGTCTCTCGGCGCAGTGGGAACATACCGTGCTCGTGACCGAAAACGGCTACGAGATCCTCACCACGTCAGCAGGCGCGCCCCCTGCACCGATCGGCTGAACAAGGCCTCGCTTGTGAAACGAGACCGTGATCGCTGGCAGTCGGAGCGAACGCGACTCATTGAGGCTTACCAGCCAAGGCAGGACCCCAGAGGTCTTTTGAAGCGGCTTGCATCACATGCCGACCAGGCGCTGAGAAGCCTTTGGCAGCAAGCAGCGCTGCCGGAAAGTGCCTCACTGATTGCCGTGGGAGGTTATGGTCGCGCGGAGCTCTATCCCGGATCAGACCTTGATTTGTTGATTCTGATCGATGAGGAGATCGAATCAGGGGCAAAGCCAAAGCTAGAATCCTTCATCGGTGCCTGTTGGGACCTTGGACTTGACGTTGGCCATGCGGTAAGAAGCGTGGCGCATTGCCTCAAGGAATCTCGCAGTGATCTGACGGTTCAAACCTCGCTTCTGGAGGCGCGACAGCTCACAGGCCCGCCTGAGCGGATGGCCGAATTGATGAGGGGGCTGCATCAACAGCAGGACGCGCCGACATTTTTTGAAGCCAAACGGCAGGAGATGCGTCAGCGACATTTGCGTTTTGATGATAGTCCATACAGTCTGGAACCCCACGTCAAAGAAAGTCCCGGCGGCCTGCGAGACCTGCAGCTTCTGATTTGGCTGGCACGAGCCGCGGGCATGCCCGCAAGCTGGCTTGAACTGTCGCAGGTGGGCGTCCTTACCCGGGAAGAATACAAAACCCTACAGCAAGCTCAACGGCTACTGTCGATGATCCGCATCAGTTTGCATCGCCTGAGCGCAAGGCGTGAAGACCGATTGGTGTTTGATCTGCAAGTTCGCGTGGCCCAAGACTTGGGGATTGGTGCACAAGGCGCAAGGCGTGCCTCTGAAGCGCTGATGCAACGCTATTACATGGCAGCCAAACGGGTATGCCAGATGCGCAGCATTCTCATGCAGTTGATTGAGTCTTACCTTTTCGATCGACAGGTCAAACATGGCGAGCGGCTCGACGACGAGTTTGTCATTCGCGACGACATGCTCGCCTTGAAGGATCCCGGGCTGATTGATCGCGATTTATCGGTTGTCTTTCGCGCCTTCCTGAGAACCATGGAGCATCAAAGCCTTCGCGGCATGGCGCCCGATTTATTGCGGGCGATCTGGCTTGCCCGACCGCGGATGGACGCTGGTTTCAGAAAACTTGCCACGAATCGCGCCCATTTCATGCAAATGTTGATCCAAGGGCGAGGGATCACCAAAGTCCTACACGATATGAATCAATGGTCGGTGCTCGGACGCTATTTGCCTGAATGGCGACGCATCGTGGGGCGTATGCAGCATGACCTTTTTCATGTGTATACGGTTGACCAACACATTCTGACCGTGCTCCGTAATGTTGAACGTTTTGCCTTGCCAGAGCATGTGCATGAGTTCCCTTTGTGTAGCGAATTGATGGCTGTCATGGATAGGCCATGGCGACTGACGATCGCTGCGCTTTATCACGACATCGCAAAGGGGCGCGGCGGCGATCACTCGAATCTCGGTGCCATCGATGTACGGCGATTCTGTCGCGCCCACGGCGTGAGCACTGAAGACAGCGCGCTGATCCAATGGCTGGTCGAACAACACCTTGCCATGTCCAGCGTTGCGCAAAAACAAGACATCAGTGACCCCGACGTCGTCGAGCAATTCGCAACATTTGTAGCGAATGAAGAGCGTCTCAATGCACTGTATCTGCTGACTGTCGCTGATATTCGTGGCACCTCGCCCAAAGTATGGAATTCCTGGAAGGGAAAACTTCTCGAAGATTTATATCGATCAACAAAAAAAATACTCAGTGGTGAGCGGGTCAGTGCCCAGCATCGGCTTGACAGCAAGCGGAAAGAAGCCATTCGATTGCTCCATCTCGTGCCTCTGCTTGACAGGGACTATGCCGCATTCTGGAGTCGGCTTGATTCAGCCTACTTCGTGAGGCACGATGCAGCAGATATCGCCTGGCACACCCGGGTTTTGTATCGACAGTTTGAAAGCCAAGAACCCGTGGTTCGAGCAAGACTTGCCCCCGAAGGCGGTGGCTTTCAGGTGCTCGTTTATACCGCGGATCAAGCGCAGCTTTTTGCTCGAATCACGCGTTATTTTGACTCCCGATCGATCTCGGTACAGCATGCCCATGTCCATACCTTGCGCGGCGCAAGAGCACTCGACAGCTTTATCGTTTCCCACCCTGATCACGAAGGCAATTACCGTGAGCTGCTCACACTGGTTGAAAGCGAACTCAAAGCGCACTTGATTCGCAATGAACCTTTACTGCCACCAACACCCGGAAAAACATCCCGACGTTCGCGAAGCTTTCCAATTCAGGCCAGGGTTGAATTGCGACCCGACAGCGCGGCAAGTCGTTTCATGCTTAGTTTGAGCAGCTCAGACCGGCGTGGTTTACTTTATGCCATCGCCTACACACTTGCCAATCGGGAGGTTCAACTTGAATCAGCGCGCATCACAACACTCGGCGAGCGCGTGGAGGATACATTTGTCATCAAAAGTGACATGCTCGCTGAGGAGCGTGCCAGGGTAAGTCTGGAAACCGATCTCCTCAAACTGTTTCAACTACCTTAGCGATAGCAGCAAGCATGAGTGATGGGCCATTGCCTTCCATAGCCTTAAGCAGGTTTCCCTTGCATGGTCTTTAGCAGGATCGCCTTGACCTGATGCATGCCGGACGACATGACCTGCTTGAGATCATCATGATCAACGGCCGCGGCGCTCTGACCAACGCCGGCTGCCGGATTAACGGCAAGACAAAGCAAGGCATAGGGTAGCCCGAGCTCGCGCGCAAGTGCTGCTTCCGGCATCGCCGTCATACCAACAAGCGAGCAGCCATCTTTTGCCAGGCGCACGATTTCAGCCGCCGTCTCAAGACGCGGCCCTTGGGTGCATCCATAAGTGCCGTGCTCATGAAAACCTGCACTCGAGGGCAGATCCTGACCAGCCTGGATCAATGCCGCCCGAAGCGCTGGATCGAAGGGATGTGTAAAGTCGATATGCAAGACTTGACCGTCCTCTGAATAGCTCTGTTCCCGCCCCCAGGTGTAATCGATCAACTGATCGGGTACGCAAATGGATCCGGCTTGAATCGTTGATGCGATTGAACCGACCGTTGCTGTTGCAAGGATCTGCTGAACGCCGGCCTGCTTTAAAGCCCAAAGATTTGCCCGATAGTTGATCCGATGAGGCGCATAACAATGCCCTGGCCCATGGCGAGGCAGATAAATCACCTTAGTCGGCGACTGCGCCCTCTTCTCGATCTGCCCGAGCCGCAACGCCGCACTTGGCTCACCATAAGGCGTTGCCACCACCACCTCATCAGTCCAAATCAGGTCATCCCAACCGTCAAGTCCAGAACCACCGATAACGCCCCAACAAGCCATTGCTTTGGACCTCCATGTCAACAATGATGAATCATGCGCTTCAAATCAT
>DENJ01000002.1:61585-89734 GCA_002359635.1 Burkholderiales bacterium UBA2647
CGCTTCACCTAGGCCGCCGGGAGCTTAAGCTCAATCAGCTTGATCCCAAGAGCCTGCGCCTTCACGAGTTTGGAGCCAGCGTTTTCGCCGAGTATCAGCAAATCGGTGTTACGACTCACCGATGACAAGACCCGTGCGCCGCGGCGTCTTAAGAACTCGGCCAAGTCATCACGTGATAAATCCTTAAAGCTTCCGGTGATCACAATGCACAGGCCTTGAACCAAGGCCTGCGGCAACTGTTGGTCGAGCAAAGGCAACAGATCTCGCGAGAGACTTCCATCCCCCCAATCTTGAATAGCAGCTTCATCAACGCCTTTAAGCAGGTCGCTCTGCTCAGGCACTAAGACGCTGATGACGGCTGGCTGAGCGTCCTGTTTGCTGTTGCCAGCCGCAGCCCACCAAAGCTCGAATCGGTCCAGCATGCGTTGATGGCCCGGATGCTCAAAGAAGGTCTGGAGACTGTTTGCGATTTCGATGCCAACGCCATCAGGCAGCATCACTTCTGGATCCGTCCAGCAAGTCTCACGCAAACCAGTAAGGGTTTTTTTGTCCTGGGCCAGTACTCTCGCGACCTCCTCACCGACGTGACGGATGCCCAATCCAAAGAGAAGCCGGCTTAAGGGGCGATGTTTAGAGGCTTCAATGGCGCAAAGCAGCTGTTCGATGCGCTTTGCGCCCATGCGGGGCAAGGGCTTTAAGGAAGCACCATTTAAGCCATAGAAATCAGAGGGATCATCAATCAATTGATGCACCAAAAGCTCTTGAATGATTTTTTCGCCAAGTCCTTCAATATCAAGCGCTTTACGGCTTGCAAAGTGGATGAGCCGCTGACGCTTTTGAGCCTCGCAGGCCCATTGTGCTTGACATCGCCATACCGCTTCGCCGGGCTCGCGAAAAAGCGGCGATCCACAGGATGGGCAATGGCTTGGAAACTCGAAGGCCGCTGCCCGCACACGCGCCACCGGTTCGAGTACCGAAACCACTTCGGGAATGACATCGCCTGCTCGACGAACAATCACGAGATCGCCAACACGCAAGTCCTTGCGCGCGATTTCGTCCTGATTGTGAAGGGTGGCGTTGGTGACCTGGACGCCGCCCACCTGCACCGGCTTGAGCCTTGCTACCGGTGTGACCGCGCCGGTTCGGCCGACCTGCAAATCGATGGCAAGGAGTTCGGTCACCATTTCCTGAGCGGGAAACTTGTGGGCGATTGCAAATCTCGGTGAGCGGGCAATGCTCCCGAGTTGCTCCTGCCAGGACAGCGAATCGACCTTGTAAACGAGACCATCAATGTCGAAGGGGAGCGAATCTCGCTGCCGGGCTATCTCTTCATAGAACGCCATCAGTTCATCGATGCTCTGGCAGCGACGACGCCTTGAGTCCACCGAAAAACCTGCGGCATCAAGCCATGCCAGACAGCCGGAATGTGTATCAGCAAGCGGTCTGGCCTGTAGTTCTCCAATACCGTAGGCCATAAAACGCAGCGGTCGACTCGCGGTTACCCGTGGATCCATTTGCCGTAGGCTGCCTGCAGCGGCGTTACGCGGGTTGGCAAAAACCTGCTCACCAAGCGCACGCTGACTTTCATTCAAGCGATCGAAATCTTCCCGAAACATTAAGACCTCGCCACGAATCTCGATCACCGCTGGCACGGGCTGCACGAGCAATCGTAGCGGCAGGTTTCGAATAGTCCTTATATTCGCAAGAACGTTTTCACCTTCAGATCCATCGCCACGGGTTGCGGCAGCCTTTAGCTGTCCGTCGTGATATTGCAAATTCACGGCTAGCCCATCGAACTTAAGTTCAGCGCAGTAGGAAAGTTCCGCCTCTTCCCGGAGCCCTTTCCCATGGTTGGGCTGACTTCCCTCCTCGAGTCCGAGCAAGCCTCGAACCCGCCTGTCGAAGGCAATCACATCATCGCGATCGAATGCATTCGCAAGCGAAAGCATCGGACGCAGATGGCGAAGCTTTTCAAAAGCGTCATCGGGTGTTGTGCCCACGCGCTGGCTCGGCGAATCGCCCCTGACGAGCTCGGGATACTGCGACTCAAGCTCAAGCAAACGCGCAAACCAACGATCGTAAAGCGCATCGGGCACCGATTGGTGCTCACCGCGATAGTAAGACGCTGACCATCGCCTTAATTGCTCGGACAGCCTCTCAATGGCAAGCGCAGGGTCAGCCGGTAGCGCGTCAAGATCAGCGTTATGCATCGACGGATTTTTCCTGAAGCGGCCTTAGCCGATGCAACTTAATTGAATAAGCGGAGCGCCAAAGGCGAACCAGGCGCGTAACCGGCATCGATCAGTTGCTGCTGCCGATCAATCACTTGCTTGCCGATGGTGGCCAATTGATGCGCCTCAAGCACCAGTCCGTTGTCGTCTAGCAACTGGCCCCCGAACCGCCCCACCGCAGCGGCCGCACAGTCCATCATCTTTTGCCAGGGCGATTCGTCCATTGGCGAACGCGGCACATCCAACATGAAGGTCATCCAGTCCGGTTTTGTGCCGAGGGTAAGTGAGAACAATTCAATGCCATGCTCGCTGAGCGAAGCCTGCCGCGTGTTGCCGCGATCAACAAGGCCAAGGCTCGTACCCATACGTGAGAAAGCAAGTGTAGAAATTGCTTCGCCAAGGGCCAGATTAATTACCACCTGCGCATCCAGCGCCGCACATGAAGCATCCACGCGGCGAGCCCTTTCCAGCACCTCATGCATGCCGGCCGGCGCCGTGCCATCGGTCCAACTGGCTTGCAATAGGTCGCGAACCGACTGTAAAGCGCTCAAAAAATCGGAATACTCAGTGGGCTTGAGCGGGCCGCTTCGATTTGCAAGCAGGAGTCCAAGCCTTACCCTCACGAACCGCAGTCCCGGCACAACTGCAACCCAAGCCTGCTGCTGAGGATCGGATAAGACCTGTGCTTCCAACAGCAATGGCTTCGTACCAATTCTGCGAAGTCCTTGAAAAGCCTGCAAGAGGCGCTCCCCTTGCCAACCTTGCCAGCTCTCCAAGCCTACGGCAAGGTCGACTCGTTCATCGATACCTACCCAGGGTTTACTGCGCGTCCATTGCTTCAAATCCAATACCGGTTCAGAGATTTCGCCAACGCCAGCAGGCCCTGCATCATCCGGCGGATCAAAATCATGCGAATCAAAGGCCGCAGGCGCATCGACAATCTGCTCTGTTGCATGCTTGTCACCCGCGCCACTCGTCTGCTGTCGAGCGGCAGCGTGCCGCTCGTCATCGTCGGCATCCGCAACAGTTTGCGCAGCGCGCATCGCGATGGCGCTTAAGCGATCAGCAGATAGGGTGGCACTGGCTTTGACATCCGGCGAAGCAGGCGCGTCTTCTTTGGCCAAATCATTGGCCGGGCCGTCAACGACCGGGTCAAAGAATTCATCTGGCAGGCTGTGGCGGGTAAGCGAAGCATGTCCCGTGGCTGCCGACGCAACAGATCTTGCGTCCGCCCTCGAAAGAGGTCTTGTATCAGCCCTCGAGACAGATCCTGAGTTTGCCGGGGAGCTACGGGCGATGCCTGGCGATGAAGCGGTTCTCATGCCTGGCGAAAAGCTGGACCTTGCAGGTGAATCACTGACGAGGCGCTTTGCGCTCAAGCTACCCGTAGCGGTGGCTTCAGCCGTATTGGCCGAAGAAAAGACTGGCTCTTGCCGAGATGGAAGCGTTGCCTGATGCTCATGCGAGTGATTCACTGCATCGGGTTCGATCGCGCCCCCCCCGTTAGTTTCATGGGTCGTTTTCCGGCTTCGCACGACCTCCCGTAAGGCCTCGAGGGTTTTTTCGCCACGGGAGCGCCGCTTCCATTGTTGCAAGCTATTCAGCAAGAGCACCGCTGCAATCAGCGCGATTGCACCAATAAGCAAACTCCATTGCAATGAGCTCATGAATATTCCTGTGCTAAGCAGCCTGCGCGAAATCGGCAGCCGCTTCAAGATCCACCGCAACAAGGCGGGATACGCCGCGCTCCTGCATGGTAACGCCTACAAGCTGCTGTGCAAGCTCCATCGCTACCTTATTGTGGGTGATGAACAAGAACTGCGTCTGGTCCGACATTGAACGCACCATATCGCAGTAGCGCTCGGTATTGGCGTCATCGAGCGGCGCATCGACCTCATCGAGTAAACAAAATGGCGCTGGATTGAGCTGAAAAATAGCGAAAACCAACGCAATCGCTGTCAGTGCTTTCTCTCCTCCTGACAGCAGGTGAATCGAGCTGTTTCGCTTGCCCGGTGGATGGGCCGTCACCTGAATGCCTGCATCGAGAATCTCCTCGCCCGTCAGCAGCAGCTTGGCGTCGCCCCCCCCAAAAAGCTTAGGGAAGAAATGGCCAAAGTTTTGGTTAACCTGGTCGTAGGTTTGTTTCAACAAATCCCGCGTTTCACGATCGATTTTATGAATCGCGCCCTCCAGCGTTTGCATCGCCTCGCTCAGATCGGCGCATTGGGATCGCAAAAAGCCCTGACGCTCCCGTGCATGCTGAAGTTCATCGAGTGCGGCAAGATTGACCGCACCCATGGCATCCATGGCCTGGGTGATGCGCTGAAGCGCTGTTTGAAGCGTCGATACCTTCATAGCGATATGCTGCTCGTCGGCCCGAAGGCGCAGAGCCGCCTCATCAAGCTTAGCGTCAAGCATCATTTGCAAACATTGTTCAACCGTTGTCTTTGCGGCCTGCTCATCAAGTGCCGCACTTGACAAGCCTTCACGCAAAGGATCGAGCCTGCGCTCGGTAAGCATGCGTTGTTCCTCACGCGCCCGACACTGTTGATGCATCGCTTCACTGTCGGCACGGCACCGACTTAAGCTCGCCTCAGCCTCGATTCGCAGTGCAAGCGATTGATCGAGCTGCCCGCGCGCTTGATCATCCCGAAGCGCTCCAATCCGATCACGCAGCAAACGCTCTTGCTCAGCGAGCGCTTGCATCGATTCTTCAAGGGCCTCACGTCGTTGACTTGCATTGGCCAGTCTTTCCGTAACGCTCTTTAAGTCATAGTGATATGCATCGAGCTGGCGCTCAGCCTCGCGAAAGCTTTCACGCCATCTTACGAGCTGTTGTTGAGCGCTGGCACTCGCTTGTTGCGCGCGACGAAATCCCTCGTCGAGCAATACCCTATGCTTGTCGAGTTGCTCGATTTGCTCGCTGCATTGGGTTTCGATTTGTTGTTGGCGCTTCGCTTCCTGTTCTAGATCTTGAATCTCTTTACGTAAGCGACTGCCTTCAAGCTCATGTTGTCGTTGCGTTTGATTCATGCGTTCTGTTTCAAGACGCACTTGCGCAAGTACTCTCGTTGCCTGCAAATGAGCCTGCCTCGCATGGCCCAGTTGCTGCGCCAGATCTTGGGCGCTTCGCTCAGCAGCTTGCGCATCCTGCCTTGCCTGTTCCAGCAGCAATTGCTGCGCCCGAAGATTTTTCTGCAGTGCTTCGGTCTCTCGCTTTCGCGCCAGTCTTCCTTCGTGGGCTTGATCTGCGGCATGACATGCCACGCTATCGCGCTCAATGCAGTGGCCTTGCGCCGTGTAGAGGCGCTGTCCCAATGGAATCTGCGATTGGCTTTTTAGGGCAGACGCTAAATCATCAGCCACAAAAGCACCTTCAAGCCAGCGATCGAGCAAAGCAGAGCGTTGCTCATCAGCACATTGCAGCAGCTCGCGCATGCTCCGAAAACCGCTCAGGCTGTTCGACGTCTCGAGGGCTCCACGCTTAACAGGGCTTTGTCCAGGCAGCAGCTGTCCCCGAAAAAAGACTTGCTTGTTTGGTGGCGCATCAACAGCCAGGGTTTCAAGGCTTTGCATTGATGGCAGCGCGATACCCTCAAGCCTTTCACGCAATGCGGCTTCAACAGCCGCTTCCCAACCAGCCTCCACCCGAATGCCCTGCCAGAAGCGCTCATTGTCCTGCCAACCCTTGGCCTGCAGCCAGGGACGCATTTTGGACTCGTCACTCAGCCTGGCTTCCAATTGAACGAGTGCCTGAAGCTTTGCCTCAATCTCAGCATGCCTCGACTGTGCCCGTCTTAAGTTTTCCTGGTTCGGCGAAAGCGCAGCCTGGGCGTCGCCAACCCGCGCCTGCAGGCTTGCCTCCAGCTCGCCGCTTCGCGCCTCCTCATCCTCGGCAGCTTGAAGCTTGAGGCCTTGGTGATGTCGTGCATCAGGATCAAGGGGCTGTAAGCGGTCAAGGGCCTGACGGTTTCGCAGCAGACCTTGATCGAGCTGTCGACCTTGATCATGGGCAGCTTGTCTGCGGATCTGAGCCGCGTCTCGCTCGCGCCTGACCTGATCGAGTTGCTCCCTCAGCGCCTCAAGCTGCTGCTGTGCGCTGCCAATCTCAAGATCAAGGCCCTGTTGCTGTGCAGCCAGTTGTTGAACCCGCTCCGATTGATCCTGGACGGAAACCGTGAGCGCCTCGAGCCGTTGACGGCTATCGCCAATCATCTGTTCAGCCTGCTCGCGCTCTGAGACCTGCTTTCGCTGCTGTTGTGCAAGGGCTTCGAGCTGATCATTGGCCTGGCGCTTTGACGCTTCCAGGAATCTAATCTCAGACTCAAACTTGGCGACCTCGCTATTGATTTCATAATAACGAGCCTGTGCGGCGTGAAGTTGGTCTGCAAGTGCGCCGGCATCTCGGCGAGCCGATTCAAGCGCCGCTTCAGTCTCTCGCAGCGAGGCTAATTCAGCATCGAGCTTGAGCTCAAGGCCGCGGTACCGATCGCTCGCACGACGCTGCTGTTCAAGGGCATCATTGCGCCTTGCCAACCACAACAGTCCCTGGAAATCGTGCCGATCGGCATCAAGTTCTCGAAATTTTTCTGCTTGCTTGGCCTGGACTTCAAGGCGCGCAATATTCGTATCAAGCTCGCGCAGAATATCTTCAACCCGGGTGAGATTTTCGCGGGTGTCAGCGAGCCTGTTTTCAGTGTCGCGACGACGCTCCTTATAACGGGAAATTCCGGCGGCTTCTTCGAGAAATATCCGCAATTCTTCGGGTTTCGACTCGATGATTCTTGAAATCGTGCCCTGCCCGATAATGGCATAGGCGCGAGGTCCAAGGCCTGTCCCTAAGAAGAGATCGTGCACATCGCGACGCCTGACGGTCTGTTGATTAATCGAATAAATCGATTGCCCATCGCGGGTTAGTACCCTTTTGACCGACACCTCAGCGTAAACCCCCCAGGAGCCGCCGATTCTTCCCATGCTGTTATCGAAGACCAACTCCACTGAGGCCCTCGCAGCCGGCTTACGATCAGCGGAGCCGCTGAAGATCACATCCTGCATCGATTCACCGCGTAACTCATTGGCACGCGACTCACCGAGTACCCATCGCACCGCGTCCATGATGTTGGACTTACCACAGCCATTCGGACCGACGACGCCGATCAGCTGCCCGGGAACATCGAGCACCGTCGGATCGACAAAGGACTTAAAACCTGAGAGCTTGATCTGCTTCAGTCGCACAACGGCCGATCTCCGAGCTTGGTCTTGAGGAAACCTATAATCCTACTCCATGCCTCGAAGCGGTTCTCGATACCTAGGCTGACCACCCTGCATTCAAGGCTTGCAGGCATCCGCATCGATGTCTGCCCCAACAACCTGAACACCCATCATCTAAGCACCATGACCAGCAGCAGACCCTCGAATAAGCTTGACCGCTTCCCCAACCCGCAGAGCGCCCGCGATTATGTGATCCACATGGAGATCCCCGAATTCACCTGTCTTTGTCCACTGACCGGGCAGCCCGATTTCGCGGTCTTCGAGCTTGACTACATTCCCAATGATTGGTGTGTGGAATTGAAGGCACTCAAGATGTTCATGTGGTCGTATCGTGATCAGGGTGCGTTTCATGAGGCGGTTACCAACGAAATCCTTGATGCACTTGTGGCCTTGATCGCGCCCCGCTACATGCGACTCACCTCGCGTTGGTATGTTCGAGGCGGGATTTACACCACGATAGCCGCTGAGCACCGGAAGCGGGGCTGGAAAGCGCCGACGCCCGTGGCACTAGCGCCGTTGAAATCAGAGCCAGTTCGACCCTTTTCTCACTAAACGCTCATGACAGCCAGGAACGCTATGAATCAACTTCAATCACTCATCGAACAAGCCTGGGAAAACCGGGCGGATATCAATACGCACAATGCAAGCCACGAGTTACGGCAAGCTGTACAGGAAGTCCTGCAACAATTGGATGAAGGTACCCTACGCGTGGCGGAGAAATCAGCGGGGCAATGGCAGGTCCACCAATGGATTAAGAAAGCCGTGCTGCTGTCGTTTCGGCTTGAGGAAAACCAGACCATGCCTTCGGGTCCGATGCAGTTTTATGACAAAGTCCCCACCAAATTCGTGGACTATGATGCGGCGCGATTCGCCGCGGGCGGCTTTCGGGTTGTTCCACCGGCCGTTGCGCGACGTGGCAGTTTTATCGCTCGAAACGTCGTCTTAATGCCCTCGTTTGTCAATATCGGTGCCTATGTCGATGAGGGCACGATGGTCGACACTTGGGCGACCGTGGGGTCTTGTGC
Source organism: Burkholderiales bacterium UBA2647 (assembly GCA_002359635.1). Taxonomy (GTDB): domain Bacteria; phylum Pseudomonadota; class Gammaproteobacteria; order Burkholderiales; family Burkholderiaceae_E; genus UBA3064. The sequence continues at coordinate 70,113 of DENJ01000002.1, forward strand.
CCAGATCGGTAAGAACGTCCATTTATCGGGCGGCGTTGGCATCGGCGGCGTGCTTGAACCGCTTCAAGCCAACCCAACCATCATCGAAGACAACTGTTTCATCGGGGCGCGATCCGAAGTCGTTGAGGGAGTTGTCGTCGAAGCGAACGCCGTACTCTCGATGGGGGTTTTTATCGGCCAAAGCACCAAGATTTTCGATCGCACCACAGGGCAGATCATCTATGGGCGCGTACCCTCCGGATCAGTGGTTGTACCCGGTACCCTGCCGTCCTCAGATGGCAGCTGTGCGCTTTATGCGGCAATCATTGTTAAACGGGTGGATGCGCAAACCAGGGCCAAGACGGCAATCAATGAGCTGTTGCGGGGCGATTGATCACGATCGCTTGCGCTTGCGCAGTGCCTAAATTGGCGATAGCTTGACGGAGTCTGTCCTTGCAAAAACGAAATCAGCAAAGACTTGCCTGGCTTTGCCAGACGGATCGACGCTTGATCGATGGCCTGCGGGTCGCTGTATCTATTTTCGAGTCTGAACGTTTGAGTTTCGGGCAGGGGACAGCTGATGCCCACGAGGACGCAGCTTGGCTATTGCTGTGTTCATTGGATCTGCCTCGCGATCGCCTCGATGATTACCATGACAGCTTGATACCGGCCTCTGAATGGCGTGTTCTGTCGCGCTTGATTCGAAAGCGCGTCGATCAACGCCTGCCCGTGTCATACCTGACGGGCGAGGCCTGGCTCGCAGGGCTGCGATTTCGCTCGGATCAACGCGGGCTGATCCCACGCTCCTTGCTGGTCGAAGCCTTGTCGTTCTGCCTAAACGAAGCTTTGATCGATCCGCCTTCCACGGTTTTGGACTTGTGTACCGGGTCAGGCAGCATACTGATCCACGCAGGCCATCACTTTCCAAACGCCGCCCTTTTCGGCTCCGACTTAAGCCCGGAGGCGCTTGAGCTCGCCAAGCTCAATCTGGATGACCACGGTATGAGTGCGCGGGCCACGCTGAAACAGGGCGCTGGCTTGGAGCCCTGGTCGGGCATGCAATTTGATCTGATGCTTTGCAATCCGCCTTATGTGAGCGACAGCAGGATGCAAACGCTTCCCGCAGAGTTTCGCGCTGAACCGTCGGCCGCACTTGATGGCGGGCGAGACGGCATGGATTTTTGTCGCCCATTTCTTTTCCAAGCCCAGGCGAGGCTGCATGAGCAGGGTCAAGTCCTCCTTGAAATCGGACATGAAGCCTCACACTTCGATGCTGCCTTTCCCAAGCTCGAAAAAACCTGGATCCCGGTCCACGCAGGTGAAACCATGGTGGCACTCATCTCCCGCAAGGCATTGATGCGCCTCGCATAGCCCAAGGGCGTCCATAGACATGATTCGACTCAAGGGACTGAGCCTGTCGCGGGGCAGCAAAGCGATTTTGCGTGGGGCAAACCTCGATTTGCCCCTCAGCGGATGCATTGGCCTGGTTGGCGCCAACGGTTGCGGTAAATCGAGCCTCTTGGCGGCTTTGCAGGGCGAACTGCTGCCCGATGAGGGCAGCATTGAGATGCCGGCGATGCGGGTTGTCGCGCTATCACAGGCATTACCCCAATCAAGCCTCCCGGCCTGGCAATGGCTGCTTGAACAAGACCTTGAACTCGGTCGAAGCGTTCAAGCCCAGGCGTTGGCGATGGCCGCAGACGATGCCCGAGACATTGCCCTTGCCAATGAAGCTTGGGTCGAGGCTGGCGGACCGGACGCTCAGGCCAGGGTCATGAGGCTACTGGATGGGCTTGGCTTTTCGACGGCTCAATCCGAACAACCGGTTCAGCGCCTGTCGGGCGGTTGGCGAATGCGACTTAATCTCGCCCGCGCGCTTTTCGTACCATCAGATTTGCTGCTTCTCGATGAGCCGAGTAACCACCTCGACCTGGATGCAGTACTCTGGCTTGAACGCTGGCTCAAGCGCTACGAGGGTTTATGTCTGATCGTTTCGCACGACCGCGATTTTCTGGATGCCTGCGTTCAACACACGATTCATGTCGATGAGGCAAATTTGCGGATCTACCGCGGCGGCTACACGGCCATGGAGCGGGCACGCGTTGAGTGCCATCAGCAAGCGGAGCGACTTCGTCATAAACAAGACGATCAGCGCGCGCATCTTGAGCGATTTATTCAACGATTCAGGGCTCAGGCGACCAAGGCACGCCAAGTCCAAAGCCGCATCAAGATGCTTGAATCCATACAGGCCGCGCCCCGTGTGGCATCTTCGCTTCGCCTTGAACTCCCACTCGATGAGGCGCAAGACTGTCCTGATCCGATTATCAGCGGTGAGGATTTAACGATAGGCTATGCCCCGCTGGTGCTATGCCGCGTCAGGCGTTTTACCTTAGGACGCGGCGATCGAATCGGTTTACTGGGTGCTAACGGGGCAGGGAAATCGACCTGGGTAAAACATCTGGTCGGAGAAATGCATGCGATTGAGGGGCGCTTTTCTCGCGCAAGACATGCGCGCCTGGGCTACTTTTCACAGAGCGCCGTTGAAGAACTTCGAGCTGAAGACAATGCGATCGAACACTTGCGCCGACTCGCGCCAAACCATACCGAGCAAGCACTAAGGGATTGGCTTGGACGATTTGCCATCCGGGGGGACGAGGCGCTGCGACCGATCGCCCCGATGTCGGGTGGTGAGCGGGCAAGAATTGCCCTTGCGGCGCTATTTATCCATAAGCCGCAAGCACTCATTCTTGACGAACCCACCAATCATCTTGATGCCATGACCCGCGATGCGCTGGCAGAGGCTCTGGCAGGTTTTCAAGGCGCCTTACTGCTTGTCTCACACGACCGCTACCTGCTGCGAGCCTGCGTTGACAGCCTTTGGATTCTTCGCGACCAGCGTCTGGAGGCATTCGAAGGCGATATCAGTGATTACGAAAACGACCTGCTGCAAAGAAAAAAAGCCTCAGAGCTCGTCATCGATCGACAGAACAGCGGTTCAAACCGGTCGAAACAACAACTAAGGCAACTTGCAGCCAAACAACGAGAGGCCCTCAAGCAGCGACTAAGACCGATTGAGCAGGCGATTAAAGCCTGTGAGACCACGATGGAGAACTTGCGCCAAAGCATTGCCCACTGCGACGCACGGCTCCTCGAGGTGCCGGGTCACGATGCGATCCGCTGGCAGGAAGCTGCGAAAACCCGAGCGCAATGCGAGCGCATGTTGCAGGCGCAAGAGGATGAATGGCTTGAATTGGCAGGTCAACTCGAGCATCGTCGCAAGCAGTTCTTCGACGATCAAGCAGCATCCAACCTGAATGGACATATTGCGGAATTCTGAGTGAAGCCCGATGCTTTTCCCAAGCGCTTGGACCGCTAGAATCGAGGCCGACGCGCGAAACCGTCCATCGATGCGATCGCTCGGCCCTCTGAAGCCTAAAGGTGTTCATGAACCAAGAACTGTCGTCACAGCATCAGACCTGCCCGTCGCAGATTTTTCAACGTGTTGGCGTGGTCGGCGCGGGCGCAATGGGTCGAGGGATAGCCCAAATCATTGCCCAGGTCGGCATCGTAACCTTGTTACACGACAGTGATCGCAAGGCCGCGCTGGCCGCACAAGCATCGATTCTTAGCACCTGGGCGATGATGCAAGAGAAGGGTCGCCTGTCAGCGCAACAACGCGACAAGGGGCAAGCGTCCTTGAGACTTGCTGAAACCATCGAAGAACTTGCCGACTGTGACCTGATCATCGAAGCGATTGTCGAGCGACTCGATGTGAAGCAGGCGCTTTTCAGGCAACTTGAAGGCTTGGTCGCCACCACGAGCGTTTTGGCCTCAAACACCTCATCCTTATCGGTTGCGGCCATGGCATCATGTCTCAAGCACCCTGAGCGGGTCGCCGGCTATCACTTCTTCAATCCCGTACCCCTGATGAAGATTGTGGAGGTGGTTCGGGCCGCAAAAACCGACGACAAGGTCGTGGAAGCACTGAAAGCACTCGCGACCACCGTTGGCCATCGGGCGGTTGTCTGCGGTGATACGCCCGGTTTTATCGTCAATCATGCTGGCCGTGGTTATGGGCCCGAATCGCTGCGAGCCTTGGGCGAAGCCGTCGCACCCGTCCAGGTCATTGATCGGATCTTGCGTGAACAGGTTCAGTTCGAGGGCCAGGGCTTCAAGCTCGGTCCCTTTGAATTGATGGATCTCACAGCGATCGACGTCTCACATCCGGTGATGGAATCCATTTATCACCAATACTACGAGGAAGCGCGCTATCGCCCCTCGGTACTGACGGCTCAACGACTGGCAGCCGGACTTTTCGGCCGAAAAACTGGTGAAGGTTTTTATCGTTATGTCGATTCAAAAAAGCAAGCGCTGAGCTGGCCAGTCATCGAAGTGCTGTCCGAAGAGCATCAGTCGCTATGTTCTCGTGTTTGGATCGCGCCAATGGTTAAGGCACAACCGTCATGGGTTTTGGAATCGCTCCAACAGTTGATTGCTGAAGCGGGATTTACATGCGAATCCGGATCACAAGCTTCAAATGAGGCCCTGATGGTGCTCTGTCCACTCGGCGAAGATGCCTCATCCATGGCCTATCGTCTCGGGCTTGATGCAAGACGATGCGTGGCCATCGACTGCCTCTTCCCCTTTGGCTGGAAGCAATGCAGCCTGCGAAGTCTCATGGCCACGGTTGCCACCACCCGCGACAGCATGCTTGCAGCCAACAAACTTTTCTCAAGCGATGGTGCAACACTTGCCCTGCTCGGCGACAGCCCTGGATTCATCACCCAGCGCGTGATTGCGATGATCGTATCGATTGCTTGTGATATGGCGCAACAGGCGGTCGCTTTACCGAAGGATATCGATGACGCGGTAAGAATAGGACTAGGCTATCCGATGGGGCCGCTTAGCATGGGCGATGCCATTGGACCCGAGCGCATGCTTGCCATCATGGATGGACTTTATGCCTCGACGCAAGAACCCCGTTATCGTCCAAGTTTATGGCTCCGACGCCGTGCCCAACTTGGACTGTCATTACGCCACGAAACGGTATCTTTTTCATGATCAAACGCTATGAGGCCCCCCAACGTCGTCGTATTGTTTTGATGCGTCACGGCAGTGTGTCGTATTACCTTGCCGATGGCACACCGGTCGACGCCGATGCAGTCGCACTCAATGAACGCGGCATCAAGCAGGCCATCGCTGCAGGCGAGACGCTTGCTAGACACGGTGTGATGGTTGATCGGGTGATCACCTCAAGTTTGCTTAGAACGCAACAGACAGCCGATCTGGTGCTCGAACAGATCAAGCCTTCAACAACACCAAGGCGCAGCGCCTGTGAGGCGCTTCAGGAAATTCGCAAAGGGGACTACGAAGCCCTCGAAGGTGAAGACTTGCATCAGGCCTTTCTTGGTATTTTTCACGGCCGCCCCGCGAGCTCAACGCGATTTCAAGGCGGCGAGTCGATTGCCGAGGTATACCAGAGGGTGTTACCGGTTGTATCGCAAGAACTGAGCGACCCCAATTGGGACTGCGCCTTATGGGTCTTGCATGGGGGCATTAATCGGGCCTTGCTAAGTTGGTGGCTGTGTGCGCCTGACGGATGGTTGGGCAACCTCTTGCAACAACCTGCCTGTATTAATCTGATCGATGCTGCGCAACGCCCCGAGGACAGTATCGTGAGGGCCATCAATCTGTGGCCCGTCGACTTGATTCAGGAGGGCGAGCGATATTCCACCATCGAGGCACAATTGCTTGAATACGAACGAGGACTACATCATCGGAAATCGACCGACTAGGCTCGACCATAAGGATTCAACACAAGTGGAGCGTCCCCATCCAATGAACGAACCGAATGCCGACGGCCAGTCCCAAGATCAGAAGCCGCTTAGTCCTTCGCAGCTTGCAGAAAAATTTTCAGGAACGATGCCAGTTTCTGAACGTTATCAAACCAATTTACTGACCCTCGAACAATGGATGGAGACAAATGTCGAGGGTTTTCAAGGTCCGCTGGCGATTGAGCAGTTCAAGGGCGGTCAGTCCAACCCAACCTTTGCGCTCTCTACCCCAAAAGCCCAATATGTGATGCGGTCAAAACCTGGACCTGTGTCAAAGCTTCTCCCCTCAGCCCATGCCGTTGAGCGCGAGTATCGGGTGCTTGATGCCTTGGCAGCAACACCGGTACCCGTGCCAAAAGTGTTTGGACTATGCGAGGATGAATCGGTGATCGGCCGAGCGTTTTATATTATGGATCGTGTGGATGGACGTGTGCTGTGGGACCAGGGTCTTGCAGGCATGACAAAGCAGCAACGCCGCGATATCTATCTCGCCATGAATCAGACCATCGCGCAATTGCATCAGGTCAAGCCAGATACAGTCGGACTAAGCGATTTTGGCAAGCCTGGTAATTATTTTGCCCGCCAGATAAGCCGTTGGACCAAGCAATACCTGATCTCTGAGACCGAGCCGATCGAGTCGATGCATCGACTGATTGAATGGCTGCCAGCGCATATCCCGGATAGCGAGCAAAGCTGCATTGTTCACGGCGATTTTCGCCTCGACAACATGATTTTCGATCACGACAGGCCGCAAGTACGCGCCGTGCTCGACTGGGAACTATCCACCCTTGGACATCCACTCGCAGACTTCTCCTATCACTGTATGTCCTGGCATATTCCGCCTGGTACATTCAGAGGTATTTCAGGCCTTGATCATCTTGCGCTTGGCATTCCGCTCGAGTCCGAATACATCAAGCGCTACTGCGAACAGACCGGCATGGCCATGGATGAAGTGCTCAAACACTGGACCTTTTGCCTTGCCTACAACATGTTCCGCTTAGCAGGTATCTTGCAAGGCATCATGAAGCGGGTTGTCGATGGTACAGCTGCAAGTGCCGAGGCCAGAGAGTCTGGCGCAAGAGCACGTCCTATGGCTGAAATGGGTTGGGCACTGATTCAGAATATGCCATAAGGCTCGATGTGTCCGAATTTACTGTTGTTTAGCTGTTGACGCCAATTACTTTTATACCGTTACATTTTTAACTCAATCCGTCGATCGAAACCAGGGAGTCCGTATGGAATTTGAATACAGTGCAAAGGTTCAGCAAATGCGCCAACGCTTGCTTGCCTTCATGGAAGAACACATCTACCCGAACGAAGATGCATTCCATCACGAGGTCGACGAGAATCGTCGCAAGGGTAATGCCTGGGTGCCCACCAATGTGGTCGAATCGCTCAAACCTAAAGCCCGTGATGCCGGGCTCTGGAATCTTTTTTTGCCCCGCTCAACCCGCGTTCCCGAAGGTCTCAGCAATTTAGAATACGCCCCGCTTTGCGAAATCATGGGCCGGGTTCACTTCGCGCCAGAAGTCTTTAATTGTTCAGCACCCGACACCGGCAATATGGAGACACTTGAACGTTATGCAAGTGAGGCCATTAAACGCGAATGGCTTGATCCCCTGCTTCGCGGCGAGATTCGTTCAGCATTTGCCATGACGGAGCCAGATGTTGCCTCTTCAGACGCAACCAATATTCAATGTCGCATCGAGCGTCAGGGTGATCATTATTTGATCAACGGCCGCAAGTGGTGGACATCCGGCGCCGGCGACCCTCGCTGCAAAGTCCTTATTCTCATGGGCAAAACGAACCCAGACGCCGGGCGCCATGAACAGCAGTCGATGATTGTTGTGCCACGCGATACTGCCGGCATCACGGTTAAACGCGCGCTGAATGTCTTTGGCTACGACGACGCGCCCCATGGTCATTGCGAGGTTATTTTTGAGAACGTTAAGATTCCTGTAGACAATATGTTGCTCGGCGAAGGACGCGGTTTCGAGATCGCGCAAGGCCGTTTAGGTCCGGGACGGATCCATCATTGCATGCGCTCGATTGGCGCCGCTGAACGCGCCCTCGAATACATGTGCAAACGACTCAACAGCCGTGTCGCCTTTGGCAAGGTTATTGCGACCCAAACGGTTTGGCAGGAGCGAATCGCCGAAGCGCGGATCATGATTGATCAGGCAAGGCTGCTCACCCTCAAGGCAGCCTACATGATGGATACCGTGGGTAATAAGATTGCTCGAACCGAGATCGCCATGATCAAGGTGGTTGCGCCGAATATGGCCTGTCAGATTATTGACTGGGCGATCCAGGCGCACGGTGCCGGCGGTGTCTGTCAGGATTTCCCGCTTGCCAAGATGTACGCGAACCAACGCACGCTACGCCTGGCCGATGGTCCTGATGAGGTTCACCGTAATGCGATTGCGAAGCTTGAGATTGCAAAATACATGACGATCCCGAGTGCGGCAGATCGCGTCGAAATCCCTGTAACCCGCGGATCCTGAGTCAACCACCGGGCGCTACTGTTCAGGCCCGCTACTGCAGTTGCCCGCTACTGAACAGGGCCTTTCAGCGCGGAGGGCAGCGGAAGGCTCAAAACCTCGATGCCTTCCTCAGCCAAGGCTTGTGCCTCCTCCCGACTGGCCTGCCCCCGGATACTGCGCTCGGGTGCCTCCTGGTAATGCATCCGACGGGCTTCTTCGGCAAAATCCCGGCCAACATCTTCGGTGTTTTCAACGACATAACGCGCCATTTGCAGCCAGGCAGCCTGAAGCGCCATCATCTGCGCCTGAACCTGAGGGTTTAGGGCGGATCCAGCCTGCTGCATCAGAGCCTTTTCTTGATGGCTGTCGTCGGCCTGTATGCCCGATGCTGCAACGCTTGCCATCGCACCCCGGTTAATCCGGGGCGCCGATAGCAGCTTGCCAATTTGTTTGCTGCCGCACATCGGACATTCGATCAGCTCGGCGTCCCTTTGCTTATCGAAGGCATCATGTCCAGCAAACCAACCTTCAAACCGATGGTCGTTTGCACAGCGGAGGTTAAATACAATCATCACCCGATTGTAATGGGTCCGTAATAGCCATAAGGGGCTATGCTCAAGGTATGAAGCAAGCACAACAAGTCAACCCAAGTGGATGTTTTGACAAGACCTGGTCGGGACAGGCACCCTCCTGCTGGTCCTACGATTACATCATCGATACGCGAAGCCCCGCAGAATTCCGACTCGACCGACTGCCAGGCGCAGTCAACTGGCCGGTACTGGACGATCGACAGCGGGAAACGATTGGAACCCTTTACCAGCTGGAGGGCGCCTTCAAGGCAAAGCGCGAAGGCGCCATCTTGGTAGCGAGAAACATCGCAAGCCTCATTGAGCAGCATGCACGAGGTATCGACAAAGAGGCGCGACTGCTTATTTATTGCTGGCGAGGCGGGAATCGGTCAGGGTCATTATCAACCGTTCTGGCGCGCATCGGCTTTCGATGCGATCTGCTGGAGGGTGGCTATAAAGCCTTTCGTCGATGGGTCATGGAAGACAGTGCCAGGCGGATCAGCCTGCTTCACTTTCAAATCATTGCAGGTCGAACAGGCAGTGGGAAAACCGATTTACTTCATCAACTGGCGGCGCAAGGTGCACAAGTCATTGATCTTGAGGCACTGGCAAAACATCGAGGATCGCTGCTTGGGGCACAGCCCGAGCTGATTCAACCGAGCCAACGCCTTTTCGAAACCGAACTATGGTTCAGGCTCGGGCAATTGAAACCAGACAAAGCTGTCTGGTTAGAGTCTGAAAGTCGAAAAATCGGACAAATCCAAATCCCCGAACCACTGATCGAGAAAATGCGCGCCTCAAACCACTATCAACTGGAGGTCGATGCAACGCTGAGAACGAAATACCTACTAAATCATTATCAATACTGGATCTATCATCCGCATGAACTCGAGCATCGACTCGTGAGGCTTAAAGATTTCATGGCTGCTGAGACCTTTGCTGTGCTCTCACAATATCTCGCAGAAGGTCGCATGCAGGATTTCGTCCACCAGCTGCTCGAAAAATATTACGATCCCTTATACGACCGATCGATCGCGAAAAATTACCGTGCGCGGAAAAATTCGATCTCCCTTGACCGTCTCGACCATGAAAGTTTAAGAGCGCTTGCGCAATCGCTTTGTCAGGATAGCCCGGCGATTAAGGTTTAGCGTTTGAATTGGCAATACGGTTGGGATAGGTTTTCACTGCTGCTCGACCGCGAAGATACCTGAGATATTGTTCTGATAATAAACGCCCTTCAAGCGAGGCCAGCTGCTCACGAACCATTGGGATTGCGGATTTCAGCTGCTCTTCAGGTACCGGCACGACAGCACCAAGCACCATCACCCTAAAACCCTGATCGGGAACTACTAGCCCGCCAACCCGTGCTTTACCTTGCATACCAAGCTTAAAAGCAGTCTGCAGACTTTGTTGATCAAGCGCTGCGGATTGTCCCCGGCTAATGAGCAGGGGCTCCGAAAATGACTGCAGCAATGGTTGAGGTAGCGGATTTTGACTTTCCCCTAGACCAACAAGCTGCTTTACAAGCGCATCCATGAACTTTTCGCCTTCCGCTTTTGCTTTTTCCATTGCAGCCTCAAGCACCCAAGCCTCAGTCACCGCTTCGCGAACCGAATCCAAGGCAGGACTGCTTGGCGGCTGGTATTGGCTGAGCCGGGCTGATACGAGCACGCCGGGGGAAATCTCTATAGCGTCCGTGTTACGGCGCAAGCGGATTGACTCTTCAGAAAAAACCGCACGCAAGACGCGCGGATCGATATCAGCCTTTTGCATGGACTTTGACCCTGCCGACGACATTCGGCCGTCAGGGTGTACGCCCTTCAGGCCAAGCATTTTCTGATTGATTTTGTTCGCTGCCGGTTGCAGGCTGTCGCTTTGCTCGTAGACGGTGTTGCTAAAAACCTCAGCGAGTTCGGCAAATCGCTTTTGCGCTTGCTCTTGCTTCATTTGCTGTTCGATGTCGCTACGAACCTGTTCAAAGGGCTTCAACTTTGACGGTCTTATCTCAGTGAGCTTGATCACATGAACACCAAACTCGCTCATCACAGGTTCCGAAACCGTGCCTGGTTTCATCGCAAACACCGCATCGGCAAAGGGTTTCACCATGGCCTCCCGGCTGAAAAAACCTAGGTCACCGCCCTGCGCCGCGGAGCCAGAATCTTTGGACCACTGCCTTGCCAGTGCGGCAAAGTCTTTACCGTCTTTGATCGATTCAAGAATCGACTTTGCCTTTTCGATGGCCTGCGCCTTGGCAGACTCACTGGCCGATGGGGAAAGCTCAAGCAAAATATGACTGGCACGACGCTGCTCGGGTTCACCAAACCGCTGTGGATTTTGCTCGTAATAGGTTTTAACCGCATCAGCGTCTGCACGCTCGCCCGCGACCAAGTCTTTTACACTCAGGGTGAGGATTTCAAGGTCAGCAACTGCGGCCAATTCGAATCGCTTGGACTCCTTTTTAAAATAGGCTTCAAGCTGCTCCTGTGTCGGTTTAAGCTGATCCTTGAACTGTTTCACGCTGAACAGCCGTTGCCTGATTTCGCGTTTTTCGAGCTGCGCCGCAACAATCGACTGCAGCACCGGTGTCGGCAAAAAGCCGCTCGCGCCAAGTGCCTCCGGCAACGTTCTGAGCGCAAGCTCTTGTCGAAGGCTCTGCTCAAATTGGAATTCAGACTTGCCCTGCGCAGCGAGCAAGCTTTTATATTGTTCTAAATTAAAGGATCCATCTGCTTTGCGAAGGTTGGGGATATTGCCAATTTCTTCGCGCAAGCGGAGATCGCCCGCGAAAATTTTTCGATCGATGACCATTCCCTGCAACAACGCGTCCTGAATCAGCCGATCGAGCACATCCTGTCTGAGCTCGGGGCTATCGAGTGCGGTCATGTCAACCGACTGCCCCGTCATCGAAGCCATACGGCGCATTTGATCAAGTTGTTCGCGATGTGCCGATTCAAAGCGCTCGCGTGTGATCGGCCGCCCCTGAACCTCAGCGACCTCGGTGCCATCACCCATGAACTGGTCATAACCAGATATGCCCCAGAACACAAATGACGGAAAAATAAGAACAATTAGCGCACCGAGCATCAATCGCTTGTGATCCCGGATCCATTCAAAAAGGCCCATCTTGCGCTCCAACAAAAAAGGCGAACTTTCGTTCGCCCTTATTTGCGCGACCGCTCAACTTAGCGCGAATCGCTTGTTCAGTCTTGGCGGAGTGGACGGGACTCGAACCCGCGACCCCCGGCGTGACAGGCCGGTATTCTAACCGACTGAACTACCACTCCGAAAAACGTTATTGTAACCCAAACTTCATGTTCTCAAGCAGGACACTTTGGTGGGTGCTGAGGGGTTCGAACCCCCGACCTACGCCTTGTAAGGGCGCCGCTCTACCAACTGAGCTAAGCACCCACTTGAGCCAAGGATTCTAACACGTCCCACACAGCAAATGACTTGCTGCTTCTCAGTGTTTCAGTCGCTCGGTGGCCAGATTCTCATCGCCCGCTTTAAGCACAGCTGTCGTGTCAACCACAGCCTTGCTGTCATCCGACTCCTCGGGCAGAGGCATAGGCTTTGATTGCAAGGCCAGATCGAGCACTTGATCAATCCACTTCACCGGAACGATTTCGAGCCGATTCTTAACGTTATCGGGAATTTCTTGAAGGTCCTTCACATTCTCTTCGGGAATAAGAACGGTCTTAATCCCACCACGATGCGCAGCGAGTAACTTTTCTTTCAAGCCGCCAATCCCGAGCACCTCGCCTCTCAATGTGATCTCCCCAGTCATTGCCACGTCGGAGCGAACAGGAATGCCGGTAAACACCGAGACCATGGCGGTCGTCATGGCAATGCCCGCGCTTGGGCCGTCTTTGGGGGTAGCACCTTCGGGCACGTGCACATGCAAATCCCACTTCTCGTGGAAATCATTGGCAATCCCCAGCCTTGAAGCACGCCGACGCACCACCGTCATCGCCGCCTTGACCGACTCTTGCATCACATCACCTAACTTACCGGTGGATAGGGCTTTGCCTTTCCCAGGCACGGCGGCAGCCTCAACCGTGAGAAGTTCACCGCCGACCTCAGTCCATGCAAGCCCGGTCACCTGACCAATCTGATTTTCCTTTTCAGCGATCCCAAAAGTAAAGCGTTGTACGCCTAAGTACTTATCTAGATTTTTGCTTGTTACCTGAACCCGGGATGACTTCTTCGCAAGCAAGAGCGACTTCACAACTTTTCGACAAATCTTTGAGATTTCCCGCTCCAGCGAACGCACCCCAGCCTCACGCGTGTAGTAGCGCACCACATCACGAATCGCCGATTCAGCCACGCTGAGTTCATTTCCCTTAAGCCCGTTATTGCTCATTTGTTTGGGCAGCAAATAGCGCTGTGCAATGTGTACTTTTTCGTCCTCGGTGTATCCCGATAAGCGAATCACCTCCATACGATCGAGCAAGGCAGGCGGAATATTGAGGGTGTTGGCGGTTGCAACGAACATCACATCCGACAGGTCATATTCAACCTCAACATAGTGGTCAACAAAAGTGCTGTTCTGCTCAGGATCCAGAACCTCAAGCAGTGCACTCGCCGGATCGCCACGGAAATCCATCCCGAGCTTATCGACCTCATCAAGCAGGAATAAAGGGTTTCTAACGGCAACTTTCGTGAGGTTTTGAAGGATTTTGCCAGGCATCGAGCCGATGTAGGTGCGGCGATGACCTCGGATTTCCGCTTCATCGCGAACCCCGCCAAGCGCCATCCGGACAAACTTCCGATTTGTGGCTTTGGCCATCGATTGCCCTAAGGAGGTCTTGCCTACGCCTGGCGGTCCAACCAGGCAAAGAATTGGCGCCTTTACCTTATCGACACGTTGCTGTACCGCAAGGTATTCAAGAATCCGCTCTTTCACCTTCTCAAGACCAAAGTGGTCCTGATCGAGAATTTGCTCGGCTTTCGCAAGATCGGTACTGACCTTGCTTTTCTTTCGCCAGGGTAGTGCCGTCAGGGTATCGATATAATTTCTAACAACCGTTGCCTCGGCCGACATCGGGGACATCAATCTCAATTTCTTGAACTCAGCCTCGGCCTTTTTGAGTGCCTCCTTAGGCATTCTTGCTGATTTAATCTTTTTATCGATTTCCTCCATGTCGGCGCCATCTTCACCCTCACCGAGCTCTTTCTGAATAGCTTTGACCTGCTCATTGAGGTAGTACTCGCGCTGCGACTTCTCCATTTGCCGTTTCACCCGGCCACGGATCCTTTTCTCGACCTGCAAAATATCGAGCTCGGACTCGATCAATGCAAGCAATTTTTCAAGCCGCTCATGGACCGGGAACGTCTCCAGGATTTCCTGCTTTTGCTCGATTTTCACGGGCAAATGGACCGCTACCGTGTCGGCCATCCGCCCGGGTTCATCGATGCTGCCAAGTGAAGCGAGAATCTCCGGGGGAATCTTCTTGTTCAACTTCACATACTGGTCGAATTGCGTCAGGATGGCACGACGCAAGGCCTCGATTTCGGGAGAACTTCCAGGCGCCGTGTTAATCAGCTGGTAGTCGCAGGTGAAATGTGGATCGTCGCTGTGAACAGCATCGATCTGTGCACGCTGAACACCTTCAACCAAGACTTTCACCGTGCCGTCGGGCAGCTTCAGCATCTGAAGAATATTGGAAACACAGCCGAGGCGATGAATATCGTCGGCGCTTGGATCATCCTTTGATGCATGACGCTGTGCAACGAGCATGATCGAGCGGCCCTGCTCCATAGCGCTCTCGAGTGCTTTGATCGACTTTGGCCGGCCAACAAATAAGGGGATGACCATATGGGGGAAGACAACCACATCACGCAAAGGCAGAAGCGGAAGTCCATGCTGATTTTCTTGGTTCATTGTGACATTACTCCATGGGTGAATGCCGCCGCTGCTGAGTGATACGGAGATCACAGAACAACAGCGGCACAATCATGACCTTTAGTTTAATTTGAACCGGCAACCTTGGCGGTTTCAGCGTATATCAGCAGGGGTTTTCCACCAGCCTCGATGGCGTTTTCATCAAGAACAACCTTGGCGACATGTTGCTGCCCGGGTAGATCAAACATCACATCAAGCAACGATGCCTCCAAAATAGAGCGAAGTCCGCGTGCGCCGGTTTTTCGCTTAAGCGCCTTGCGTGCAATCGCCCGTAGCGCTTCCGGGCGAATTTCAAGCTCGACGTTTTCCATCGCAAAAAGACGGGCGTATTGCTTGACCAAGGCATTCTTGGGCGTGATCAAAATGTCGACGAGCGCCTCTTCGGTGAGTTCGTCGAGGGTTGCAATCACCGGCAGTCTTCCGACCAGCTCAGGAATCAAACCAAACTTGATCAGATCTTCCGGTTCTATACCCTGCAAAAGCTCGCCGACCTTACGCTCGGAGGCACTGCGGACGCTTGCGCTAAAACCAATACCGGAGCGCTCTGAACGGTCGCGGATTACTTTCTCCAGGCCATCAAAGGCACCACCACAAATAAAGAGAATATGGGTGGTGTCGATCTGCACGAAATCCTGATTCGGATGCTTTCGACCGCCCTGAGGCGGCACGGCAGCAACCGTGCCCTCAATCAGTTTGAGCAAAGCCTGCTGAACACCTTCCCCCGACACATCGCGCGTGATCGAAGGGTTGTCGGATTTACGTGAAATCTTGTCAATTTCATCAATATAAACAATACCATGCTGAGCCTTTTCAACGTCATAGGCACAATTTTGCAGCAGTTTTTGAATGATGTTTTCAACGTCCTCCCCGACATAACCCGCCTCGGTCAAAGTTGTCGCATCGGCGATCACAAATGGCACGTTAAGCAGTCGGGCGAGCGTTTGGGCCAGCAAGGTCTTACCCGAACCCGTGGGACCGATCAGCAAAATATTACTTTTCGCGAGTTCGACCTCGTCTTTGTCGGACTGATGTTTCAAGCGCTTGTAGTGGTTGTAGACCGCAACCGCAAGCACTTTCTTGGCGTGCTCCTGTCCAATCACATACTGATCGAGGATGTCGCGGATTTCAGTCGGTGTTGGCAAGCCGTCACCGGCGCCAGTTGCACCATCGGTCTGCGCCTCATCGCGGATGATATCGTTGCAAAGATCGATACACTCATCGCAGATGAACACCGAAGGCCCTGCAATAAGCTTTCTAACCTCGTTTTGGCTCTTGCCACAAAACGAACAGTACAGCAGCTTTTCGCTACTACCCTTTTTTTCACTCATGCGGACGGTGCACCTTCGCTGCGGTTACTCAAGACGCGGTCGATGATCCCGTAGCTTACCGCATCGTCTGCCGACATGAAGTTGTCGCGATCGGTATCGCGTTCGATGCGTTCGATCGGTTGCCCTGTACGCTCAGACAGTATCCGGTTGAGCCTTTCGCGCAAATAGAGAATTTCTCTTGCCTGGATCTCGATGTCAGAAGCTTGACCTTGCGCGCCGCCTGACGGTTGATGAATCATGATCCTTGCATTAGGCAGGGCGAAACGCTTGGCCTTGGCACCCGCTGCAAGCAGAAAGGCGCCCATACTGGCGGCAACACCCATGCAAAGTGTTGACACATCGGGCTTGATGAACTGCATGGTGTCGAACATCGCCATACCGGCAGACACCGATCCCCCCGGCGAATTGATATAAAAAGAAATATCCTTGTCCGGGTTTTCTGATTCTAAGAATAGCAATTGTGCGACCACCAGGTTGGCCGTGACGTCCATCACCGGTCCAACCAGGAACACAACACGTTCGCGCAAAAGCCTGGAATAAATATCGTAGGCCCTCTCGCCGCGACCGCTTTGCTCAATCACAATCGGAACCATCCCCAAACCCTGAGCGCCGAGTGCTGATCCATGAACGCCGCTCGCCAGATGGGCATTGACGAGGTCTTCAATCAAACTGTTTCTTGTCATTTCAGGCCGCCTGTTGCATCAGTTCATCGAAGGCCAGGTCCTTATCGGACACCTTGGCATGTTGCAGGACGTAGTCGACCACATTTTGTTCAACCGCCAAGGCCTCGACCTCAGCGAGTCTTTGTCGATCACTGAAGTAGTAACGAACCACTTCGGCCGGATTTTCATAGGCGGCAGCAGCCTCTTCAACAATTGCCCGCACTTGCTCTGGCTTGGGTTGAAGCTTTTCTTGCTTCACGAGTTCACTGACGATCAACCCGAGTTGAACCCTCTTTTTCGCAGACTCCTCGAAGGCTTCTCGGGGAATGGGCATTTGTTTGACGTCAATGCCACGCTGCGCAAGATCCTGCTTGGCCCGTTCGGCCAGCGCATCAACTTCCGTCTCAACCAGCGCCTTGGGCAAGTCAAAAGACGAAACCTTGGGTAATGATTCCATCACAGCTGCTTTAATCCGAGCCTTCACGCGCTGCCCCACCTCACGCTCGAGGTTCTTTCTAATCTCTGCTCGCAACTTCTCTAGATCGCCATCAGGAACCCCGAGCTGTTGGGCGAATGCTGCATCCACAGGGGGCAACAGCGGCTCCTCGACCCGATGAATCTTTGCCTCAAAACTCGCAAGCTTGCCGGCAAGCTGTTCTGCCCCGTAGTTCTCGGGAAACTGAACCGGAAAATGCAAATCGTGATCTTTGGCTTGGCCGAGCAGGCCTTTTTCAAAGTCAGGAAGCATACGGCCTTCACCCAGCACCACACTGAAGCCTTCGGCGCTACCGCCCTCGAAAGCAACACCGTCAAGCGTTCCACGAAAGTCAATCGTGACCTGATCGCCATTGGCGGGTGCGCGATCGACCTCGACCCAGCTCAGTCGCTGCTTGCGCAGCACTTCGACGGTTTTGTCGATCTCAGCCTCGCCGACCCGAACATGAATACGCTCAACTTCGAGTTCGCCAACCGATCCAAGACTCACTTCCGGATAAACCTCAAAGCGCGCTGAAAACTGAAGGGTCGGGCTGTCAAACTGCAAATCACCTTCCGGCGCTACGTCCGGAGCACCGGCCACGCGGAGTTTTTGCTCCTGCGCGATCTTTGCAAAAGCCTCGGAAATCAAGTCAGACAAAATCTCGCTTCGGGTGTTACCGCCATACATCGATTCGATCATCTTCATGGGCACTTTGCCAGGCCGAAAGCCTTGCATCTTGGCGGTGCGTGCCATTTGCTTGAGCTTGGCCATCGCTCGCTGTTCCAGTTCAGCGGTTGACACCGACAAGGCTACCCGTCGCTGTAGTCCTTCAATGACTTCTATCGTACTCATAAAACATTCGCTTCGTTACAAAATAGGGGTCTAAGAGAAAATGCCCGCCTGCTCTAAGGAAGGATTTCGAGTGGTGCGGCCGAAAGGACTCGAACCTTCACGCCTTTCAGCGCCAGGACCTAAACCTGGTGCGTCTACCAATTCCGCCACGGCCGCCCAGGGCGTAGTGTAACTGTCTTCAACATCTCGCCCATAATGAGTACTGATGGCGCAACCCGGTTTGCGCTGCATGGCAGAGCTTATCGATCGAATGTAACCTTGAATTCCATAACGTCCCATGACCAGACAAACTGGTCATCTCGCCTTTTTCACAGCGTTGGCCATCCGGAGAATTTTCCGGTGGCATCGGTGTTATTACCTCGCGCCATTCGCATCAAGGTGACGACGATCTATGGGCTGGCACGTTTCGCCGATGACCTGGCTGACGACGGACCTTGGACGATCGGTCAGCGCCTTGCCTTTCTGCGGGAACTTACAGCGATGATTCAAGGGGCGAAGCCAGGCCCGTGGCTCATTCACGCTGCGCTTGCTGGACAGGCACAGGAGCGCCTTCATGCCTGGCGTCTGCACGGCCTTGACCAGCATCCCGTCATTTGCCGAGAAATGCTTTTGATGCTGTCGGCATTTTCCTGGGATGCGCGGGGCTTCTGGCCGGAAACCAGTATGCAGTTTGAACGTTATTGCAGAGGATCCGCTGCAACAGTGGGTCGTATGTTGCTCGCATTGCACCAGATTGATGATGCGGCAAGTCTTCATGCCTCGGATGCGCTGTGCACAGCCCTACAAAAAATCAATATGCTTCAAGACAGCGGCGTCGACGCCAAGCGTGGCCGAATCTACGTGCCAGCCTGCGAGCTGAGGGCCTTGGGCTATGACGCTGAACACTGGTTTAGGTTTTGCAGTGAGGGATCGCTTCCTGAGGATCTCAGGCAGTGGATACAGCGCCAGGCAATGGCTCAATCCGAGCAATTGCGTCTGCACCAGCATTTGGCGGCCTTTCTGCCCTTACGTTTGTCATGGGAATTGAAAGCCGTCATCGCTGCGGCCGCAAGCATCGCCCGAGCCTTAGCCGGGTCGCCCGATCCGGTCAAGGACAGACCAAGAATCAAAACCGCACTGCGCGGCGCAGGGGCCGTCCGTTTGCTTCGCGACTGGATTTTTGGGCTTGGCGGTTCGCCCGATGTCTTGACCAGGCGAGTCACTGATGAGCCCTGATGCCTATTGTCGTGAAAAGGCCGCTGCAAGCGGCTCTAGTTTTTACTACAGTTTTTTATACCTGCGCGATCCGATGCGCGCCGCGATGATGGCCCTTTATGCCTTTTGTCGGGAGGTGGACGATGTGGTTGACGAATGCTCCGATGCTGATTTGGCCGCAAGAAAGCTTGACTGGTGGGAGGCGGAAATCGAACGCCTGCATATCGGGATGCCAAGTCATCCCGTCACCTTGGCACTTGCGCCCCATGTGAGGCGATTGAACTTGCCCATCGGACGATTTCATGCCGTTTTGGATGGCATGCGGATGGACTTGATGGTTC
>DENJ01000047.1:0-3752 GCA_002359635.1 Burkholderiales bacterium UBA2647
GACAGCGCAACGGTTCGAATCAATACCGCCAGTGCTAGCTGGTATCCGGGACTGGTTACCGGTTTAATGGTGATGCCACTTCACGAGTTTGAAGGTGTATCCACCGCTTTAGTCCGATGGGCTCCGAACACGATCTTCACACCTCATGTGCATCCGGGTGGCGAGGAAATTTTTGTACTCGAAGGTGTATTCCACGACGAAGCAGGATCATATCCAGCGGGTACCTGGATCAGAAACCCAAGGTATAGCCAACACGAACCGTTCACAAAGACCGAGGGCGCAACGATCTATGTAAAGACCGGCCACCTCGATGACGAGCCTTGATTCAGGCTTATTCGTTATGAAACTGTTTATTGCAACGCCTAGCCCATTTGCCCGAAAAGCTCGCGTTACCTTGCTTGAGAAGCAGATTCCGCATGAGATCGTCGTTGACAATCCATGGCAGCCTGGCAGTCAGGTAAAGGGCCTCAACCCACTCGCTAAGATCCCTACACTTGTATTGGATGATGGTCGAGTGATTCATGATTCCAAAGTGATTTTCGAATACTTGGAGCTTGAGAGGCCAGGGCATCTGCCAGAGGATATGCACGAAAAAATCATTCACCGACTCGTTGAGGTTGTGGCTGATGGTCTTTGTGATGCGGTGGTGATGACCTTTCTAGAGAACCAGCGGCCCGAGGGTTCTCGAAGTCAATTTTGGCTCAGTCGACAAGCGGACAAAATTCGGGCGGGCATACACGAACTCGAGCGAAAAATACGACCTTCTGGAACTTTTTCCTCATTAGATTTTGGGCTCGCCGAAATAGCGACCGTCTGCGCACTCGGTTATCTCGATCTTCGCTACGCCGACTATGACTGGCGGAGTAATGCTCCGAGCCTACTCAAGCTCTTTGATGGTCTGATGCAAAGGGCTTCTTTTCAACAGACGGTGCCTATGGCGCAAGAAGTGCCCGCAAATAGATAATCCCACTCAGCTAGCAGGAAGATTGAAATCACTTTTCAATGCTCCGAGCTTACAGGCGGCAATCCGAAAAGCAGAACAAAAAACGCTTTCCGGCATCAGCACTCGCCAGCTTGCGGCGGACATTGATGTCTCGCCAAGCAGGATTAGCGAACTGGTGAATGGCCATCGCCCTATCGGAAAACCCAAAGCATTGATGGGCGATGTACAACGCAGCATCTTCTCAAGACCGATCGGCGGGCGTCCCCGGCCTTCCCCTTTGGGATAGAACGGTTCAAGCTCAGCTGTTTACCTAATTGCAGCTTGGCGATGTCGATAGCTTTGGTCGTCTTGACATGGGGGCGAAAGGACACGCCTAAGAGGCGCATTCGTTCCTGCATGCGCTGAAGATTAAAATTAATGACGGTAAATAACTTATTCAGCAGCCATGTGCTGGAACAATTGCTCGAGTCAATCATGAGCTTCATCGTCCGGCATGTCCTCAATGCCGATGGTGTATGCCGGACTCACAAACAAAGCGGCTTTGCCTGTCTCAGGGTGTACTCGTTTGATCGGATGGGTTTGTGTCTTACGAGCACTAGAGCTAAACCTTATCATAGAGGGCAGTTGCGGCAGGAGGTCGGGGTAGAAAACTCCAATCGGAGTGCCAGTTTTCGGCAAAGAGCTTGGTCCTTTCATGGGCTTCGCGCCGGACCTCTACAACATGTTGATGGCCTGGGATGGGCGCTATAAATGGATCTTCGCTTCGAGGTCCGAATTCAAGCGTGATGCGCTCTAAATCGGCAATCGCTAAATCCTGCCCGGCGACTGCGATCACCTGATGGGTCAACCAGGTCTTTCGCAATTGGCTCAATAGTTCTGCAGATCGTGGAAGGCGCAAGTCCAAACCTCGGATAGTTGCGCCGCAACTCGAATCGGAAGGGATGACTTCAAACATAACAGTTCCTCGTGGCTCGATACATAGCGGATTATGGTTTCACCTCAAGTCGATCTTAAAGGCAAGCTAACATCATGCTAATCGGCGATATAGACTAATACCATGAGTCAATTCACGCACACCATCGGCGTTCGTAGTTATCGATTTGCGGATCTCAAGGACTTAATGGCCAAAGCGACCCCGCCGAGATCAGGTGATTATCTTTCCGGGGTTGCGGCTGCTAATGGCGAGCAGCGTATTGCAGCGCAAATGACGTTGGCGGCACTACCCCTAAGAACTTTTCTACAACAGTCGCTTATTCCCTATGAAAGCGACGAAGTCACGCGTCTGATTATCGATACCCATGATGCAAAGGCGTTTGCGGCAGTGCAGCATATGACGGTGGGTGATTTTAGGGACTGGCTTTTGTCGGACCTTGTCGACGCGGTAGCACTAAGCGAACTCGCACCCGGTCTGACACCGGAAATGGTTGCAGCTGTCTCAAAAATTATGAGGATCCAGGATCTGATCTTGGTAGCGAAAAAATGCCGGGTGATCACGCAATTTCGAAACACGATCGGTTTGGCCGATCGACTCGCCACTCGACTTCAACCAAATCATCCTACTGACGATGCCACTGGTATCGCGGCAAGCATGGTTGACGGTTTGTTATATGGCGCAGGCGATGCCGTCATCGGCATCAATCCAGCGAGCGATAACGTACAACAAGTTATACGTATCGTTCATATGCTCGATGAAGTTATTCGCCACTATGACATTCCAACCCAATCGTGCGTGTTAACGCATGTGACCAATACGATCGAAGCAATCGAGCGCGGCGCGCCGGTCGATTTGGTATTTCAATCGATAGCAGGTACCGAGACAGCCAACCGTAGCTTTGGTATTGATCTAGCCCTTTTAGCTGAGGCACGTGACGCAGCTCTGTCTCTTGGCAGGGGTACACTCGGTAATAACCTTATGTATTTTGAAACGGGTCAGGGCAGTGCGCTATCGGCCAACGCACACCATGGTGTGGACCAACAAACCTGCGAGGTGCGAGCCTATGCGGTGGCTCGCTGCTTTAAACCCTTACTGATTAATAGCGTCGTTGGCTTCATTGGGCCAGAGTATTTGTATGACGGCAGACAAATTGTGCGTGCAGGGTTGGAAGACCACTTCTGCGGCAAGCTCATGGGGCTGCCAATGGGCTGCGATATTTGCTATACCAATCATGCTGAGGCCGATCAAAATGACATGGATGTGTTGCTCACGCTGCTTGCAACGGCTGGTTGCAATTTCATCATGGGTGTACCGGGCTCGGACGATATCATGCTGAATTATCAGACAACCTCTTTTCACGATGCCTTGTACGCGCGGCGGGTACTTAACTTGAGGCCTGCACCTGAGTTCGAAGCCTGGCTGCACAAGATGGCAATCTTTCGGGACAGCAGCCAAATCCAGCTAAATGATGAGATGCCACCTCGGTTTGCAAACGCTGTATTAAAGATATCTAGGTGATAACGTTCCTATCTATATGACAGAAAGTAAGCGCCATTCAACGGTCGTTGATAATCCCTGGCAATTGTTACGGAAGTTTACGCCTGGTCGTATTGCACTGGGTCGTACCGGCATTAGCCTTCCGACCCAACAGCAGTTGGCTTTCCAACTTGATCATGCGCGCGCACGTGATGCCGTACACCACGACTTGAATGCAGATGCTTTAGCCGCGTCCGTCAACGATCTGAATTTGTTTCAACCATGCATCGTTGTAGAAAGCGCGGCTGAAGGCCGTGCGATGTACTTGCAGCGTCCTGATTTAGGACGCAGACTTTCAGCGCGCTCCAAGCTGCTCTTGCAGTCGTGCGCTGAAGGTTA
>DENJ01000047.1:3874-6733 GCA_002359635.1 Burkholderiales bacterium UBA2647
GCGAAGGTCGTCGTTGTTATGATTGGAGAGCGCCCTGGATTGAGTTCACCAGACAGCATGGGGCTCTATATGACTTGGGCGCCTCGTATTGGATTAACCGATGAGCGCCGTAACTGCATTTCTAATATTCGCCCTGCTGGGCTGCCCCATGAAGAGGCGGCTGACAAATTATATTATTTGGTGAGCGAGGCTTTGAGCCGTTGCCTCAGTGGCGTGCAACTCAAAGACGAGACAGCCGGATCGCCATTGGAGGGTCGCCTAAATAATCATGATGGTAGAAGTTGGCTTGTAACTGGCTCAGCGCTGAGCCTTCACAAGCCTAATTGACGACAGGACCTTAAAGCTACGATTGTATGTGTCCTGCCACCAATGTTGAGGAGGAACCTTCGGTCGAGTCCTCGGTTCTTTTTTGGTATAAGGTAGTTCTATTAATTAGTCTGTGTAGGAAATGGCCTGATGAGCCTGCTCGCTACCCGTTCGATTTTTATAATGTATCAGAGTTTGGCCACTAGCTTGGACTGATAACGTTACGGCAACCCGCTAGATGCTGAGCCGAACCAAGGGGGGTTCTTGATCCAGCAATCGCTCACAGGTATCGACAAGCTTTTGGGATCGCGGAGGTAAGAGATCTCTGGTGCTCATGGGCCGCTGGGTGGTAACCATGAGCGTTACATCTAGCTTGAGAAATTCTACTAAGTAGAATTTGTATGGATTGAATCATGAATAAACCCGGTTGGGGTAGGCTTTTCTTTCGTCCTGATCGCATCGGTTTTCACGCACGGAATCTCTTATGAAACAGAAATTAGTACGTAACTTCAGTATTTCGCGTTGTCTTGGCGCTGCTTTTACCGCACTTGCCTTACCAGTAGCGACCCATGTGCATGCGCAGCCCCTGCGCGCCTTGCCTATCTGGTCCGCCGAAGAATTAAAGGTGCAATGCGACCGAGGGCTCGCCGATGCGGCAACGGCGGTCGAAGCTTTGAAAGCGGGTGGTACGAGTGGGGACATTAAGCGCACATTGCGCGAATTCGATGCGCTTGGTGGAATCATTCAAGATGTAGCCTCGATTGCTGGCCTAATGATGAGCACTTCGCCAGATCCAAATGTGCGCACTGAAGCTAGCAACTGCTCAAAAAAATGGAATGCCTATTGGACTGCGCTTTATCAAGATAGTGGACTGTTTGCGAAGCTGCCAACGCAAGGTGGCGACGCCGTTGATCAAAAGTACTCTAACGATCTTCGCAGGCGATTTGAATCAGCAGGTGTTCAATTGGACGCTGCAAAGCAAGAGCGTGTTCGTAAAATTAGAAAGGAAATGAATGATTTGAGTTTGGAATTTGAGCGAACGCTTCGTGACAATAGTGGCAAGGTAGCTTTCACCCCAGACGAAGTGCGGGGCGTGCCAGCCCAGGTTCTCGAGAAGGCAGGCCGAGACGACCAGGGACGATACCTACTCGGGTTTAGCTACCCAGAGTACATACCCTTTATGGATTTTGCTGACAGTGACGATGCCAAAAAGCGCTATTACATAGCGTTTACAAATCGTGGGGGAGCTCGTAATGTCGATATCTTGGCGGAGTTGGCCGTTTTACGCGATCAATTAGCTAAGGTTATGGGATATACAACCTATGCCAGTATGATTACCCAAGATCGAATGGCCGCTAACCCACAAGCCGTCACCGCGTTTCTTGAGAACGTTCGGAAGGCGGCGGAGCCTCGCGAGGCCAAAGAGCTCGAAGAGATAAAAGGCTTTATGAAGGCCCAGGGTGCTAAAGGGACACTGAGTCGATGGAACATTGCGTATTGGCAGGCGAAGTTACGCCAGTCGCGGTATCAAATCAATCAAGAAGAAGTGAGAGCATTTTTTCCGACCCAAGCGTCAATCGAGTTTTCCTTGGAAATCGCCTCCGAGCTTTATGGCGTGGCATTCAATCGTACCAAGCTACCGATCTGGCACGAGTCAGTCACCGTGTGGGAGGTCAGACGAAAGGGAGCAATGGCCACCGATGAACCCCTTGCTTTGATTTATTTGGATCTATTTCCTAGGCCCGGAAAGTTCACTCACGCCGCTGCCTTTCCAACCCGTGGGGTCAGCCGTGTTTTGGGTCGTAAGCCAATTTCTGTGATGGTGGCAAACTTTAATGACAAGGGACTTAGCTATTCAGAGTTGAAAACCTTGCTTCACGAGTTTGGACACATCTTGCACGGTGTCCTTTCCGACACAAGGTATCTGGGGCACGCGGGTACGAGCGTAGAGCGGGACTTCGTGGAGGCGCCATCGCAAATGTTTGAGGCGTGGGGCCAAAGCGAGCAAACACTGAGGCGACTCAGTGAGCGATGCAAGCCGAGTTGCCCGACGATCACCGCTGAGTTAGTCCAACGCTTGGAAGCGTCAAGACGATTTGGCCAGGGTATTGGCTATAGCAGGCAAAGGCTGCTTGCTAGTTTCGACATGGCGCTGCACGATATCAAATCGGGCGTCAAACCAGATGCTTTGGAAGTGTGGAAACAACTGCAGGGTAAGACACCATTAGGCTATGACGAAGGTACCTTGTTTCCCTCTGCCTTTGGGCATCTTGCAGGCGGTTATGCCGTTGGTTACTACGGTTATCTTTGGGCTGAAGTCATCGCAATCGATATGCGTTCTGCATTCGGCGATAACTTGATGAACACTGCAGTTGGCAGCCGCTATCGAGATACGATACTAAGTCGAGGTAGTGAGCGTAGCGCACGGGAAATGGTTCGCGAATTCTTAGGCCGTGAGCCCAGTACTGCCGCATTTTTTAGCGAGTTGAACGGGACATGAGTTTTTCATCATCGATGTTCCCTTAAGCGCTGTTGACCTCATGAAGCCCTAAC
>DENJ01000047.1:6832-8361 GCA_002359635.1 Burkholderiales bacterium UBA2647
CAAGTTGCTCGCCATACTTGGGGTCAGGCACTCCAAAAACTTGAACGGCGGCAATCTTTGGGTGCCGATACAGAAACTCTTCTACCTCCCGCGGATAGACATTCTCGCCACCTCGAATCACCATATCTTTCACACGGCCAACGATGTTGCAATAGCCCGCATCATCGATTACCGCTAAGTCACCTGTATGCATCCATCCGTCGATAATGACCTCTGCGGTGCGCTCAGGATCATTCCAGTATCCGAGCATCACTGAGTAACCCTTCGTACATAACTCCCCGGTTTGACCAACTCGTACGACCTGTCCGACTTCATCAATAATTTTGACCTCGAGGTGTGGCAGTACGCGTCCCACGGTTGAAACTCGTCGATGCAATGGATCATCAATCGAGCTTTGAAATGAAACCGGCGAAGTTTCAGTCATGCCATAGGCAATCGTCACTTCATCCATATGCATTTCACGTTGCACGCGCTTCATGACCTCAATAGGACAAGGAGCCCCGGCCATAATGCCGGTACGCAGCGAGGTTAAGCTAAAGCTTGCAAACTCTGGATGATCGAGTGCAGCAATAAACATGGTCGGAACGCCATGGAGTGCAGTGCATTTTTCTTCTTGAACTGCTTCCAGTGTTGCTCGTGGGTCGAATGCCTCCCCGGGAAAGACCATGGTCGATCGACTGCTGACACATGCTAAGACCGATAACACCATACCAAAACAGTGATACAGAGGTACGGGTATGCACAAAACGTCCGCGTCGCTTAGGCGCATCGCTTGAGCAACCGCAATCGCGTTATTGACAATATTATGATGTGTGAGGGTTGCACCCTTAGGTGCGCCGGTCGTGCCGCTTGTAAATTGAATGTTGATGGCATCGTGGCAGGATAGCTCTCGCTCATCGGGCAGACTGTCGTGGCAGTTCTCACCAAGATTCATCAATTGCTGCCAAGAATACATGCCCTTTACCGACAACTCTCCAAGATGAACTACTGCCCGGAGGTGCCTCAGGCGTTTTGCGCTATTTTCAATCCCGAACCCTAGTTGTTCAAGCAGAGAAAGATAATTAGTTCCTTTAAAGCTAAACGCAGTAACGAGTAGAGAGACACCCGAATTGTTTAGCGCGTACTCAAGCTCAGCAACTCGATAGGCTGGATTGATGTTTACAAGGACTGCGCCAATGCGTGCAGTTGCAAACTGGGTGATAAGCCACTCAACTCGGTTGGGTGCCCATATTGCGACGCGATCTCCTCGTCGTACCCCCATAGCCCAAAAGCCTGCGGCGCATTGTTCGACATCGTTTAACAGTTTAAGCCAACTCAACCTCAGGCCTTGCTCCCTAAATACTGCGGCACATGATCCAGGCGAGAGCTTAGCGGCTTGGTCCAGCAAGCGGAAAACCGTTAGATCACTGAGGGGATTCTGTGTTTGGCCGCGCACATAGGAGATGCCTTCCTTAGGGCGAGAGTCATCTAGCGACATCATGGCTCCAATCATCGGTTACCCTTGCGGACTTTATGTCCACGAAAGGGAA
>DENJ01000047.1:8415-12178 GCA_002359635.1 Burkholderiales bacterium UBA2647
AGCGTTGGCTCATTGTCGATCATTGATACATGCGCTGCTACGACCTTCCAGTCCGCATCATTGAACCGTACCCAAGTCTGCATCTGACGGCCAGTCATGGGTTGACCACGGACTTTATAAACAAGTGTGACGATCGCAATGTTCCGACCAATAGTCAAGATGTCTAGTCGAAGGCGCTTTTCTTTCGTGCCAGGGCCTGGTGGTCGTGCCACTCGGTGTGCATGAATCCGGTCAAAGCCGTAGCCATGTTCGTAGTGAGCCAAGCGAATCGTGTGTGGACTATTCCAAAAGCTATTGTCGAGGACATCCAGGTTTTTATCGATAAGCGCTTGCTCGTAACGTTCGAAGAGATCGCGTACCTCTTCAACGACTTCTGGAATGTTGGGTGTTTGGTCCATGTTCAAAAGTTCCACGCCATGGCCTGTGCAAGCGCGACGAGCATGGCATCGCTGCCTCTTGGCCCGATGATTGATAGCCCCACAGGCAGTCCATCGACGGTGGCGCCGGGAAGGTTGACCTGCGGATGCCCCGCTAAGCCGCCCTGGGCACAGAGGCATGTTATGCGATCGCGTAGCGGGTCAAGTATCGAAATGCGCTGCCCTTTGCGCGGTGCGGGGAAAGGTGTCGTGGGCATGCAAAGCACAGTGTCCGATGGAAGCAACCATGCCATACGACTCCTTACTTCCTGGCGCATCAATCTAGCCCAGCCACGCTCGCTCTCCGGAAGCATCGATCCGACGACTAGCGCGCGCGCAACCGAAAAGGCAAGTCGTGGGTTACGTTCGTCTAGCCAATCCTTGAAGGTATCGAAGGCTTCGGCAGGCTGGAGTGTTCGCTGCGCGCGCGCCCAAACCGAAAGGCCCTGGGGCGCCATAACATCTTCACGGCTTGACCCGATAATCTGCGAGAGCCTTGCAACCATCGGCTTAAGGGCTATGGTTACCTCTGGGTCGGCAAAACCGAAGCAGTCATGAGCAATGACTAGATGCTTCGGTAGCACAGTCGGGATTTTTTCCTGCAGTAACACGGATGAGACACGAGCGAAGGTTTTGGCGTCGCGTGCAAACCATCCCGCTGTGTCTGAGCTTGGCGCCTGCGGTAGCATCCCGGATAGATCGAGCCTGCCATGCGTTGGGCGTATGCCGTAAAGTCCGCAGAAGCTCGCAGGCACACGCACGGAGCCACCCGTGTCGGTGCCAAGCGCTGTGTCGCAAAGTCCGGCAGCGACAGCCGCAGCAGAGCCCGAGGAAGATCCGCCCGGTACTCGGTCAGGTGCTTTTATATTGACTGGAGTACCGTCAAAAGGGTTTTCACCGAAAATGCCTAAAGATACTTCATCAGTAACAGTCTTGCCGACGAAGCATGCGCCTGCATCGAGCAGGGCTTGAACGGCCCATGCGTGCCTGATTGGAAGAGGGCGACCAAAGGGCCAGTCATGATTACCCGCGCCAGTGGGCACTCCCTTAACGTCAAAGAGATCTTTGACTGCAAACTTGAGCCCAGCGAGAACACCATCTGCTTGTCCCGCAATGTATACGCTTTGACCTGCTACGAAGGCCCCAATATCTCTCACGGCGATGCTATTCCTTGAAGCTCCACTTTCAGAGTAAAGTGTCGACACATAGGTGTCTGTGCATGGTAACGCTACGCTAATCGTTCTTGAAGAGTTTTTTTTGCTTAAAGTTAGTGACAATTTGGCTTTCGGAATGCGGCTGTAGTTCAACCGACACGTTGTGGTGAAGGCTGCTCTTTCAAAGTGCTTGATCGTTAAATGGGCATACGGAAAGCAGCGCTAATTCAGTAATGTTCATACGAAGGGTGGCTTTGCCCGTTGCCCTCGAATTGGGATGCGCTTTGGAGGATGATGCCCAACCGTCAGCGGCAAGGTATTGGGTGGGAGCCTGTGCTTCTGTTGATCCTAGCGGCTTGGTACGACGTGTCTGACGCGCATAAAAGGCTACGACTAGAAGAACAATTGAAATCGGCGGAACACCATGGTGCTCTACAAACACTCAGCTAACGTTTAAATCGTTTATCCAAATAGGACCAGACCAAGACTCACAGAAAATGCGAGGTAATGCCTTGTCTACCGAACGTTATGCTGAACTCCTAGTCGGGCTCGCGAGAACCATCCGGCGTGCTTGCTTGACGAGGCAAAAATCCATGCCAAAAAGTCGCTAAGCGCCGATCAACAATCGCTAACTCGCTCGCATACTCCAGTTTAAGTAAGGCTCCGATACTGGGATGTCGAGTCACCTTGTTTTCGATGGCTATTAAACCTAGATCCATTCGGGGTTTAAGTATCGGTCTTATACACAATTGTCGATTCTCGGCTTCTTTGAGCATCATGACTGCAGGAAGTATGGCCGCAAAGTCAGTTGCCTCGATGTACTCAAAAGTTCCAAACATTGAATCTATATTGACCACCTGGTCTACCTTTATCCCCGCCGATTTGAGCCGCTCAAGAATACTGTCTCGCCTGATCGAGCCTGGTGATTGCAGCACTAAGCTCAAAGGTCGCTGTTGCCCGAGGTCGACGGGTTGACCATGGTTCTCGATATAGCGGTTTGCGAGAACCAGGACCTCGTAGGTAGAGCCCAGTGAGGTCATGAGCACGGAATCCGGTGCGTCAAATCTCGGAACAATGGCGAAATCGATTTCGCTCCGCAACACAGATTGAATCAGGTCCGAACTTACTAACTCAGTAAGTCGGATCTCTAGGTTTGGATGCTGTGCAATAAGACGTCGTTGAACCGGGCCCGCAACTGATCTCATAAGCGCTGGCATCAATCCGATATGTATCGATCCCTCAAGCCCGCCGGCAAATAAACCAAGCTCGGTTTCGGCCTCGCTGAGCAACCCCAAGATTGCCGAAGCTCGCTGATACAACTGCCTGCCAGCTAGCGTTGCCGTAGCGCCTTGGGGGGTGCGTAAGAAAAGCTGAACTTTCAGCTGATGCTCAAGTTTTGCAATCCTTTGGGACACCCCAGACTGCGTTGCGTGAAGTCGCAAGGCAGCCGCGGTAAAGCTAGCCGTCTCCACAACGGCCATAAAGGTCCGCAGACTTGATATCGACAGCATCGTATCACCCGTATTAATGAACAGAAGTAGCAAAAATAATTTTACGTTTCGTAGTCAACCTCGCGAGAATCTTTTGACCGACCCGACCGAACCCTCGATCCTTATTGCTGGGCTTACCCGTGCGTAGCCTCAACATCATCAATGCTAGGAGATAACCAATGAACCATTCCCAAAACACATGGCAGGTGGAATGCCGTCACCCGCTCATCGGGGCCGAAATCAGTGGTGTTGACCTAAGAACACCGCTCGATTCTCTCAGTATTGACCGGCTTCAAACTCTTTGGATGAAGCATCTCCTCTTGATCTTTCCGCAGCAACCGATCAGCGACGAGGAGCATGTTGCCTTCGGTCGCTGCTTCGGATCGCTCGAAGTCCACCCCTCACTGAGTCATCGTTCATCCAAGAACCAAGAAATCTATCGCGTTTCAAACGTTGATGAAGACGGTAAGATCATTGAGGCCAAGGAAAGCGCTTGGCAGTACCTGAATCTTTCCTGGCTATGGCATACCGATAGTTCGTTTCGATCGGTACCTAGCAAAGGATCCATCTTGCATGGGATCGAAACAACAACTGAAGGTGGGCATACATGCTTTGCAAACATGTATGCTGCCTATGAGGATCTTAGTGTTGAGACAAAGAAGATTATTCAAGGACTCAAGGTCATCCATGACCATGACTTCAT
>DENJ01000047.1:12206-12922 GCA_002359635.1 Burkholderiales bacterium UBA2647
CGAGTCTATTCCTTTCCCCGCACACCATGGTTCGGATTGACGGGATGGCTGAGAGCGATAGCAGAAAATTGCTCGACGACTTGATTTCACATTCGACCCAAGCCAAATACGTTTATCGGCACATCTGGCGCGATCACGACGTGATCATGTGGGATAACCGATGTACGATGCATTCGGTTGAACCCTTTGATAACAACACGATAAGGCGGGTAATGCATCGCGTCACGCTTACCGGAGAGGGGGCGCCGGTAGCCGTTTAATGGGTGAGATCTGCTAGGGAGACGACGAGGGTGCCACAGTAGATCCGTGACCAGGCAGACGCAAGCTTCCGATCTTTATTCTTGGCGCAGGTTTTGGCGGCTTGTATGCGCTCCATAAAATGCTCAAGCTCGGTTGTCGGATCAAAGGCCTTCAGGCGGGCCTTTGCCGATGCGGAGGCAGGACGTCGTTAGCGGCTACCTTCATGGGAAGCCGATAGGATGCCGTTAGCGAGTTCGCGCTAGTTTTTCAAACGACGCTTGGTTTGCAATCCACTTAAGTCGTGGAATGTAAAAGAATTATCATGGTGGCGAATCAGGGACTCGAACCACGGACCTGCGGATTATGATCGATTTCAACGCAAAAATAACGATCAAAAATCAATAACTAACAGCGTTGTAGGTCATTTGTGCGAAAGTGTAATAGAACTTTCTACCTTCTACTTTTTCAACTGGAAG
>DENJ01000120.1:0-91086 GCA_002359635.1 Burkholderiales bacterium UBA2647
CCAATGTCAAGCTCATAGCGTGGTGTACGTATCGCCCGTAGCCCGGTTGTCTCTCTATCGGCTCGCAGGAACTTACCGCGATAAACCACATAGGGCAGCGGCAAGATTCTTTGCACTTGCTGATCGGCGCCTGGGTAGGCCTGCTGAGAGACCGCAAGAGCAAACCCTCCAATCTCCCACAATGGCACAGCCGATGACTGATCGGCAGCCAGACTTTTGGTACTCATCGCTAGGCCAACACAACATCCCATGGCAAGCGCAAGACCATGAATAGCTGGCACAAAACGGCCGGGAAGCAAACACAATTTTGATCGCTTTAGAACTTCTTTTGAGTGACGTTGCTGATCGTTCATTGACTGGGCCTCGCAAATACTTATCTGCGCTAGGAATAACACGCGACGGCCCGCCGATGGCCCTTACAAAAGTTACGAAAGGGTTATTTGCGCGGTAAAAAAATGTCCTGTTTCATCGTCAGGGCTAACGAGGGCGGGCGTGGGTGGTTGCAATCCATGCGTCAACCGCTTCGTCGAGGACCCCGAGCGGCATTGCGCCGTTCATCAACAACGAGTCATGGAAGTCCCTGATGTTAAAGCGATCCTTAAGCACAGACTCGAAGCCAGACAACGCGGAACATTGAAGAAAAAAAAACCGGCCGTGACACGTCGAGTGCAGCAGGACTGTAGTACTCAAACGGCGTAAGTGTTTGAGGCGAGGCAAGCGCAAGCTTTATACTGATCTTGTTAATATATTTGTTAACGCCAACTGGGATAAATCAGAACCATACGGACGTTATAACAACCGAAAGAACAAGTGCAAGCAACAGCCGAAAAACGAACGATCTAAAAATAACTATCACCGGCGCCTTATTGACGATTGTGCCCAACACCCTGAAATACGCCTTAATATCCCCAGAGCATTTGACCGAGATAGCGCTGCGGCAATAAGGTGAATAAGCCGGTCACCACACAAGCCAGCGCGTAAGTCCATTGCATCGTCAACTGGTGCCCGCGGATGTTGCCCCTCGCCAAATACGTAAACGCTCGCCACAGGCTGAAAAAAGTGACAGGGATCAGAAGGTGGATCGGGGTATAGCCTGCAATATTGGGTAACTTGAAGTCGCGAATAAACAATGCTGATAAAGCCGCGCCCAACATGCAAGTTACCCAGGCATAACCAAAGGCGCGATGCCACCGTGGTCGAATCCTGGCTCCCAGTCTAGTGAACAAGGCCATCGGACCCAGTAGCACTGCGCTCAGAGCAAATGTAAGGTGTATCCCAATGATGGGTGAAAGCGACATCGTTTTACGCCCGTTAACAACGTTTTACGCCCTTTAACAACGTTTTACGCCACTTCATCGTCACAGTGCATGTTCGGTTTTGAGGATCTGAAATCGCGTCTGCTCGATTTTACGGGATCGAAAGGCAACAGGCCCAGGGCAGCTCGCCGCAATTGGACGATAATAGGATCGCTGTCTGCCTTTGACTGATTGGGAGCATGGACATGGATTTATCAGAACGGGTGGCCGTGGTTACAGGCGGTGCGAGCGGTATTGGCCGGGCGGTTGCGGCCACCATGGCACAGCGTAAAGTCAAGGCCGTTGCCCTGGTTGATCAGAGCCCGACCGTACACGATGTGGCTGTGAGCCTGAACCAGGCAGCGGGCCGGGATTTCGCCTTCGCTTTCGAGGGTGACACCACTGACGAAGCTTTTCGTAGCTCGGTTTTTGACAACATCAGTCAGAGGCAGGGCCTTGTTTCGCTTTGTGTGCCGGCTGCGGGCATTACGCGCGACGACTTAGCGGTCCGAATCGATCGCAACACCGGCAAGTCGCGTATTTATCCCAAGGCACAATTTGAACTCGTGGTCCAGGTTAACTTGATTGCACCCGTTTATTGGGCCCTCGAGATGATCGGACGTATTGCCGAAAGCAGAGCTGCTCGTGGTCTGAAGCGGTGGACCCCAGAAGAAAGAACCCAGGGTTCTGTTGTATTTATTGGATCTATTTCTTCGACCGGAAATCGGGGACAGATCGCTTATGCCAGCACCAAAGCAGGTTTAGAAGGGGCTGCCGCGACGATCATGAAAGAGGCCATGTTCTACGGGGTACGCTGCAGCCTGATTCATCCAGGGTTTACCGATACGCCGATGGTTCGGGCTATGGGTATGGATTATGTATCAAAGAACATTTTACCGTTTACCCAACTTGGTCGTTTGATTGCGCCGGAGGAAATTGCCGATGCGATTTGCTTCATGCTCGCGAATTCGGCAGTCAGCGGCGAGTTATGGGTCGACGCAGGCTGGCATGCACCTGCATAAAAGATGTAAGCCTTGAGCGACAAACTTGCCAAGCCGGTCATCCGCGCCATGATGTGGATGGCACTTGGCGGTTTTACGCTTAGCGCGATGAACGCCCTCATGCGGCAACTTACCGGCGAGTTACCCCCCACCTTTGCACAATGTATGCGCTATGTCTTCGGCTTGGCCGTGATGCTGCCCTTGTTGCTTAAGCATGGCGTTCATCACTACAAGCCGAATCACCTAAAGGGGCACTTGCTCAGAGGCTTTTTTCACGCAGCCGCCCTAACCCTGTTTTTCCTGGCACTCCCCAAGATACCCTTGACCGATACCACTGCGATCATGTTCACGCAGCCCGTATTCGTGATGATTGGGGCGGCACTGATACTTCGTGAAGTGGTTTCACGCGATCGCTGGCTTGCGGCGCTGCTGGGGTTTGCAGGTGTTGGTTTGGTGCTGCTGCCTCATATGCAGGCATCGACAGGGAACTGGAGCCTCGTGATGCTTGCCGCCTCACCACTGTTTGCCGCATCTTTCTTAATCAACAAGGCGCTAACCCGCCACGATCGACCCGAAGTCATTGTGCTCTGGCAAAACATCACCGTCACCGCGTATATGATTCCCCTGGCCATGCCCTATTGGGCTTCTCCCGATACCCGTCAATGGTTCATGCTTGCCTTTTGTGGCGTACTTGGAACGCTTGCGCATATTTTTATGACGCGAGGATTTGCGCTTGCTGACATCTCTGTCTTGCAGCCCCTTCGCTTTCTGGATTTACTCTGGGCATCGCTGTTTGGATTCCTGATGTTTGGTGCGCTTCCCGGCGACACGGCCATTCTTGGTGGCGTTATCATTCTTAGCGCAACCCTCTGGATCGCCCATCGTGAAAAACGACAATGATTTTTCATCGCGCCGAGGCCTCTGAAGTCGCTTGCAGCGACTCTGAGGGCAACCGTTGTCAGTTAGAAGCGTATTTCACCGAGCAGCCATAAGGTACGGATGTGGCCGTACTCACAGCTTTTCCGGCGAGACTTTCCTCAATGGCTTGCCTGAGATAAGGAATGGCTTTGGGGATGTCGCCAGGACTAGCTGACCTGATGCTATCAATCGCACCATGATAAACAAGCACACCCGTCGGACTAATGAGCACCATCTGCGGCGTGGTTCTTGCCCCGTAGGCTCGGCCGACAATGCCTTGGGGATCGAGTAAGCCGAAACTCGGTTTAGCTTGTTGCTGTGCGTTCCAAGCCTTCATCGCGCTTGCTGTGCGGTACTCGGGGTGACCCGGGTGTGTTGAATTGATTTGCAGCCAGATGAACTTATTGGTCGTCGCATACTGCTGCAAGGATTGCATGTTTGAAGCGCTGTAGTGCTTCTGCACAAAGGGACAATCAGGATTCACCCACTCAAGGACAACCCAGCGCCCTTTGAATTGCTCCAGGGTAACGGTTTCAGACTCGAGCGACTGCAGACGGAAGCCAGGCGCTGTTTTGCCGGTCTCGACCATGGCCATGGCCTGACAAGCAAACCCGGTGAACAAGCATATTGCAACAAAACGCCAGAACGCTTTCATGATTAAACTTCCCGACAAACTAAGGTGAACTCGCAAGCTTCATGGAGGCAAACTTGCAAGCTTCATGAACCGCTTGGTTTCAGGAACTCAACACCGCCAAGATAAGGTCGAAGCGCTTCGGGAACATGAATACTGCCATCGGCAAGCTGGTGATTTTCCAGTACCCCTACAAGCGCTCTACCCACAGCGAGTCCCGAGCCGTTTAGCGTGTGCAGCAGTTCAGGTTTTGCGTCACGCGCCCTGAATCGGGCCTGCATGCGTCTGGCCTGAAAGCTCTCACAATTAGAACATGATGAAATCTCTCTATAGCTCTCCTGCCCAGGCAGCCAGACCTCAAGATCATAAGTTTTTGCAGCCGCAAAACCCATATCCCCCGCACACAAAAGCATAACCCGGTAAGGGAGTTCAAGCTTTTTCAGGATCGCTTCAGCGTGTTGAACCATGTGCTCTAGCGCCTCATAAGAGGACTCTGGGTGAACCAATTGCACCATTTCGACCTTATCGAACTGATGCTGTCGAATCATCCCCCGGGTGTCGCGACCGTGAGAGCCAGCTTCCGACCGGAAACATGGCGTGTGGGCCGTCAGTCGAATCGGCAAACTTGAAGCATCAACAATCTTGTCGGCAACCAGATTGGTCAGTGGCACTTCGGAAGTTGGAATCAAAAACCAGCGCTCACGCGCTGTAGGCCCGTCTGCAGCAGCTTGGCGATCCACAGAATGGCTTGAGATCAGCTCGCCGCCTGAAGCACTTGAGTGCGATCCGCGACTGATCTCGAACAGATCTTCTTCGAACTTCGGCAGCTGCCCGGTTCCAAAGAGCGTTTGGCCATTGACGATATAGGGCGTATAGCATTCCTGATAGC
Organism: Burkholderiales bacterium UBA2647; assembly: GCA_002359635.1. Lineage (GTDB taxonomy): Bacteria > Pseudomonadota > Gammaproteobacteria > Burkholderiales > Burkholderiaceae_E > UBA3064. The sequence continues at coordinate 4,735 of DENJ01000120.1, forward strand.
CATGCTCCATCGTGTGCGTATCGAGCATCAGCGAGGCGATTGCGCGATGCAAACGGGCAATCGTGCCGCGCATCATGACAAATCGGCTGCCGGTCAGATGCGAGGCCGTTTCAAAATCAAGGCCCATCGCCTCACCGAGCGCCACATGATCCTTCACCGCAAAATCAAAGCTTTTAGGGGCACCCCACCTTCGAATCTCAATGTTCTGATTGCTATCACGTCCCTCAGGCACTGATTCATGAGGCGGGTTGGGTATGTGGGAAAGCCATTCGCTTAGCGCGTCCTGCGCCCGATCGTTAGCCTTGCTGATCGCATCCAGTGATGCTGCAATGGCCGCAACCTGCGCCATCGGTTCAGAGACATCTTCGCCTTTCGCCTTCCGCTGGCCAATCTGCTTTGACAGGGTGTTTCGCTGGGACTGCAACTGCTCGGTTTCAACTTGCAAGCCACGACGTGATGATTCTAATTGTTGGAATCGCTCTAAATCAATCGTATAAGCCCTCTTGGCCAATCGTTGAGCAACGAGATCAGGATGTTTGCGAAGCAAAGCAATATCAAGCATAGAAATCCTCCGTAAAGCATTTTAACGCTTGACGATCAGCATTTCGGCTTACGCTGCTGGCGCAGTTTCTCCAACTTTTCCGCAATCTGAATCTCTAAGCCGCGTTGGCTTGGCTGATAAAGCCTTTGTGCGGGCAGTCCGTCCGGCCAATAGCCTTGGGTTGCCGCAAAGCCCGCGTCATCATCGTGATCATATTGATAGCCTTCGCCATGCCCAAGCGCTCGCATCAAGGCGCTCGGCGCATTGCGCAAATGCATGGGCACCTGGCGACTCTTGTCCTTTCTTACAATCACCTCCGCCTGCTTGAAAGCCTTGTAGCCGGCGTTGCTCTTTGCTGCGATCGCCAGGTAGATCGTGGCTTGTGCCAGAGCCAATTCGCCTTCAGGCGATCCCAGTCGCTCATAGGTCTGCGCCGCGTCGCTTGCGAGCTGTATCGCCCGTGGATCAGCAAGCCCAATATCTTCCCAGGCCATGCGCACAAGCCTACGGGCGAGATAACGCGGGTCAGCTCCACCATCAAGCATGCGGCAGAGCCAATACAATGCGGCGTCTGGATCGGATCCTCGTACCGATTTGTGCAGTGCCGAGATCTGGTCGTAGAACTGATCGCCAGCTTTGTCGAAGCGTCGAAACGATTGGCTAAGACAGCGCGACAAGAAAACTGGATCGATAACGGTGACCGATTCGACCAGCGCCGCCTGTTGACTGTTTTCGATCGCATTCAAGAACCGTCTGCCATCACCATCGGCGTATTCGATCAATCGGTCCACTGATGCATCGCTATAGGTCACCGGCTTTTCAAAGCATTCAAGGGCTTGCCTGAAAATCAGCCGCAAGGCCGTCTCATCGAGCGGCTTGAGTACATAAACTTGTGCCCGGGACAAAAGGGCGGCGTTGACCTCAAAAGAGGGGTTTTCAGTGGTGGCCCCGACAAAACAAACAAGGCCGGATTCGACAAAGGGTAAGAGCGCATCTTGCTGTGCTTTGTTAAATCGGTGAATTTCATCGACGAAGAGCAAGCTTTGCTCGCCTGCAGCCTGATTGATCCGTGCCTTTTCGATCGACTCGCGAATATCCTTTACCCCTGAAAAAACAGCCGAAAGGGCGATGAAACGACAAGCGAATGCCTGCGCCAGTAAACGCGCAAGACTTGTCTTGCCAACACCTGGCGGGCCCCAGAGAATCATGGAATGCGATCGCGCGGCACGAATCGCCAGGCCCAGCGGGCCTTGTTCGGAGAGCAGATGATTTTGACCAAGCACCGATTGGATCGTTGTCGGACGCAATCGATCGGCCAGTGGCTGCATGGGCTAGCGAGCCATTCGTATCAAATCAATACCCTTGGGCATCACAAAGCGAAACTGCGCTGCTGCGACCGGACCGACTTTCCACGCTGAAAATTCATAACGCATGCCGCGTCCGCCTAAGTCGGTGATTTGCATCAGCCGGGGCATACTCTGCAGGAAAGCTATGGTGATGTGATCGGTTAGACCTTGCCGCTCGATGGCAGAAGCTTTGAGCCACTGCAAGCCATCCTTTTCCGGCAATTCCTCAAACTTAAAACTGCTCAGCAAGCGCTCAGAACCCATCAATAGACCTGTGGGCAAGCCCTCCAGGGCTGAACGCAAGGGCCTCACCGTGACCTGCTCGAGATCGCGGTCATGAATCCACAGCGACTCGCCATCGGCCAAGACCAATTGGTCATTGGGCGACTGGCTGTCCCAACGAAAGCGATCGGGGCGCTGAAACTGGAGACTTGCCCTGCCCTGTCGGGCGTTCTCCCCGTCGCGCCGAACTTGCCGCAAATTCACCTCAACCGAGGCCGACTGCACCTGGCGAAGAAAGCGCTCTAAGCTCACGTATGCAGCCCCTTTACGCTCGACCGTTGAAGACTGATCCCCAGACAGCGTCGCTTGACTGATCGGCGCAGGCCTTTGCTGTCCGTGGGCCTTCACCGCAGACAAGGCAGCAAAGGCCCCGAGCCAATGGCGACGCTCGGCCGACCGCAAAGGCTCAGTGCTCATCCTGTGCTCGCGCAGGGACCAAAATATCGCGATTACCACTGCCCGACATCGCCGAGACAATCCCAGACTTCTCCATTTGCTCAAGCAGGCGGGCCGAACGGTTATAGCCAATACGCAAATGGCGTTGGACCAGCGAAATCGACGCCCGCTTGTGTTTCAACACCACGGCAACCGCCTGGTCGTAGAGCGGATCGGCCTCACCATCAACACCGGCCTCTTGAAGCGTCTGAGACAGTCCGCCAAAACCCACAGCAGACCCGGCATCGATGGACTCAGCTACCGAAGCTTCCAGGATCGCCTCAATATACTCCGGCTCAGCAAGCGATTTCCAGTGTTCCACCACCCGATGAACCTCGTCATCGCCAACAAATGCGCCATGCACCCGCTGAGGAACGCCCGAACCGGGCGGCAGATAAAGCATATCGCCCTGCCCCAGAAGCGCCTCAGCACCTTGTTGATCCAAGATTGTTCTGGAATCTATACGAGATGAAACTTGAAACGCTATACGGGTTGGAATATTAGCTTTAATCAAGCCGGTAATCACATCCACCGATGGCCGCTGCGTCGCAAGAATCAGATGAATACCGGCAGCCCTGGCCTTTTGCGCCAGGCGAGCAATCAGTTCCTCAACCTTCTTGCCAACCACCATCATCATGTCGGCAAGTTCGTCAATCACCACCACGATCATCGGCAGGCGACGCAGTGGCTCGGGCTGGTCAGGGGTGAGCGAAAAAGGATTTGGAATCAATTCTTCCTTGCGTTCCGCCTCTGTGATTCGATTATTGAATCCCGACAGATTCCTGACACCAAGCTTGCTCATCAAGCGATAACGTCGCTCCATCTCGGCAACACACCAGTTCAAGGCATTGGCGGCTTGTTTCATGTCGGTAACGACCGGCGCAAGTAAATGGGGAATGCCCTCATAAACACTCATTTCGAGCATTTTGGGGTCGATCATGATCATCCGCACCTGGGTCGGATCGGCCTTGTAAAGCAAGGACAGCAACATCGCATTAATCCCCACCGATTTCCCCGAACCGGTCGTGCCTGCGACCAACAAGTGCGGCATCTTGGCAAGATCAGCCACCACCGGGTGACCTGCAATGTCCTTACCCAAGGCCAAGGTGAGCGGCGAGCTACCCTGCGCATAGACCTGCGAGCCCAGAATTTCAGAAAGTCGCACTGACTGCCGCCTGGCGTTTGGCAACTCCAGCCCCATCAGGCTCTTACCCGGGATTGTTTCCACCACCCGGATCGAGGTCAGGGAAAGCGCCCGCGCAAGGTCCTTGGACAGATTAACAATCTGGCTACCCTTGACGCCCGTTGCCGGGTCGATCTCATAGCGGGTGATGACCGGACCGGGATAGGCAGCAACCACTGTTGTTGCAACACCGAAGTCAGCAAGTTTCTTCTCGATCAGCCGCGAGGTGAACTCCAGCGTTTCAGGGGATACCAACTCCTGCTGAACACTGGCCGCATCGAGCAGCGAGAGTGGCGGCAACTCGGTGTCGGGCGGCAAGTCGGCAAACAACACAGATTGCCGCTCAGACTGCGCACGCTCGGACATTTCCACATGCGACACGCCAGGCTCGATATGGATTGGCTCTGGATGATCCTCGCGCAAAATTTTGCGCTTTTCGGTGACCTGTTCTTCCCGATCAGCGAGCGCACGTTCACCCACTTTGCGGTCGCCACGTGCCGAAATCGCTTCACGCGCAGCAAAAAACTGTCGCTCGAGCCAGGCACCAAAGGATTCCATCACATCAAGCCAGGAGAATCCGCCGAGCACCGATAGCCCTGCACCGAGCAAGATCCAACACAACAGTGTGAAGCCGACCGGTCCCATCCAGTCGATGAGGACAGGGCCAAGCAAGAGGCCAAAAACGCCGCCAGGCACCAAGGGAAGCTCCGGCAGCAAGCGTAGCCGCGTGGCCTCAAGCAAGACTGCGGCTAAAAAGATCAGCAAAAACCCGAGGCTTTTTATCCAGGGCTGCCAAAAGCGCGGGGGCACACCCGCCTCCAATCGTTCGTCGCTGAAGTCACGATCGCTACGCAAGCGTCTGAGGTCTGCAATCACCCACATCAATAAACCCATCGGCAGCAGGTAGGCACTCAAACCCGCCAGGTAGAGCAAAAGGTCGGCAAACCAAGCCCCGATCCGCCCCATCACATTGCGCACCGGCTCACCGTTGCCTGCCGTTGACCAACCAGGGTCGCCGGGGTGGTAGCTCACGAAGGCCAGCAACAGGCCTGTGGCAACCAAAGACAAAACAATCCAGCGCACCTCGAGCAACCAGCGGTTTTGTCGCGACAAAGACGGGTTGTGCAGCGGCACCTCAGCGGCTTGACGCGATCGGCGGGCACTTCGGGGACTTGAAGCTGAACTAGTCATGGGAGGCCTATAATTTTGCCCTAGTTTGCGCCTCACTGGGTTAGCACAGGATGAGCGCTCGCTAGATAGCAAAAACAAGCAACACAATCCTCGATAACTTAAGACCCTCTTGCGACAACATCATGACCGAAAAACACTGTCAACTCCTTATTCTCGGTAGCGGCCCTGCGGGCTACACGGCAGCCGTGTATGCCGCCCGCGCAAACCTTCGCCCGGTTCTCCTCACTGGGATCGCCCAAGGCGGCCAGCTGATGACGACGACGGACGTTGATAACTGGCCGGCCGACCACGCCGGGGTTCTTGGCCCTGAGCTGATGGATCGCTTTCAAAAACATGCCGAGCGATTTGGGACCGAAATCGTTTTTGATCACATTCACTCGGTCGACCTAAACCAACGCCCTTTCAGGCTGCGGGGGGATTCAGGGCACTACAGTTGCGAGGCGCTAATCATTGCAACGGGTGCCTCAGCAAAGTACTTGGGCTTGCCCTCGGAGGCCGCCTTTATGGGCAAAGGGGTGTCAGCCTGCGCCACTTGCGATGGTTTTTTCTACAAGGGTCAGGATGTCTGCGTGATTGGCGGCGGCAATACGGCGGTTGAAGAAGCCCTCTACCTCAGCAATATCGCGCGCAAAGTCAGCCTGGTACACCGTCGCGACCGTTTACGCGCCGAGCCGATCATGATCGACCATTGGATGGAAAAAGTAGCACAAGGCAAAGGGGAAAACATCTGGTTTCATGAACTCGATGAAGTGCTCGGCGATGCCTCAGGCGTAACCGGCGTCCGCCTGCGGGACAAGCGCAGCAACGCATATCGTGAACTCGCGCTCGGCGGCGTCTTTATTGCTATTGGCCACACGCCAAACACCGAGCTGTTCCTGGGCCAACTGCATATGGAATCAGGCTATATCATCACCCGCGGCGGTCATCAGGGCCTGTCAACAGCAACCAGCATCGAAGGTGTTTTTGCAGCCGGCGATGTACAGGACCATGTTTACCGCCAAGCAATTACCAGTGCGGCAACCGGTTGCATGGCAGCACTCGATGCACAACGCTGGCTGGAAAACCAAGGACATGCGGCTCCATGATTTAGGGAATCTTCGCGATGCACTCAAGGTTTTTGCGCGCGAACGCGCAAGACTCGAGGCAAAGCGTCGCGCCGATGCGCTTGCCCATGAGGTGCAAGCGCGGCTCTTTCGTGATGCCGTGCAGGATGTCACACCCCTGCCAAAAAGCGATCGGGCAGAGATTCAAAAAGCCCGACCCGCACCCATCGCAAGACAGCGGGAACTCGACGAGGCCCGCGCGCTTGCTTCCAGCCTGTCGGATGACATCGATATAGAATTGTTGCTCCAAACCGATGAAACACTTTCCTGGAAACGCGACGCATTAAGCCATCAGGTCATACCGAAGCTTCGGCGGGGACACTGGAGCGTCAAAGCGCAACTCGACTTACATGGTAAGCGCGTCGACGAGGCCCGCGAAGCATTGGTCACCTTTTTGGCGGACGCCATCAAACGCGAGATTCGCTGCGTCAGGATCGTCCACGGCAAAGGGCTCGGTTCGGTCAACAAAGAGCCGGTACTCAAGAACAAAGTGATGAGATGGCTTGTTCAACGCGAGGAAGTGCTTGCGTTCTGTCAGGCTCGTCCTAATGATGGCGGCTCGGGCGCCTTAATTGTGTTGCTCGTCGCTGCCCGATATAAAAAAGCTGATTAAGAGGCGCTAGACCGCCGACTCGCCGGTTTCACCGGTGCGAATACGAATCACCTCTTCCACCGCTTCGATAAAAATCTTGCCATCACCGATGCGACCGGTGCGTGCCGCTGCGACAATCGCTTCAGCGGCGCGTTCAGACATCGCATCAGCAACAATAACTTCGATTTTTACCTTTGGGAGGAAGTCGACCACATATTCTGCGCCACGATAAAGCTCCGTGTGGCCTTTCTGGCGACCGAAACCTTTGACTTCAGTCACGGTCAGCCCGGCGATACCGACCTCGGCAAGACTTTCTCTTACTTCATCGAGCTTAAATGGTTTGATAATGGCAGTAATACGCTTCACGTGATCTCCCTATGCGAACTGCTTGTTGTTATATCAGCGCCATCCCGATGTAATTGGGTAGCGCCAGTCGCGCCCCCAAGCCCGCGGGGTGACACGTACGCCAACGGCAGCCTGACGGCGTTTGTACTCATTCATCTGAATCAAGCGTACAACGCGTTGAATCACCGCGTCATCAATGCCCCCAATCTTGAGTTGATCGCCTGATAAATTACTCTCCATGTAGCGCTGAATAATGGCATCAAGCACCTCATAAGGGGGTAGCGACTCCTGGTCGGTTTGATCGGGACGGAGTTCCGCACTCGGTGGCCGGTCAATAATGCGTTGGGGAATCACATCGCCAAGCTGATTGCGATAGTTGGCAAGTCGATAAACAAGCGTCTTGTAAACATCCTTCAAGACAGCAAAACCACCTGCCATATCGCCGTACAAGGTGGCATAACCAACCGCTGACTCGCTCTTGTTGGAGGTGGTCAAGACCAGCGAACCATGCTTATTGGAAAGCGCCATCAAGATCGTCCCCCGGATGCGAGCCTGCAGGTTTTCCTCAGTAGCATCGGCCGCTTTGCCGCCAAAATCTTTGGCGAGCATGGCGACATAGGATTCGAATAAATCACGGATCGGATACTCGTCGTAGCGGACCCCAAGACGGGCAACCATATCGCGCGAATCAATCCATGAGATATCAGCGGTGTACTGCGAGGGCATCATCACCGCGCGGACCCGGTCAGCGCCAAGCGCGTCGACGGCAACCGCAAGCGTGACGGCTGAGTCGATACCTCCTGATAAGCCAATCAATACCCCGGGAAAGCGATTCTTCTGGACGTAGTCACGCGTGCCAAGCACCAGGGCCTGCCAAACCTGCGCTTCTTCGGTGGGCAGCGTTGCCGATCGCTGATCTGAGGATGACAGGCGATGATCAGAGGCTGACAAGCGCTGATCAGATCCGCCACCCCCAAGCTCAGCAAGCTCGATGTCAAGCAGATCAGGCTCAAAGGCCTTCGCTTGTGCGGCGACAAGCCCCGACGCGTTCAACGCGAAAGAGCAGCCATCAAACACCAGCTCGTCTTGCCCGCCCACCAGGTTTGCGCTCAGCATCGCCATGCCACGCGACGACAAATGCTTCCTCGCGATCTCAATACGCTGCACCTGCTTATTGATATGGAAGGGGGATGCGTTGAGCACAAGCACCGCATCGGGGTTTAGACCCTCGAGCGGTTTACAAGCCAAGTCTGTCCAGAAATCTTCACAAATCAAAAGTGCAAAACGTCTGCCCTTTGCTTCGACCACACAAGTTGCTTTGCCGGGCTTGAAGTAACGCTTCTCGTCAAAAACATCGTAATTCGGTAGCGCCTGCTTGTGGTACCAGGCAACAGGCTTGCCATCACGCAACCAAACGGCAGCGTTATACAGTTCACCATTGTCGCCTCGCTTCGGCAAACCGACAATCACCTCTATGGCCAGCGGTGCGAGTTGCTCCGCAAGCGAGCGGAGGCTTTCTTCACAGCGATCAACAAAAGCAGGACGCAATAGCAAGTCTTCCGGCGGATAGCCGCAAAGCGAGAGCTCTGGCGTGAGCAGAATCTCCGCACCCCGATCCAAGGCTTTGGCCGCGGCATCTACAATTCGCGCACGGTTTGCCTCAAAGTCTGCAACGGTCTGATTCAGCTGAGCTGCCGCAATTTGCATAAGGAATCCTCCTTTTGGATTATCGCACGCGCTACCTCAAGCGAATTGACGAAGTCCCCGCCATCGCCTGGGACAGTTTGCTTCCCGAACATCCCGCAGCCGGACTGGTGAGCCACGGCATGCTTGCTGCCTTTGAAGAAAGTGGCTGCCTTGGCGCGGAAGCCGGTTGGGAAGTTCATCACTGGACACTCTGGGACAGCAACGATGTGATGCTCGCGGCTATGCCGCTCTATCGCAAATGGCATTCTTACGGCGAGTATGTTTTTGACTGGGCTTGGGCCAACGCTTACGCAAGACATGGCTTTGACTACTATCCCAAATGGATCAGCGCGCTGCCCTTCACACCAGTCAGTGGGCCACGGCTTCTTCGAAGCGATGACGACCCTAGGATCATGCAACGCATGCTTGCGGACATCACGGCACTCGATGGCTCCTCGGCACACTGCCTCTTCACTGACGGTCTCAACGCTTCAGATGTGGCGTTGATGCAAGCGGCCTCATGGATGCGTCGCAGCGGGGTGCAATTTCATTGGTACCAGGCCAATTACAAGCATTTTGAGGACTTTCTCGGCGCCTTGTCGCAATCCAAACGCAAAAAGATTCGCGCGGAAAGGCGAAAAGTCATCGAACAGGGCATCAGGTTTGAGTCGCGAAGCGGAAGCGATCTTAAGGAGCATGATTGGGCCTTTTTCTACGCCTGCTACGACCGCACCTATCGCCTTCACGGCAATGCGCCCTACTTAACGCTGGAATTCTTTCTTCGGCTGCATCAGTCTCAGCCCGAACGTTCGGTCTTGTTCCTCGGCTACGATGACCTAGGGCCATGCTGCGCCAGCTTACTTTTTCGCCACAAAGATCGGGCTTTCGGGCGCTATTGGGGTGCAATCCGGGACTATCCCTTTGTCCACTTCGAAGCTTGCTACTACCAGCCGATCGAATGGGCGATTCGTGAAGGCATTCAGTGCATTGAGGGCGGCGCACAAGGTCAACACAAAATGGCGCGCGGTTTTGACCCCGCAGCGACTGAGTCCTGGCATTGGCTTCGCCATCCTTCCTTTGCCAATGCCGTGGAGCACTTTTTAGATAAGGAAGGCGCTCACATGGCCTTGCTGCTCGATGAACTCCAGGAACATCGAGCCTTTAAATCAGTCGTCTAAAAGTGTGGCTTCACCGCCGCGTTACGAAACCGTTCAAGACCGTCAAGAATTTCCTGCCTCGCATCCTCAGGACCACCCCAGCCTTTGACTTTCACCCATTTTCCAGGCTCCAAATCCTTATAGTGTTCAAAAAAATGCTGGATTTGAAGGAGGCGTTCGGGTTGCAAATCCTCAGGTCGTTTCCAATGCTTATAAATCGGCAAAATCTTATCAAGGGGGACTGCAAGCAGTTTGGCGTCACCGCCCGCTTCATCATCCATGTTTAAAATCCCGATCGGCCGGCAGCGCAATACCGAACCGGTATTCACTGCAAAAGGCGTCACCACAAGAACATCGACCGGATCGCCATCCTCACCAATCGTGTGAGGAATATAGCCATAGTTACAGGGATAGTGCATCGCTGTCATCATGAAGCGATCCACAAACAGTGCACCGGTTTCCTTATCAACCTCATATTTCACCGGGTCGGCGTTCATCGGTATTTCAATAATGACGTTGAAGTCATCGGGCGGGTTATTGCCGGAGTCGACGCGGTCTAGATTCATGATTAAGTTCCTGCTGAAAAACCGTAAAGTATAACGAAGGCTAACGTTCAATCATTGAGGAGAAAATAGCATGCGTTTACAAAACAAAGTGGTCGTGGTGACGGGCGGCGCCCAGGGCTTTGGCGAGGGCATTGTGCGACGTTTTGCAACAGAGGGCGCTCGGCTCGTCATCGCCGACATCCAGTTCAGCGCAGCTCAGGCGCTCGCTGAAAGTCTTCAGGCGCAAGGCTTTGCGGCGATTGCCATGAAAACCGATGTATCGCAAGGCCCCGACATGCATGGGCTTGCAGCAGCAAGCATCAAGGCTTATGGTCGGGTCGATGTGGTGGTGAACAATGCCGGGACCTCGCATCGCAATCAATCTCTGATGACGGTCAGCGAAGCCGAGTTTGACCGCGTTTTTGCGGTGAATGTGAAAAGCATTTACTGGTCCGCGCAGGCGTTCGTTGCGCATTTTCGCGAACAAGGTGCCGGGGCTTTCATCAACATCGCATCGACTGCAGGGGTACGCCCTCGACCGGGCTTGGTTTGGTACAACAGCACCAAAGGCGCGGTCATTACTGCGTCAAAAGCAATGGCCGTTGAGCTCGCACCCGATAAAATTCGCGTGAATGTGATCAATCCAGTTGCCGGTGACACACCACTCTTAGGTACGTTCATGGGCGAAGACACCCCGGAGATGCGCGCCAAATTCATCGCAAGCATTCCTCTAGGACGGCTGTCACAGCCTCAGGATATTGCCAACGCAGCGCTTTACCTCGCCTCAGACGAAGCCGCATTCATTACCGGCGCTTGCCTTGAGGTGGACGGTGGGCGCTGCGTCTGAGCCGCTTCCCGATATAAACCTGCAGCTTCCTGAGCGCGCTCAGTCTGCTCGAGTAAACGCGCAAGCGCCAAGCGTGTGCTTGGCGCATCGTCCTTGGCCATGCTTTCCCGAAGATAGGCCTCTGCCTTGCCCCAGAGCTGTTGTTCTGCACAGACCCGACCGAGCGCAGCGAGCAAGGCAGCCTCGGGTCCCCAGCGCTTGAGCCATTGCTCCATAAGCTGTAACTTATCCCGAGCGCTCAAGGCATCTAGCGCAGCGTACTGATCAACCACGGTTCCGCTAAAGCGCTTACGAAGTACGCGGTCAGCAATCTCCGCTGCGCTTGCGAAATCCGCTGCGCGCCGGAAGGCATCGATGGCTGATTCGGCAATTGGCGATTCGTAGGCAAGATCCCGCCCGATCTGACGCCAAAGCGATTTCGTGCTTGCCAGATCGCTGCCGGTCTGACTGAAGAGATTTCGCCAGGCACGCAATCGCAGCGCCGAGGCCGCCGACGCGGCAACCATCTGCCGCCTCTCGAGTTGTGCTAACACCGGCAACAAGGCCTGCCACTGTTGCTCAAGCTCCAGCGCTGCAAGCCTTAGCCTGAGCGCGTGGACTTGTCTGGCCGTTCGCGCTTGCAAAGCATTAAGTGCTGTCAGTCCGGCGGCACCATCGCGGTCTTGAATCGCACAATCCGCAGCGAGCAGTAGGGCTTGATCCTTCAGACCAAACTCCCGGGCGCATCGCTCAATCCACTGATCACGTCGGTCCAAGGCCCTTAGGCCATGACAGGCCCGGGCGGCAATCAGCGATGCGGCCCCGCCTTGTTCGGGCAAATGCAAGGCCAGTTGGGATTGCTTCTCAGCTCTCGCAAACCGCCCCTCGGCCAAGGCAACCGTAGCCTCCCGAAAAGCAGTTAGGGCTCGCTCCCGGTAGCGCTGTTCACGATGGGATCGAACACGAGCGGGAAGTGAAATCAGCTGAAAAAGCGCCTTGGACGATAAAAACATCAGGGCGACTAAGCCGATCAGCAGCACCAGCGCCGTGTTGATCGACAGGTCCACACGATAGGGTGGCCAAAAAATGGCCAAGTTTCCGTGATTGAACATGAGCAGCAAGGCCAGCGCGACTGCGCTTGCCAAAACAACCAAGATACCGAGAATCCAGCGCATCGCTAGTCCACGATCGCTGCCGTCAACTCGAAAACGCTCGGCATCATCAGCGCTTAACGGGTGGTGCGCGCATCGCGTGCACTTCGCGCACCACGAATCGCTGTGAGGGTTTCGGCGAGGGCCTGTTGATCCAATGACAGCCGCATCGACTGCAGTTGCTTCAGGCTTTCAAGTTGAGCACCGACAAGCCGCTGCTGCGGGTCGAAATAGCGCTGCAGCAGCAAGCTTGCGCGATCGGTATCGGTTCTAAAAAGCACATCGTTTCGCCACATCGCTGCAAGTCTTGCGCTCATCAGGTGCAAGCGAAGTTGCTCGCGCAAGAAATAAGCTTCCTGCGGTGCTGCTAGCAAAGCGTCGGGGCGATCAACCCGGGTGACGCGGAATAAATCGCGAATCGCTGTCAAGAGATTGCTACCCAATTGCTGGACCCAGCGCACCATCTGCTCAGTGTTCACCCAAGGCTGTATGCCCTCAGCCTCCTGTGAGCTTGCAGCCTTGGGAGCACCGGCGCTCGTTGCCTTGGCTACCGTGCTGGCCCCTGCCTGCCCGGTCGAATCCGATTTGTCCTTTGACGACTGCTCGGGCGCAAACCGCGCCTCCGACAACAGTTGTAAAGCATCGACTTGTCCAAGCATCACATCAAGGCGTTGGGCTACTTGGATCGGGTCGTGTACCGACTCAGCCTTGAGGCGCTCGATGTCTCGCTGCAACGCTCTTTGCACGGCCAGCAGGCTTGGCTCGCGTAATCGACCGAGTCGAAGATCGATTTCACCAAGGACCAGGAGGGTTGTATTCAAGCCGCCAAATTGAAGCTGCTGTACCGCCGAGAGCACGCTGCGTTCGAGCTCGTGAAGCAAGGCATCAGCCGACTCCACGGCCATGCTTTTGTAGAGCTGCTCAAGCTGGGCCTGCTGTCCGATGCTTTCGCTGAGCTTGGATTCAAGTACCGATGCGCGAGATCCCAGTTCCCGAAGCTCGTCTTGATAAAGCCTTGTTTGCGCTTCAAGCTGCACAATCCGCTGATCTGCTCCTTGGAGGCGTCTTGCCGCACTGGTCTCGACCCGATCCATGCGTTGTGAAAACCAGTAGCCGCCAAGTGCACCCGCAAGAATGACAACAATCATCCCAAGCCAACCAAGCCCGAACAAGCGACGTGGCGGATGAGTTGGGCTTGAGGAAGGCATCGCGGCCTGAAAAGGCGGCCTGGTTGCCTGCCCCGTTGGGACGTCTGACGCCGGCGTGTTTACCTGCCCTGTTGAAACATCTGAAGGCGGCGTGTTTGGCGGGGCCATCGCGTCGTGCACTTGCTGGCTTTGACTTTTTTGAGCTTCAGATGCTTGCATACCGACGCATTCTAACAAGCAAGCACCTAGCCAAAGGAAAGCCGATCAAGCACTGCCTGACTGCCGGCGGCGATGCTGCCCGGCCCTTTGTAGCCAAGTTGCCTTGCTCGGTCAATAATCCGTTGATGCGGTGCAAGCAATTTGGCCTGTCCTAAGCGTGCTCTGCCCTGCTCAAGCCGTGCAAGACTTTGCGCGGCCATGGCCAGCCCGTTTAACGCGTCCCCGCTCAGGGCACGATGCGCCTGTTCAAGCAAGGCGATCGAACCGATGTGCCAAACGAGCTGATTCGCCGATGCCAGGGCTTGCAGCAGGTTCAAGCATTGAGAGGGAGGCAGGTCCTGCCAGTCATCCTGATAAACCGCGTGAACAGCTAATTGTGTCGCCCAACTTGGCTTGTGGGCGGCTTCGAGTGCCGCAACACGATGCCTCGCGCAAAGCAGATGTACAGTCCGCTGACCAATCCAGGCTCTGCTTGCCGGATCGTCGAGCAAGTGGTTCAAGTCGCGATGTTCGAGCCTCGCAAGCCTGGGCCAGGCGTCGACCGCCTCAACCCGATCAGAAAGGGCAGGAAAATGGTTTTGAATCGCCTCAAAGCTTCCTTCGCCCAGGCATAACCAGGCCATCGCCTCGAGTCTGCGCTTTAACCCCGCTTCCTCAAGCCCGATGGCAAGACAGCCGACAGCGCCGGGACTTGTCGGCACAAGGACATCGCGATCAGCCCTCAGTGCAGCCGTCCAGTGCCAATCGGCCTCATTCGTCGGGATCGCTTGCAAGCGATGCGTTGATGCGTTCAGGACCTCAAAACCATGCCCTGCCAGCCATGTCGCCTGCTGGCTTGCTCGAGGTTCTGAAAGGCTCAGGAGGACGGTGCGTTGACCCAAGGACTTGCTGCGTCTTGGCTAGACCAGGGCCTTGCGCCTTGAGCCATCAAAAAGCCAGCGACCTGCCCGCCTAGCCGGATCGCACCCTCAAGGCTTGTCACCTTCGCTTGATCTTCAGCATGGAGCATGCGTCCGTCGCTCAACTGTATGCAGGCGCGCAAATGCATCTGGTCTTGATCCAAGCTTGCATGCGCCGCAAGCGGCACCCTGCAGCTGCCACCTAGCCTCAAGGCAAGCTCACGTTCAGCGCTGACTGCCAGATGGGTCGGGCGGTGATTGAGCACTTCCAAGGCATCAATCACATCGTGCCGGTCCGCAAGACATTCAAGGCCCAGTGCCGCTTGACCCACCGCCGGCAGCATGAACGCTGGATCGCAGTACTGCGCGATGCGATGGCCCAGTTCCAGTCGCTTCAGTCCCGCAGCCGCAAGAACAATGCCCTGAAACTCGCCCCGGTCAAGCTTGGCAAGACGGGTGTCGAGGTTGCCGCGTAAAGGATGGATTTCGATGTCCGGTCTCATCGCCTTGAGCTGCGCCTCTCTGCGAAGGCTCGAGGTGCCCACAATCGCGCCTTGCGGCAAATCTTCGAGGCGAGCAACCGTCGGACTCACCCAAGCGTCCCGCGCATCTTCCCTCGCCATGACGCCAGCCAAACAAAAGGACTCTGGAAGCGTCATCGGCACATCTTTGAGCGAATGCACCGCAAGCTCCGCCTCACCTCGGAGTAATGCAATTTCCAGCTCTTTGGTAAAAAGGCCTTTTCCGCCAATTTCATAAAGGGCGCGATCGAGGACACGGTCGCCTTCAGTTGACATACCGATAATTTCGATCCGGGTATCCGGATAGTGTGCCTGCAAAAGACGGCCTACGTGTTCTGCCTGCCACAGGGCGAGCCTGCTTTTGCGGCTTGCGATCCTTAATGCTCGGGGGGCTTTTGTCATGGTTTAGGCGAGGCGTATGCCGGACAGGATCAGGATACGAGGTTTCTCACCACGGACCACTGTCGACGACTCACCGGTAATCGATCAGGCAATTCATGGAGAACCACCTGCCAATATGGATCGCTCCCTTCCCCTGAGCCATCCGCACTGACCCGCTCAAAACCGGCAATCGCCGCCTTCGACACCAGGGCGTTGCGATGGATCCGCACAAAAACATCGGAAAACTCATCCTCAAGTGAGGTCAGGGACTCCTCGATCAAGAACTCACGTTCTCTGGTTCGAATGGTGACGTACTTCATCTCGGCCTTGAGATAAATCACTTGTTCGATGGGTACAAGCTGCACGCGGCCACGTTCATGCACTGACAGGTGCCGGCGCTTTGGTGCCAGCAATTTGGCGGCGCTACCGGTCATCTCGATGCGCTCTTCGGCGCTGCGCTGCCCGATCCGCCGAAGCGTGTCGAGCAGCCTTGCAACACGAACTGGTTTCAGCAGGTAATCGATCGCCCGGACTTCGAAGGCTTCGATCGCAAATTCATCGAAGGCGGTCACAAAGACAACCATCGGCATCAACATCCGTCCATGGGCCGCTTGTGCGGACAAGTGTCGCGCTAACTCGATGCCGCTCATGCCAGGCATCTGCACATCGAGAAAGACGACATGGGGTTGCAGGCTTTCGATCATCATCAGGGCTTCAGTGCCCGAACTTGCTTCGCCCGCGACTTCGACCTTAAATTCTTTGGCAAGGTCCCCGAGCAACTCGCGCAATCGCGCTCGAGCCGGAGACTCATCATCGACAATCAAAACGCTGGTTTGTTCAGACATGCGCAGACTTTTTTTCCTCGCGGCAAGGGAATTCCAAGGTCAGTCGAAAGTACGCTTTACTTCGTTCGATATGCATTGATGCCTCGATATCGTACAGCAAGGCAAGCCTTTGGCGTACATTGGATAAAGCCATCTGCCTGCCCGCCCGAAGCGGCCCTTCGCTCGTCATCGGATTCTCGATCAAAACCTGAACGCGGTCCGAACGCCGAAAAACCCTCAGTAACACTTTGCCGCCTTGTTCCGAAGGCTCGATGCCGTGATGGACCGCATTCTCAAGCAGCGGTTGAAGCAGCAGTGGCGGCACCAAGGCAGTAAGCGCCGACTCGTCCAGATCAAAATCAACATGCAAACGATCGCCGAGCCGTTCAGATTCGACCGCCAGATAATCACGACAAAATCGAATCTCGTCGGCCAAAGGAACAAGTTCACGTTCGTCGCGAAGCAACATGCGAAACAAATCGGCAAGTCCTTCCAAGACGACCTCCGCGCGCCGAGGTTCGCTGCGAAGCAGCCCTAGCACGGCGTTGAGCGCGTTAAAAAGAAAATGCGGACGAATTTTTGATTGCAGTGCCTGCAGCCTTGCCCGATCGAGTGCCGGCGATAGCGCTTGCTCGCGCCAGCGCAACACAAGCGCAATCATTGCCGCAAGACCTGCGCCCCCCAGCCCCCGACCCAGTAAGGTAAACCAGTCGTCTTGCATCGGGTGCGGCATCATGTTGAGCACCGAAACCGTCCACCAGGCGGCGAGAATCGATAGCATGGCCGAAAATCCCAACAAAAATGACCACTGCATCCACTCGGGCCACAAGGTGGCGCGACGCCGGATGAGACTCATGACAGGCAATCCGATCAACATGGCAGGAAGCACGGCGAATTGCTGCGCGGTCCACGCCCCAATCAGCTCATCGACACGATTGGATGCGCTCCAGGCCACGCATAAGAGCATCGCTTGGATCAAAAAAAACACACGTAGAGCGATCCCTGGATTAGCGCAGTCCGGAAGTACCGGAATCGCTGCTTCATCCTCGCTGGAAACAACTTCAAGACGGTTCATGGTGTTTGAGCGCTCGGGCTTGGTTGCAGGTACTGATCTTATAATCTCCACACTATGAGCAATTCACTCGATCGGAAACAAGAAGCCTGGTCAGCCCGCTTTAGCGAGCCGGTAAGCGCGCTGGTTAAACGTTACACCGCTTCGGTTGATGTTGATCAGCGTTTAGCGCAGGCAGACATCAAAGCGTCGCTTGCGCATGCACAAATGCTCTACGAGCAGCACATCATCTCAGCTGTTGATTTTGATGCCATCGTTGATGGCATGGGGCAGATCAAAGCCGAAATAGATCAGGGCGATTTTGGCTGGTCAATCGATTTGGAAGACGTCCATCTGAATATCGAACGACGGCTCACGCAACTCATCGGTGACGCCGGCAAACGCTTGCACACCGCGCGATCACGCAACGACCAGGTTGCAACCGACATTCGGCTTTGGCTGCGTGATGTGATCGATGCACAAACCGGACTGCTGCAGCAACTGCAAATCGCCCTTCTCGATCAGGCCGATAGGCACACGACCACCGTGATGCCCGGCTTTACGCATTTGCAGGTTGCGCAGCCGGTGAGTTTTGCGCATCACCTTCTCGCCTATGTTGCCATGTTTGCCCGCGATGAAGAGCGACTGGCCGACTTACGACGCCGCGTGAACCGCTTGCCCTTGGGCGCAGCAGCGCTTGCAGGAACGAGCTTTCCGATCGATCGCGAACGTGTTGCCGCCTTATTGGATTTTGACGGGCTATGCGACAATTCGATCGATGCCGTTTCCGACCGAGACTTTGCGATCGAATACTGTGCGGCTGCCTCGCTAATTGCGGTTCATGTATCGCGCTTATCCGAGGAATTGGTTTTTTGGATGTCACCTAACATCGGATTTATCGACCTGCCTGATCGCTTTTGCACAGGCTCTTCGATCATGCCGCAGAAGAAAAATCCCGATGTACCCGAACTCGCCCGCGGTAAGACAGGCCGCGTTGTCGGGCATCTGATGGCTTTATTGATGCTGATGAAGGCGCAGCCCTTAGCCTACAACAAGGATAACCAGGAAGACAAAGAACCCCTCTTTGACACCGCCGATACAGTGAGCGATACCTTATTGATTTTTATTGATCTTGTTGCTGGCATGATGGTTAACAAGGATCGGATGCGCCAAGCAGCAGGCCGGGGTTTTGCCACCGCAACAGATCTTGCTGATTATCTCGTCCGCAAGGGGATGCCGTTTCGAGACGCGCATGAGGCGGTAGCGAGTGCAGTTCGCGAAGCCGATCAGGACGGCGTTGACTTAAGCGCATTACCTCTGGCAAGGCTCAAGCGGTATTCGAATTTGATCGAGGATGATGTCTATCAGGTCCTTGGGCTTGACGGCTCCCTGGCAGCAAGAAATCATCTTGGCGGGACAGCGCCGGAAGCTGTGCGCGCTGCAATTAACCGACACCAGCAACGGCTCGCAACGAACAAGGCATAACACGCACCCAAGCCCCCGCCCTCTGGACAGTCGGGGCTAAACGGGCAGATCAGCGTTTACGGGGCGGCAGATCGGTACAGATACCGAGTGCCGCCTCCGCAGCCATCCCAATACTCTCTCCGAGGGTTGGATGCGGATGGATTGTCTTCCCGATATCGCTTGCATCGGCACCCATTTCGATCGCCAAGGCAATTTCACCAATCATATCGCCCGCCTGCGTACCGACAATTGCCCCGCCGAGCAAACGGCCGTGTTCGGCATCAAACAACAGTTTGGTGAAACCTTCGTCGCGACCGTTTGCAATGGCACGTCCCGAGGCAGCCCAGGGAAAGACTGACTTATTGATCTTGACCCCGAGCTTGCCGGCTTCTGCTTCGGTAAGACCGGCCCAGGCGATTTCTGGATCGGTATAAGCAACCGAAGGAATAACCCGGGCATCGAAGTGATCTTTAGAACCATGGGCAGCTTCCGCAGCCACATGCCCCTCGTGGACGGCTTTATGCGCAAGCATCGGCTGCCCAACGATATCGCCAATGGCGAAAATATGCGCTTGGTTAGTGCGCATTTGTGTGTCAACAGGAATAAAGCCGCGCTCGTCGTGCCTTACGCCCGCAGCGTCAAGGCCGAGGCGAAGGCCGTTGGGCTTTCGACCGACGGCACAAAGCACCAAGTCATAGGACTTTTCACTGCGTATACCTTGCCTGTCTTCAAAGCTCACGAGGATGCCGTCGGCACTAACGCTTGCCGCAACCGTTTTAGTATTTAGCATGATGTGATCAAAGCGATGTGCATTGAACTGCTGCCATACTTTGACCAGGTCCCGATCTGCCCCCTGCATCAAACCCTCGAGCATTTCAACAACATCAAGTCGCGCGCCCAGGCTTGAATAAACCGTTCCCATTTCCAGCCCGATAATGCCGCCGCCGATGATCAGCATCCGCTCGGGAATCATGGGCAATTCAAGCGCACCCGTGGCGTTAACAATCCGCGGATCATCGGGTAAGAAAGGCAGATGAATCGCCGCCGAACCAGCCGCCACAATCGCCTTGGAAAAGCTGATCAGCCGCGTTGTCGCTTCGCCCTGGTCAACCTCAACCGAATGAGGGCTCACAAACCTCGCAATGCCCTTGACATGCTCAACTTTGCGCGCCTTGGCCATTGACGCAAGGCCACCGGTAAGTTTCCCGATCACTGACTGCTTCCAATCGCGTAAGCCATGGAGATCAACGCTGGGCTTGGCAAACTTGATGCCGTGATGTGCCAATCGTTGAGCCTCATCGGTCACGGCGGCGACATGCAACAAGGCTTTCGAGGGTATACAACCCACGTTAAGACAGACGCCGCCAAGGCTGGCATAGCGCTCGATCAGCAGCACTTTCATACCAAGATCGGCGGCTCGAAAGGCTGCAGAGTAGCCCCCGGGGCCGCCGCCAATGACAAGCAGATCGCAGTCAAAAGCATTGGTGCCGGGCAATACGGGTGGTGCTGGGACAGGGATTGGATGCGCTGATCCCGAAAACTGCGGGTCCTCAACTGCCGGGGTTGTTGAGGTTTGCACGGCGCTCACGTCGGGAACCGGCCTCATCCGCATGATAAGACTGCCCTCGGAAACCTTGTCGCCAAGCGTAACCAGGATCTCCTCAACGACACCTTCGCCCGGCGATGGAATCTCCATTGAAGCCTTGTCGCTCTCGACCGTGATCAAAGATTGTTCAGCCTTGACCTGATCCCCTTTTGCGACCAGCAATTCGATCACACCAACTTCGCTGAAGTCGCCAATATTGGGTAGTTTTACATCGACGATTACCATGTCAATCATCTTTATCAGAGCGTTACACGTCGGAAATCGCTGAGCAATTGACTCAAGTAGCTGATGAAACGCGCTGCTGCCGCGCCATCGATCACACGATGATCATAGGACAGCGAAAGTGGCAACATCAGTCGTGGTACGAAACTTGATGTGCTCGACTGCCATTGCGGCTTCATCTGCCCTCGACCAACGCCCAAGATCGCGACTTCAGGCGCATTGATGATCGGCGTGAAAAAGCTCCCACCGATCCCACCTAGTGATGAAATCGAGATCGATCCACCTTGCATATCAGCAGGGGCGAGCTTACCTTCTCGGGCTTTAGCTGCAAGCTCCGAGCTCTCCTTCGCAATCGCAACAATCCCTTTTTGGTCTGCGTCTTTCAGTACAGGCACCACCAGACCATTGGGCGTATCTGCAGCAAAACCAATATGCATGTACTGCTTCAGCACCAGCTCATCGCCATCCAACGAGGCATTGAAGTCCGGAAAACGCTTTAAACACTGAACCATTGCCTTCACCATAAAAGCGAGCATGGTTATTTTGACCGAGGCTTTCGCGTGTTCCTCATTAAGCATCTGGCGAAATGCTTCAAGGTCCGTAACATCCGCTTCGTCTTGTTGGGTGACATGGGGGATCATGACCCAGTTGCGATGAAGATTTGCACCGGAGATTTTCTTGATTCTTGATAAAGCTTTGCGCTCGACCGACCCGAATTTTTCAAAATCAACCTTAGGCCAGGGAATAAGCCCTAGCGCGGCACCATCGTTTGCTGTGGAAGCATTGCCCTGCTCAGGCGAAGCCTGATTCGCTTGTAGCGCAAGCTTCACATAGGCCTGTACATCAAGCTGGGTAATACGGCCCTTCGTACCGCTCCCCTTCACAAGGTTTAACGCAACACCAAGTTCACGTGCAAACTTGCGCACAGAGGGCGACGCATGAGGTTTGTTCAGCAAAAGCGACCCGCTGTCAGCCTGATGCGCCACCACAGGTGCGGCAGGGACCACNNGCACTGACGGCGCAGGCACCGACGGGATTGGTGTTGATGGATCTATAACCTTCGGGACACCAAGATCGCCCTCGCCCGCCAATTGGATGCGGGCAATCGATGTGCCCTCAGAGACCTTATCGCCTAATTTGATAAGCAAGCTCTCGATAACCCCTGATGTACTGGAAGGTATCTCCATCGACGCTTTATCACTTTCGACGGTGATAAGCGACTGCTCAACCTGAACGTGATCACCCGGCTTCACGAGCAATTCAATCACAGTGACTTCGGAGAAATCTCCGATGTCAGGTACTTTGATCTCCAGCACTTGCATGTGTCTTTCTCCGATACGGACACTGGGGTAATGTGGCCTGAGCAGAATAAATCTTCTCAGGCGTAAGCGGGATCAATCTTTTCCGGATTGATCTGATATCGGGCGATTGCCTCGCTCAACACAGAAGCCTTGAGTTGTCCTTCGTTGACCAGATGCCTTAAGGCCGCCAAGACCACAAAACGACGGTCAACCTCGAAATGCTCGCGCAACTTATAACGAAAATCGGAACGACCAAAGCCGTCGGTGCCAAGCACAAAGTAATCGCGTCCCTTGGGGATAAAAGCCCTGATCTGGTCCGCAAAAGACTTCATGTAGTCGGTTGTTGCGACAATCGATCCTTTGCGCGATGACAGCATTTCGGTCACATAGGGGATTCGTGCCGCAGACTCCGGATGTAACAAGTTATAACGCTCGCAGGCAAGCGCTTCTCGCCGCAACTCGGTAAAACTGGTTGTGCTCCAGACATCAGCAGCGACCTGCCAATCGTCTGCAAGCATCTGAGCGGCTGCCAGTGCTTCGCGCAAAATCGTGCCCGAACCCATCAACTGCACTTTCAGCTTCGACTCAGGGGCCTTTTGCAGCAAGTACATGCCGCGAATAATGCCCGTCTTGTCCTCATCGCGAAGCCCCGGATGCGCATAGTTCTCATTCATCAGGGTAATGTAATAAAAAACATTCTCCTGGTTGCCAACCATGCGCCTTAAACCATCATGGATGATCACGGCAACTTCGTGGGCAAAGCTCGGGTCGTAGGATACACAGTTTGGAATCGTGCTCGACAAGAGATGGCTGTGCCCGTCTTCGTGCTGCAGACCTTCACCGTTAAGGGTCGTGCGCCCTGCGGTTGCACCGAGCAGGAACCCACGCGCCTGCATGTCGCCCGCAGCCCATGCCAGATCGCCGATACGCTGAAAGCCAAACATCGAGTAATAAATATAAAAAGGAATCATCACCCGATTGTTGGTCGAGTATGAGGTGGCTGCTGCCATCCACGAGCTCATCGCGCCAGCCTCATTAATGCCTTCCTCGAGAATTTGTCCGGCTGCATCCTCGCGGTAATACATCACCTGATCCTTGTCGACTGGCGTGTACTTCTGCCCGAAAGGTGCATAAATCCCGAGCTGCCTAAACATACCTTCCATACCGAAAGTTCTTGCTTCATCAGGCACGATCGGGACAATGCGGTTGCCAATCTGCTTGTCTCGCAACAAGCTTGTGAGAATCCGTACAAAGGCCTGGGTGGTTGAAATTTCACGCCCCTGGACGGTCGCTTCGAGAACCGGCTTTAAAACATCGAGCGCCGGCACCGCAAGCCTTTCGTCCGCTTGCATGCGGCGAGCCGGCAGATAACCGCCGAGCGCTTTACGCCGCTCATGCATGTAGACCATCTCCGGCGCATCTGCAGGAGGCCTGAAAAAGGGCAAATCTTCAACCTGATCATCTGCCACAGGAATGTTAAATCGATCGCGAAATTCGAGGATTGTCTGTTTGTCGAGCTTCTTGAGCTGGTGGGTGGGATTTTTCGCCTCGCCGGCGCGCCCCATCCCATAGCCCTTGACTGTTTTCGCAAGAATAACGGTGGGTTGATCCTTATGGTTTATAGCGCTATAAAACGCCGAATACACTTTGTGAGGATCGTGACCGCCCCGATTAAGACGCCAAATGTCGTCATCGGTCATCTTGGCAACCATTTCGAGTAAACGGGGGTGTTTTCCGAAAAAGTGCTTGCGAACAAAAGCACCATCATTGGCTTTAAAGGCCTGATACTCGCCGTCAACCGTTTCCTCCATCACCTGCTGCAAGATCCCGTCACGATCAACCGCAAGCAAGGCATCCCAATAAGATCCCCAAATCAATTTAATAACGTTCCAACCTGCACCACGAAATTCACCTTCGAGTTCCTGAATGATCTTTCCGTTACCACGAACCGGACCGTCAAGTCGCTGCAAGTTGCAATTCACAACAAAAATTAAATTGTCAAGCCGTTCTCGGGCCGCCAAGCCGATTGCGCCCAATGATTCGGGCTCATCCATTTCGCCATCGCCGCAGAAAACCCAAACTTTACGCTTGGAGGTGTCTGCGATGCCGCGAGCATGCAAATACTTCAAAAAGCGCGCTTGATAAATCGCCGTGAGTGGCCCAAGGCCCATGGAAACGGTTGGAAACTGCCAAAAGCTAGGCATGAGTTTGGGATGGGGGTAGGACGATAATCCCTTGCCATCGACCTCTTGCCGAAATCCATTGAGTTGCTCTTCGGTCAGTCTGCCTTCAAGAAAGGCTCGCCCATAAACACCCGGCGCGGCATGCCCCTGGAAGTAAACCAAATCACCACCATGATCGGGCGTTTCCGCATGCCAGAAGTGATTCATGCCTGCGCCGATCATCGTTGCCAAGGAGGCAAAGGTCGCAATATGACCACCTAAATCGCCGCCGTCTGGAGGGTTATGGCTGTTGGCACGAACCACCATGGCCATCGCATTCCATCGAATGTAGGACCGGATCCGCTCCTCGTATTCGGCGTTGCCCGGTGAGGCAATTTCAAGCTGGGGCGGAATCGTGTTGATGTAAGCGGTATTCGGCGAAAACGGTATGTAGCCACCCGAGCGCCTGGCGAGTTCGATCATCCGTTCGATAAGGTAATGAGCGCGTTCCGGCCCCTCGGCATGTAGCACAGACTCCAGCGCATCAAGCCACTCTTGGGTTTCGAGCGGATCAAGATCATCACTACGCGTCATCGGTGATTGTTGTGGCAATGCAGACATTGGCGCTTCTCCCATGGAATGCGAGATTCTAGGAAGTGCTTGCTGAAACAACAAGCAAAATTTCGTAAAATGAAAAATAATTCCACATTAAGAAATTCTGATCCACCAGTCGAATTTGAATGCAATGCCGAGGCGGTGCAGTAGAGCGGCTCTTTTAGCCGACACCAGAAAACATAAAGCCTTAAAAAACTGAAATACAGGCGAAAACTTGCACTGCATCGTGGCGAAGGTCAGGGTTAGACTGAGGTCGGCTTCACTTCACACGATGATTTGTCGGACTTAGAACAAGGCTAAACGCGATGTTATACTCGCAGGCTTGCTACGCGCCCGTAGCTCAGTTGGATAGAGTACCTGGCTACGAACCAGGGGGTCGTGGGTTCGAATCCTGCCGGGCGCGCCAAGTCTCTCACAGACGTACCAGTCGATGAGTCGCGGCTGGGCAGTAACCTTCGCAGCAATGGTTGCCCTGGGTATTATCTTTGGCACCTCGTACTCATTCGGCGCCTTCTTTGCGGTCCTCAGTGAAACGTTTCAGGCGCAACGCGCCGATATTTCGCTGATGTTTGGTTTGTCCGGTTTTCTATACTTTATAGCAGGTGCGGCCGGCGGCATTGCTGCTGTTCGCTTCGGACCCCGGATCGTTTCATCTTGCGGCATGGTCACGCTTGGCCTCGGGGCGATGTTGGCGAGCCGCGCTGAAACGATTCATGAAATTTATTGGTCTTATGGCCTTGGCATCGGCTTCGGCGTAGCACTTGTTTACACGCCAGTCATGGGCGCTGTACCGCCGTGGTTCACCACAAGGCGTTCTCTCGCCAGTGGTATTGCTAGCGCTGGTATTGGCCTTGGCACCCTGCTTATTCCACCCCTTGTGAGTTTTGGAATCAGCGCCTTGCAATGGCGCGAGACCATGTTCTACCTTGGCCTTGGCGCGATGCTTTTGGGGCTTTTAGCCACAAGCCAGATCAGCATGCCACAGCAAAATACAAGCATGCCTCAAAGCGTCAGTGGCTTGAGCCTTGCCCAAGCGATACGAAGCAGAGCGTTCTGGCTTTTATTCGGTATTTGCGCCGTCGCTGGCCCGAGCCTTTTTTTCCCCTTTGCGCATGTGATTCAATTTGCCCGAGATCAGGGTGTTGCCGAGGTTCAAGCGGTATCCACCATCGGGTTCATTGGCCTAGGCAGCATCGGGGGACGCTTTTTGATCGGTTTCTTTGCCGATCGTTACGGGCGCCTTGTCACCATGGGCGCATCCAATGCCATGCTCGCCTGCTCACTATTGATCTGGTTTTTAGACCCTGGCTGGCTAGGTCTTGCGACTTTCGCCCTTTGGTTCGGGCTTGCTTATGGCTCGGTGGTCGCACTTTTTCCACCGATTTGCATGGACTTTTTCGGCGCACGTGCGGTCACAGGCATTCTAGGCTTGGTCTACAGCGGCGCGGGTCTTGGCAACCTGCTTGGGCCGGTCGGAGCAGGCGCACTTTTTGACCGTTACGGCAATTATCACCTTGCCGTCACCATCGCTGTGTTCTGCGCATTCATTGCTGTAATGTTGTGTTTTTTACTTGCCCGCTGGCAGCTGGATACAAAGCCAGTCATGTACTGATATCAAACAAAAAAGGAGTTGTCGATGGAACCATCAAGCAAGCCCGCCATGGGATTATTCGATTTGACCGATCAGGTCGCGGTGGTCACCGGTGCAAGCCGGGGTATCGGGCGATCGATTGCAATCAGACTTGCTGAGCATGGGGCAAAAGTGCTTGTCTCAAGCCGAAAGCTTGAAGCCTGCCAACAGGTGGTCGACAAGATTCGTCAAGCCGGTGGCGAAGCCATTGCCTTAAGCTGTCACATCGGCCGTAAAGAAGAACTGCAGGCCTTGGTTGATCATTGCATGACCACCTGGGGACGTATTGACAGCCTGGTTTGTAACGCGGCTGTTAATCCTTATTTTGGACCGTCAATTGATATGCCGGATGAGGCCTACGACCGCGTGATGAACAGCAACGTCCGTAGCAATTTTTGGCTCTGCAACATGGTTGCGCCGATCATGAAGCAGCAAGGCGGCGGAAGCATCATGATTATTTCTTCGATCGGTGGTTTCCAGGGCTCAGATCGTCTTGGTGTTTATTGCATCTCCAAGGCTGCAGACATGCAACTCGCGCGGAATTTGGCCGTGGAATGGGGTGAATACAATGTACGTGCGAATTGCATCGCACCAGGGCTCATCAAAACCGATTTCGCCAAGGCCCTGTGGGAAAATCCAAACATCCTGCAAAAGACGGTTGCCCATACCCCGTTGGGACGTATTGGCGAACCTGATGAAATTGCAGGTGCGGCGGTTTTCCTTGCCGCGAGAGCGGGCTCCTACACCACCGGACAAACCATTACGATTGACGGAGGTCGCACCTCGGGCATGTCACGCTCCGATTGAGCGCGCAACGAATCCATGAAGCTCGCCATGGTTTAAGGACCCTCGCCATGATTTAGAGACGCGCGCACGAGTCCCGTCAAGACTAGGCGCGCAGAGGTCTAAGCCCCGCGGGATCGCCAAGATCCCAGAACAGACCTGTCATCGCCACCAGGCCCTCCTCGATGATTGGCATCAGCATGTGCTCATTCGGTGCATGCTGATTGCAACCCGCATAAGAGTGTGGAACCCAGATTGTCGGCAAACCGAGGATGTCCGCAAAAACATCGTTGGGCAGTGAGCCACCCAAATTGGGCAGAACACCGGGACGTATTCCCAGTGAACGCTCAATCGAAGCCACCGCATAAAGACACCAAGGATCCCGGGGATCGAGTCTCGTAGCAGCCATCGCCGGCTTGACCGGATCGAGTACCTCAACATCGGAAAACCCCGCCTGCTGCAAATGCACGCGCAAGTCGGCAAGGATCCGATCAACCTGGGTACCTATCACAAAACGCAGTTGACAATGGGCATGAGCTCGTGGCGGGATCGCATTAACCGGCGCAGCGGGATTACCCGTTTGAAACGCCAAAACCTCAAAACTATTCCAGCCGTAAACCCGCTCAGCCGGGCTGAGACCCGGTTCACCCCATTCCGGTTCAATGCTTGGCCCATCATCGCCCCCGTCAACTTCAATACCACGCAGCGCATCGCGAATGGGGTCCGTGAGGCTTTGCGGACGCCAATTGGCAACCCGTATGGCGCCTCGTGCATCACAGATCGACGCGATGGCGTGCGCAAGCCGGATGCCCGGGTTCGAAATTAAGCCCCCCCAATTGCCTGAATGATGGGCGCCCTCGCGCGCATCGACCCGGAGTTCAAAATTAATAACACCGCGGCTGCCACCATAAATCGTGGCTAAGCCGGGGCGGATCCTGGGGCCATCTGATGCAATCAACAGATCAGCCTTCAAGTGCGTCTTATGTTGTTCACAAAAAGCAGCAAGACCCGGCGAACCTGTTTCTTCCCCGGTCTCAAGAATCAATTTAATGTTGAAACCAAGTTTGCCGCGTATCGCCAAAACGGTTCGCAGCGCCTCAAGATTAATGCTGTGCTGCCCTTTATTGTCTGCAGTGCCACGCCCGTAGACCCGCTGGCCTTCTTGACGAAGCTCCCAGGGCGACAAGCCTTCTCGCCAACGATCTTCTTGACCACGAATCACATCGGCGTGCCCGTAGGACAACAAGGTTAAGGCTGCGCCTTCCTCATAACGCTCGGCAAGCAGCAAGGGACCCGCAGCCTTGACCGGGTTATCGTAAATCGTGCACCGGAACCCCATCTCAACAAGATAAGGCCACATTTCATCGCGCAGGTAGGCATCCATCGCAGGTCCGGTTGGATCCTCTTGCGACGACGTCTTATAAGCGACCCGACGCTCTAGCACGCTCAAAAAACTGCCGTTATGCGCAAGCGATCGGGCCATCGCCAGCGCATGCGATCGATCGGTATTGATAGCGGTTTCCTTGTTATGAATTTCAGCTCTCATTGCACGCTGTCTCGCTCTTCACAAATCTACCTTAAGGTAGTGGGCGCCCGGAATCGGATTGAAATAATAGGGCGGAATTTCTTCAAAACCCAAGCTCTCATATAAGCCACGGGCAGCTTCCATGTCATCAAGCGTATCGAGCAACATGCAGGAATAACCCATCGAGCATGCCTCATCGATCAGCCGCAAAGCCATCTGTCGACCCAGTCCCATACCGCGAAAAGCAGGTCTCACATAAACGCGCTTCATTTCGCAGGCATTGCTGTAGTCTGCATCAGGGAAGGCCCGCATGGCACCGCATCCAGCGGCTTGACCATCAAGGTGAGCAAGTATGAGCGCCCCACCCGCTTCACTGGCATATTCGCCCGGCAGCGCCTTTAACTCATCCTCAAAGCCCTGAAAGCTCAAGTCAATGCTAAGCGAGGCTGCATAGTCAAGAAAGAGCTCACGAACTTGCTCAAGTTCAGCCGCGGCTAAGGCGCGCTGAAAACTGATGATAGGTTTTTGCATCACCGCATTGAAACCATGCTCAGCTCAATTGGTCAAGCGAATTGCGTCGCCCGCCGAACGCCGAAAAAGGTGTTGCATCGCAATAATCGCTGAAACAAGACTCACGGCAAGCTGTAGCAGCACGCCTACGATGATGACTGACGGGCTTCCATAGCCAGGAAGCTCGAGCAATTCTTTACCCAAATAAAGTCCGAGCAAATAGGCAAAACCGCCGGCGAGCAATCCCCCAAGCAGCCCTGAGATCATCAGCTCGACCGTCAGCATTGCTCTTAACTGGGCCTGGCTTGCGCCGAGCACCCTCAGGAGCGCCGCGTCGCGTTGACGTTCCTCCTGCTCAAGTTGCAGGGCTGAAGCGATCACCAAGGCGCCGCTCACCAAGGCCAGTAAAAACAGCCATCGAAGCCCGGCTGTGAGCTGCTCGACCAGGGATTTCGCTTGTTCGATCGCAGCCGTTAAGTCAACCGATGTGATGTTGGGAAATCCGGCATTCAGTAAGCGGTCAAAGTTAGGAACGCCGCGCGTGTGCAAGCTAGCAATCCAGCTTTGCGCCTGATCCTCGAGCAACTGGGGTGACAGGACAACGAAAAAATTAACCCGCATATTTTCCCAGGCGAGCGCTCGAATGCTGCTGATACGCGCTTTGACCCGCTCACCGGCGATTTCGAATTCAATCTCATCACCCATGGATAGTCCGAGTGTTTTTGCCAGACCCTGCTCTACCGAGGCATCGGCGTGTCCGCGCCTGGGCCATTGCCCTTCAATCAAGCGGTTACCCTCAATCGGTCCTTCGCCATACGACAAATTGAACTCCCGGTCAAGCAAGCGCTTTGCCCGAAGCGCTTCGAAATCCTCTGGCTGCATCGCCTGCCCATTTTTCGCAATGAGCCGGCCGCGAACCATCGGATACATTTCAGCTGTTTCGTCTTTGAGGGTTCGTTTTAAGAATTCGACCACTTCAGTTAATTGATCGTTTTGGATATTGATGAGAAAACGATCGGGTGTAGCGCTTTGCGAGGCACGCTGCCAGCTGCTGATCAGGTCATCTTGTACAAAACTCAGCAACAACAAGGCGAGCACACCAAGCGTGCTCGCACTTTGCTGCATGGCACGTCGAAACGGCGTTCTGCCGAGCCTTCGCAAGGCAAGCTTGCAGGCGAAAAAACGCGTCGGCAGGGCTTCGCCGAGATCCCGACCCGCGCGGTAAAACACGGCCAAACAGAGCGCCAGCAAGCAAAAAACCAGCATTAGACCGGTCCAAAGCAAGATCGCACTGCGCAAGCTCTCGCTTAACCAAACACTGAGCGCGAGGCTGGCAAGAGCGATCACAAACCAGGGAAGATTCGATCGCAAAATCCCTCCCAGCTTCGAGGATCCTGCCGCATTGTGCGCCTGACCGGGCGTTTGCTCACGGAAAAGCACGTTCGGCGTGACACCGAGAAGCTGCAACCAGCCCCCGAGTGAAAAGCTAAGGAGCATCAGGATGCCTGCAATCAGTGCTTGAAAGGCAACACCCAAATCAGCTGGCGGCAGTTGCTGTGCAAGCTTCACGGGAATCAGCAAGGCCAAGTAGTCGGCGGCGTAAACACCAAGGAAGGCTCCGCAACTACCGGCCAGTAAGCCGATGCTTAAGAACTGCAGCACGACGATGCCAAACAATAGCGACGCCGATGCGCCCATCACGCGCATCACCGCGTATTGCTTCATGTGAGTGCTGGCGTAGTGTCTTGAGGCAAGCGCAATGGCCGCACAGGCAACAATAGCGATGATTGAAGCAATCAAGCCGAGGAATCCCTTTGCGCGCTGCATGGTGAGTTGGATCTCCGGGCGCCCAGCGTCCTGGGCCTCAATCCGCTGCCCCTTATCAAGCTTGTCTTCGTGCTGCTCGATCCATCGCTTAGCTGCATCCGCATCGGCGTGTGCAAGCCCCATGCGCCAGGTAATCCGGCTCCCCTCTTGAATCAAGCCGGTGGACGGCAGATCGTCCTCATGAATCATCAGTCTTGGCGCGAAGTTAATAAAAGCCGCCACACGGTCAGGCTCTTCCCGGATAACACCGCTGATCAAAAACTCCCGCTCGCCAAGCCGAAGCTTGTCGCCCAAATTGCCTTGCAAGCGGTCCAGAAGACTTTGCTCCAACCAAACCGAACCCGGGATGACCTTATCGAGCAAGCCGCCACCTTGGGCCGATTGAAGCTGCAGCTTGCCGCGCAAGGGGTAGGTCCCGCTGACAGCCTTGATGGATGCAAGCATCGTCTGATCGCCGAGCGTCACCATGCCAGGAAAGACCGCGGTTTTCATGAGCCGAAAGCCGAGCGCCTCGGCCTCGTTGGGCAGCCTGGGATCGATCGGATGGTCGCTCACTAAAAGCACATCAGCCGCAAGCAAACTTGCCGCTCGTGCCTTAATGCTTCGCTCAAATCGATCGGCAAGACTTAGCACGGTTGCCATGGCAAAGACCGAGATCGCCAAAGCCAAACCGAGCAAGGTCAGATGCCCTGCTTGGAAGTCGCGCGCAAGTAGTCTGAAAAATAAGGCTCGCATCATTGACGCGGCTATGTTTTTATGCGGAACGGGGTGAAATCGGTATCGTGGTCGAAGTAATCTTCTTG
Source organism: Burkholderiales bacterium UBA2647 (assembly GCA_002359635.1). Classification (GTDB taxonomy): domain Bacteria; phylum Pseudomonadota; class Gammaproteobacteria; order Burkholderiales; family Burkholderiaceae_E; genus UBA3064. The sequence goes on from DENJ01000120.1 coordinate 36,609, forward strand.
CTCAGCGCGCTTAAGAAAGCCAATAACCTGATAAGTAATCGGGGTGAAAAGAATCTCAACTGCCGTCTTAGCGATCCATTGCGATAGCATAAGACTTGGGATGAGTTCGTTGGGAATCAGTCCACTGTTCCAAAATGCGAGCGGATAAAACATCATGGAATCTATAGCTTCGCCGAATACTGTAGACCCGATGGTTCGCATCCACAGGTGTCTGCCTTCGGTCAACAGTTTAAGTTTGGCGAGCACGAAGGAATTGACGAATTCACCCACGCAATATGCAGCCAGTGAGGCAGCAACAATGCGCCAGGTGCTACCGAAAGCAATTTCGTAAGCCGCTTGATTGTTCCAACCCGCTGCAGGCGGTAATGAAACCACCACAAAGGCCATGAAGGAAGCAAAAACCATCGCAGCGAAACCTGTCCATATCACCCGGCGCGCCCGTGCATAGCCATAAACTTCAGTGAGAATGTCTCCGAAGACATAGGAGATCGGGAAAAACAACACGCCCGCGCCGAAGGTAATTTGACCCAAAAGCGGCAAATCGAGCGTCGCGGCTTTAGCGGGTCCAATGAGATTGGAACACAGGTAGACCGTCACGAAAGCAACCATGACCAAGTCTAGATAACGGTACTGACGCGTTGGAGAAGGCTCAGAGGGTTTCATGAATGCAGCATCCTACTGCGAATCGTCCACTCGGATCGATGAAAACCCCTCGCATCTGCCGTGGGCATTGGGACCGAACAAACTAAGCGCTACACTTTGAGGTGAAAAAGAGAAGTTGCCATCGAACGATGACAAGGTTCGATAGGCAACACGGGGTTAGATAAGAGGAGACTTTATTGAGGCATGATGCGAGTGACTGCTTGCTTGCAGTCAAAGGTATCACCGTGCGTTTTGGCGGGATCGTGGCGCTCGATGGCGTTAGCTTTGACGTACCGCGCAACAAAGTTTGTGGGCTGATAGGCCCTAATGGTGCGGGAAAAACAACCCTCTTTAATTGCCTGAGCAGGCTTTACGCCTATCAAGAGGGGGATTTGATCTTCGAAGGCCGTTCGATCACCGAAACACCGGTTCACCGAATGGCCTACATCGGCATCGGCCGTACCTTTCAAAACCTGGCGATGTTCAGGACGATGTCGGTCCGACACAATGTGATGGTCGGTGCGCACGCGCGTTCGTCATCGGGATTTCTTGCCAACATGCTCAAGCTTGGCCAGGTTAAAGAAGAAGAAGCACAAATGAACCAGCGTGCTGATGAGGTCATGAAATATTTGAAACTGACCGAGTATGCCGAGCGCCCAGCAGGCGAACTCCCCTTCGGCATACAAAAGCGCGTTGAGTTCGGGAGGGCACTCGCCTCGCAACCGAAGCTCTTATTGCTCGATGAACCTGCTGCAGGACTCAACCACGAAGAGCTTCATGATCTGGGTGAACTTATCAAGGACGTGCGGGACAGAATGGGTATCACGGTATTGCTGGTTGAGCACCACATGAGTCTTGTGATGAGCATTTCCGACTGGATTGTTGCGCTCAATTTCGGCAAGAAAATCGCTGAGGGAACCCCCGAACAAATTCAAAAACACCCCGAGGTGATTCGTGCCTATCTCGGAGGAGAGGCGGTATGAGTTTGCTGCAAGTGAATCAACTCCAGGCGTGGTACGGCGCAACCCAGGCCTTGTTTGGCGTCAGTTTCAAGCTCGAGCAAGGTGGCATCACCACCATTCTCGGCGCAAACGGGGCAGGTAAAACCACCACCCTTCGCGCTGTTTGCCAGACCGTTAAAACAGCCGGCGAGGTTGAGTTCATGGGGCAACGCGTGGATGGCAAGCCCACGGAGTCCATTGTGCGAATGGGCGTGGCACATGTTCCCGATGGTCGCGGCACCTTTACCGCGTTGTCGGTTGAGGAAAACCTGCGCCTGGGCGCATACACGCGTCGCGACCGGGATGCTGTCGAGGCCGATATTGACCGCATGTATCAGCGTTTCCCGCGGCTGAAGGAGCGCTTTCGTCAGCAGGCGGGCACCTTATCTGGGGGCGAACAGCAAATGCTCGCCATCAGCAGAGCATTGATGCTGCGGCCTAAGCTCTTGCTCTTGGATGAACCTTCATTTGGTCTTGCCCCACTGATTGTTCAAGAAATATTCCAGATCATGCGCAGCATCAATCAGGAAGACAAGGTAAGCATGTTGCTGGTTGAACAAAACGCCTTGCTTGCCTTAGGGCTCGCGGATCACGCCTATCTGTTGGAGACAGGCAATGTTGTTTTGTCTGGTCCTGCTGCTGATATTCGCTCGGACGAGTCGATTCGACGCGTGTATCTCGGCTACTGAGATCTAGGCTGGCGAATCGTAAGCGGGCGTGGCATAAAAAGGAGCAAGCGCGCATGGAAGCTTTTCTGCTACAGGTTTTATCAGGCGTGACCAACGGCGGCATTTATGCTGCCGTCGGTTTGGCGCTTGTGATGATTTACCAATCAACCCATCACATCAACTTTGCCCAGGGCGAAATGGCTACCTTTGCGACCTACATCGCCTGGGCATTGATCCAGTTAGGTCTACCGTACTGGATTGCATTTGCTGCCACCTTGGTTATTGCTTTTGCGGGTGGTATTGCGATACAGCGCCTTATTCTTCGTCCCGTGGAAAAAGCACCAGTGCTCACTAACGTTATTGTTTTTATTGGCTTGTTGGTGATCTTCAATGCTGTCTCCGGCATGCTTTTTGACCATACGATCAAGGTCTTCCCAAGCCCATTCCCAAAGGAAGGCATGTTGATCAGTAAGTATTTCTCAGGCCACCAGCTTGGTTCAACCCTTGTCACGCTTGCGGTTTTGCTATGCATTTTTAGTTTTTTGCGCTTTACGCCCATTGGTTTAGCCATGCGAGCGGCAGCCTTAAATCCGGATTCAGCCCGTCTGGTTGGTATCAAGGTGTCCTGGATGCTTGCCATCGGCTGGGGCTTCGCCGCCGCAGTCGGTGCTGTAGCCGGCATGATGGTCGCACCGATCGTTTTTCTCGATCCGAACATGATGTCGGGGATTCTTCTTTACGGCTTTGCAGCCGCGCTACTCGGCGGGATCGATAACCCTTGGGGCGCCGTCGTGGGCGGGCTCATCGTTGGCGTACTTGAGAATCTGCTCGGTGCCTATGTGATCGGCACCGAACTGAAGTTAACCGTGGCCTTGGTTTTGATCGTTGCCATTCTCACGATCAAGCCGGACGGTCTCTTCGGCAAGACCGTTGTCACCCGCGTCTGAGGATCCACCATGAACCAACTCAATCGCTGGCCCGTTTGGATGATTTTCGGCATTGGATTGCTATTGCTTCCTTTCTTGATCAAGGACTTCCGCGTTTTCCAGCTTAGCCTGATGTTGATTTATGCGATCGCACTGCTTGGGCTCAACATACTGACTGGCTATGGAGGCCAGATTTCACTCGGGCATGGGGCTTTTTATGCCATTGGAGGCTACTGTGCTGCTATGTTGATGGATCGTTTCGGCTTGCCCTACATGGCAACCATACCTATTGCTGCGGCAGTTTGTTTTGTTGCCGGGATCTTGATGGGTTTTCCTGCGCTTCGACTTGGTGGTCATTATCTTGCGCTGGCAACATTTGCCCTTGCCTTGGCCATGCCCCAGCTACTTAAGTTCAAACATTTTGAGCATTTCACGGGGGGTGTCCAAGGCATTATTCTCATGAAGCCAACGCCTCCCATTGAATTTTCTTTATTCGGTCAGCCGCTATCAGAGGACCGATGGTTATATTTTATGGTATTGGGAGTCACGGTGATCATGTTCATCATCGCACGCAACCTGCTCGATGGCAGGATAGGGCGAGCCATTGTCGCTGTTCGTGACCAGCCTATCGCGGCCGGCGCCCTTGGTGTAAACCTTGCTGTAACAAAAACGATTACCTTCGGTGTATCGGCCGCCTTTACCGGTGTTGCAGGCGCGCTCGGTGCCATCACGGTTGCCTTCGTCGCGCCCGATAGTTTTAATGTGTTTTTATCGATCTCATTTTTAGTCGGTGTGGTTGTAGGCGGCTTGGCCTCAATCCCTGGCGCCATTTTCGGGGCAGCCTTTATACAGTTTGTACCGAATATCGCTGACCAGATATCGAAGTCAGCGCCATGGGCAGTCTACGGCGTCTTTCTCATAGCGCTGATGTACCTCGCCCCAAATGGAATCATGGGCATTATCAACAGGAGAAGGAGAAGTACATGACGATGAACTCTAAGCGGCGTGGTATCACGCAGGCGATTGCCGCTGTCGCCATCGGTGCAGGGGTGGCAGGCGCAAGCCCAGCCGCGCTCGCACAAAAGCAGTATGGGCCCGGTGTTACTGATAAAGAAATAAAAATCGGCAATATCATGCCCTATTCCGGACCGGCTTCGGCTTACGGGGCTATCGGTAAAGCGGCCGCTGGTTACTACCAGATGATTAACGATCAGGGAGGCGTCAACGGAAGAAAGATCAACTTTGTCAGCCTTGATGACGGTTATTCGCCCCCGAAAACCCTCGAGCAAGCTCGCAAACTTGTCGAACAGGATAACGTTCTTGCCTTAGTAACAACGCTCGGTACGCCAACAAACTCGGCGATTCATAAGTACATGAATCAGCGCAAAGTACCCCATTTGTTTATCGCGACCGGTGCAACGAAATGGGGTGATCCTAAGGGCTACCCATGGACCATGGGATTTCAGCCCAGCTACCAGCCTGAGGCCAAGATTTACGTCCAGCATATTCTGGAGACCAAGCCAAACGCCAAAATCGCAATCCTTTATCAGAACGATGATTACGGCAAGGATTACTTAAAAGGTTTTGAGGACGGTTTGGGCGACAAGGCCAAGTCGATGATCGTAGCGAAGGTGAGTTATGAGGTCACCGATCCAACGATCGACAGTCAAATGGTGCAGCTGAAGGCATCCGGTGCAGACACCTTTTTCAACATCACCATTCCTAAATTTGCGGCAATGGCTATCAAGAAGGCGGCTGAAATTGGTTGGAAGCCAACCCATTACCTCAATTCAGTCTCCAATAGTGCTGGGGCAGTCATGGTTCCAGCGGGCGCAGAGAATGGCATTGGCATCATTACCGGCCTTTATTGGAAAGAGCCTGATGATCCTGAGTTTGCCAATGACAAGGCAATTCTCGAGTATCTCGCGTTCATGAAGAAGTACTTGCCTCAGGCCGACACCAAAGATCTCAACTATCTTTACGGTTACAGCAATGCCATGACCGTGGTTGAAGTCTTGAAGAAGTCGGGCGACAATCTGACGCGCGAGAATGTGATGAAACAAGCAGCAGCGCTTAAGGACTTCACCGTCCCGACGCTTCTACCTGGCATCAATGTGTCGACGGCGCCTGATGACTTTTTTCCGATTGAGCGCATGCAAACAGCCCGTTGGGATGGCAAGCGTTGGGTGCGATTCGGTAAAGTCTTAGGCCGTTGAACTTAGGCTCTTGAGTTCAACGACCATCGATTCGGGTTCAACAGGCGGCTCTCCGGGGCCGCCACGCCCGGCCAGTTCCCAAGCCTAGGCGTTTTGCCGGCGCTTTGCCGACATTAAACAGGATCTGGGCTGACCATGCCTCGCCGCTTGGCAATAAGTACGGCCTGTGTCCGATTAAAAACGCCAAGCTCTCTGAAAATAGCAGAGACATGCGCTTTGGTTGTTTGTTCCGTAATTCCGAGCACACCGGAAATATGCTTGTTTGAATGTCCGAGACACATCAACTGCAACACTTCCATTTGCCTGTCGGTTAAATTGACCTGACTGAGGGCTTTTGGATCTTGAGGTCCACTGCTGCTGATCCAGACCGGTGGTACCAAGCGCCCCTCCACCGCGGCACGCACAACCGAAGCAATATCTTGAGGCTTCGCCGCCTTTGAAACAAAGGCCTGAGCACCTGCTGCAAGACATGCCGAGACTTGTACAGGGTCATCGGCTCCAGAAATTGTCACCATCACCGCATCAGGGCACTGCTGTCTGACGCGACGGAGCGCATCGGTGCCTCTTAAGCCAGGGAGCATCAAATCGAGCAAAATAACCGTCGGGGACGCCACCCTCAGTAGGGGCTCAGCCGACTCGATATCGCGGAAGCGTTCGATTTTCCTCCCCGAAAGTGCTACAGAAAGCAATGACAGCAAGGCCTCAACATAAAGTGGGTGATCCTCAATCACAACAACGTCGACCGTCGTCGCGGTCATTATTTTGTTTACAGTATCCAAAACCAACCCTTTGAAGCAAGACGTCGTAGCATAGGGATAAATCGGCCAATCCACAGGATTCCAAAGCGCTATGCTACACAATTCAGAGAGCTTGACGACAACAGCGGACTGTGCTGCGAACTTGCTTCTGGACTTGGCTGCCGTCTGTTTGGAGGCCGGAAGCGCGATCGAGTCAGTGAAGACGGATGACCTCGGGGTCGAGTACAAACATGATCATTCACCACTCACCAAAGCTGATCTTGCTGCAGAAAATGTGCTCGGTGAGTTTTTGCAACGTTATGGGATACCCATCGTATCTGAAGAGGCCACACCCGAACGATTAGATGCCAGGACCATGAGCCAACAAGCTTACTGGCTGGTTGATCCCTTGGATGGCACGCGAGAATTCATTGCCGGAAGACCTCACTACACCGTCAATCTCGCTTTGATTTACCACGATTACCCGCTTTTGGGTCTGGTCTATGCGCCGGCGCTTCGAGCGCTTTATCTTGGTTTCAACCTGGGGGATGCTGATGCGGGTTACCAAGGTATCAAGCGACGCGCCTGGACGTATGAGGATCGATTGCCTCATGCCCATCAAGGCATCGACAAACTCGAAGCGTCTCGCCTGCAAGAGATCAACACGAGACAGGGCGACGCCAAGCATTTGCATGCGCTTGTCAGCGCTTCGCATCTCGACGCCCGGACGGCGTCATGGGTGGAGAGGCATCCGGTGAGTCAGCGATCTGATGTCGGATCATCATTAAAGTTTTGCAAACTTGCTGAAGGTTTTGCTGATGTTTATCCGCGCTTCGCAGCCACGATGGAGTGGGACACAGCGGCGGGGCAAGCAGTCCTTGAAGCAGCTGGTGGGCTGGTGCTTGATGAACAAATGAAACGCTTCCGATATGGGAAGTCAGGCTGGCGCAACACGCCCTTCGTTGCCTGGGGCAATCCCTTGTTCGCGCCTGAGGGCTTCATAGAGCACAATCCCACTGGCAACCGCAACATTCAAACTGGCGACCTGGCCAAACATCGGCAGGTGCACGAGTTGATCGCAGGTCTCGCGAACAAGACGTCTTAAGCCTTTGCCTTCAGCGCCGATTACAAAACCCGTAGCGCTTGGCCATGTTGCCTCCCAAAGCCCGGTCGAGGCTTCCTCTGCAAAGCCAAGTAACCACAGTCCTCTCTCTTGAAGCTCTTGCATGGTCCGAACCAGATTGGTCACCAGGATATAACTCACCGATTCAGCCGCTCCGGAAGCGGTCTGAATCGCCGCATCGGTAAGCGGACAGGCGTGGTCCTTAGGCGCAATGACGGCGCGAATTCCGGCACCATCGGCGGCGCGCAAACAGGCGCCGAGATTTCTAGGATCGGTCACACCATCAAGCAACAATAAGCGCGGTAGTTTTTCACCTTCGACAAACAAATCTTCAACGCCAAGGCTTGGAAGCGTATCTGCGCAAATGGCCACAAGTCCTTGATGCCTTCTGCCGGGAGCAAGACGCTCAATGCGCTGACCATCAACGGGATGCAACTTGACGCCTTGCCTTTTGGCAAGCTCAATGAGCTCGCGCATCCGCGGGTCGCGTCTGCTTTCGTCAACGTAGATGACCTCGATCAAATCTGCCTGGCGCTTTAGCCTGGCCAACACAGCATGAAAGCCCTGAAGTGTCATATCAAATCGCTCTAAGCATCGTCACAAGCTCAATAACCCAAGGCGTACCAGCGTCAACGCTGACGCACCGCCATCAGCAGCCTTCCCGCTCAAGGTCATCACTTGCTGTTTCGCTTACGGGCAGCATGCTTCGTACCTGCTTTTTTGCCCGCGCCTGCAGCGCCTGAGCGACTTGCTCTCGCTGCGGCAATCTTCGCTTTAAGGTCTCGTCGTTTGCTGAGTTGAGGTTTGATTCGACCATTCATCAGTGGATCGCCAGTAACTTGAACCGGCGACGTTTCGGCTCGAAAGGGCTCAGGACCTGGCTTTACTGTACCGTGACTTGATTTTGAACGAAATGGTTTCTCGATCAATCCAAATTCTATCCGGCGCGCCTCAAGGTCGACGCGTAACACCTGAACCATTAACTCGTCGCCGAGTTTGAATCGCCGACCGGTTCGCTCGCCACGAAGCTCATGGCTCGGCTCGTTGTATTGAAAGTAATCACTGCCCAGTTCAGAAACATGGACCATACCCTCAACATAAAGCGCCTCGAGCGTGACAAAGAGCCCAAACGGCGCAACGCCGCTTACGCGCCCCCGAAAGCTCTCGCCCACATGAGTCCTCATAAACTGGCATTTAAGCCAGGCTTCCACGTCCCGAGAGGCTTCGTCAGCTCGCCGCTCAGCGACCGATGAGGATAGGCCCAGCGCTTCCCACCGCGGCAACTCCTCCCGACCCTTTGCGACAACCCAACGTTTGCGATGAATCAAGGCCTTAATCACCCGGTGGACGAGCAAATCAGGGTAGCGTCGAATCGGCGAGGTGAAGTGGGTATAGGCCTCGTAGGCTAAACCGAAATGCCCGGCCGCATGAGGGCTGTAAATGGCTTGCTGCATGGAGCGCAAGACCATGGTTTGCAAGGGTTGCACATCGGGGCGACTACGAATCTGCTGGAGGAGCTTTGCATAGTCAGCAGGTTGAGGCTTTTCGCCACCCTCGAGTTGCAGACCGGCCATCGCAAGATAGGCTCTGAGCTTCGTAAGACGCTCAGCGCTCGGGCCTTCGTGGACCCTGTAAAGCCCCGGATGTTCGCTACGGATCAGAAAGTCGGCAGCGCAAAGATTTGCAGCCAGCATGCATTCTTCAATAATCCGGTGTGCCTCATTGCGGATCCGCGGTTCGATGCGCTCAATGCGACCATACTCATCCATGAGCATTCTGGTCTCGGTGCTTTCGAAATCAATAGCGCCACGACGCTGCCTCGCCGCCGCGAGAACGGCATAAAGTCTTTGCAGGTTCTCAAAAACGGGTAGTAATTTGCTGAATTTTTTTCGCGCAAGCGGATTTTGGTGCGAAAGAACGCCCCAAACTTCGTCATAAGTACATCGTGCCGCCGAATGCATCACCGCTTCATAAAACTGGTAGGCAAGCACTGACCCCTGACTGGAAATAACCATATCGCATACCAACACCAGTCGATCCACAGCGGGATTCAGCGAACATAGTCCGTTTGATATAGCCTCCGGGAGCATCGGTATGACCCGGCGCGGAAAGTAGACCGAAGTGCCCCGCGCCGCAGCATCCTGATCGAGCGCCGAGCCAGCTTTGACATAGTGAGACACATCAGCGATTGCAACCAATAATCGAAAACTATGGGTCTGTTCGTCGGGTAGACAATAGACAGCATCGTCGAAGTCCCGAGCATCATCGCCATCGATGGTGATCAGCGGTAGGTCACGCAAATCGACGCGTTGCTTGATCTCACTGGCTTTTGGAAGTGCGGGAAGCTTGCGGAGCTCTTGTAAAGCAGCAACGGAAAACGAAACCGGTACATCAAACTTGCGAACTGCAATTTCGATTTCCATGCCGGGATCGTCGATTTCGCCCAGTACCTCACAAATCCGTCCCATGGCCTGACTGTGGCCTGAGGGCGGCACTGTAATTTCAACCACCACGACCTGTCCCGCTTTGGCAAGACCCAGATCACCCGGTGCAACCAAGATATCGTGCTTGATCCTGTGGTCCTCAGGCACAACCCACGAGATACCGCGCTCCTGGATCATTCGGCCCACCAGCTGCTGTCTTGCGCGCGTGATGACCTCAAGAATCACCGCTTGCCGTCTGCCCCGATGGTCGAGGCCCGAAGGCTTCGCCAGCACCGTGTCACCATCCATCACCGATTGCATTTCACGCGCAGATAAGAATAAGTCCGCTGAGCCGTCATCAGGAATGAGAAAACCAAAGCCATCGCGATGGCCTTGCACGCGACCTCGAATGCCAGAGCGCCGCTCCGCGGCATCGAGTTTGCTCTGCCCTGTCGGTTTTAGTGTCGTAATGGAAGCAGATTTTGACAAAACATCTCTCAGGTTTACACTTCGGGTTTCGTTTGAACCTGCGTCTCATACAGGATCAAATGCGGCCCAGATGGCGGAATTGGTAGACGCACTAGGTTCAGGTCCTAGCGGTGGCAACACTGTGGAGGTTCGAGTCCTCTTCTGGGCACCATGTCATGCCGGGGCAGCGCAAACCCCGAGCTTTGTTTTCAATGGACATGAAGGCGCGGACCTAAATCTGCAGGTTCCATGTTGTCATACAGCTCAAAGGGCTGAACAATCCACGGATTGTCTGCAAGATACTCACAGTAGTAATCGGGTATAGCAACCGAACAGGCCTTGCGCCAAATGACCGCTGAGCGCAATTCACGCACCTGCGGGTAACGGCGGCGAATCTCCGGAATACCTTCAACAAGGGTTGCGCCTGAATCGACCAAGTCGTCAACCAGGAGCCAGCGTGAACCAGGAAGTGGCATCGCGCTACTCAGGTGTTCAGCAATCTGCAACCTGCTTTGTTTGGTACCACTGTCTTCACGGTATGAACTGGTGAACAAGACACCCAGCGGCTTATCGAAAATCCGCGACAAGACATCACCAACCCGCATACCGCCGCGCGCCAGGCAGACGATGGCTTGGAAATCCCATGCTGAGGCGTAAACCTGCGACGCGAGCTGCTCGATCAGGCGATGGTATTGCTCCCAGGTGATATGCAGCTTTTTCATCGTGTCGGGGTCCTCAAGGCAAATTCAAGGCACAAACTAAACAAAAAGCGGATGGCGCATGATGGTGTCCTGCCGGTCAGCCCCGGTTGAGACCAAATCGATTCGCGCCCCAGCAAGCTCCTCAACCCGGTGAAGATAATGACGCGCCCGCTCCGGCAGATCGTCCCAGCTTCGAATCCCCGCCGTACTTTGTTGCCAGCCTGCCAGCGATTCGTAGACCGGCACGCATCGCGAGAGGGCTTGGGCACCAAAGGGAAGTCGATCGATGGCCTTGCCATCCACCTCGTAATGCGTACAAATCTTGACCTCTTCGAGCCCGTCGAGCACATCGAGTTTGGTCAAACACAAGCCATCCACACCATTGATTTCAATCGAGCGTTTAAGCGCAGCAAGGTCCAGCCAGCCGCAACGCCTCGGCCGTCCGGTCACTGAACCGAACTCCTGACCAACCTCACCGAGCTGTCTGCCAATCGCATCGTGGAGTTCTGAGGGAAAGGGGCCGGATCCTACGCGCGTCGTGTAGGCCTTCACAATACCAAGTACGTAATGAATCGATTTCGGGCCAACGCCCGATCCGGGCGCAGCCGCGCCTGCAACGCAGTTACTTGAGGTGACATAGGGGTAGGTGCCATGATCAACATCGAGCATCGATCCCTGAGCACCCTCAAAAAGCAGCCGGTCGCCCCGACGCATAGCCTCATAGAGCAAGGCCGGCACATCAGCCACCATGGGTGAGATCACTTCGCCAAGCGCCAAGGCCTCCTCCAGAATCGGCTCAAGCGCCAAGGGCTTGGCATTTAAATATTGTGCCAGCGTAAAGTTATGGTAATCGAGGACTTCCTCAAGGCGGCTGCGGAAAAATGCAGCATCGGCGAGATCGGCAACCCGAAGCGCACGCCTTGCAATTTTGTCCTCATAGGCTGGGCCGATCCCGCGCCCTGTCGTGCCAATCTTGTCTTGGCCTCGCCTTGCCTCACGGGCCTGATCAAGCGCCACATGGTAGGGAAGAATCAGCGTGCAAGCCTGGGCGATACGCAGCCGGTCCCGCACGGCAACGCCCGCAGCCTCCAATTCCCCGATCTCCTGAAGCAGCGCACTCGGGGACAACACAACACCATTGCCGATGTAACAAATCACCCCCGGCCGCAATATGCCCGAAGGAATCAGTCGAAGCACCTGCTTCTTGCCTGCAATGACCAGCGTATGGCCCGCATTGTGCCCACCTTGGAACCGCACAACCCCTTGAGCCTGATCAGTGATCCAGTCAACGATTTTTCCCTTACCTTCATCGCCCCACTGGGTACCCACAATCACAATATTGCGGCCCATCAAAACTCCTTTCTCCAACATGGTTACAGCTGATGTGGTCAATAACGGCGATTGACAAGGACTCGTCGCACGACAGGCGACAGACTACAGCTCACAAAGCGCTTACCTGCCAGTTTCCATCGCTAAAGACGAGGCTGCGGTCACACTCAAACGCTTCTTGCTCATCCTCATGACCCGGCATGACTTGAACGACAATCTCCCCAGCAGCACGCAGGGCCTTGACCGCAGCGCGAAGCGCGGGATCGTCGCGCCAGGGCGCTTTAATCGCCAGCGAGAGCGATGGCTCGGGGGCGAGCGATGCAAGCTCTCGCAACTCAAGCGAAAAACCGGTTGCGGCCCGTGAGCGACCAAAGCTTGCGCCCACATTGTCGTAGCGTCCACCGCGCGCCACGGCAACCGGATGCTGATCAATGTAAGCGCTGAAACTGATACCGGTGTGATACTGCCAGCCGCGCATGTCGCCGAAGTCGACTGAAAGATTGAGCTGCGGGTAGTCACGCCAGAACTGCGCGCTCGCAATGTTTCGCAGACCGTCCAAAACCTCATGCACCAGCGGGTGCTCGGGCAACAGTTCGGCAGCCCGGCGCAAAAGCGCGTCATCTGTTGCCGAAAGTTCACCATACAACATACTGATTTCACACAAATTATCAGCTAGACTTCGGTCGATACACCCGAGTTGCGAACGCAGCTGCGGCAGGTTTTTCGACAAAACCAAATCATGGATCAAATCTTGAATTGACGGATCTAAACCCTTGATTTCGCAAATTGTTTTCACAATACCTGCAGGGCAGAGATCGAGCTGTAAGCGATGTGAGCCCGCCAGCATGATCGCCTGGACCATCAGCTCCATCACCTCAAGATCGGCCTCCAGACCACGGTGGCCATAGATCTCGCAACCGGCCTGAAGCGGCTCACGTGATCCACTTAAGGACTCCTGCCGGCTATGTAGCACAGAGCCGGTATAACAAAGACGCACCACCTGATTTCGATTAAGGCGATGGGCATCAATGCGGGCAACTTGGGGCGTGATATCGGCTCGGACCGCCAGGGTTCTGCCCGAGAGCAGGTCAACCGTCTGAAACATCTGTTTTGCGAGATCTTTCCCAGACCCTACAAGCAGAGCATCTAAGTACTCAATAAGCGGAGGGGAGACGAGCTCGTAGCCATAGACTCTGAACAAATCAAGCAAGCGCCGTCGCAAGTCCTCGATACGGCGGGCCTCGGTGGGCAGTACGTCAGAAATTCCTTCGGGGAGCAGCCAGCGGGGCATGGTCGGATGGGCGAAATGAAAGCGAAAGTTTAGCGAAGATTTAAAGCCATAAGAGCCCGGTACCCACCGCAAGCGCCAGCAAGGCAAATTGCCTGATGCGTTGAACGTCGATGTCGCCTAGCTTTTGCATGGTTTCCCGCCAGCGCTCGGGTGCAACAAAGGGCAGAAAACCTTCAAAAATAAGCGCCAAACCAAGCGCCTTCAACCAAATCTCGGGCATGCCCTCAACGCGCTGCGGGTGTTGCCCGCAATGCCCCGCTATTTGGCGCCTTGAAATACTTGAAGAAGTCGGAACTTGGATCGAGCACCATCACATCACGCTTGGCCTGGAAGGTTTCGCGATACGCCTGCAAACTTCGGTAAAAAGCCGCGAAATCCGGATTTTGTCCATAGGATTCCGCATAAAGCGCAGAGGCCTTTGCATCGCCCTGCCCCTTCAGTCGTTGCGCGTCGCGATAAGCCTCCGCAAGAATCACATCGCGCTGCCTTTCGGCATCCGCTCGTATTTTTTCTGATTCGGCGCCGCCAGTCGCCCGACGTTCGTTAGCAACACGTTTGCGTTCTGATTGCATACGCTCAAAGACCCGATCGGCCACCTCAGGAGCAAAATCTACCCGCTTTAAACGCACATCCACAATCTCTGCACCGATTTCCTTCGCGGCTTCATTGAGCTTATTGCGGAGTTCTTCGACAATTTTCTCGCGCTCGCCTGAGATCAGTTCAGCCACGGTGATCTTGGAAATTTCGATATTCATCCCATCCCGAAGACTTCTCAGCAATCGGTCCGCAGCTACCGCCTGGCTGCCACTAACCGATCGTATGAACGCCTTGACGTCAACAATGCGCCATTTCACGTAGGAGTCGACCTGAAGATTAAGTTTTTCCGACGTGATGAAGCGATCGGTATCGGGGGTATCAATCGTGAGGATGCGTTTGTCGAAATAAGTCACGTTTTGAAACGGGGGCGGCAGCTTAAAATGTAAGCCAGGGGATTCAATCACCCGTTTGATTTCTCCAAGCGCATAAACCACCGCATATTGTCGCTGGTCAACCACAAACAGCGATGAAAGCGCAAGCAAGCCGAGAAGCGGCATGCCAAGTGCAAAAACCATCAGCCGACTCATCGCCCTGACTCCCTCTCTCTGGTTCTTGCCGCAGCGCGCCCCCTGCCCTCATCAGGAGCAGCGCGCGGAACCGCAGGGACCGCGGGTTGGGGCGCGAGTTCCCCGTTGGCCGTCCGCGACGTTCCACTGCCTTGTTCGCCGCTGCTTTGCTGGATCAACTTATCAAGCGGCAGATAGAGCAAATTACCCCCTGCCTTACTGTCAACAAAGACTTTGGCATTGTTCGAAAACACCTGTTGCATGACTTCGAGATACATGCGGTCACGCGTGACCTGCGGCGCCTTCGCATATTCCGTCAGCACCTGCTTGAATCGGTTTGCATCACCCTCTGCTGTCGCAATCGTGGATTGTCGATAGCCCTCTGCTTCCTGCATCAAACGAGCAGCTGCACCGCGTGCCTTCGGGATCACATCGTTGGCATAGGCCATACCTTCGTTGATCAAACGTTCTCGGTCCTGCGCGGCTTTGTTGGCATCTTCAAAGGCTGCCTGAACCTGTTCAGGCGGTTGGGCCTGCTGCACATTCAAATCAACAACCGTAATGCCTACTTTATAACGATTTAAAATGTTTTGCGTTTGCTGGCGGGCGGCCTTTGCAACAGCCTCTTTCTCTTCGTAAAGCACCTGATCGATGGTTTTGGTGCCGACCACTTCCCGGGTTGCGGTTTCGGCTGCTTGGCGAATCAGATTGTCGGGTCCGCCACTTAATTGATTGTTAAACAAATAAGAGCGCGCATCACTGATTCGATACTGCACCGCAATTTGAAGGTCCACAATGCTCTGATCCTGCGAGAGCATCAATGCCTCTTTAAGCACTTTGTTTTTAACATTGCCCCGATAACCCACCTCAGCCTGCCTCAGCTGCTGGGTGTTGACAAGCTCCGCTTGCTGCAAAGGATAGGGTAATCGCCAGGACAGCCCTGGACTCTCATTCAGTTGCCGAAACTCGCCAAACTGCAAAATTGCGGCAACATGCCCTTCCGGAAGAATGTAAATGCCGCTTCCCATCCACAGCGCAAGCAGCACGGCGGCAATGGCCGCGATACCACCCTTACCGAAGGACGGCGTCGGCATGCTTGGCCCGCTTTGTGAGGGGCCCCGCGGGCCCCCTCGGCCGCCGCGGAACACCTGATTGAGCTTGCGGTTGAAATCGCGCCAAAGCTCATCTAAGTCAGGTGGGGCATCCGGGCGGCGATTACGGCGGTCATCACGACTCGGGCCGTCACGGTCGTTTGGGCTTGGCTGATTCGATCCCTGATTCGATCCCTGGGAGCCGCTTCGACCCCAACCTGGATCATTAAGCGAAAAAAAGCGTCGCAAGAAAGCCCTCATCTGTATTAAGCCTAATTGGTGGATAACGATGTCAGAGACCAGTGCATCGAGGATTGGTTTTCAGAGAACTCCTGGCTTGCATGCACCTGCATGCTTTGCACCATGGCCTCTCTGACAAGTTCGATGCCTGATCGCTCCTGCGCGCTGATGTGGATTCGATGGATCCTACCATAGGGATCTTTTTGCACACCGGGGCTCAGGTTAAGCAAATCGCACTTATTCACGATGTCAATGCGTGGCAAATCCCCCGCGCCGATTTCGCGTAAAACCTTGAACACTTCCTCGGCTTGGCGCTCTCTTTCCTGGCTAGCGCCATCGAGCACATGCAGGAGCAAATCCGCCTGCGCGGTTTCCTCGAGGGTGGCATGAAATGCGTCGACCAGACCGTGGGGCAAATCGCGTACAAATCCGACGGTATCTGAAAGTACACAGTCGATACCCTGGCCAAGATGAATGCGGCGCGTCAGCGTGTCGAGCGTGGCAAAAAGCTTGTCTGCAGCAAATGCCGGCGCTTCAGAACCCGCAAGCGCATTAAACAGGGTCGACTTTCCCGCATTGGTGTACCCAACCAGCGAGACCTTGTAGGCGCCTTGCCGATGTCTGGCTTTTCGACGGGTCTGCCGTTGCTTGGCCATCAAGGATAGTCGTTCACGAAGGCGTCGGATTTTGACCTCAATCATTCGCCGATCGAGTTCGATCTGGCGCTCACCTGGTCCGCCACGCACGCCGATCCCCCCGCGTTGCCTCTCAAGGTGTGTCCACATTCTTACGAGCCGGGTTGATTGATGCTGCAGCCGCGCAAGCTCCACTTGAGCCTGCCCTTCCTGACTCTGGGCTCGCCGTGCAAAAATCTCAAGAATGAGTTCGGTTCGGTCAAGCACGGGCAGGTTCCAGAGCCGGTTCAAGTTTCGCTGATGCACCGCCGAAAGCGCCTGATCAAAAACCACTTCGGTGATCGATTCATCCGCAATCATTGTTGCAATCTCTTCAGCCTTGCCGCTTCCTATGAATAAAGCTGGGTCAGGGCGATCGCGACGACAACGAAGTCTCACTGCAGGGGCCAAGCCTGCCGATAAGGCTAGTGCGTGCAATTCGTCGAGGTCAGCGGATGCCCGTCGCTGCGAATCAACTGCGATCAGCAGGCTGCGTGAAGAAAAGGTCACCCTGCGTCGGCGTCAGAGGAAAAATTAACGGCGCGCCCAGGTACGACGGTTGAAATCGCATGCTTGTAGACCATTTGGGTCACCGTATTTCTGAGTAGCACGACGTACTGGTCAAACGACTCGATGTGCCCCTGCAACTTAATGCCATTAACAAGATAAATTGACACTGGAACATGCTCTTTCCGAAGCATGTTGAGAAAGGGGTCCTGCAAAAGCTGCCCTTTATTGCTCATGGTGATAGCTCCGTTCGGTATTGTTTTCTTGTTACGGGAGTCTTTTCTTTTCCCTTTGCATTGGATTTTGCCTGCTTCCCAATGACCTACACCGCTCAATCCTCCTTCGCGTAGGGGTTTGTTGAAGATCGCCACTCAATACGTAGCGGCGTACCCTGCAGCTTAAACACCTCGCGAAACCAAGATTCTAAATATCTTTTATAGCTTTCTGAAATACGATCGAGCGAATTGCCGTGAACAACAACCACAGGTGGATTCTGGCCCCCTTGATGCGCATAGCGCAGCTTAGGCCGAAACGGTCCTTTACGCGGTGGTTGTTGTCGTTCGACGGCCTCGCGCAGCGCACGGGTCAGCTTAGGGGTAGGCAACTTTGCCATCGCTGCAGCGAAAGCCTGATTCACCGCACGCATCAAACTCGCCAACCCTCTTGAATGCTTAGCCGAAATAAAACAAAGTTCTGCAAACTGTAAGAATTGGAGAGACTGTAATAAGTCACGCTTAAAGCGCTGCTTGGCACTTGCCTCAAGCGCATCCCATTTATTCACTGCGACCACAACCGCACGTCCGGCATCAAGCACATAGTTGGCGATGCCGGCGTCGAGATGTCCTACGCCCTCGCCAGCATCCAGCATCAGAATACAAACATGGCTTTGTTCAATGGCTTGGAGCGTTTTAACAACAGAAAACTTCTCAACGACTTCATGTACCTTCCCGCGTTTGCGCAATCCAGCGGTATCCACCAAGGTGTAATCGCGCCCGAGGTGCTTGAAATCGATAGATAAAGCATCCCGGGTTGTGCCTGGTTTATCGAAGGCGATGACCCGTTCCTCCCCGAGAAGCGCATTGATCAAGGTTGATTTCCCTGCATTGGGCCGGCCAACGATCGCCACACGCATGGGCGCCGGACCATTTGTTGTATGCCCTTGTTGTTGGGACTCTGAAGGCGAAGCCTGATCAACGCCAGCAAGATCATGCTGCCATTCAGAAGCTTCGCGCTCCTCAGTTACCGTGCCGACAGCCTCCTTGGAAAAGCTACAGAGTTCTGCTTCGAACAAGTCATCCAATAAGGCTCTTACCCCGTCTCCATGGGCTGCCGAGACCGCAAACATTCTCGCGAATCCCAATTCCTGGAAGTCGGCAAGCACATGATCGTGACGCATGCCTTCGCATTTATTAACCGCAAGCACAAGCTTGTTTGCGGTTCTTCTCAGCTCTGCTGCAATTTCCAAGTCGCGCGGCGCTAGGCCTTGCCGGCCATCAACAATAAAGAGAACAACATCGGCTTCGACAATAGCAAGCCGCGCCTGCCTTGCCATTTCGGCGGCAATGCCCTCTTTCGCGACCGGCTCAAACCCTCCTGTATCAATAACGATATAGTTTTCAGTCCCCAAGCGTCCTCTTCCGTATTGGCGATCGCGCGTCAATCCCGGAAGGTCGGCAACCAGCGCATCACGCGATCGCGTCAACCGGTTAAAGAGCGTTGACTTTCCGACATTGGGACGTCCGACAATCGCTAAGACAGGCCAGCGTTGAGGGACTTCAGGCATGAGTCATTCGAAAGCCGGTGATGGACCCATCCCCGGCAATCGTCCAGCCCTGCTGCTGGTCCAGCAGTGGCGCACAGACAAGCGGCTTAGACGCAACACTTAGCCGTCCAAGCAGTTGCCCTTGTTCGCGACCCAGGGCATGCAAGACGCCTTCTTCATCGGCCACAAGCCCCAGACGCGAACCGAGCGCAGGCGCTGAGAGTCGACGACCCCTCAGCGCCTCCTGTTTCCATTGCGGCGCGCCGCTTCGACTGAAGGACTGAATCTGGCCACGATCGTCTACGGCGATGACCTGCACCGCATCCGCTGCAAGACCGCCCACAGCCGTAAAGTCGCGCGCCCAGCGCAACTGGCCACTTTGGCTATCGAAGCTCGATAGCTTGCCTTGAAAACTAGCGGCCAGCACCTCGCCCTCACTTACGATGGGTTGCCCCAGGACATCGGAGAGCCGTTCAATCTCAGTGGTACCTCGCGGCGCAGACACCGAAGCTTCCCAGATCACCTGACCATTTGCTGCGTTCACCGCCATCATTCGGCCACCGGGCAAGCCTATAAACACCGTTTGCCCTTGAATCACTGCGGCGTTTGTTGCACGCAAAACAAGCGGTGGACTTTGTCTCGCAATACTCCAGCGCACCTGGCCTCGTTCAAGATCCAACGCTTGGATCCGGTTGTCGCTGGTCCGAACCACGACAATCCCGGCACCTGCCGCGGGGACGGAAACAGCTTCTGCACCGAGATAGCTTGACCATTGCAAGGCTCCGCTTCGATCCCATGCCAGCAAAAAACCATCACGACCTGCTGCAAACAGTCGCCCTTCGAGACTTGCGACGCCGCTGCTGAAGCCCTTGGGGTAGCGATATTCAAAACCGCGCTGACCGCTCGTGAGATCAAAGGCACTGAGCATGCCGCTGCGGGTAGCGACAAATAACTTGCCCTCGAATATCGATGGCGCAAAGCCCTGGCCGATCTCATCAAGATTTGTCCGCCAAAGCAGACTGAGCTGATTGCTGACACCTAACTCAGGCAAGGGCGGCAACTTCGGCTTTGCCGAGGACCAGGGCATCCACGAGGAAACCGTATTGAGGGCTGAACAAGCGCTCAGTGAACTGCCAACCGCCGAACCTGCAGCCAGGCATTTCAAGGCACGAGCGATCGCCGAACGCCGCGTTGAACCCCCGATCTCTGCGAACGCTGCCGCGTCGAGGCAGCCTGCTGCGATCG
Organism: Burkholderiales bacterium UBA2647; assembly: GCA_002359635.1. Lineage (GTDB taxonomy): Bacteria > Pseudomonadota > Gammaproteobacteria > Burkholderiales > Burkholderiaceae_E > UBA3064. The sequence continues at coordinate 56,756 of DENJ01000120.1, forward strand.
CTTCGACCTGTTGCTGCTTACTTAGCTTCATCTGGCTCATGAGGTTTTGCCTGGAGACGATGCGGCATGATCCCGCTTAATTTGCAGCAGTTGCTTCCAGCCCGGGTCATCCATGCTCTTTTCTAGCGCCTCTTCCCAGGCCTTCACTGCTTCCTCTTTACGTCCCAGAGAAATCAGCGCATCACCACGACGATCGAGGCGAGAAAGCTCAAATGATTCAGCCGATTTGGCTGATTTCATTGCGTCTAAAACAGTGAGCGCCTCGTCTGCCTTGCCATCTTCAAGCAGTGCAGCGGCAAGCCTTAAACGCGCCACCGCCACAAGACCCTCGTCTTTGCCTTTGTCAACCACCCATTGCAATAAGGTCGTCGTGGTCTTCAAATCACCTGCAAACGCATGCTGCTTCGCGCTCAACAATGCTGCGAGCGGCGCATAAGCCGTTTTGGGGTACTGCTCAAAAAGACTTCCCGATTCTTGCTTAAGCGCTTGCAAATCAGCTTTGGCCGATGCAATCACCACCCTGTCATAAATTTCCGCGGCCTCTTGCGCCTGCTTGTCCTCATACCAGCCCCAAGCTCGCCATCCGGCGATTGACAATAGGCCGAGGGCAAACAGCATACTGACCCAGTTGCCGTGGCGCTTCCACCAGTCTTTGAGCCGATCGACCTCTTCCGCTTCAAAATGATGATCTGACATCAGTGCTGTACTCCAAAACCATGCTCAAGAATGTGTTTGGCCGCATCGCTCATCGCAACCCGGACCTGACTCACCGAAGAATCACGCAAATCCTTAATCGTCGCCACGCCCTGGGTCAGCTCGTCTTCGCCCAGGACCACCGCGTACGCGGCACCAGAGGCATCGGCCCGGCGAAACTGGGACTTGAAACTACCGCCGCCACAGTGCAGCAAGACATCGAGACCGTGATCGCGCAACTGCTCGGCCAGATCCATTGCCGCCAAGGTTGATTGTGTCGCCTGATGGACCAGGTAAACATCGCAGGCCGTAGCCTGGGGTGGTAGATGCATTTGCAAGAGATCAAGTATTCTTTCTACGCCGATGGCAAAGCCGCAACCCGGCGCTGCTTTGCCGCCCAGGGTTTCGATGAGCCCGTCGTAACGACCACCACCGCAAACCGTCAGTGGCGGCTTACCATCGATTTCAGCCACCCACTCAAAAACGCTCAAGTTGTAATAATCAAGCCCCCGCACCAGGCGCGGGTTGATGTTAAAGCCAAGACCGCGGCGCCGCAGCAAGGCTTGCAAACCCTCGAAATGCGCGATCGAAGCCTCCCCGAGAAACGCATCGAGTCTCGGAGCAGCTTCAATCAGGGCTTGCATGGAAGGATTCTTGCTGTCCAAAATCCGCAAGGGGTTGCTATGCAGCCGTCGCCTTGCGTCCTCATCGAGTGTTGATTCATGGGCTTCAAAGTAGGCGATTAAGGCCTGACGATGCGCAAGTCGCTCGTCGCTCTGTCCCAACGAGTTAATCTCCAGACGCAGCGCTTTCAGTCCAAGCTCTTCCCAAAGCCTGGCACAAAGCAGAATCAACTCGGCATCGATATCCGGCCCCTCCAAGCCAAGCGCTTCAAGGCCGACCTGATGAAACTGCCGGTAGCGACCGCGTTGAGGCCGCTCATGACGGAACATCGGGCCCTGGTACCAAAGTCGTTGGGGGCCATCGTGAAGCAGGTGGTGCTCGATAACAGCGCGGACAACGCCTGCTGTTGATTCAGGCCTCAGGGTGAGTTGTTCACCGTTAAGCGCATCGGTGAAGGAGTACATCTCTTTTTCGACGATGTCGGTCACCTCCCCGATGCCCCTCAAGAACAGGCCGGTGTGCTCAAGAATCGGCGTACGGATCTGCCGGTAACCATAGCTCGTGACCACGGCGGCGACTGTTTCCTCAAAGTAACGCCACAAACCCTCTTGAGCGGGTAAGACATCATTCATCCCACGGACGGCCTGTAGCGGCGCGATTCTTGTTTTGCTCTTGTTCACTCGTATAACTTTACTGGTTAAGAACCGACCTGAGGTAGTCAGGGCAAAGACCCTGGCAGCGGCCAGCGCGATCAAGCCATTTTTGCCATCATGACGCTAAACACCCTGGGATTCGCTGAGCTTTCCAAATCTCGATTTCACATAAGACTCGACGATTTCCTGAAAGTCCCGGGCAATGTGATCCCCTTTTAAGGTGACTCGACGCTCGCCGTCGATGAAGACCGGCGCAACCGGCGCCTCGCCGGACCCCGGCAATGATATGCCAACATCCGCATGGCGGCTCTCACCTGGACCGTTGACCACACAACCCATGACTGCAACCTGCAGGGTTTCCACACCTGGGTAATGCGCACGCCACTGCGGCATCTGCTCGCGCAGCCAACGCTGAATATCGTCAGCGAGTTCCTGAAAGAAAGTGCTTGTCGTTCGCCCGCAACCGGGACAGGCGACAACCATCGGCGTGAAGGCCCTCAACCCCATGGTTTGCAGCAATTCCTGGGCAACGATAACCTCTTTTCGTCGATCACCGCCTGGTTCAGGCGTCAGAGAAACGCGAATCGTGTCACCAATACCCTCTTGCAAAAGAATGCCCATGGCAGCGCTTGACGCAACAATGCCTTTGCTTCCCATGCCGGCCTCCGTGAGGCCCAGATGTAACGACTGGTCGCACCGCGCCGCAAGCGAGCGATAAACTGCAATAAGATCTTGCACGCTAGAGACCTTGGCCGACAGACAGATTTGCGCAGCGTCCATGCCCAAACGCATGGCGGCATCGGTACTCTCAAGTGCCGAAGTCACCAAGGCTTCGCGCATGACCGCCGATGCCTCCCAGGGTTTAGCACGTTTGGCATTCTCGTCCATTAAACGGGCAAGTACCGCTTGATCCAAGCTACCCCAATTGACCCCAATCCTGACCGGCTTATCCCAACGCATCGCCGTTTCGATCAGCGAGGCGAAATGATGATCGCGCTTCGATCCCGAGCCAACATTGCCCGGATTGATTCGGTATTTCGACAGCGCCTGCGCGCATTCGGGAACCTCTTGCAGCAGCTTGTGACCGTTGTAGTGAAAATCGCCAACCAAGGGCACATCAACACCCATACGATCCAGTTGCTCTCGGATTGCTGAAACAGCCTTTGCCGCCTCTATCGAATTGACGGTCAGCCGCACGATTTCAGAGCCCGCAGCGGCAAGCTCCTTCACTTGAATGGCGGTTGCGATCACATCGGCGGTGTCGGTATTTGTCATCGACTGCACGACAATCGGAGCATCCCCGCCGATGCGGACTTCACGTTTTCCCCAGCGCAAAACACTCTGCAGCGATCGCCGACGGGAAAGACTCGATGCCCGTGTCGGCTCAAGTGGCGCTTGCGACTGCATTGCAGGGTTGGAAGGTAAATGGTTCATGCTTGAATAACCTGCGGCAAAAAGACGACGCTATTGTCGTCCGAAAAAGTGGATCACCACCACAGCACTTGCAAGCATTAAGCAACACCAGGCCAACGCACTACCTGACCCACCATGCGCAAAGCCCAACAGCCCTTTCGGCTTGATTCGGCGATGATCAATGTCGGCGTGTAATTCCGCTACACGGTGACGGTAATCTTCGGGCAAAAGCTGCTCAACGGCCTCGCGATCATCCATGCCAAGCCGTCGCGCATAGGCAAACAATACCGAGCGCACGAAGGCTGCTCCGGGCAACGCCTGCCAGTCGCCTGCTTCCAGACACTCAAACTGTTTAAGGCTCAAACCTAGGCCCTGGGCCATGGCTTGAGGACTGATACCAAGCTTTTGGCGACGATGCCGCAAATCGAGCATGCTCTTGGGCTGTTGCTCAGCCTGCCGGTCATTCGTTGTTATTGCTCGCACCATCGTATGACTTATCGTGCCACCGGGGCATTAGCTGAGACGGCGCGGATCCATGCTGGGCCGCTTTTTGGTAATGTTAATGACTTCGCCTGCAAGCTGCCCACAGGCTGCATCGATATCTTCGCCCCGGGTCTTTCGAATGGTTGCCGTGATACCCGCACTGAGCAGGCGCTCGGCAAAACGTCTGATTTGTGAAGCATCGCTTCGTTGAAGATTCGAGCCAGGAAAGGGATTGAAGGGGATCAGATTAAGCTTCGAGGGTATGCGGCTGAGCAAGGATACGAGTGCCTCGGCTTGATCAAGACGATCGTTGACGCCCTTGATCATGGTGTACTCAAAGGTGATGAAATCGCGAGGCGCGTGTTTCAAGTAGCCTTCGCAAGCACCCATCAATTGGTCAAGCGGATACTTCCGGTTTAAAGGAACCAAGCGATCGCGTAAGAGGTCGTCCGGCGCATGAAGCGAGACAGCGAGCGCCACCGGACAATCTTGCGCAAGCCGATCGATCATCGGAACCACCCCTGAGGTACTCACCGTCACACGCCGCCGGGATAAGCCATAAGCATGATCGGAGAGCAAAATCTGCAAGGCCTCAAGCGTGGCCTCGTAGTTTTGCAGCGGCTCTCCCATGCCCATGAAGACCACGTTGGAGATCGGTTTGACCGTCGTAACATCCTCATCGGTATCGACAAGGTCCGCAAGGTCATCAGCGCCTTGAAAGCTATCAGCGCCTGAGCGATCTGGCAGACGAATTGCTGAGGCGCTGGTGCTGTCGAGTAGCAAGGAACGGGCCAACCAGACCTGGGCGATAATCTCGCCAGCTGTCAGGTTGCGGTTAAAGCCCTGGGCGCCGGTCGCGCAGAAGCTACAGGCAAGTGCGCAACCGACCTGTGTCGAAACGCATAGCGTCCCACGTCGGCGCTCAGGAATAAAAACACACTCCACCCCATTGCCCGCGCCTACATCGAAGAGCCATTTTCGTGTTGCGTCCGATGCAACATGGTCCTTGAGAATGACCGGTGTTGCGATCGGATAACGTGTGGAAAGCGAGGACCGCAGGCTTTTTGCCAGATCGGTCATGACTTCAAAGTCGCTACAACCGCGCTGGTGCAGCCACTGGAGCAGCTGGTTTGCCCTGAAAGACTTTTGGCCTAGGGCCTCGAGCTTTGGCTTGAGACTATGCGCTGAATATCCGAGGAGCTGCGTGAATTCACCGAGCATAGACGTTCAACACCAAGGTCGGCACCTAGCGGTCAAAAACCGCCATGGCCGGGAAAAAGAAAGCGATTTCAACCGATGCGGTGTCCGGACCATCAGAACCATGAACTGCATTTGCGTCGATGCTGTCGGCAAAGTCTGCTCGGATGGTGCCAGCTGCCGCTTTCTTCGGATCGGTTGCGCCCATCAATTCACGGTTCTTCGCAATCGCATTTTCGCCCTGCAAGACCTGAACCATCACCGGACCCGAGATCATGAAGTCGACCAAATCCTTGAAAAAGGGACGCTCCCGGTGCACGCCGTAAAAGGCTTCCGCTTGGCTGCGGGACAAGTGCATCATTTGCGCTGCCGCGATCTTGAGCCCTGCGGCCTCAAAACGGGCGTAGATAGCACCGATCGCTTGTTTGGCAACCGCGTCGGGCTTTATGATCGATAAAGTTTTTTCTACAGCCATGATTATTCGCCATCACAAAGAAATTAAAGCCCGTAACTCTAACATCGTTCCCGAGGACTGATTCCTATCCATTGTCTGAAGGGTCAATTGAAATTCCGCTCATTTCACCTTACATTGACGCTGTTAGACAACCGCGATGTCTATTTCAAGGAGTAAAACACATGAGTTATCAACACAACGATCAATTTGGTGGAAGCAGGTCTTCTCCGTCAAACCTTCAGAGTACCCAGTTTGGACGGGGCAACGCCGACTGGCGCTCGAGTTCCTTGGGCTTTGATGCTGTTGTCGATCAGTCGCGTCAGCGTAAGGTACTGCGAAACACGTTTGCTCTGCTCGCGCTCTCGATGATTCCGACCATCGCAGGCGCATGGATTGGCGTACAAACCAAGTTCAGCAGTCTTTTTGCCGGAAGCCCCTTTATCGGTGCCATTGCTTTTTTGGCGATTGCCTTTGGCTTTTTCTATTTGATTGAGCGGAACAAAAACTCCGCAGCTGGGGTGGGCTTGCTGCTGGTGTTTACCGGCTTCATGGGACTGATGCTCTCGGGCTTGATTGGCAGCGTGTTGGGGCTTCGCAACGGCGCGAGCCTAATCATGATGGCTTTTGGCGGCACTGCAAGTATTTTTGCCGTGATGGCAGGGATCGCTACCGTCTCTAAGCGAGATTTCACCAACATGGGTAAGTTCCTGACGATAGGGGTCGTGCTCTTGATCGTGGCAAGCCTGGCAAACATCTTCTTTCAAATGCCAGCCTTGATGCTCACGATCTCTGTGCTCGCCATAGCGATTTTCTCCGCTTTTATCCTGGTAGACATTCAGCGAATCTTGCAAGGTGGTGAAGACAACTACGTCACAGCCACGCTTAGCATTTATTTGAGTGTTTATAACGTGTTTAGCAATCTGCTGGCCATTCTAGGCATCGTTGGCGGAGACCGCGACTAAGCAAGTTCCGAGCCTCGGCTGTTGGAATCGTCCGACAGCCGGGGTGCGTGGCGCTCCAGCATGGGTGTTGTCGATGGCATGAAGACAGCGATCGATTCAACATGCGACGTTTGGGGAAACATGTTTGCGACCGCTACCGCCTCAAGCCTATAGCCGGCTTGATGTACCAAAATCGCCGCATCACGTGCAAGTGTCGCCGGGTTACAAGAAACATAAACGATCCGGCCTGGTTTCATCACCTGCCTCGCGATAAGCTCGCAAATGAGCTGCGCACCTTCGCGAGGAGGATCCAGCAAAAGCTTTTCAAATTGCCCCAGCGCGTCCCAGGCTGATTCATTTAGCGTAAAAAGATTTATTGCTTCGAATCTTGTTCTGTCGCCAAGTCCCTGAGCCGCCGCAATTGCGCCTGCCCTTCGCACGAGTGCCTCGCTGCCCTCCAGACCCACGACAAACGCTGCAATTCGAGCAAGCGCAAGACTGAAGTTTCCCAGGCCGCAGAATAAGTCGAGTACACGATCACCGGCACTCAACGCCAGCAGGCTAACGGCTTTGCGTACGAGCACCTCATTTACCCTGTGGTTAACCTGCGTGAAGTCAGTCGGGCGAAACGGGTAGTCGAGATCGAAATCGGCGAGTCGATATGAGAGCGCGGACTTCGTCGGGTATAGCAATTCAATAGCGTCAGGTCCTTTAGCCTGAAGCCAGATCTCTGCCTGATGGCTTTTCCCGAATTCACGCAGGCGTTCGCAGTCCAGATCTGTGGGCGCCTCAAGCACTCGAAATACCAGCGCCAGCGTCCCAGAGCCCTGAGCAAGCTCAATCTGAGGCAGCCTTTGTCGGATGCTGAGCGATTCGATCAAACGCTTTAATGGCGTAATGAGTGCAGATGCCCTGCCCGTCAACACCTCACAGGCATCCATCTGTGCCACATAGCTTGAAGCACGTTCGTGAAAACCGACGAGCACGCCGCCTTTTTTGGCCACATCCCGCACACTTAAACGTGCGCGATGGCGGTAGGCCCAGGCCGGACCGGCGATCGGGGCAAGCACTGTTTCTGGCTTGATGCGTGCCAGGTGCCAGAGTTGATCCTCGAGCACACGCTGCTTAATGGCAAGCTGTGTCGGGGCGTCCATGTGCTGCATACTGCAGCCGCCACAAACCCCAAAATATCGACAACGAGCTTCCACCCGACCACTTGATGCACGAAGAATCTTAATCGTCTCAGCGCGGTCAAATCTTGCGCCTTGCTTGACAACGCTCGCGAGGACCCGCTCACCAGGTAAAGCATTATCGACAAAGATCACTTTACCCTCGGTTCGCGCAACGCCCTGACCTTCCAGGTCGACCGATTCAATATCCAGCAACAAAGTTGGCATTGCCTCCGATGAAGCACGGGACCGCCGTTGACCTCTTGCCATGCTCAGCGCCCTTCCAAGGCCGTTATGAAACTCGCCCATCTCGAATCGCTTTGCTGGCTCACGAATGACCTCGCCAATTCAATCTCATATTGATAACGTTCTACCGAATAAAGCCCTCGCATTTTTTGAAAACGGCACCAAACAAGCCAGGTGTTCATCACATCAGTCAGGCAGTAATGGCGGATATCATCGATCCGTCCTTCACAGAAGGCTGGCCAGACCTGTGCGCCGCTCATGCCCTGCTTACCCGGAAAGCCGCAAAGCATAGCCACCTGATCGAGCGGTGCAATTGCTCTTCCGTTATAAAGGCTGAGTAAATCCATCAAGTCGGTATGACGATGGTGATAGCGACTAATATAGTTATTATATTTAAAATCCCGATCATCTTCGCCCATATCCCAGTAACGTGGGGCTGCCAAGCCATGGATAAGCGCACGGTAGTGCAAGACCGGTAAATCAAAACCTGCGCCGTTCCAGCTCACAAGCTGTGGCGCATACTTCTCGATGATGCCGAAAAAGTCGCGGACCAGGCGACGTTCGTCATCGCCATGATCACCAAGACAGCGTAGCTGCAAGACCTCGCCCGAATCGCTTTCCCTGCGAAAAAGACAGCCGATCGCAACCACACGGTGAAATTGCAGTGGCAGAAAAGACTTTCCGGTCTGCGCCTCCCGTTGCTGCAGCACAAAACTGACAATGTCATCATCAGACCATTGACTTGCCCCGTCGGGAAGTTCTGGCCATGCAAGGCGAAGTCCTGATGCGTCTGGTATTGTTTCCAGATCAAAAACCAAGACTGCAGACACGAACCGACTTGTTGAAGTTTACGGCTGCGATTAGCGCTGTGGTAGGGCCGACCTCGGGTCGACAGGTCTACCGTTGCGCCTTAGCTCAAAGCCAAGCTGGGTGCGGTCTGCACCCGAATCACCCATCTCTGCTATTTTCTGGCCCTTCTTGACCTGGCTTCCCTCCTGCACAAGCAATGCACGGTTATGTGCATAAACCGAGAGCAATTCGCCTTCGTGGCGCACGATCAGTAGGTTGCCGTAGCCTTTGGGACCCTGCCCAGCAAAAATCACTTTGCCATCGCCGATCGCGAGGATTGGATCACCGGATTGGCCTTCGATGCGGATTCCGCCTTTACCACCGCTAAACGTACTCACCCATTTGCCGTCGGCAGGCCAAATCCATTCGATGTCTGCGCTCGCTGGCGGCTTTAGAGCACCCGGACTCTCCTGATCTTTCACATCATTGGCGACATTTGAGGCTTTTGACTCAGCATTCGCTTTTTGTTCATCGCGCCTCGCATCAATGCTCTTGGGCTCTTGGGTTGAAGATGGCTTCGCCTCGGTTGTTTGTTGTGCCTGGCTGGTTCGCGGTGCCGACTCGTTCTTCTGAGGCGACTCTGTTTTTTTCGCAACATCAGCCTTGTTACTACGTTCTGCTTTAGCGCCTGTGTCGGGTCGCATCGCAGGCGCATCGGTACGAGGCATGTCGGTACGCGGCGTAGCGACGTCAGGGCTCGGGTTTGAAGCATCGGGTCTGGCGCTCGAGACGATCTGCGGATTTCGAATCGGTTTGGCACTGGCTGCCGGGCCTTGTGCCTCGGTTGCAGGCTTACTCAGGTCGCGAGATGGCTGAGCCATTGGACCCGCTTCAATCGGACGAGGCGTTGGATTTGTGGATGAAGCCGGCGATGCCGGAGCAACGGCTGGTTTTGACTGCCCCACCGAGGAAACAATCACCACAGGGGGCACCTTGCTCGACCGATCCACGATGGGCGCCGGCGTTCGCGGTGAGGAGCATGAGACAAGCCCGAGCGACAGCGTGATGAATGCCATCCCAAGGGCTCTAGGCAACAAGGCAAAAGCTGCGCTCGGTGTACCAACTTGCACGCTGTTGAGCTTGCAAACAGTCTTTGTCATCGATCTTTTTCAGCTTAAGGTGTTGATCAAGTACGGCAAGGACTTAACGCGTTCCCTGCAACAGGGGTACGAAACGAACCGCATCAAGTTGCATATGCTGAAACTTACCATGCCCGAGCTTGATCACCTGCTCAAGCACCTGGCCACCTGGACTCGAAATGGGTGTCAAGAGAATCCCCTCCAGACTGAGTTGATGCATCCAGGCTTCCGGGATCGCCTCACCTGCTGCAGCAGCGATGATGGCGTCAAATGGTGCGGCCTGAGCAAGTCCGATGAGTCCGTCGGCAAAAAGCATCCGAAGATTAAAGCATTGCATACCGCGCAGATTCCTTTTGGCCAACAAGTGAAGATCCTTGATTCTTTCAATCGAATAGACTTCGCCAAATAGCCTTGACAGCACAGCCGCCTGATAACCGCAACCCGTTCCAATTTCCAATATTTTCAATCGCTTGCGATCTTTCCCAGACAAATGTTTAAGAACTCGGTCGATCATGCGTGCGACGGTGGATGGTTTCGAAATCGTCTGCTGATGCCCGATCGGCAAAGCCACATCCTCGTAGGCACGGCTTGCAAAGGCAGGTTCAACGAAGCGATGTCTTGGCACAGCGCGCATCACGTCGACCAAAGACGTGTCGAGATGATGCAATTGTGCAAGTGTATCGATGAGACGAAATCGCGCCGTATCCGAATCGAGCCCAAGCCCGCTGACCGCAGGCAACTGGGCGGCTTGGGGTATTGATCGTCCGACTAGCTCGGGCTTTGGAGCCATTGTTCCACGTCGCTAAGTAGGCGATGCGCAGTAAGATCGATATTCAAGGGTGTGATCGAGACGCGGCCCTGCGCAAGGGCGTAAAAATCAGTACCAGGCCCTGCGTCCTTCGCTGCTCCGGCCGGTCCGATCCACCAGATCGCCTCGCCTCTTGGGTTTTTCGCCGCGATCACTGGCTCTGCCATGTGACGTTTGCCAAGCCTTGTTACAACAGGATCAGGATGCAGCGGGTCGACCTGTCCGGGAATGTTCACGTTAAACAAATAGGGCTTTTCAAGGCCCTGGTGTTTGAGTGCCCGTTCTACGATCGAACTCGCAAGCTTTGCTGCGGATGCCACACCCTCAAACGAACGCGACTGTAATGAAAAAGCGATGGCCGGCACGCCGAGTAAAAAGCCCTCCATGGCAGCTGCCACGGTTCCTGAATAAATCGTGTCATCCCCCATATTGGGCCCATTGTTGATGCCGGAAACAACCAGCGATGGTTTTTCTTCAAGCAATCCGGTAATGGCCATGTGTACACAATCAGTTGGCGTGCCGTTGATGAAGTAATAGCCACTGGGCGCCCTTCGCACCGTCAGCGGGGCATCGAGGGTCAGCGAATTCGAAGCACCGCTCCGATCACGATCCGGCGCGACCACGGTGACGCTACCAAAATCCCGCATCGCATCGGCAAGTGCCGCAAGACCTGGTGAGAGGTAGCCGTCATCGTTGGATACAAGTATGTGCATCGTCTCAGCCCTCCGTTGGCCAGTCTTTGATATAGGCCTTAAGCATCCGGTTCTCAAAACTTTGCGCTTCGAGCACGGCGCGTGCAACGTCATAAAAAGAAACAACACCGAGAAGGATTCGGTTATCCATCACGGGCAGATAGCGATCATGATGTTCGAGCATCATCTTGCGTAAATCATTGACGTCCATGCCAGGACTCGCAATTCGCGGCTTAGGTTCCATCACCTCTGATGCCTTAATCATCGACATGGTTGGTGTCGGACCGATGCGATGCTCACGTTGTCTTTGCGCCAAGACCCGCAGGACTTCGCGAAACGAAAGCATCCCCGCCAGTTGGCCCTGGTCCATCACAACCAGCGAACCGATATCAAGGTCGGCCATGACCGTCACGCAATCCGACAACAAAGTATCAGGACTGACGGTGTAGAGCGCGGTTCCCTTCACTCTCAAAATATCGCGTACCAACATGACTTAGCGAACCCATTCCTCTATGCAATGAACAAGACACCAGAGACCTGAGCGATCGTAAGATCGCAACGGTTCAACCGAGGCGTAGGCCTGATGCTAGCATCCAGATCTCGTTTTGATCATAGGATTGATGCCATGGCGGCCGATGATTACTATCGCTTTGACACGCTTGCGGTTCACGCAGGTGCTGCGCCGGACCCAAGCCATGGATCGCGAGCAACGCCGATTCATCTGACCTCAGCATTTGTGTTCAAAGACTCAGACGCTGCCGCGGGCTTATTCAACATGGAGCAGTCAGGCCATGTGTACTCACGGCTGAGCAATCCCACGGTTGCTGTCTTTGAAGAGCGCATGGCGGCCCTCGACGCCGGGGTCGGAGCGATTGCGACCTCGAGCGGACAAGCTGCCTTGCATTTGGCAATTGCGACGCTTGCCGGCGCAGGCTCGCATATCGTTGCATCGACGGCGCTCTACGGCGGTTCGCACAATCTACTGCACTACACCCTTGCCCGTTTTGGCATCGAAACGACTTTCGTACCCCCCGGCGATATGGCCGCTTGGCAAGCAGCGATCAAGACCAATACCAAGATGCTCTTTGGCGAGACCTTGGGTAACCCAGGCCTTGATGTGCTTGATATTCCGCAGGTGTCAGCGCTCGCACACCGCCATGGCTTGCCTTTGTTGGTCGATTCAACCTTCACAACGCCCTGGTTGATCAGGCCGATCGAATGGGGCGCAGACCTTGTCTATCACTCGGCAACCAAGTTTCTATGTGGTCATGGCACCGTACTTGGCGGCGTTGTTGTGGACGGGGGTCGATTCGATTGGATGGCCAGTGATCGTTTCCCGGAGTTAACCCAACCCTATGAGGGATTTCACGGCATGGTATTTGCCGAAGAATCCACGGTAGCCCCCTTTCTACTTCGCGCAAGACGCGAAGCCTTACGGGATTTCGGTGCCTGCTTAAGCCCGATGAATGCTTTTCAGATTTTACAAGGGATAGAAACCTTGTCGCTACGCATGCAGCGACATGTTAGCAATGCCCTTGAAGTGGCCCATTTCCTCGAGTCCCACGACCATGTGACGAAGGTTGCCTATCCTGGACTCGAGAGTCATCCCGACCATCAACTTGCAAAACGCCTGATGCCCCGCGGTTGCGGCGCTGTCTTCGCCGTTGAGCTGGCGGGCAACCGAGCCCAGGGTCGTGCTTTCGTCGAAGCCCTGCAGGTTTTCTCCCACCTGGCAAACGTTGGTGATGCTCGTTCACTCGTGATTCATCCTGCATCGACAACCCACTTTCGCATGGATGAACAAGCACTGAAGGCGGCGGGAATTGGCGAGGCGACGCTTAGACTTTCCATTGGTCTTGAAGACCCTGTCGACCTGATCGATGACTTAAAACGTGCCTTTCGTGTGGCATTTCCGAAGAGGCCGTAACATGGAAGTCAGCCTACATCATCACCGTGTGTATGTTTATACCGGAGGCAAAGCCTTCCGACCCGATCTACCGTCGGTCTTGATGATCCATGGTGCACAAAATGATCACAGTGTATGGATCATGCAATCGCGATGGCTCGCCCATCACGGCTATAACGTGCTCGCCGTTGATCTGCCTGCACATGGCCGCAGCGAAGGGCCGATTTGTGAAACCATCGAAGCGATGGCGGCGTGGTGCGGTGAACTGCTTGATGCCCTGGGCGTGAGCGCTGCTGCCTGGCTCGGTCACAGCATGGGTTCGCTGATTGCCTTAGAGGCTGCCGCGTGCAAACCAACACGGAGCTGGGCGAATATCTTGCTTGGTTCGGCCTTTCCCATGCGTGTTTCTGATGTCTTGCTGAGCGCCGCCCAACATGATGAACAAAAAGCATTTGACATGATCACCCGCTGGTCTCACAGCGGCATCTCGCATCACCCTGGCTCACCTGGCCCGGGATTTTCCATTTACAACCAAGGTCGCCGACTGATGGAGCGGCAGTCGCCGGGCGTTTTGTTCAATGACTTTAAAGCTTGCAACACTTACGCTCAAGGTCTGGCGCGGGCTCAATCGATCAGTCAGCCGACCTTATTGTTATCTGGTGCGCTCGATCTGATGACACCACCTAAAGCGGCGCAAAGCCTCGCCAAAGCCATCTCTGGTTCACAATGTGAGGTCATTGATCGCGCCGGGCATCAACTGATGGTTGAGCAACCCGATGCAGTTCGAGGCGCGATTGCCGGGTTTCTCGCAAAGGCATGGGCAAGTCAACCCAAAGTGCTTGGAGACGGAACCTCATGTTAATGGCGCGCGTTCCGCCATCCAAGGCGCGCAAGTCCGCCGCCATCGCCGGGGCACTGCTATGCCTGCTCGGCTTGGCCTGGGAGCTTTGGCTTGCCCCGTTACGGCCGGGATCACTCTTATGGCTGAAAGTCCTGCCCCTTTTACTGTGCCTGCCCTGGATATGGCGCGGATCGATTGTGATGCACCAGTGGTGGTCAATGGCCAGTCTTCTTTACTTCACCGAGGGTGTTGTTCGAGCAACCACGGAGAGTGGGCTCAGCCAACAACTTGCCAGTATGGAAGTTTTGCTGTCAACTGTGATGTGGTTCGCCGTTCTTACCTATGTTGCAGCAGTCCGCTGGACGGTTAAGAATCGAGCGAGTGAAGCATCGAACCAGCCAATACCCTGAGTACGTAGGGCATGCTGATCCGAAAGATCGCGACGCAAGATCCGCGCACCGGGTAAGCCTTGAAAAAGGCCAAGGGTATGGCGGGTCATCGACCCCAAAGGCACGCCAAGCGCCATCTGTCGCATCATGTAACTGCGGTAGTTTTCGAGGGCGCAGACAAGCCGATCGAACAAAGGCGATGCCTCGTTTGGAGCCGTGGTATCAAACCAGATCTGATCCACATCGGCCAATAGCGCCGGGCGCTGATAGGCCGCCCTTCCAATCATGACGCCTCCAAGCGACTTCATGGCATCAAGGGCCTGGTGATGATCGCTCAGTCCGCCATTAAGCACGAAAATGCTGTCCGGAAACTGACCGGCCAGGTCGTAGACGGCTTGGTAGCGAAGGGGCGGCACCTCGCGATTGTCTTTGGGACTAAGCCCCTCAAGCCAAGCATTCCTCGCGTGGACGATAAAGTGTTTGCAGCCAGCGCGATGGAGTGTGCCCACAAAATCGGTCAGCATGCCTAAGTCTTGTTCGCGACCTAACCCGAGTCGGTGTTTGATCGTGACTGGAATCGATACGGCATCGGTCATGGCCTTAAAGCAATCGGCAACAAGTCTGGGCTCGCGCATTAAACAGGCCCCAAAGGCACCGCGCTGAACCCGGTCACTCGGGCAGCCACAATTCAGGTTGATCTCGTCATAACCCCAGGCTAGGCCAAGCTTCGCAGCTCGAGCCAAATCTTCCGGTTCACTGCCACCGAGTTGCAAAGCGACAGGATGCTCGACCGGATCAAAGGCCAGGTGTTTCGCGACATCGCCGTGAAGCAAAGCCCCGGTGGTCACCATCTCGGTATAAAGCCTAGCATGTTGCGAAAGCAAACGATGAAGCTGACGACAGTGCCGATCGGTCCAGTCCATCATCGGTGCCACACAAAAGCGCCAGCACGGACGACCCCTTGCAGCAGCTTCTTTCAGGTCTTGCAGGTTCATCGTCCCGAGTCTAATCCAAGGTCGCGCGGCGATCGCCGATTGTCCGCCAGCGTGAAGCTGTCCATCAACAACTTGCTCATCGAGTCATCGCACCATGCCCAATCACGCTTGCAATACCCCGAGCTCGAAACTCGAATGCCAACATGCTAATGGATCAAGCCTGGCTCCTTCGAGCACCCCTCGGCGCCTAAGCGAACCTGCACCGTTCCCGCCCCATCTGGTCGTGGTTGATCAACAGGCCTTTGTCCATGAGGTGATTGCCTTCTCCCGGCATGTCGCGCTTTATCAGCTTCAAGCCTTGCGCGACATCGAGCTTTTGGAAGCACTGAACGCTAGTAACGCCCAGCTGCTGATTGATCCGGAAACGGTCGATCTTGGTGATCGTCCAGGGTCGAGCCGAATCATGTCGGACGGGCGCATTCGCCGGATGTTTCGCCCTTATCGCAATCAGATCCTGCTTTTCACCACCAATCGAGATCGAAAACTCAGCCAACGATTTCTTGGACTTGGCGCAAGTGGACTCCTGTACAAAACGGCGACAAGCAAGCAACTTTTTGAGCGGCTTGAGGCACTTTGGTCAAAACGCAGGGTAGCAGCCCTAAGTCCACAAGAGCCCCTTGCCGATTTCAAAAGGGTTGAACGAGGGGAGCGCTGCGGTCATGGACTACGCGTTCGTCGTCGCCATCTTTCACGACGGCAGTCCGAGGTGCTCGGCCTTCTTGAACAGGGTCTAGCCAACAAAAGCATTTCAAGCGAGCTTGGGCTTAGCCTTTCCACGGTCAAAACCCATGTCAGCGCGATTCTCCGTGCGCTTGGGGCAAACAATCGGGCTCATGCCGCCTTCAAGGCTTCCTCATCAGACTTTTGAAGCACGACGGGACTCGCGTCGCGCGAGCCAAAGGGTTGACCCGAGAATCACCAGCGCACCGATAAGCGTCGCACTGGCGGGGATATCTGCAAAGATCAGCCAACCAAGCAAACTTGCCCACAGAAGATCAAGAAACTTAACCGACTGCGTTGATGAGATATCACTGACGCCGAATGATCGCGTCAGACAATAATGGCCTGCGCTTCCCAGCGCACCGCAAACCACAAACCAAAACCATTGCCAAAGGCTTAAGTCTTTCCAGACCAACAAGGCCATGGGCAAGCTAAAAAGCGTGACGGTGATTGACTGCCAGACAACAATCACCTCAGGCCTGTCGTAGCGCGTCAACACCTTGGTCAACAGAAAGGACGCTGCAAAGACGGGCGAGCTCGCGAGCATCAAGAGGTGATAGAGGCCACCGGAACCCGAAAGCTGCGGCCCGACGACGACCATCACACCTGCCAACCCAAGCCCTGCGGCGAGCCAACGGTCCCATCGGGCGGGTTCCTTAAGAAACCAGATCGCTCCAATCATGATAAATATCGGCCCAGTGAATCCAATCGCTGTCATATCCGCAAGTGTGATTCTTGGCAGCGCTAAAAACCAAAGACTTAGGCCCAGGGTATGGAGTGCACCCCGCCAAAGCTGACCGACCCAGTGATTAGGACGGTAAGCGACGAACCCGGTCCGAACAATAAGGGGAAACATCACCAGGGCCCCAAACAAGTACCTCAGAAACTGCGCTTGAAAAGGATGCAGTTCGAGCGCAAGCCAACGCATGGTTGCGTTAAGCAGCGAAAAAATGAATCCCGCGAGCGCGGTCCAAATCATTCCCCGGACAGTCGGATTGAGCCGTCGAAGACGACGGCTACCACGTCTCAAAACCAGACGCACAGACCTTAGGCCTGAGTCAATAGGCGGGGGGTCGTTGTGCGAAGGCATTGGCATAAATGGCGTCCCGTAGGGGATTCGAACCCCTGTACTCACCGTGAAAGGGTGATGTCCTAGGCCTCTAGACGAACGGGACCGTGTTCTTGGTGGAGGTAAGCGGGATCGAACCGCTGACCTCTTGCATGCCATGCAAGCGCTCTCCCAGCTGAGCTATACCCCCAAAGAAGCTCGCTATTATAGCGCGAAGTACACGAAGCACCAATCGTGCACCACGCCCCAGATTTTACCCTAAGCCACAGAGAGTACTTATGTCACAAGCCTCACTTATCCAAGGTCAAGCCATCGCAGCCTCGCTTCGCGCATCCATTCGTCGAGAACTGGATCAATGGCCAGCGTCGAAGGCTCGACCTCACCTCGTTGTGATTCAGGTCGGCGACGACCCGGCCTCGTCGGTATACGTTCGAAACAAGGTCAAAGCTTGTGAGGAGGCGGGGATTGTTTCTGAACATCGCCGGCTACCTGCCGAGATTCGTGAGCATGATCTGCTCCAAAATATCGATGCGCTCAATCAGGATCCAAAGGTTCACGGTATCCTCGTGCAACTGCCGCTTCCCAAGCATCTTGACGCTGCCAGGTTGATCGACCGTATCGATCCCAACAAAGACGTCGACGGTTTTCACCCCATCAATAGCGGGGCACTTTTTTCAGGTCAACCACGATTGGTTCCTTGCACGCCAGCAGGCGTGATGGTCTTGCTCGAACACACCAAGGTAAATCTTCGCGGCGCAGAAGCGGTGATTGTCGGTGCCAGCAATATCGTGGGTAAACCTCAAGCCATGCTCTTACTGGCCGCGGGCGCGACTGTGACCCTTTGCAATAGCAAGACGAAGGACTTGCAGGCGCACTGTCAGCGCGCCGACGTACTCGTTGCTGCGCTCGGTAAGCCAGCATTCATCCGCGCAGAGATGATCAAGCCTGGCGCGGTTGTGATTGACGTGGGTATTAATCGGCTCGAATCAGGTAAGTTGTGTGGCGATGTGGATTTCGAGGGCGCAAGCGCCAAGGCATCATGGATCACTCCTGTGCCAGGCGGTGTTGGACCGATGACCATTGCCATGTTGCTCGCCAATACACTTAAGGCAGCCCGTAGTCATTTCTAGAAATCTTACCTATTGAATCGGAGGCTTTAAGCCATCGTTGCCGGTGCTTGACGGACACTTTTTTGACGTTAAGCGAGGTTTTCCTGCGGCCTCACTTGAATCGACGATTAACCTTGATCATGGATTAGTCTTCATGATTGATTAACTTTCATCACAAACAACGCTGAGCAATGACCAATCCCCTTCTAAATCTCACCCTTCATCCCGATTACCCACTTATCAAGGCTGAGCACATCGAACCAGCCATACTTGCACACCTCGAGCATGCAAAAAAACAGCTCGAGGCACTATCGGGCAAGCCCGTGTCCTTGGGCTGGGAGGCGATCATCACGCCGCTTGATGAAGCACTTGACGCCTTATCGAGATGCTGGGCGGTGGTTGGCCACCTTAACGCTGTGATGGATCATGCTGCTTGGCGTAAGGCTTTCAACAAGATGCTGCCCCTGGTGACAGATTTCTACACAGCACTTGAACAGAGTCAGGCCTTGCTTCATTGCTGTCAACAACTGCAACAACAAATGCCTCAGCCTGTATTGCCTGATCTGAACCTGCAACGCCATCGAAGCCTTGAGCTAGCCATTCAAGACTTTCGGCTTGCAGGCGCTGAGCTGCCGGCTGACAGGCGTCAGACGCTGGCGGAGATGATTAAGCTTCTGAGCGAGAAGGGACAGCAATTCTCGGAGCATGTACTTGATGCCATGAACGCTGGCTGTTACTACCTCGAAGAGTCATCACGCCTGGCAGGCCTGCCTGAGGATGTGATTGAGGCTGCAAAGCAAAGTGCGCAAGAAGAGGGACATCAAGGATGGCGATTTACGCCCCACATGCCCTCTTATCTGCCTGTCATGCAATATGCCCACGATCGAAGACTTCGCGAGCAGATGTACCGCATGGTCAGCACGCTCGCATCCGATCAGGGCGATGCCCGCTTCGACAACGGCCCGCTGATGCAAGAGATACTGACACTGAGACAGGAAAGTGCTCGCTTGCTTGGTTTCGCTGATTTTGTAGCGATGTCACTGAAGCCGAAAATGGCCCAATCGAGCGAAGCCGTCAAAGCATTTTTGTATGACCTGCTTGAACGCGTTAAACCTCAGGCTCAAAGGGAGTTTGCGGCGCTAACGGAGTTTGCCGCCAAACAGTTGGGTATCGATAAGGTCGAAGCCTGGGATATTCCCTATGTCACACAACAACTGAAACAGCGACGCTTTAGCTTTTCCGATCAAGATGTCAAGGCCTACTTTCAGCTTGACCGGGTGCTCGAGGGGCTTTTTCAACTGATTCAAGATTTATTCGGCTATCGTTTTGAAGCCCTTGATCTACCGGTCTGGCACCAAGATGTTCGCTGCTATGCTATTTATGCCAAAGGCGATGATCGGGCCAGATCCTATGTTTACCTCGATCTCTACTCAAGACCTGCCAAACGTAACGGCGCATGGATGGATATCGCTGTGAATCGGCGGGCATCGAAGCAAGGCATCAGCCCCCCCATCGCGTGGCTTACTTGCAATTTCCAAGCCCCCGTGGGTTCAAGGCCAGCAATGCTCACCCACGATGAGGTGACAACCTTGTTTCATGAATTCGGGCATGGTCTGCACCACGTTCTGACCGATATGCAAGAGCCAAGAATTGCTGGTCTCAACGGCGTGGAATGGGACGCTGTTGAGCTTCCCAGTCAGTTTTTGGAAAACTTTGCCTGGGAATGGGAACAGATTCAACGCATGACGGCGCATTTTGAAACAGGCTCACCCCTGCCCGAGTCCCTTTATCAACGCATGCTCGAAGCAAGACACTTCATGATGGGGATGTATCTTCTTCGGCAACTGGAGTTTGGTCTCTTCGATCTTGAACTTCATCAGTCTGTCGAGCCCTGCAATCCCGACCAGATCATGCGTTTGCTGGCAGACATCAGGCGTCGCGTCGCTGTCGTGCCCTACCCCGAATGGAATCGTTTCCCCCACGCCTTCTCGCATATTTTTGCCGGAGGCTATGCAGCTGGGTACTACAGTTATTTGTGGGCCGAGGTGCTTTCAGCCGACTGTTACATGGCGTTCACCGAAGATGTTTCGGGTGAGATCAGGGCACTTGACCAAGCGACAAGGTCATCATTGGGCGATCGATTTCTGCGCGAACTGCTTTCGCTTGGCAGCCTACGGCCAGCGATTGAACACTTTAAAGCATTCATGAAACGCGAGCCTTGCCTGGATGCCTTGCTCAAACTTTACGGGCTAGACGCGTCGTCAGACGATGGAGCTATCCATGTCCGATGAATCAGCACTGAGCATTTGCAGTTGGAATGTCAATTCGCTCAAAGTTCGCTTCGAGCAGCTCAAGCAGCTCTTGGAAACGCAACAGTGGGATATTGTTTGTTTACAAGAAACAAAAACAACCGATGATCGTTTCCCCTATGAAGCAATCAAGGCCATCGGATACGCGGCCTTTCATGCAGGGCAGCCGACCTATAACGGTGTTGCGACACTTGTCCGCATGGATCGGTTTGAGCATATGGCGCTTATTCAAGCGCGCTTGCCGCATGGTGACGATCCGCAACAGCGATTTTTATTGGCGCAATTCGACGATTTGTTGATCGCCAACGTTTATGTCCCAAACGGCCAGTCGGTGGACTCCGAAAAATATGGCTACAAACTCAGCTGGCTTGATCATCTGCTCAAATTTTTGAACGATACCGACTGTTGCTCTCGACCCTTCGTACTCCTCGGGGACTTCAACATCGCACCTCAAGACCTTGACGTTCACGATCCTGAGCAATGGCGCGGGCAAGTACTTTGTTCGGCACCGGAGCGCGATCGCTTTCAACAACTTCTGGAGCTCGGACTCGTTGACTCGCTGCGTCATATCGACCCGACGACAAGACTTTATAGTTGGTGGGACTACAGACAACTTGCTTTTCAAAAAAACAAGGGCCTGCGAATTGACCATATTCTTGTTAGTCAAGCGATGCTTCCAAGGCTCACGGCTTGTGAGATTAATCGCCAGGCGAGAAAGGCTGAAAAGGCCTCAGACCACGCACCTGTGATCGCGCGATTTAAAAAGCTTCTTTAAGCCGATTACCAGGGGTCGTCTTCAAGTTTAAGTTCCTGAATTTTCCGCGTAATCGTATTGCGACCAATGCCAAGCCTTGAGGCCGCGTCGATACGTCGCCCCCGTGTGTGTCGCAGCGCGGTGCGAATCACCAGGGCCTCAAAGCGCCTCGTCAGGTCATCCATTAATCGGGAATCATCAGGCATGCCGGACTGGTCAGCCAGCGATCGCTGTACTTCCTGAATCAAACCTTGCTCCCATGCAGCAAGCGTTTCAGCAGATTCCTTCAAGCCTGTTGCAAATCGAAGATCCTCGCTGCGGGAAATCTCAGCGTGCCGCGTGGTCTCGGGCAACGCGACGCCGAGAGGCTGCTGCTGCTGATCGGCGTGGCGGTTTGAGCCGATTGCGACATGCTCTGTTGTTTGGCTACTCACCCCCGCATGCAAACCGCCTAAGTTTCCAGCGAGCTGCCCCGTGTTGTCGGTGCGATGATTGTTTTGCTTGAATTCCGCCGGCAGGTCTTTGACTTCGACAAGCTGCGCAGGCGCCATAACCGTGATCCAATGGCAGGTGTTTTCAAGTTGTCTGACATTACCTGGCCAGCCAAAGCGGCATATAGCAGACTGCGCATCGTCGGATAAGCGTTTAACTTCAACACCCAGCTCTTTCGCACTACGCTGCAAAAAATGCCTGCTCAGCAGGGGTATGTCCTCGACACGCTCTCGCAAGGCCGGCAGGCGAAGCCTGATCACATTCAGCCGATGAAAAAGGTCTTCCCTGAACTGACCCTGATGAACCCGTTGCTCTAAATCCTGATGCGTTGCCGCAATCACTCTCACATTCGCCTGCAGTGCCTGCTGGCCCCCAACCCTGTAATACTGTCCATCGGCGAGCACTCTCAACAGCCTTGTCTGCAGCTCAGAAGGCATATCACCGATTTCATCGAGAAAAAGGGTCCCTCCCTCGGCCTGCTCAAAGCGTCCCCGCCTTTGCTGCTGGGCGCCTGTGAATGAACCACGTTCATGTCCAAACAATTCAGACTCCAGCAAGTCCCTGGGAATTGCGGCGGTATTGAGCGCGACAAAAGTACCTTTGGCGCGCAGACTGTGCCGATGCAAAGCCCTTGCCACAAGCTCTTTCCCCGTGCCTGACTCTCCAGTGATTAAAACAGTAACACTTGAGGAGGCAAGACGACCGATCGCTCTAAAAACCTCTTGCATCGCTGGAGCCTGGCCAAGCATGTCAGTGGCCACCAGCTCCTGCTGACTTTCCACCGCCTCACGGCTTGACTCTTGAACCGCACGCCTGATTAACTCCATGGCATGGGCTAAGTCGAAGGGTTTTGGCAAATACTCAAACGCCCCGCCTCGAAACGCCGAAACCGCACTGTCGAGATCAGAATAAGCTGTCGTGATAATCACCGGCAGGGCTGGTCTCTGCCGACGTACGCGTTCCAGCAATTCAAGGCCGTTAGTCCCAGGCATTCTGATGTCAGAAACAAGCACCTGGGGGGCATCGCGCTCCAGGGCAAGCAAGCACTCTTGAGCGTTATCGAAGCAACGAACCGCCAAGCCTTCACGTTGAACCGCTCGCTCGAGCACCCAACGGATCGACTGGTCATCATCAACGATCCATATACCCTTCATCGTTTCTTGCCACCTATTAAGGGGAGTCTAACCTTGAAGTCGGTCTCACCCGGTTTACTTTCAAATTCGATAATCCCGCCATGCTGCTGAATCAGAGACTGGGCCATTGATAACCCAAGCCCACTCCCCCCTGCCCTGCCTGTTACCAGTGGGTAGAAGATTGACTCACGCAATTCTTGTGGAACGCCTGGACCGTTATCAATCACATGCAAATCCAGTGCCAATCGATGGCGCACGCGACCAATGGTGACCTGCCTCGCGATCCGCGTACGAAAGCTAATCGTGCCCTGACCCTGCATGGCCTGCGCAGCGTTTCGTGCAAGATTGAGTACGGCCTGAATCAATTGCTCAAGATCACCCTCGATCTCCGGAAGACTTGCGTCATAGTCCCGGAAGACCTTTATTCCCTTCGGATACTCAACCGTGATTAGCGAACCGACACGATCGCAAACCTGATGGATATTAAATAGTTCTATTTTTGGCAAATGCTTCTGAGGCGCAAGCAGCCGGTCGACCAGCGTCTGCAGGCGGTCCGCCTCGTTGATGATGACTTGGGTGTACTCGCGGAAATCACCGTTGGGTAGATCAATCTCCAAGAGTTGCGCAGCACCCCGGATACCACCAAGCGGATTTTTGATTTCATGGGCGAGATTACGCAAGAGCTCGTGGTTGGCCTTCGCGGAGTCATAGATCCGGTTCTCGCGATCGACTCTTCGTCGCTGTTCGAGCGCTTGAAATTCTAGAACAAGCCCCAAGTCAGCACCTTCAGGCACCACAGCGGTGCAAGCACAAAAAAGCGGCTCCCTGCCTGGCCTTGTGAGGCTTAACTCAAATCGCTTTGCCCCATACATAAGGCGCTTGCCGTCCCAGAACAAATGCTCGATGGGTGAGCCATCCAAAAAGTAACGCCAGAAGGGCTGTCCTTGAAGTGACCGTGAGGTGCACTCAAAGAGCTGCTCCGCAGCGAGATTCATGAAAACAACATTACCCGCATGATCGAGCAAAACCATGGCCGAAGCAGCAAGGTTTAGAGCAGCGTAACCATGATGATCAGCGGTCTTCATCGATCCATACCAATCCGCATAACTATACTAACTGGGATGACAATACTCGAAAGCATAACAATACCAACCGGCATCACGATACTCGTCAGCAAAACGATGCTAGCCGGCATCAGGTCGTGAAGCGCGGTAAAACCCAAAAACTCAGCACCAAGAAAAAGGGGGCGTCTTCAAACGCCCCCTTGATTACCTCTGCATCATTTGTTATAGCGAGTAATACATATCAAATTCGATCGGATGCGTTGTCATCCGGAAACGCGTGACCTCCTCCATCTTCAGTGCAATGAAGGCATCAATCATTTCATCACTAAACACGCCGCCACGGGTCAGGAACTCGCGATCCTTGTCGAGTTGCTCAAGTGCTTGGTCAAGACTCGAACAAACCGTCGGGATTTTTGCATCCTCTTCAGGCGGTAGGTCATAAAGATTCTTGTCGGCGGCCTCACCTGGGTGGACCTTGTTTTGCACCCCGTCAAGACCTGCCATGAGCATTGCGGCAAATGCGAGATAAGGGTTAGCCGTGGGATCTGGGAAACGAACTTCGATACGCCGGCCGTTCGGATTGCTTACATAAGGGATACGAATCGACGCTGAACGGTTACGCGCCGAATAGGCAAGCTTCACTGGTGCCTCAAACCCAGGCACAAGACGCTTATAGGAATTAGTACCAGGATTGGTAATTGCATTAAGCGCACGCGCATGCTTGATGATGCCGCCGATGTAGTAAAGCGCAAAATCTGAAAGACCCGCGTATTTATCGCCAGCAAAGAGATTATGACCATCTTTCCAGACCGACTGATGGCAATGCATTCCCGACCCGTTATCGCCGACAACAGGTTTGGGCATGAAAGTGGCGGTCTTGCCATAGCTTGCGGCAACGTTATGAACTACATATTTCAGAATTTGTGTCCAGTCGGCACGCTGTACAAGGGTTGAAAACCTGGTGCCGATTTCACACTGACCAGCACCGGCAACCTCGTGGTGATGAACTTCGACGGGAACGCCCATCTGTTCAAGAATCAAGCACATTTCTGAGCGCATATCTTGGAAGGAATCCACCGGAGGCACGGGGAAATAGCCGCCCTTCACGGCCGGACGATGCGCCAGATTGCCACCTTCGATGTCCTTGCCGCTGCTCCATGAAGCCTCTTCAGAGTGAATCTTCACGGCACTGCCAGACATGTCAGCCCACCAGGTGACTGAATCGAAAATGAAGAACTCAGGCTCGGGGCCAAAGTAGGCCGTATCACCGATACCCGAAGCCTTCAAATAAGCTTCGGCACGTTTAGCGATCGAGCGCGGATCCCGCGAATAGCCCTTGCCATCGGAAGGCTCAACAACATCACAGCTCAGGATCAGCGTTGACTCTTCACGGAAAGGATCCATATTGGCCGTTGAGGGGTCGGGCATGAGAAGCATGTCCGAGGCCTCGATACCCTTCCAGCCGGCAATCGAAGAGCCATCGAATGCATGACCGGCGCTGAACTTCTCGTCGTTAAATGCAGACACAGGCACGCTCACGTGCTGTTCCTTGCCGCGGGTGTCGGTAAAGCGGAAATCGACGAATTTCACGTCATTATCTTTAACCATCTTCAGCACGTCTTGCACAGACTTCGACATCTTTTAATCTCCATGAGTTGAAGGGCATAAAAAGCAAAAAGGTTTTGCGTTGAAAAAGGAAACGCTTAAACAACTGAGGCCATAGCTCGGATCAGGCCCATAAGATCCAAGCATGAAGCGAGTCGATCGCAACATCAACCGAATCGATCACAGCCTGCACGGTGCCGATCACAGCGCCAACTGCATTTTCTTGAGCACGAAACATGCCATTCACCGGCTCATCGCGATTCGAGAACAGGGGCCAGGCAGGCGGACCCGACCCGGCTTCTATGCACCATATAGGTGCAAACCTGCTTTTGGCAAACCATCATGGTGCATTCTTCACCTTTATGGAGATTCATGCAAAAACGAAGCCTGCAAGTCATTCAAAAAGCGCCAGCCAAGATCGCTTGCACGCCAAAGATTCGGATCGGCATCAAGTAGCCCTTTGTCGATGGCGCGCCTGGCCTGCTTCACAAGAACCTGGGCTGGCAATCCGCAACGCTCCTGCCACCAATGGCTTGCCACACCGTCTTTTAACCGGAGCGCGTTGAGCATAAATTCAAAGGGAAGATCCCTGGGCTCCAGCCATCGCTCAGCGGCATGCTGTGGTTCAGGCTTGTGCGTCAAGGCGTCGATGTAAGCAAACGGACGCCTTTGTCGGGTTGTTCGCCGAATACCGCGATGATCGCTGATTTTCCCGTGGGCGCCAGCTCCAATCCCGAGATAATCGCCAAACTGCCAGTAGTTAAGATTGTGGCGACAACGCTGGCCTGGTAGCGACCAGGCTGACACCTCATACTGCTGAAAACCTGCCGATCCGAGTCGCTCATCGATCAGCGTCTGCATGGACTCAAGAAGTTTTTCGTCAGGCATTGCCTCGGGCCGATGCTTGGCAAAAAAGGTATTGGGCTCCAGCGTGAACTGATAAATCGACAGGTGGCTAAGGGCGCTACCAGCACGCTGAAGCGCCATGGCCAAATCGTGGTCCAAACTGGCAAGCGTCTGCCCCGGTTGGCCATACATCAGATCGACATTAACCCGCGGGAAGATACGAATCGCCGCATCAAGTGCATCTTGCGCCTGCCTTGCGTCGTGAACCCTGCCGATTCGCCTTAAGCAGTCGTCGGAAAAGCTTTGAACCCCGAGGCTTAATCGGTTCACGCCTGCCTCAGCGAAAGCTTCGAAGCGCTCGCGCTCAAAGCTGCCGGGGTTGGCCTCCATGGTGATTTCAGCGTCGGCCGAGAGCTTCAACAGGCTTCGTACTGCATCAAGCAATCTTGCCATCTGTGCCGGCGGGCATAGGCTTGGGGTGCCTCCCCCGATAAACACTGTTTGGACTGTTCGTCCCCACACGGCGGTGAGCGAACCCTCCAAATCGCGTACCAAGGCATCAACATAGGCTGCGTAATGCGATTCGATTTGCGATGCGCTTAGCGAGCTTTGCCCTTTTGCGAGCTGCGGTTCCTCGTGCGAATTGAAATCACAATAAGGGCACTTTTTGATGCACCACGGGATGTGGATGTAGAGACTGAGTGGCGGGGGAAAGGGCAATCGAATCGTATCGGGCTGAGCCAGGCTGATTGCCGTGACCGGCCTAGGCGGGTTGAGCATGCCTCAATCACCGGATCGCATGGGTGCGGCAAGCAGGCCCAAGCTGAGCATTTGCGCAAGAAGTTGCTCGATCGCTTTGGCTCGATGGCTAAGACGGTTTTTTTGCGCCAGGTTCATTTCAGCGGCAGTGAGTGATTGCCCCTCGGGGAGGAAATGGGGATCATAACCAAAACCACCTTGACCTCTTGGCTCGGCAAGCCACTGCCCGCGCCAGCGCGCCTCGGCGATTAAGGGTACCGGATCGTCAGGCCATCGGAGCAGGACTAGAACACAAACAAAATAGGCCTTTGAGGATCCCCCTTTAAGTTGTTGATTAATCATTTGATTGTTATCGCTATCGTGGTTCAACCCGCCATGTAATACAGACCAGCGCGCTGAATGAACGCCAGGCTTATCGTTTAGTCGCTCGATGCAAATGCCAGAATCATCTGCAAGCGCAGCAAGCCCTGCACGTCGCGCTGCTGATCTTGCCTTGATGAGAGCGTTCTCCACAAAGCTTGGATGAGGTTCTGGCGGCGCCTCGATACCAAAGCTGGCTTGGGAGATAAGCTTTAGTCCAAAGGGGGCAAGCAAGCTCTGGAACTCGAGGACCTTCCCCTCATTCGAACTGGCAAGTACCAATTCATTAAGTGCACCCATACTATTGCCTTCCCTTGAGGTCTATGCCCTGGCTTAGGCACAGCATACGCTCGGCAAACGGCAGGCTTTTGCCTTGCTTATTGCCTCGTCATCAACGGTTTCTGGTTGCGCCCGCTCATTCAAGCCAACACGCCTGCTGCGCCGCGAGCAGTTGTCGAATCCCGTGGTCTGCCATATCGAGCATCATCACGGCCTGTTCGCGACTGAACGGCTCACCCTCCGCTGTACCTTGCATCTCGATAAGACCACCTTTTGAGGTCATCACAACATTCATATCGGTATCACACTGAGAGTCTTCCTCATAGTCCAGATCCAAGATCATGGCGCCATCGCGGATTCCGACACTCACCGCAGCCACCCATGCGATGAGGGCCTTATCGCTTGCTTTACCCGCTTGATGCAACCACTGTAATGCGTCCGCAAGGGCGAGGCAGGCGCCCGTAATCGACGCGCAGCGCGTGCCGCCATCAGCCTGCAACACATCGCAATCGATGGTGATCGTGTGCTCGCCGATAGCCTGTAAATCAACAACAGCCCGAAGACTTCTACCGATCAGCCGCTGAATTTCCTGGGTCCTTCCACTTTGCTTTCCTCTAGCCGCCTCGCGATCGCCGCGCGTATGCGTTGCGCGAGGCAGCATGCCGTATTCTGCCGTCACCCAGCCCTGCCCTTTTCCCTTGAGAAAACCAGGAACCTTGGTCTCGACTGAAGCAGTGCAAAGCACCCTCGTGTGACCCACTTCGATAAGCACCGCGCCCTCTGCGTAGCGTGTTGCCCTTCTTGCGAGCGAAACGGGACGCAACTCATCGGGTCTTCGTCCGCTGAGCCGCTCGTGCTGCCCTTTGCCTCCCTGGTGATCATTTCGACCCTCAGACATTGCGTTTTCATTTGCCTTCGACATCGCCCTGACCCTTGCTTGATTAACCCCGACGCGGCGCATAATCGCACAAACGCTGAGACCCCAGCGCTCGTTTGCGGGAACAAGGATGGGAAATTCAAAAACTCAAAGCATCAGAAGCATGACGGGATTCGGCAGCGCCGAGTACGCTGCCCTGGGGTGGCACTTTGCAATCGATATTCGCAGCGTCAACGGCCGATTTCTGGATTTTTCCTTACGATGCCCCGATGAAATCCGTCAGCTTGAGCCATGGTTAAGAGAGCAAATTGCAAGCCTCATGCAACGAGGCAAAGTGGAAATGCGGATCAACCTTCGCAGACAGGCGGCAGCAAGCGATGTCATTCAACTTAATGAGAGCGTTTTGGCGCAAGTGCTTGCACTCGTTTCTGATATACGAACAAAAACAACAGAGCTGACAGCTTTTTCGCCGCTCGAGTTGCTCCGATTTCCAGGCATCACCGTCGATGCCAATCAAGTTGAACAGGCAATGCTGCAAGAATCGATTAAGAAGCTTGCTGCTGAGGCTATTGAGAATCTCGACAGTGCCCGAGAAGCAGAAGGCGCCCGGCTTGCGAGCTTCTTAAAGGAACGGGTGGCTGCGATCCGCAAACTTTGTCGAGAACTCGAACAGCAATTGCCGAATTGGTCGACTGCCTTGGAAATGCGCCTCAAGGAGCGCCTTTCATCGATCGGTTTCGGCAATGAGCAGCGAACTGGGCCCCAAGCGATCGAACCTGCCAGTGAACCGGCAGGCCCTCTTGGACGGGCAACAAACAAGACATCGACGAGCGACGACGGAGGACCAGGTTTGCCACATCAGTCCTTAGAGTTACAACAACGGATTGCCCAGGAACTGGGCCTTTTTGCGATGAAGTCAGACGTCGCAGAAGAGTTATCTAGGCTTCGTGCACACACCGAGGCGGTTGATCAGATTATCGATAAAGGGGGACCATGCGGAAAGCGCTTGGACTTTATGATGCAGGAGTTGCAACGCGAGGCCAATACGCTAGGCGCAAAATCACAAATGCTTGAGCAGTCGATGGTATCGGTGGAATTAAAGGTTTTGATCGAGCAAATGCGCGAGCAGATCCAGAATCTTGAATAAAAAATAAAATGAATTGAGATCGAAGGACTTACAGCTCACCCTGATGCTTTCGCAGCGTACTTGATGGAAGATTGCCGGCGATGCTAGCGCCATCGGCGAGCAGCGGATCGAAAGATGGTTAAAACCCAAAAAAGCTTCCGTATTGCGAATGACTCGCAATGCCAAAGCAAGGATACAGCTCGTGAAAAAAGACCCGCTTGATCTCAAGTATCAACCGCTAAAGGCTTCGCTTTTTGTGATTGTTGCGCCCTCGGGCGCCGGCAAGACCACATTGGTTCACGCCTTGCTCCGGTCCCGTCCAGGCATCAAGCTCTCAATTTCCACGACAACACGCGCGCCAAGGCGAGCCGAGCGCCAGGCGGAGCATTACTTTTTCGTTGACGAGGCACGATTTTTGGATCTCATCCAACAAGGCGAGTTTCTCGAATGGGCCCATGTCCACGGGCATTACTATGGCACCTCTAAGGCTTTCGTTCAGGCAGCTCTGGCTAAAGGCGACGACCTTTTGCTTGAAATTGACTGCCAAGGTGCAGCCCAAATCAAGCAGCTTTTCCCCGACGCTGTGGTGGTATTTATCGCGCCGCCATCTATGGAGGAACTGCGCCGGCGGCTTGAGGCGCGAGACCAGGATGATGCTCAAACCATCGCTAGACGCGTTGAGGGGGCGCAAAAAGAGTTGCTTCGTGCCCATGAGGCTGACTTTCTGGTGATCAACGACGACTTTGATCAGGCATTGCTCGATTTACAACGCATCGTCGAAGCGTCCGCGCTGAGGTATCATCTTCGATTATTCCGTTTTCCCCAGCTCGCAGAGCGACTTGGATTACGGCCTCCGGTTTAAATTTCAGGTCTTGATCATCATGGCAAGAATCACCGTCGAAGACTGTTTGAAGAGCATTCCCAACCGCTTTGAGCTCACACTCGCGGCAACATACAGGGCGCGCATGCTCGCTCAAGGCCATGCGCCAAAAATTGAATCCAAAGACAAACCCACCGTGGCAGCCTTGAGAGAAATTGCAGCTGGAAAGGTCGGGCAAGAGATGCTTCGTCGGGTTCCAACCTAGTCTAGCCATTTAGATCGTCAATCTGATACCGCGCCCCCGCTCACAACATTAACCAAGTGACCATGGAAGCGGTGATTAACTGTTACACAATCTATACGACATAGCGCCAAAGCACTTGACGGATGGCGTTTGTGCGTCAGAATAAAAACATGACGACGCCACACAAGCCACTCGTTTCGAGAAGCAAGGCTCTGAGTAAGCCAAGGAATACCTTAAGCGCAACAAACACGCCTCTGGGTCCGTCCCGCACCCACGAGGGTTCGCCCCACGCCCACGAGGGTTCGCCTCGCGTCCACCCGGGTTTGTCCCAACCCAACGAGGGTATGCCCACCCCGCCTCAGAGTTCTCAAGACGATGTGAGGACCACGGTCACGACAATAGAAAATCCCACGGAGCGACCTTTTGCCGCGCTTTCTTCAAAACACGCCCTTGCGATTCGGGTAAAGGCTTTAGGCGAGACGGGCGCCAGGCAGGCGCTATCAAGCTATGAATCGGACGCGGCATCAACAGACCGTCGAGCAAACTTCAGACTCTCCGAGGAAGGTTTTTTCATTGCTCCCGATCAAAAGTCAATCGCATCGATAGGATCGCTCACAACAAAGCTAGAGGGCTACCTGTCTCGAACGGACATAAAACGCGTCCGCGATGCTTATCGACTGGCGGATGAGGCCCATCTGGGACAGTTCCGTCAAAGTGGTGAGCCCTATATTTCCCATCCAATTGCGGTTGCTGAGATATGCGCGGGCTGGAAGCTCGATGTTGATTCCCTCATGGCCGCGCTGCTGCACGATACGATGGAGGATAGTGGGATCCATAAAGACGAGCTTCGAGGGCGCTTTGGCGCCCCAGTGGCTGAACTCGTTGACGGTCTTTCTAAACTCGACCGAATGGAGTTTCAAACACGAGCTCAGGCACAGGCAGAGTCGTTCCGCAAAATGCTCTTGGCGATGGCCAATGATGTCAGAGTCATTCTGATTAAGCTCGCAGATCGCCTTCATAATATGCGAACCTTGACGGCGGTATCACCGCAGAAGGCAAGGCGTATTGCAGATGAAACGCTCGAGATCTACGCGCCGATTGCCAACCGTCTCGGTCTACACAGCCTTTTTCTCGAGCTTCTCGATCTAAGTTTTAGACACAGCCACCCAAACCGCTACAAAGTCTTGCGCAAAGCGGTGCTATCAGCACGTGGCAACCGCAGGGAAGTATTAGGCCGCATTGTGGATGCCACACAGCGCGTACTCCCACAATGGGGCGTTAACGCCGAGGTAACCGGTCGAGAGAAATCACTCTATGGCATTTACCGAAAAATGCGCGAAAAGCGTTTGAGTTTTTCGCAAGTACTCGATGTCTACGGTTTTCGGATCATCGCACCCAGTGTCGCCGACTGCTACAAAGCGCTTGGCGCCTTACACACCACCTTCAAACCGATTTTGGGTCGGTTTAAAGATTACATCGCTATACCCAAAGTTAACGGTTATCAATCCTTGCACACAACATTGATCGGCCCATTTGGTACGCCGGTCGAATTCCAGATCCGAACCCAAGAAATGCAACGTGTCGCTGAATCAGGTGTAGCCTCGCATTGGCTATACAAAGCCAAGCACGAAAGCTTTTCAGATCTCCAGCGTGAAACGCACCAATGGCTAAAGTCATTGCTAGATATTCAAAGCAATACGGGCGACTCACTTGAGTTTATTGAACATGTGAAAGTCGATCTCTTCCCGGATGCAGTCTATATTTTCACTCCCAAGGGTGATATCCGAGCCTTGCCGAAAGGATCTACTGTTATAGATTTTGCTTATTCGGTTCATACGCATATCGGAAACCATGCGATTGGCGCAACGATTAACGGCGATATCTCGCCGTTAAGCACAGTCCTGAAAAGCGGTGATCGGATTGTCGTAAATATCGATCCAAATTCAAAACCTGATCCGATTTGGCTAAGCTTTGTGCGAACCGGAAAAGCACGTGCTGAGATCCGTCACTATCTTCGCACCATGAACCATAGTCAGGCGATCGAATTGGGCAGAAGGCTGCTCGAACACGCAATGCAGGCCATGCATCTGAGTCTCGAGGAAATCAGCAGTATTGCGCTCGAACGCGGTGCACGCGATCTTGGTGCGCATCATCTTAATGATCTTTATGCAAAAATCGGATTAGGGATTCAATTGGCGCCGGCAGTCGCGCGAACGATTGCCTTGATGGCCGGGCACCGAGGCGCCACCTCTGCACTGCTCGCAGCAGCCCACGCCGCGCCAATCCAAGTGCATGGTACCGAAGGATCAGCCGTAACTTTTTCGCCCTGCTGCCACCCCATCCCAGGCGATGGCATTCTCGGTCATTTGCGAGGTGGGCATGGGCTTGTGATCCACCGCAACGACTGCGGCGTTGCGATTCGTTCGCGGGTCAGAGACAGCGAGCGTTGGGTTGAAACCGAGTGGTCCGAACCTATTAATGGGCTGTTTCGGACCGACATCAAAGTTACAGTGCACGACGGCAAAGGCGTTCTCGGGAAAATAGCCGCTGAGATTGCAGCCGAGGAAATCAACATTTCCCAGGTTCATACGGAATCAACCTCCGACAGTATGGCGACGATGTCTTTTGCCCTAAGTGTTAGGCATCGTACGCATCTCGCGGGCCTGATGCGTCGACTAAGGAAGATGACAGAAGTCGCAAAGCTTGTGAGGGTCTGAGTATCGCCTTTTCATGGCTCACCGGGCGGGGTGCGTTTCGTTATCGATCCTCGGCATGTTCTTTAGCAAACCACGCATAGTCGACCGAAAGAATTTCAAGTTCGTCAAGGCCTTGTGGCGTGCGAAGTGACAGCAGGTCGCCAACCCTTGACTTAATCACGGCTTTGGCAATTGGCGATACCCAACTTACTCTTCGCCGCACAGGGTCGACTTCATCAATCCCGACGATCGTTATCTCTTCGGGAACCGTTCCGTTTCTCAGGAACTCAATTCTTGCGCCGAAAAACACCTGATCGTTGCCCACTTGCAGTCCCGGATTAACCACTTCAGCCCGGTCAAGTCGCCTGGTGAGATAACGAATTCGACGGTCGATTTCACGAAGCCTTCGTTTGCCATAAAGATAATCGCCATTTTCTGAACGATCACCGTTTGAGGCCGCCCAAGTTACAACACGAACAATCTCGGGCCTTTCGTGATTGAGCAGTTGCAATAACGCCTCTTTCATGGCGCGATATCCGGCTGGCGTCATATAGTTTTTAGAGCTGATGGGCAAGGCTTGTGCATCACCTCCCTCCCGATCGTCGAGGCCTTCATCATCGTCCTCACTCTCTTTGAC
>DENJ01000120.1:91184-133946 GCA_002359635.1 Burkholderiales bacterium UBA2647
TCCTTGATCCATCGTGTCCTTGACCCATCTGGTCTTCTACAAAAAATGAGATGACTCACTGTCCGCCGATTTGCATGCTTTCAATCAAGATCGACCCGCTTCGCTTGGTCCCGCGTTGCAACTCATCAGCACCAACGGCCACCATAGCTGCAAACATATCCCTGAGATTGCCCGCAATCGTGATCTCTTCAACGGGGAACTGAATCTCCCCGTGCTCGACCCAATAGCCGGAAGCCCCTCTGGAATAATCACCGGTTACATAATTAATATCGTTACCAAGAACATCCGTGAGAAGTAAGCCGCGGTGCAATTTTTTGATCATCATGTCCAGATTGTGCTCCGCTCGAGTCTTGGAACTACGGACACGCATGGCGTGACTCCCGCCTGCATTACCCGTCGTTTGCATGCCAAGCTTCCTCGCGGTGTAGCTCGACAGCAAATAGCCCTCAACAACACCTTTGTTCACCAGCACTCGACGCTGGGTCCTTACGCCTTCATCATCAAAACACGAGCTACCAAATTCGCGGGGTCTGGTCGGATCGTCTTCAATGCTGATGTGCTTCGGGAACACCTGCATCCCGAGCGAATTGACGAGGAAGCTTGCTTCGCGGTAAAGCGCCCCGCCAGAAATTGCCTGGGCGAAATTCCCAAGTAAGCCACAGGCGAGAGGAGCCTCAAAAAGTACCGGCACGCGTTGTGTTGGCACAGCGCGGGCGCCAAGCCTTGCGAGCGTGCGCTTTGCTGCATAAATGCCCACCGACTCAGGGGATGCAAGATCAGCGGAACAGCGACGCGTGACATACCAAGCGTCCCGTTGCATCCCCCCCTCAAGGTTCGATCGGTCCTTGGCAATCGGTGCAACACCCATCGAATGCCTTGAGTGCGCGTAACCGCCCGAAAACCCGCGTGAATTCCGCGACAGAAAGTGGCCACTCCCAGTACTGACAGATGCGCCATCGCTGTTTTGAATCGCACTGTCAAAATCAAGCGCCGCCGCTTCGCAACGGATTGCAAGCCTTTTCGCGCGCTCGACGCTTAGCGACCAGGGATGAAAAAGATCCAGATCCTTCATATCGGCAGCCTGAGCCAACGTCTCAACATCCGGAAGTCCGGCGGACTCGTCTTCGCCCGTGTAGCGTGCGATATCAAAGGCCGCTTTCACGGTTTGTTCAATGGCTACCTGAGCAAAATCGCCCGTACTCGCATGGCCTTTGCGTTGGCCGATATAGACGGTCACGCCAAGACTCTTGTCGCGGGTTTGCTCAACGGTTTCCAATCGACGCATCCGAACATTGACGGTCAGACCGGTGCTCTCCGACAGATCAACCGCGCAATCGCTCGCACCGAGCTTTTTGGCGATGCGAAGTGCGTCTTCTGCAAGTTCAGAAAAACTGCTGTGATCGTACTGAAACATATTTGCTCTCCAAGGGCGCTTATCATAAGCCTTTGAGCTCGATCGCATCGCTTGCATGCACCGTGATCATTTCGCCAACATCCTCCCAACTTCATTCAAAGAAACGGTTGTTTGATGATCCGTCAGGTCACACCCCAAGAAGCGAAACCAAGCAAGTCCCAGCGTAAGCGGGCAATGAACCATCTTCAGGACCTGGGTGAAGCCTTAGTGACGCTCCGCGACAATGAGTTTGCCCGAGTCAAGCTGCCAGAACGTCTTCGGGACGCCGTTGTCGCCTGCCGCCTGATTAAGGCCCACGAGGCGAAAAGAAGGCAATTGCAATACGTTGGTCGTGTCATGCGTGAACTGGATGAAACCGAGTTCAGGTCCGTCCTGTTGCAACTTCAAAAATTTCGTCCGGTCACAGTTTCGAAAGCGAATGAAGCGACACCAAGCACAAGTTCGCAAACGTCGATGTTTCCTCAAGCTGGAGAAAAAACCCTGTGATGCAAGCACTTAAGCCATCCGATCATCAATCAACACCGGCGAATCTGAATGAACCGCTTCGAATCGGTCTTTTGTCAGTTAGCGACCGTGCTTCAAAAGGCATCTACGAAGATCGTGGCTTGCCATCGCTTCGTGACTGGCTTGGCCGAGCAATCAGCACACCGTTTCAGTTGATAGAACGACTCATCCCAGATGATCAGGCAGGCATAGCGTCCAGCCTTTGCGAACTTTGCGATCAGTCACGGTGTCATCTGATTCTCACAACGGGCGGAACAGGACCTTCACGCCGCGACCTTACCCCGGAGGCAACGATTGCCGTCTCAACCCGCGAGATGCCCGGCTTTGGTGAACAAATGAGGCAGATTAGCCTGCGCTTTGTACCCACAGCGATACTTTCTCGACAGGTCGGCGCGCTTCGCGAACTCGACGACGGGCATAGCTGTCTTATCGTGAATTTGCCTGGTCAGCCCAAAGCGATCGCCGAAACCCTCGAAGGCTTAAAGGACGAAGCAGGCAAAATCCTTGTACCGGGGATCTTTGCCGCAATACCGTATTGCCTTGATCTGATCGGTGCGCCACGCATCGAAACCAACCCAGTCGTCTGCAAAGCCTTCAGACCAAAGTCAGCCTGAAGACCACTAGTCACCGATTCGGGTGGTAAGCAAGACACCAGGTAACTCGCGTAACTTTTTGACTGCAAAGCTTAATTCTCTTTGATGTGAAAGCTCAACAGTGATCCGAATGCTAAGTTGTTCTCGCTTGGTGTAGCTACGGATGGATGTCATTCGAATCTTTAAGCGAGACATCAACTCGGTCAGATCGCGTAACAATCCAGGGCGGTCGTTTGCTCTCAGCAAGAGTTCTGCTGCAAATGCTGCCGGGTCAGAGGCTTTTCTTGACTGCCCATGCTCAAGGCCAGCGTTCGGGGGATTGCCCGCACCTGCCGCCCAACTCACTTGGACAGCTCGCTCTGGATGCCTTGCAAGCAATCGTCCGTATGTTGAACAGATGACACGGTGGACAGAAACCCCTTCACCCCGGGTTATAAAGCCGGCAATATCGTCAGGCGGAATCGGACGACAGCAGCCGGCAAGGTGATTCAACAGCGAAGCAACACCATCAACCAGGACCGCTGATTCTCGCCCCGAGGTCTTTACCTTAAGCGGCCGGCCGGTCTGCCCTGTTGACGGTGGCGACCATGAAACCTGCTGATGGAGTGCCGCCGAAACGGATGGATTCAGACCTTCAGAATCCTGATCCGGACCAAATCTTATTGCATTTTCGATCGCCCTATTGCTGATCTCTTCGCGGGCAATTGACAAAAACAGCGGTTTAACGCCATCCAGACCGAGGCGAGTTGCAAGCTCATCGTGGGCTAAGACGGTCTTGCCTTCGCGCTGCAACAACTTGTCGAGCTTGGCCCGCCCGATCGCAAGATCTCTCTGCTCATCAAGGGCATGAAACCACTGCCGGACTTTCGTACGCGCCTTCGGGCTACCCAAATAGCCAAGCGATGGATTTAGCCAATCGCGAGAAGGGCCAAGCTGCTCGCTGGCGCGCGCAGCAATGATTTCCACCGTCTGGCCGGTGCGAAGCCGGGTGTTTAGCGGCACCATCGCACCATCGATTTTTGCCCCGCGACAGCGATGTCCAAGATCGCTATGCAGCAAGTACGCGAAATCAATCGGGGTTGATGCTGTGGGTAGTTCCAACACCTTTCCTTGGGGTGTCAGCACGTAGATCGCGCGGCTAGATTTCGCACCGGGCAGATCCCCCTCGATCAGGTCCTGCTTCCAGGCGAGGAGCTGGCGCACATAGTCAATCCGGTCTTGATCCTGGGATCGCCCCTTTGACTGGCTTAGACCCGTGCTCGTCTCTTTGTAGTGCCAATGCGAAGCAAATCCAAGTTCCGCCTCGCGATGCATTGATGCAGTACGAATCTGAATCTCGACCGGACGCGCGTCCTCGTGCAAGACAACCGTATGGAGTGAACGATAGCCGTTGGGTTTCGGTCTGGCGATGTAATCGTCAAACTCAGAAAGTAGGGGTGAGAAGCGCTCGTGAACCCAATCCAGTGCTGCATAGCATTCGTCGATATGTTTCACCACAATTCGGATGGCACGCAAATCGAGTAGACGTTCAATCGCGACCTGCTTCACCCGCATTTTATTATAAATACTATATATGTTTTTCGGGCGGCCAGAAACCTTAACATCAAGGCCAACGGCCCTTAAGCCAAGTTCAATCTCACGGGTCAGGTCTTGAATAAACAGCTCACGCTGACTTCGCTTCTCATCAAGTGCTTTCGCAATCCGGTGGTAGGCGTCTTCATCAGAAAAGCGAAACGCAAGATCCTCCATTTCCCATTTGAGTTGTCCCAGACCAAGGCGATTCGCTAACGGCGCAAGCACCCGAAGCGTGAACCTTGCCTGCTCAAGCGTTGGCTTCGTTTTTGTTCGCGCAAAAAAACGCAAACTTTGTAATCGTGATGCGAGTCTGACCAAAACCACTTGCACATCCGCACTCATGGCCAAGAACATTCGCCTTAGCAACTCTTGTTCAGCAAGGTCGCGCTTTCCTCCTTCGGTGGGGACGTTTTGCATAACGAGAAGCGATCGCAGGGCAGCAACAGATGCCTCGAGACCTGGGTCAGACAATGGTGCGAGGACTTCCCTTGGAACCTGCCCATGCGCCAGCGCGAGCCAAACAAGGCGTTGGGCCTGAGCATCAGCACCTAATCCAAGCAGGATGCCGTTGGTCCCGTCGCAGTGGCTTACGATCGCTTCGCCAGAGGGCAGATAGGCTTGGTCAAGCCTATGCCTCAGGAGCTCGATCAGATCGGGCGCGCTGTGTGAAACCCCCATGGCAATTGTTGAACGATCAGGGTCGACCAATCGCCCAGTACTCGAAGCCTCGATCACGGATCATTTGGGGTTCGTAAAGATTACGGCCATCAAAAATGACGGGCGCCTTCATGCGTTGGCGCAACTCTTGAAAATTGGGCGATCGAAACTCTTTCCATTCGGTAAGTATAAAGAGAGCATCAACGCCTCGAGCCGCTTCAAGCGGTGTACCAGCAAGCGACAAGTGGGGATGATCCCCGTAGATTCGACGACACTCATCCATCGCTACCGGGTCATAAGCAATAATGTCGGCGCCCTCGCTCCATAAGGCCTCGATAATCACCCTCGAGGCAGCTTCGCGCATGTCGTCGGTATTGGGCTTGAAAGCAAGCCCCCAAACGCCGAATCGAAGCCCCTTCAAGTTCCCGAAACGCTGAATCGCTTTTTGAACCAAGACAAGCTTTTGCGATTGATTCACCGACTCTACGGCCTGCAACAGCACCGGCTCGATACCTTGCTCCTGCGTGCTCCTGATCAAGGCCTTGACATCCTTAGGGAAACAAGACCCGCCATAACCAGCGCCAGCGTACAAAAAACTGTAGCCAATCCTGCTATCGGATCCAATCCCCACCCTAACCTGCTCGATGTCAACGCCAACTTTTTCTGCGAGGCGGGACAGTTCGTTCATAAATGAGATTCGAGTTGCCAGCATTGCGTTTGCTGCGTATTTTGTGAGCTCAGCCGCTCGGCGTCTCATCACAAAAGTGCGTTCGTGATTCCGCTGAAAAGGTGCGTAGAGTTCTCGGAGTATTTGCTCGGCCTCAGCATCCTCAACGCCCAGCACTATCCTGTCGGGCTTCATAAAGTCATCGACCGCTGCACCCTCTTTGAGAAACTCTGGATTCGAGGCCACGGAAAATGGGAGCTCAACACCTCTTTTCTGGAGCTCCTCGGTAATCACAGCTTGCACTTTATCGCCGGTTCCCACCGGTACCGTCGACTTATCAACAACGCAGCGATAAGCATCCATGTTTTGCGCAATGCTTCTTGCCGCAGCCAGCACATAAGACAAATCAGCAGAGCCATCCTCATCGGGTGGCGTTCCCACGGCAATCATTTGGATAACACCAAATAAGGCACCTTCCCGAGGGTCGGCGCTAAATCTCAACCTCCCTGCCGCCATGTTACGGTGCACAACGTTATCGAGACCAGGCTC
This sequence comes from Burkholderiales bacterium UBA2647, assembly GCA_002359635.1. Classification (GTDB taxonomy): domain Bacteria; phylum Pseudomonadota; class Gammaproteobacteria; order Burkholderiales; family Burkholderiaceae_E; genus UBA3064. The sequence continues at coordinate 97,144 of DENJ01000120.1, forward strand.
GTGAATCGGAATCTCCCCGCGCAACAACCTTTCGATCTTGCCTTGATCCACGTCAACGCAAAGTACGTCGTTGCCCATATCGGCCAAACAGGCGCCGGTAACAAGACCTACATAGCCTGTACCAATCATGGTGATATTCATGCGAGAAACCCCTTTTCGAGAAGATTACTTAACTCCCGAATTGTATGCCGCAGTCCTCCACGGCCAGAGAACCGCGCCCGGATACCTGCGGACTCACTACTTGCAGCTCCTCGATGAGAGCCGTGATGGTTTGAGGCAACGCACCCAGGGACGCCTGCCTCGACGATGAGTCATTCGTTGTCGCCACGGCACTGATCTCACGGTGTGAGCTACCTGAGTCATCGCCCGATGGATTTGACTGCAGGCGATCAACACCCTGTGTAGTCATCGATGTTGCCTCGCCAACGGCAAACGACTCAAATCGAGTTGCGGGGACTGGAATTCGCGCCCTTGCCCTGAGCCGCCAGTACCAACGATTAGCGTCAACACATAACAGCGACCTTTCAGTTTCAGCACTACAGTTTTCAGACACGGCAAAGACTTTCGCCAATGACGGACCAAAGAAAGGCATTTTTATTGGCATCCTGTAGCTAAGCTCTCCAACAAGATGATCGGGTGACGCTGATCCTTGCGGAGCGCCAGCCATTAAATTTGAAGGGACTCCTGCAGACTGTAATTGACCCGGCGTTAATGTCGCCACCCAGTTCGGCTGCGAGCCATACCCAAAACCACCGAAACCGCTGATCCCCTCACCTTTCGTTTCCCCATAAAAAATAGACCAAGCCCTCAGGGTCCTAAGAATCGCATCCTCAAAGGCATCACGCACCATGTCCTGCCCAACCACGCCCGTGCTTTCCTGTGCACCAGGGAACCGATCCACCCGGCCATGTGACATACCTTCAGTCACCAAAGCATCTGGCGCACTAAGCTCTGCTGCTGCAGCGCGCATCCCCTCGCGCAACGCATGCCCAAGGTGCACCTTCGCTATAGCGATGTAAGCGAGTTGCATCGCGAAGAAGAAAATCATCAAAGCAATCGGCAAGACTAGAATTGTTTCCGTCGCACCCCAGCCCTCCTGGGACCGCAAAGTTTGCTTCGAATATCGCTCGCGCACGCCGTAGGCCTTTGGACAACGCCGTATGGAACGCGGCGGAACCGAGCACTCTCGCCTTATGAGTTTTCCGTCGCGATCAATCCATTCGAGATCAATGGGGCGGCGCAGGGTAAAGGTGTGAATCGAACGGCAATTCGGGATAAAGACCCAACCTCGATACTTTTCACCCAAGCTCCCGACAGGACTTAGTCCGCACAATCGATCCCAAAAGCGAGAGAGACAAACATCCCCCCGGTTCATCGACTGAACTCCATGTTCAGTTGGTAAAAGACAGGAAACAAGAGAACGATGAAGGTCGAGGGGAAGATAAGGGTCACAAGTGGCGCGAGAAGTCGCAAAGGCGCCTTCATTGCGTCATTTTCTGCAGCCAAGAAGGTATCGTGACGAGATTGTTCGGCAAACTGTTTTAATCGCTCAGCAATGGGGCCGCCCTGTGTTACTGCGATCCCTATGAGCTGCGAAAGCGAGCAAAAAGACGGAATGGATAACGCATTTCCGAGCTTTGTTATGGATTCAACGAGGCTCAAGCCACCTTCGATGTCACGCCTCAACCGATAGCGAAGCACTGCAAACGCCGGATGACTGTTTTGGTGTAAGGCACCTAGTAAAGCCACGCTTGGAGCTTGCCCTGATTCGAGTCCGATCACCCAAAGGTCAATCAGACTTGGCAGGCGCACAGTGAGGCTGTGCCGAACAGAATCGATCTTTGAGCTCATCCTCAAAGCACTCAAGCGCGGAAGTAAAAAAAGCAATGCAAGGAAAAAAAACGAAAGGCACAGCAGATTGCTTATCAAATCCTTTGAGTGCAGCAAAAGGCCCGACTTCCCCACTTGCTGGAGAAAAGCCACCGCGAAGATAATAAAGAAAAGACCAATGACAAGGAGGTACTGCCTGCCCAAATCACGCGCTGCTAGTTGGTTAGCGTTTAACACCGGCGTGGCATCGTGCATCAAGAATGGACGCTCGATACTGTTCAACAAATGACTACACCGATCAAACCGTTCTTTGAAAGCTAGGCCACTCAAGCGAATCATCGCTTGACCAAAGCCGAGACAAGCCTGTTCGATCAAGCGCCCTTGGCTGGCTAAATTCCTTAAGTGATTGATCGTGGACTGATTACTTTGGCCTTGCGCAGCAATTCTGAATCGCTTTAATCGCTTGATACAACATCCACCGAACGCATATAAACAGAGGCAAATCATTAAGCCGAAAAAGGTTAAAGCGATCGTGTATTGAACATCAGTCATCGGCTCATCAAACCCATTTTGATTGTGAGAGGCGCCGAACCCAAAGTGCGCCCGTTAAGTTCATCGAAATGGCAATCGATAAAGCCGTCCGACCGGCGGTTGTTTGAACCAAGAATTGAAATCCACTTGGATCCACAATCGACAATGCAAGCAGTATTAATGCGGGCAGTGCTGCCATGATCCACGCTTGACCGCGCGCCTGGACTGTCAAGACCCTAAGTTTCATCCGAAGGTTGATTCGCTTTCGCATATCCCCTGCAAGCCTTTCAATGCTCGGCGACAGGGTTCCCCCCGACAACAATCCCACGCGAACACAACTTGCAAAAGCAACAAATTCGTCAAGCTCTAATCTTCTTTCCTGGCGGGTGAGTGCATCAGAAAGTCCGATACCAATTTTTAGATCAGCGCGTAATTGAGAAAAACAGGGCGCCAACACAGGGTTAACACGTTCTGGAAGATCGACAATGGCTTGATGGAGCGGCTGACCTGCGCTTAGCAGCGTTGCTAGCCTCGTCATCGCCTCAGGGAGCGCTTGTTCCATAGTAAGTCGGTGCGTTAATTTGCGGCGTATTCGAAGTGCCATTGGTAAGCAAAACCCGGCAGCCGCAAAAAACAGGGCAAGCATGAGCGACACCTTTCCCAGCCCAACGGAAATTACAAAAATAATAAGCACGTAGACGATTCGCCCAGATCGACTAGAAAGTAATCTTCGGTACGCGTCAGACCGGGAGGAGCTATTCCTCTGAAGGTCGTGTTCGCCAACCCGAAAGCTCCACCAATCAAGAAAAACCCGGCTCAGGTCGATCAGCTTTGGGACGATTTGCAAGAGGAGGATGGCTGTACAAAATAGGAGCAATCCCCAAGCGAAGGCATGAAGCCCAAAATCACCCTCACTCACTTAGGCCGCCAGCCTTGGGTTTGTAGGCATCGTATGCGCCTGCTTTACCCTACTCACCGCATCTTGAGGAGGGTTCGTCGCCCTGCGAAGCTGATGCTCGGAAGTCGAAGACTCTGTTTGAAACAATTCGATCCATGGTGAATGCAATGGCCCAATAATCGCTTCAAGGCAGGTTGGCGTACTCACACAGGTCTGATAAACCGGCGAATCAAAGACTTTGTCACTGTTTAGACTAAACAGGGTTTGCATACGATAGCGTCCGGCTTCGAGTCCGGATACTTCGCAAACGCTACTTATGCGACGACTTCCGTCGCTCAAGCGATTGGTCTGAATGACTATATGGAAAGCCGATGCAATTTGTGATCTGATGGCATCGACGGGCAAGTCAAGTCCAGCGAGCATCGTAAGAACCTCAAGCCGACCGAGCGCATCTCGCGGCGAGTTGGCATGAATTGTTGACATCGATCCACCATGCCCGGTATTGAGTGCCTGAAGAAGATCAAGCGCTTCGCCGCCGCGGCATTCGCCGATCATGATTCGATCCGGGCGCATTCGAAGCGCATTTCTCAGTAAGTCACGAATGCTGACGCTTCCCGCTCCTTCATGCCCAGCCATTCTAGTCTCTAGCGATACACAGTGTGGGTGATCAAACTGCAGTTCCGCTGCATCCTCGATCGTGATCACTCGGTGATCCGGGTTAATTTCACGCGCCAGAACGTTTAGCAAGGTTGTTTTACCGCTACCCGTGCCACCAGCAACAAGAATATTCAAGCGATTGATCACGGCCCATCGAAGAAAACGAGCAAGCATCGGGCTTGCGGCACCGCTCTGAACAAGATCCGATAGGCTGCGCAAGTTTCGCGAAAACTTCCGAATCGTGATGTGTGTTCCGCGAATAGCTAAGGGTGGTAGGACAATGTTTACCCTTGATCCGTCAGGTAGGCGTGCATCCATCGTAGGCATCGCCAAGTCAAGTCGCCTTCCTGCGCGCGCAGCAATCCGCTCGGCAACATGACGCAGGGACTGTTCAGATGAGAAATGCAAGCGGGCACGATGCAGGCAGCCATCTCGCTCGATGTAGATTGCGCTCGGTCCGTTCACCATGATTTCACTGATCGACGGGTCATTCATTAAGCGCTGGATAGGCCCGAGACCAAGGCACTCATCAACAGTGGCCTTGATGAGCGCGCGCTTTTCCGGATCGGCAAGTTCAACCAAGGCTTGGTTACGTCCATGTTCTGAGGACAATAAGCGAAGGCAAATTAACGCCAATTCATCCTCAAGACGAGCCTTGCGGCCATCCCCTACCCTGCTCCCTTGACGGTCCAGCTCCGCAAAGGCAGCAGCGCGAAGCCAGCTGACATGCTCGGCAAAGTTTGCCGACAGCTCATATTGAGCTTGCTGTTGGCAATCGTGGGCTTCCTCAATTGAAGCTTGTTCACCAGATGCTTGTCCCTCCTTTGGCCCGCCAAGAAGCGCGTCATCCGCGGCTCGGATCGATGATGCCATGGCATCAGCCGAGGCAGCCATCGATGAAGAAGCTATCGCTAACCGAAAGGCCGGGGTGTCAGCATCATCTGACAAGGCAAGTACTTGGGCACTGCGCGCTTCATCGTTTTTAATTTGTATAACACCCGCTTCATCCAGAGGCCTTTCACCGGCATGGTCAAAATCAACCTTTATGCTAGGCTCGGTGAAGCTTTCTCGATAAGCCGACGGAAATACCAATTCGCTTGATGTGTTTTCTTGCCCTGCGCCGGAGTTGCCCTGTGCATCGGCGGCTGAGACCCCAACATCCAATGCCTTAGGATTGCTTGGCCCAGAAATTTGAAGGAGGTAGCTTCCAATCTGGACCCTGTCACTTGGGCTCAGTGGACCAAAGTCCCTAATGCGCTCACCGTTGACCCTTACGCCACCGAGCCCACCAAGGTCGCGAATGTACTGTTGACGGTCTATTTGAAGGATCACGGCGTGCTCCTTAGCAATGCCCCAGCCCCGCAGTTGAATCGCGCAATGATGAGATCTTCCGATTCGCAAAGCGCTGTCAGTCAACACTGTTTGCTGTTTGGGCTCACCCTCCCGTCCCCATATGACGACGATGTCGGTCATTGCGAATCCCCGCTTCGATTCGCTGCGGGAATCAGGCGCGGTGCAACCAAGAGCAATAGTTCCGTATTTCGGTCACGGAAGTTTCGCGACCTGAACAACCCCCCGATCCCGGGCAAATCACTGACGCCTGGCAAACGCTCAAAGTTCTTTGCCACATCGTCCGAGATTAGGCCAGCCACAACGATCGTTTCACCCGAGCGGACTTGAATCTCCGATTCTGTGCGCCGCTTAGAAATGCCGGGTACATCTTTCACTTGTGCCTCAAAGTTGATTGACGAGATCTCGGCGCTGAGCTTCAGATTAAGTACATCACCCTGAACAACACTGGGCATCAATTCGATTCGGATACCGTACTCCTTAAATAGAACGGAGCCCTGCCCAAGTGCGCTACTTACGGGTATTGGAAGCTCACCACCTGCGATAAATCGCGCCGAGGAACCCAGCTTCGCGGTCAGGCTTGGCCTGGCGAGAACCACGGCATCGCCCTCGTTTTGCAGTAATTGCAGGGTCGAACTCAGTTGGGCAGCTATCCCAAGCGTCCAGCTCAACGGGTTGGTTCGATCAAAGCTGATGCCGGCACTTGGCCCGGTAGCGAATGGATTCCATCGAATACCAAGCTGATCGACTTTCTCGCGTTTCACCTCGACGAAATAGAGGTCAACCTGCGCCGAAGACTCAGCCGCAGTGCCATGTGCTAGAACCGTCACTTCGCTATATTTCTTTGCAAGTTCATTGAGGCGCTGACGCTCCGACACACTGATCGAATCGCCGTCGATCACGATTCGATTGCCCTGCTGTTCGACCCGAAGCCTTGTGTCGGCCGCAAGTGCCGCTTTAGCCTCTTCCAGGACTCGCTCAAGATGGTTTGAGAGCACCGTGACCTCAATACTTCTGACCCTGCCCTTTTCCCAGATGTGCACCCGGGAAAACCCTGAAGCTTCACCAATCAGCAGTAACTCGCTTGGATCCACTGGAACTGCTTGAATTGCTCTTGCGTTGCCAACGGATACTCGATACATGCCATTGGTTGGCACAAGCACAGCGTCGCCAACCAAGAGTTGGTATCGATGCTTCGGCTCCGCACCATTGTTTGCATGGGCAATGGCTGCACCAAAGAGCAAAAGCGCCACCAAAAACATTCTTATCATCGGGTATGTCATTCGATCACTCCCGTTTGCGTTGAGCCGGGCGCTGACAGGCGTCGAAATTGCTCCATCAAATCACGCGTATCCACGCTCGGAATCGGACGATCGGAGTTAGCATTGGCCCGATCAATATCTCGGCCTGCCCAATGTCGGTCGTTTGGGTTTGCAGCCGTCATGGGGCTCTGCTCGATGCTTCGTTGGCCACCACGAATCACCTCAACCCGATTTGCTAGACCTGTTTGGTCCTTATTCTTTCCAGAATCCAATGGACTCGTTCGGCCGCCCTCAGTTGCTGCCACAGGCCGTTGGACTGATGGAACCGACAACCGTGGCGTAGCGGGGTTGGGTTTTTGAGGCTCCGGCCTTGGCAATGGCGCACCCAGTGACCGATCATCAGGATTACGCAAAACCATTTGCAATGCACCTTGCGCTGAGGCCTTAAGCAATCGAAGCGCAGCCTCCGGTAAAACCTCGACCTCGACATGAACCCATGAACCCTTTTCGAGTCGTCGCGAATGGTTTTGAGTACCCGGCTCGGTCGCGCGCTTTATCGACAGTAGCTTCACATCCTCGACGAGGTAACTGCCAGCGTCAGCCGCTTGAGGGTTTAGCGATTGGTTGTGAGCCATTTGCCAGAAAAAATCAACGAAATCACCGGGAAGCGGAAGTTGCTTAAAAGCATATCGGTCCTCCAAAACAAGTTGAATACGGCGCAGGCCTAAGCTCGGATGACGGCGCTCCGACTTCGCAAAATGGCTTGCCAATAATGCTTGGCCCGGTGCAAGCGTCTGAGTCATCACCAATCCATCGACATCGGGAAATCGATCGGGCGACATCATTGATGCCTCGAAGAAATCCTCGGGAACCCTACCGACAGCAAGATTTTCGCGAGTCAACACATCCCCAGGGCTAAGACTCTGTTTTGCTACGATAACTTCCCGCTGCTTGGCAACTGATTCCGTGGCGGCTACCGAATCGACCTTGAGTGATGTGTGAAGCATGCCCACAGATGCAATCGCACCGAGCGTGGCGATCAAGAAAAGTGGCCATCGAAAGCGACCAGGCGTATTCCAAAATTCCGAAAGAAAACGCCCGACCCGCGCCGCGACGATGATTGCCTGATGACCTTTAAATCGACGAGTCAATGACTTTGGTTCATCAGAGTGATTGCTTAAAGGAGTTTGCATGATCCCTCACGATTTGACGCCAGACTTCAAGGGCGAGCTCTTGATTTCGACGAACCTGCCCTGATGCTTTCGCTCGCATACAATTGACAGGTCGCTCGAAGGCAATGAATCCACACATCGGTTCGTGAGCTTTCTTTATCTTTAGCTAAGAAATGGCTTGATACCTGGCTGTGATCGGAAACCGTCTGGTCTGCTCCGAGTTGTCGCGACTCAGAAAATCCCAGGGACTTGAGCCGCTTTGCAAGCTTTAATGTCGAACCGATCGGCCAAACCCTGGTCGATATCCAGTCTATGGTGCAGCCTGAATCGTGTAGCCAATAAAGCGCCACAAGCGGCGCGCCCGCCTCACGAACTAATGCCGCCAACTCGCCATCACAATGCCCTCTGAGCTGCTGTGTAGCCGCCGCGTGCCTGTCAATCCCGACGAGTATCCACTTACCCTCTACGTTGACTGTCGCGGCCGCAGAAATCGATGATGAAAAAACAACTCCGATGACAATGAGCGCGCAACAGAATGGTTGTTGAAAAAGCCAAGCCAAACTTGAGGCGGGTCTGCGCCGGAAATTGATGACCGCGCGATCGAGAAATCGTTTGTTCATCATGGTGCCGCTATGCATGCCCTGCAATCTTCATTCGAGTTGTTTGGTTTCAACGTTTCCCGATCAATGGGTTTCAGTTCTCGGTCAGACCACTTGGTTTGAACGGTTTCAAGTCCTAAGGATTTAAGAAGTTCTCTTACCAATTCATTCATCGACAGCATTGCGTCAAGGGCACTTTGGCCAGGCAAGGTGATGCTGCGCTTCACCCGCTCAATGGTCGCTTCTTCATCACCAGCACCCGCCGCTATTGACCCGTCGCCTAGCAGCAGGGCAAGTCGTCTGGGCGCTAATACGATCTGCTGCGGTAAGCCGACAATGGACTCTTCGCGTTTAGCTTGAAGCGTCGAAGCAACCTCGGCGACAAAAAGGTCATCACGCGTGTTGATTCCAAAACTTGAAGCGAACTCCTCAGGCGACCGTAACGCAATGACATGAGGTGTATACCGACTAAGGAGTGAAGCGCCTGCGTCAAAATTGGATCTGCTTACGCGGCGCTCAACGCCGGCACTTGCAGTCTCGCCAAAGAGGCCGTTTTCAACTTGCTTTTGACTCAGTGCTTCAGAAAGCGATGAGCCTGCAGCGTGAAGCTCTGGAAGTTCGTTGCAATAGATTGATCGATATGCGCAATGAAAACTTAACCATCGAGCCTCTGCGATCTGGGCCTCATCGGCAGAGGCTATGCGTGAGAAGATCTTTATGGCGCTCATCAAAATAACGATCAATCCAACCGTTACGACGAATTCGCTTAGTGCCTGCCCGCTTTGGCTGGATTTTCTTCCCAAACCATTTTCATTCATGGCTTTGAAGCTTCCCGATCAGCAAACTCGATCTCATCGCGCTTGGGCACACTGAGCCTGGCCTGCCAATTCGGAAAGAGCCAGTAGCTTAAGGGTGAGGCAAGCTCAAGCTGCGGATCATGGTGAAAGACCCAAGCTGCACCGTAGGCGTGACCTGGATGCCGGGGTCGACCAGTCTGTACCGAAACCAGCACGCGTAAGGGATGCCTCAGTGATTGAAGGCTCTGCGTGTCGACGCGGGTCAAACGACCTGCGCCAGCGTAGCCCTTTAAAGCAACGCTGTCTGCCTGCGCGCTGCGTTGCGCATTTCCGTTTTGCCAGGCGATGCCGTGTTGCATTTCCTGAAGCCCGTCGCCCGCAACGCCCTCTGGCTGGTTTTCTTGCTTTGAAGTAACGCGTTCCGACCAGGCAATCGCACTCAGTTCATATTGATCGCCGCATGTGGGTAGCAGGCGGCCACGTCGCCAAGCATGAAGTGATAGTGTCTGCGATGAACGCCACCCGGAATCAAGTTGTTCAAGACTCGATTCGCGAACCAGTCGTGCCGTGAGTTGCTTTAAGGATCTCGGGATGCAGTTGATAGTTGGGATCGGCGCCATCTGATCTTCAATCCGATGATCGATCGTGGGAGGATGTTCACTCGTGCTCGCCATCGTGCTTTGGCCTTTAAGCGACTGCCAAGCCAGTGCGCGGCGCTGCGCCTTAGAGGCTTCTGTCTCAACGGATGACCAACTTTGAGAGAAACGATCGCCAGCAACAATATGCGCAAACGCGTCAGAATCGGCAGCTCGAACGATTTCATTGGCAATAGCCGATAGACCAAAGCCATCGGCCGACCTGAGAAAGGCATACTGCGCCATCATCAACTGATCGTTGAGACCTATGCCGGGCGCCGTTCTCGTAAAGAGTTCTAACTCGCTTAGTTGACTTAAGACCTCTTCGTTGACAGCTACGACCTGAGCAATTGATTCAGCAACTGGTTGCGCAGCAGGAAAAATCTGGGCCAATTCCTGTCCTCGCTGTGCAAGTCTTGCAGCATACCTGGCCCAAGCGTTCGCCTCTGTGAGATGGGCGGCATAGACCTCCTGTGCAATCAAGGCTCTGTTTGCGAAGGCATTGAAGTTCAGCGCGCGGGCACGCCAAGTTGCCGCACTAAGTGCTGCACTATCAGCTAAGTTTTGCCGATGGTGAGTCCGATTAATATCGAGCGCGTACTTTCCGAAGAAAAACACGAGGCTGGCCACCAGGCCGACGAAAAGCAGGCTTAATGGGAAAACCTGTCCCCGTTGTGGGAAAGCCTGTCCCCGTGGCCTGGGACGCCGACCTCGTCTGGCGCTAATGAGGCGATTTGTCGTGCCGAGCATCAATCATCAACCGCGTATCGGTTTGCTTTGCTGAGCTGACCAAGGCTGGCTATCGGTTACCAGAGCCATAATCCTCGAGCCCCCGCCGTTGCGACGCGGTGCTCTGAGCTTGAGTGGCGGAACTCTTTGCCTGATTGATGGCTTCGCTTGCGCTTTGTCCTGAAAGTTCGAGCGCAAGACCAGCTGTTTGACTACGCAGCGTCTGTCCGAAAAAGCCATAAACACCAATTGCCGCGACGGCGATCAGTGCAACAACGATGAGGTACTCCGTCATACCCTGACCACGTTGATGACGGAACTTCAAACCAAGCTTGGACGATGAATTCATGGCGATCTCCGCAAATTTGAAAAGTGAGGAGCACCCGGTATCGGCTAGGATTTAACGCCTTACCAAAATCTCGCCTTTCAGCGCCTAACAGCCAACAGGTGCCCAGCAGCCAACAGGTGCCCAGCAGCCAACAGGTGCCCAGCAGCCAACGGGCGCACGCCTTAACCTTAAGAAGGATCCGAACATGCGATTGTTAATCGCAAACCGTTCAGAAGTTGCAGCAAGAATTGCCAAGACCGCGCAGCGTATGGGCATAGAGACCATCGGCATTTATGCAAACGATGAGATCGACGCCCATCATGGGCGATTTTTTGATCATTTGTTTGCGCTTCCGGGAGCGGGCGCAACGGCCTATTTAGACATTGAAGCGATGCTCGGTATCGCCACCGTCGCCGCTGTCGATCTCATCCACCCGGGCTACGGTTTTCTGAGCGAGCACGCGCTTGCCGCCGAACGCTTTCGAGAGGCCGGCCTCACTTGGGTTGGCCCAAGTCCCAGGGTTATTGCCCTAATGGGCAATAAGCCAGCCGCCATTGCATTAGCAAAGCAGTTAGGCATTGCGACGGTTGATGGTCTCGACAATACGCGTGATCCGAAAGCACTCGATGACTTATTGACTGCAGCAAAATTAGCGTTTGGCGGAGCGGCCAAAGTACTTCTGAAAGCCCAAGCTGGCGGAGGAGGCCGCGGGATCAGGGCTGTCACCGAAACCGAGCAGTTTTCAACCTTGATCCAGCAGGCCTCCAAAGAGGCCATGGCAAGCTTCGGGAATGGTGAACTCTATGCAGAAGTGGAAATTCCTGAGGTTCGCCATATCGAAGTCCAGTTTATTGGTGACGGACAACGCATCTGGATTCTCGGCGACCGCGACTGCTCGCTGCAAAGGCGTCGGCAAAAATTCCTGGAACTGGCGCCAGCACCATGCTTAGTTGAAAAAACCCGCAATGACCTGTACCAGGCTGCAGCCAGGCTCGCCCAACAGATCGCATACCGCGGTGTCGGGACAGCAGAATTCATCGTCAAGGGCGAGTCTTGGTGGTTTATCGAAGTCAATGCCAGATTACAAGTTGAACACACGGTTACAGAAGCCATCACCGGCTTAGATCTTGTTGCATTACAACTCAAGCTCGCGATTCAGGATGCCGCTCCTCAAGCAAGCGCGTGGCAGAACCCGATCGCAGTTGAGCTCGAACGTTTCCCAAGACTTGATACCCTGAACGGTAAGATCAAGCCCGCGTGCGTTCCTCATCATAGCCTTGCGCTGCAATGTCGCATCCTCGCTGAATCCTACGAAGCAGCGTTCGGAAACGACCACCCTGGCTGGCGCGTGAGACCAAGCGCGGGCACTGTTTCCGCTTGGAAACCCCCGGTTGGCGCAGGGCTTCGCGTCGACCATGCGCTTACAGAGGGTGACGTCGTCACATCGGGCTTCGACACCATGATTGCTAAGCTGATTGTTTCGGTACCTTGCGCAACGGAACGCGAGGACTGGCAAAGGCTTTTTTCAAAGGCGACTGGCGCGCTTACAGGCTTTCAAATCGAAGGCCTGGCAACCAACATCCCATGGTTATTGGCGATCCTGAGGTCTTTTCAGACTAGCGACACCGAGCACCCTTGGGCAATGCTCACCACGCAATGGTTTGATCAATGGCTTAAGCAGGCATTGGCCAATCACGGCATGGCAACGCCCGGCCGGGACAGGCAACAGGGGCTCATGATCGAGCAAGTGCATGCCACGCATGGCGCCAATGATGATGAATCGCTTGCGGAGGCATCGAAGGATGTCATTATAATTTATGCCCCTATTGACGGTTGTATTCTAGAACTTATTAAGGTTGGCACGAGGGTTACAAAAGCTGATGAGCTAGGGCTTATCGAATCGATGAAGATGCATCATGCGCTTGAAGCAGGCTTTACGCTACGCGTGACGGCATGGTTCGTCACTGAGGGTTCGCAAGTCGTGGCCGGCCAGAAAATCGGTGAAGCGATCCCAATCGATCGGGTGATCAATCGATCGGAGCATAAGTTTCTTTCAGCAGCGACCGAATCCGCCAGCGCGGATGAGCCAAGCAACACGCCAGCTTTGGCGGAACATCCAAGAATGCTTGAGTGGCGCGCCCGAGAAGCCATGACAAGCGATGCGGCCCGCAGCAACGCGGTTGCCAAGCGCCATGCTAGCGGTATGCAAACAGCACGCGAAAATCTTGCTCAGCTTCTTGATCGAGACAGCTTCCATGAGATTGGGTCTTTGGTGGTCGCGGCGCAAAGAAAGCGACGCAGTCTCGATGATCTCATCCAAAACACACCAGCAGACGGTGTCATTACGGGCCTGGGAAAAATTCATAGCGATCGCTTTCCGGAACAGTGCAACGTCGCAGTGATTGCCTATGACTACACGGTCCTTGCCGGCACGCAGGGCAAGCTCAACCATGATAAGCAAGATCGCCTACTGGAGCTATGTTCCCGATCAAATCTTCCACTGATCTTGCTTGCAGAGGGTGGCGGAGGGCGACCTGGTGATGTCGATGTCATCACGGCAGGATCACTGCACATCAAAACATTTTCCCGGTTTGCCAGCTTGAGTGGTCAGGTTCCTGTCGTCGGCATCGTGGCAGGACGATGTTTCGCTGGCAACGCCGTACTGCTCGGTTGTTGTGATGTGATCATCGCGACGCGACAAAGCAATATCGGCATGGCTGGCCCTGCGATGATTGAAGGCGGCGGTTTGGGGCGCTTTCCCCCCGAGGCAATCGGCCCAAGCGATATCCAGCAAGCCAATGGCGTTATTGATGTCATCACGAACGACGAGAAAGATGCGATTGTTATAGCAAAACGCTATCTCAGCTATTTTCAAGGGATTGATTCAACATGGGGCTGCCCGAACCCCAATGCCTTAGCCCACGCACTACCTCTCGACCGCTTGCGGGTTTACGATATGCACCGGGTCATTGAACGATTGATCGATATTGAGAGCGGCCTCGAACTAAGGCCAACTTTCGCACCCAATATCATCACGATGCTCGCCCGTCTCGAAGGTCGCCCCGTCGGTCTGCTCGCCAACAACCCGATGCATCTTGGGGGCGCGATCGACGCGAATGCCGCCGATAAAGCTGCAAGATTCGTGCAACTCTGTAATGCACATGGCTTAGCCATCGTGTCACTGATTGATACGCCTGGCAATATGGTTGGCCCGCAGGCCGAGGCTCAGGCCTTGGTCCGTCATTGTTGTCGACTCTTTTTGGCCGGGGCGAAGGTGCAAGTGCCTTGGATTTCGCTGGTTATCCGGAAAGCCTATGGTTTGGGGGCGATGGCGATGGCAGGAGGCAGCTTCCATGACAGCCTTCTATCGGTCGCCTGGCCGCAGGCCGAGTTTGGCGGCATGGGACTTGAAGGAGCCGTTAGGCTTGGGTTTAAGCGTGAACTTGAAGCTATGCCGGACGAAACCGAAAGGGCAATTCAATTTCAAGAGCGGCTTCATGAGCTGATGGAACAGGGTAAAGCGATTTCGGCGGCAATGCTTTTTGAGATTGATGCGGTCATCGATCCCGCGAAGTCGCGCGAATGGCTCATACGCGCGCTTGACATTGCTGCTTCTGGAGACCGTGGAGATGCCCAAGCGCGCAACACCACAAAGGCAGCAAAAGTCTTCCGCTATGTTGATGCTTGGTGATACTTTTTCTCGGTGATACTTTGTCTTGGTAATACTTTGTCTTGGTGATACTTTGTGGATGATTGCAAAAAATAGCAGTTCCATTGCGCGTGCTAAAGTCAAAACCATCAAAAAAATGTCTAATGATCAATGAATGACAACCATGAATCTCTAAGGGCTGAGGCATCGGCGATGAATCAGGCAGGGTTGAATTCCGGGCCGTTTGCACTGGCAGGGATGAAGGTCCTCGATTTATCTCGGGTGCTTGCTGGGCCACTGTGCGCCCAGATCCTTGGGGACCTTGGCGCGGAAGTGTTGAAGGTTGAGTCACCGCTTGGCGATGAAACACGAAAGCTTGGCAAGCAAGGGCCGCAAGGAAGTGCACCNNAACCCAGATGATCGGAGCCGACTTGATGCTCTGATTCGCGAATCAGATGTTGTCATTGAAAATTTCCTCCAGGGCACAATGGCACGCTGGGGTTTTGACTATGAGAGCGTGCTTGCACCGCGCCAACCTCAACTCATCTACGCCAACATATCCGGCTTTGGTTGGTCGGGCCCCTTGAGTGGGCTTCCGGGCTACGACGCGGTTGCGCAGGCGTTGAGCGGGCTTATGTCCATTAATGGGCATGAGGCAACCGGACCAACAAGGGTTGGGGTTCCGATATGTGACATCACGACGGGTCTTTATGCGGCTATCGGGATTCTGGCGGCTTGGACTTATCGCCATTCAACCGGGCTCGGGCAGCGGGTTGATGCAAACCTCTATGCGAGTGGTCTGAGCCTGATGCATCCACATGCGGCAAACTGGTGGATGCAATCTATCAATCCGGGACTATCAGGCAATGCTCACCCCAACATTGCGCCCTATGAAATATTTGATATTGCGGGCGAGCGCATGTTTTTAGGGGTTGTTAATGACGGGCAATTTTCGCGTCTATGCCGTTTCCTGGGCTTGGACGCCATGATCAAGGATCCGCGCTTTATCAATCCTGCACAGCGCGTATCACATCGCGAGACCCTTCATCAAATCATCAAAGAGGCCATGACCGCGCGTTGGCACCCGCTTTTTTGGCGGGAGTTAATGTTGGCTGGCGTTCCGGCCGGCATGGTGCATTCGATTCCCCAAGCCTTTTCGGCGGAACATACAAAAGCGCTGGGTCTAGTGCCTCGAGAAGGTTTCTATGGCACGCCGTTTCCTGTTGTGCTTTCAAGAACACCGGGCAGCGAAAGGCTAACAGCACCGAATCTACCAAAATCTAGATCAGAGAACGAATCATGAAATCATTGGTTACGTTGATTTCGCCTATCCAAGATGGATGTCGCCTAGCGATTGGTAAAGAAGAGACCGGGGCTTCGATTGCTGCCACGCTGGCACTGATTGAAAGAGGCGTGAGACGGCTGCATTTGATTTGCCTTCCGGTGTCCGGTCTACAAGCCGACTTATTGATTGGCGCAGGTTGCGTTGAAACGCTTGAAACCTCTGCAGTTAGTCTGGGAGAGGCCGGGCCCGCGCCGCGTTTCACGGCCGCGGTTCGAGAAGGCGCCATCAAGGTTATCGACGGTACCTGCCCTGCTATCTACGCGGGGTTTCAAGCGAGTCAAAAAGGCATTCCATTCATGCCGCTGCGTGGCATTCTGGACAGTGATCTGATGAAGCATCGCGATAGTTGGAAGCTTATCGACAACCCATTTCATCCTGGCGATCGGATTGTTGCGATCGAGTCAATTTGCCCGGATGTTGCGCTCTTTCATGCCCAAGCTTGCGATCCTCATGGCAACGTTTTCTTCGGACGCGACAGGGATGGTCTATTGCTCGCTCATGCCTCGAAGACGGCCGTCGTAACCGTGGAAGAGCAAATCGATGGGGACTTCATTCAAGATCCGATACGTGCCGGGGCAACACTGCCTGCACTTTACTTGGATGGGGTTTGTGTTGCCCCAGGCGGCGCCAAGCCTCTATCGTTTAGCGCTAGACATGGGCCTGACACCGAATGGCTATTGCGCTACGCCAAGGTAGCTCGTTCAGCATCAGGTTTTGGCGAGATGCTCGACGAGCTAATGGTTTTGCATAGGGCCGCGGCAGCCAGCGCACTTAGCGAGTGAGTATCGTCCAGGGTGTGCCCGTGAAGCTGGCCAACAGATCAACGCGCTTATCGATCGCCGGGAACGAATCTACGATCCTGCCCGTTGAACGTTTAATTGATCTTATTGCAACACTATTGGCAGGGGTACGGCATGTGGCGGTCGGCGCCTCATCGCCCATTCCCGGCAGCGGTGCATTGCTCGCGCGAGCTTTGAGTGAGCGCAAGGAATCGGGGCTGCCCACCAGGGTTTCGATTCTCGGGTCTAAAAGGCATAACGCATTCACGAACGGCGGCGTTGAGTTGTTTGACATGGCTGCAACCGGCCGTATCGATGCCTTTTTTCTCGGCGGGGGCCAGATCGATGGCCAAGCCAATATCAATCTGGTTGGTACAGGAAACTATCCTCAAAACGAGGTTCGATGGCCCGGGTCCTTCGGCTCTGCTTATCTTTACCACCTTATCCCACGGGTGATCTTATTTCGGGAAGAACACAGTCGCCGGGTATTGGTTCCAAGGGTCGATTTTATTTCCGCCAGTAGTATGAAGCGAGACGCGGACTTTAGACCCGGAGGACCTGTAGCTTTGCTGACTGGGCGCTGCCTGTTCCGGTTTAACGCAGCACGGCGACGTTTCATCCTGGAGCGCATTCACCCTGGGCATCAACTCGATGAAGTGCGCGATCAAACCGGCTTTGATTTTGATCTTTCGGATGACCTGAAGTTGACGCCTGATCCCACTGCGGACCGCCTGGCCTTGATCCGCCAGCGCATCCGAGAAGAAATCGCAGAAACCTATCCCCAATTTGCATCCCAGCTTGCACCCGAGGCACCATGAAGCATCGCATTGGCATTGCATTAATTGGCACGGGCGGCACGATTGCCGGTAGTGCCTCTTCACCCATCAGTTCAACCCACTACAAACCCGCAAGCGTCGGTGTTGAAGCAATCGTCGCATCGATTCCGGAATTGTCAGAACGGTATAACTTGCATACCGTACAAGCCTTTCAGCTTGGCAGCTATGACGTCATCCCTCAGCACTGGTTGTCGCTCTTACAGCAGGTTGAGCGCACCCTATCCGACCCAGCTGTCGATGCAGCGGTCATTACCCATGGGACTGACACCTTGGAAGAAACTGCAACCTTCTTGCACTTAACCGTGCAATCAGCCAAGCCTGTGCTTGTGATTGGTGCGATGAGACCATCGACAGCCTATTCAGCAGACGGCCCAGCGAATGTTATTAACGCTTGTACTGTCGCCGCTCATGCAAAGGCGCTGGGGCGCGGTACCATGGTGGTGATGAACGGGCGGATTCACAGTGCTTTGCTCGTCACCAAGCGCCACGTGAGCAGTGTTGAGGCCTTTGATAGTGGTTTTGAAGGTGCCCTAGGCGAGGTTGCAGACGGGGCAGTTCGATGGTTTAGACCCGCCCATCGGATTCGTCCGCTTGCACTTGATCAATCCTGCGACCTTCCTCGCGTTGATTTGATCAGTGCTTATGCGGGCGCAGACGACGTTGCGATCAAGGCATTTCTAGCTGCGGGCGCGAGAGCGCTCGTTCATGCTGGATTTGGTAACGGCAATGCACCACCAGGAACAAGAGAAACGCTTAAGCTACTCCATCAGCATGATGTGTGGCTTGCTCGATGTAGCCGTTGGATACCCGGATCCATCTCGCGAAACAGTGGCATGTTTAACGACGATGAGCTTGGCATGATCACTGCAACAGGCCTTCAAGCGCACAAGCTTCGTATTGCTATCATGGTTGCCATGGCCAGTGGTCTAGATCGTGCCGCCTGTCAGCAATGGATCGACAGTTTTTGGGAGTGATCGATTGAAAAACAATAGGGTTTTACAAGAAGTAGCTTCTTTACTCTTTGCTGGCCTGATACCCATCATCGGATTTGCGCAAGGTTTTCGCGAAGCACCTAGAGCGCCAGCTGCTGGTGCTATCTCACCGATTCAGTCGCCCAATAGCGGCCCACGCGCTATGGAAGCGCAGTCGGCAGGTGCAGCGAGTAATACCGCCTCTACCGCGCAAGCGCCTGCGGGGCCAGTCAAAGCACCCTCTGCCGATATGTCGGTAGAAGAGATGATCAAGGCGCTTTCGGGCGGATCAGGGCAAGCCGGTATTGCCGCATCGGCAGCGAGCGCTCCAGGAGCAAGCAAAGCAACACCTGCTGCTGTAAACAGTCCGGCGTCGGGCAATCCTGCCATACAGGAACCTGGAAAGCAGCCTCAAAATCCGCAAGGGCCCAATAGTTTGAGCGGTGGCGCAGCGATGGTTGATCTCACGATTCAGTTCGCCTTTGACTCAGCAACGATTTTGGACGAAAGCAAGCCACTGCTCGACCGCCTTGCAAAAGCCTTAAATGCGCCACAGTTACAGAATCTACGTTTCGTGGTTGAAGGCCATACCGACGGCGTAGGAAATAAACAATATAACGATCAACTTTCTGCAAGACGCGCGCAGTCGGTAGTTGATTACTTGGCCAATAGCGGCGTTAACGCAGCGCGGCTTCGAAGCACCGGCAAGGGTTTCGCTGAGTTGCTTTACCCGCAAGATCCAAAGGCCGCCGCCAATCGTCGCGTTCGCATTAAAGTTGGGGTTTGATTGTGCCGTTCGTTTTTGGGCCATGTTTGCCATTGCTTACTGTTTATCGCGCCGTGATCAGTTTTTGGCCTTGGGATAAACGATGGCTCAGGGCCGGGGAAGCGTCATCTGAAGCCGTCGGCTATGAAAGGGGTCACCCGTTCCGTAAGGGTTAGTCAATACCTGTGGTGATCCAACCCCTGTCATGGGGCCAACATCCCAGCGAAATGGATTTGCAGCTGCATCAAACCAGTCTCGACGCATTTGAAATCCGGTCATTACCGGCGGTCGCCAAACCTGATCAAAGTTAAGCGCACTGTGTTGCTGGAAAGGGTAGCGATAACCATCCAAGCTTCTTGAACAATAACGGTCATTCGGACAAATTTGCCCATGGGCCATGCTGATGCCGCCCGCAGCCACGAAGGCGAAAGCAAGGTGAAAATAGCCGCGTTTGGCCATCATGTCGCCTGACTCGCAAAGCACTGAATCCATCGCTCGGTCTGGGCGTCCGGATGAACACGCCGCAAGGACATATGCGTCTCAATATCGACAGCCAGTTCTTTTCCGAGTTCGACGCCCCATTGATCGAAGGAATTGATGCGCCACAAAAAGCCGGCAACCGCCACGCGGTGTTCATAGAGCGCAATCAAGGCGCCAAGCGAACGCGCATCGAGCTTGTCAAGCGAAATAATGGTACTTGGGCGCCCCCCGGGGAAGACGCGATGGGCAGCGACTTGCTCCCTGGTCCAAGAAGGATTTGCAGATTTTGGCTGCTCGCTTAGTGCCTCCTCGAATGATTTGCCCTTGACGAGGGCAAGCGACTGAGCAAGCGCATTGGATAGCAATTGACGATGTGCATCGAAATCCTGATGGTCAGGTTTCGCGATCAATACAAACTCAACAGGGGTAGCGTCGGTGCCTTGGTGCAACCACTGAAAAAATGAGTGCTGGGCATTCGTACCAGGTTCTCCCCAAACCATTGCGCCGCTTTGGTAGGGAAGTGTCCGCCCCTGCTGATCAACGCCTTTGCCATTACTCTCCATCTCAAGTTGCTGCAGGTAAGCAGGAAAACGCGATAGTCTAAAGTCATAAGGGACCACGCAACGCGAGCGGTAGTGCAAGGCATTGCGGTTCCAAACATCGAGCAAACCGAGTTGCCAGGGCACATTATCAAGAGGGTCGGCCTCGAGCCAGTGTTGATCCATCGCCCAAGCCCCGTGCAGCAAAGACTTAAACGCGTCAGCGCCGATCGCTGCAGCCGCGCTCAGGCCAATCGGTGACCAAAGCGAATAGCGACCGCCGACCCAATCGGGAAAGCCGAAACATCGGGAGACGCCAAAGTCAGTGGCTGCCTTTGTATTTGCAGTGATCGCAATACAGCGTGCTTTAAACAAGCCTTTCGCATGGCTTTCCATCCATGCCTTAAGCCGCACTGCATTGACCAGTGTTTCAGGCGTCGCAAATGATTTAGAACAGATAACGATCTGCACCTCAGAAGGATCTAAGCTTCCGAGCACTGACTCCAACTCATGCAAATCGCCATTGCCCGCAAAATGAACCTTGACGCCCTCACCCTGATGTGGCGCAGCACTTTGTCTGGGCATGTGGGCAAGCGCCTGAATCAGCAAACGCGGACCTAGATCCGAGCCTCCGATCCCTATATGGATCAACTGTCGAATATCGGGATCTTTACGTATCCGCTCAGCTTCACTGAGAAAGTCAAAGCGCGTGGCAGCAATCTCTTCGAGGCGATGTGCCATGAGCACTTCGTCGGGCGCTCTGAGCAGGCTGTGTCGGGCTGCTCTGGCCTCTGTGGCGTTGACTGCATGCCCTGCAAACTGATCACGTCGAAATCGATCAAGACCCCGCGCAATTGACCATGCGGTCAGATCCGACCTTAGCGGCGCATCCCAGGCCTGCCGCGACGCATCAATGGTAAGTCCGGCCGCCTGTCGAAAAAAGCATTGGTCCGGCGCACCCGTCAAGGCCGCGCTGACCCAAGCCCTCTCATCGGTCAGACGACCTGCATGGTCCCGTAGCCTTGCACCCCATGTGGGGGACGGTTCGCAGGGGTCATCGCTCTCCAGCCAAGGTGTCTGCTCAGGCTCGCAGGGATCATCGCCCTGTAACCAAGGTGTCTGCGCCGCCTGTTTGTCGGAAGATTTTCGATTCATAAGCATTGGTTTGGACATAAGCCGAGGCAGACCGATAAACTCCATGGCAAATGTACACCAAGCCATTAAAACTTAAAGGGCAACGATGAACGCACCGGAGAAAGTTTCGCAAAGTATTCTTGAACACATTGAACAACAACATGAGGAGATGACGGTCTGGCGGCGCGATATTCACGCCAACCCTGAACTCGGGTTTGAGGAGACGAGAACCTCCGATCTGGTCGCAAGAAGGCTTGAATCCTGGGGCATCGAGGTTCATCGAGGCATTGGCAAAACCGGCTTGGTTGGTGTACTTAAGGTTGGTGACTCCGATCGCAGCATCGGATTACGCGCCGATATGGATGCTTTGCCGGTCTTGGAATTGAACCAGTTCGCCCATTGTTCGCGACGCAAGGGATTGATGCATGCCTGCGGCCATGACGGTCACACCACGATGCTGCTTGGCGCTGCAAAGTATCTGGCAGCAAGCAAACGCTTCGACGGCACCGTCCACTTTATTTTTCAACCCGCTGAAGAGGGACTTGGTGGTGCACTGGCGATGATCAATGAGGGCCTGTTTGAACGTTTCCCCTGCGATAGCATTTTTGGCATGCATAACCGGCCGAAGCTTCCCGTGGGGCATTTCAATGTGAAAGCAGGCCCGATGATGGCAAGTGCCGCATCCTGGGATATCCATATTCAAGGTTATGGCTCTCACGGTGCGCGGCCGGAATCAAGTGTTGACCCGATCTTAATCGGCGCCCAGATCGTCTCGAACCTGCAAGCGATTGTTTCGAGAAATGTCAGGCCTGTTGAAACTGCGGTGGTGTCTGTTTGCCAGTTTCATTCGGGGGATGCTTATAACGTAATCCCTCAAACTGCCAGGCTCGCGGGAACAGCCCGCGCATTTTCCAGCGACATCATGACCCTCATCGAAACGAATATGAAGCGGATCGCAAGCGGCATCGCTGCAGCGCACGGCGCAAGCGTTGACGTTGACTTCCGGAACATTTTTTCGCCAGTAATCAACGATCCGGCTGAGGCTGAGTTTGCGGCCTCGGTTTGCACCGAATTGGTTGGTGCGGACCGTGTGCACCGCAATCCGCCTCTTGCCATGGGCTCGGAGGACTTTGCCTTTATGCTACAAAAGGTTCCAGGCTGCTACATCAATATCGGTAACGGTGACCAGGAAGGCGCCTGCGAGGTCCATAACCCATCCTATGACTTTAACGATGCTGCCTTACCCCTCGGCGCAGCGTTTTTTGTTCGCGCAGTGGAACGCAAGCTGGGCCTTCCGGCGAAGGCGGATTAAATGCGCCTTCCCAGTCACGTTTACAAGCAACTTGGATTCAGCCACGAGCAGTTTGAGGAGGCCATGTTGCTGGTCCAGCAGCTAGGTTCTAACCAGGCTGCTGATCAAGCGATGTCACTAGCGCCTGGCACGGTTGCCAAGTGGGCCAAGGAGTGGATTAAGGCGCAGCGAGAGACCGAACACCAGCATACTGATGTGGAGCCTGTCGCCGTCGAGGTACAAGCTGCAAACGAGATCGGCACGAGCCGGACAAACCGTAGCCATGCTCGTTACAGCAAGCGTGGCACATCGCAGGGCAATACTCGCCTGGATGCCAGTGCCGATGATGCCGACTTTGAAGAGGCAGAGGCAGCACTCCAGGCCTTTCGCAGGGGTGCTGAGTTTCGAAGCGGCCGGGGCCTGCCTTCACAAGTTCAGATGCCAGGCGATCTGAATCACGAGGACAGGGAAGCCCCGCAACAAAGACAGCTCGCACTTGCGCGGCTCGAAGAAGTTGCCGAGGGGCTGCGAAAACTCTCCGAAGTCTCCGAAAGGGCAGCGCTGACGCAATCAAAAGCGTCGGCCGATGACGAAATTAAATCGATGCTAAAGCTTGCGACAACCATGATGGAGTTCATGCGCAAGCAACAAGACGGTCAGCAGGAGCAACTTCAGGCCGTACAAACTCGTCTCAAAAGAATCGAAGAATTCCAGCAACAAATGGCATCACGTGGTGATCCTAGCTTTGCGGTGATTACACAACTTGAAGAACTTGCCCGATCGGTTGATGAGCTCAGCACGGAGGAGCAAATCATTCAAATTCAGGAAGATGTGGCAGACGTCCGAGACTTGATTGATGAAACGCTCAGACTTGCGCCAAGACTGCAGGAGATTGGACGCGAATTGTTTCGCAATGAACTCCACGACCAATCAAGGCTGCTTGGCGAACAACTCTCAAACCTGTTGCGGCAACATGCCGATGCAATGATCGAATCCGATGCAAGAATGCCGGGCGCTATTGCTGATTTATTAGCGGGTGACTGGGAGCCGAGCTTTGCCGCTTTGCGAGAGGCGATCGAATACAGCGTGAGGCAGCAAGCGTCAACGCTTGCAAGCCTGCGCCATGATGTCGACAAAAAGGATCAAGAGCTCAAACAGAGTATCGAACGTCGGGATCAATCGTTGCGCAACTTGATTGAGCAACAGGCTCAAAGCCGCGATCAATTAAGCCAGCAACAGCATCGTGATCAACAAGGTCAAGCCAAAGAGATTATTGGCGGCATCACCAATATGAGTGGCCAGGTCGACGGCCTAAGGCGCCTGGTTGATGAATATGGCAGCAGATCAGCACAAGCTGAACAGATCCACCGCCTACACCAGGAAATTGCGCGCCTTCAACGGGTTGTTGACCAGATTCAAGACAAGTCATTGCTCCGGATAACACTCTGATCAGCAAACTTACTCAGGCCGGGCGCAAGTCAGGCTCGGCGCGATAGCCCCTAAACATCAGCGTCGTGATGGCTCAGGCTGTACGGGTCGGGTCGAAAGGGGCACCGCGTTGATCGCAGGGTGCCACAAAAGCCCGATCATCACCGGAGCTGATGATTTGATTTTCGTAATCGCAAAGCTTGTATGCTTTGCAGAAAATGCCTGCGATCATTTGACCCTTCGTCGCATTCATGAAGTACCCGCCTTATCATGAGCCGAGACTCGAGCGACAAGGACATGTCCTCATCAAAGACTTGCGGCCTGCCCTCGCCAGGCAGATTTCGGAACTCACCGCGTTGCTGTGCCGCTTCGATGCGTTGGTCAGCGATCCAGTTCAATGCAAGCTTCATGTCCGATTAAACCCCTGTTTCAAAGCGCATCTCGGTTCGATCAAACCAGCATCATCCCTTCAATTCGCGCCAGAGCATATGTTAACGGGACCGCGCGCTCGATTCGATGAGTTGCACGCTGCCATCATCTTGCTTTCCAAGCAGGCCTACGCGGCTGTAAATGCTGAGCTTTTCACGGGTATCGGCAATATCGAGGTCGCGCATACTCAGTTGCCCGATCCGGTCGGCCGGCGTGAACGCGCCCTGCCCCTTCTCCATGGTGAGGCGTTCCGGATGGTAGGTGAGATTAGGACTCTGGGTGTCAAGAATCGAGTAGTCATTGCCACGGCGTAATTCCATGAAGACTTCACCGGTGATTGCGCGGGCCACCCAACGCTGGGCAGTCTCGCGAAGCATCAAGCTCTGGGGATCAAACCAGCGTCCGTGGTAGAGCAACTTTCCAAGCCGACGCCCATTACTTCGGTATTGCTCAATCGTATCTTCGTTATGAATGCCACTCACTAAGCGCTCATAAGCGATATGTAGCAAGGCCATGCCTGGTGCTTCATAAATGCCTCGACTTTTTGCTTCGATAATGCGGTTTTCAATCTGATCAGACATCCCCAGACCATGACGTCCGCCGATACGATTCGCTTCCTCGAACAAACTGACCAGATCATCGAAGGGTTTGCCGTTGAGGTGGGTCGGTACGCCATCCTCAAAACGAATGCTGACTTCCTCAGGTTTCACTGCGACATCATCGCGCCAGAAAGCAACACCCATGATCGGGTTGACGATTTGTATGCCCTGGTGAAGGAATTCTAAATCCTTCGCTTCATGCGTTGCACCAAGCATATTTGAGTCGGTTGAATAGGCCTTCTCAACACTCATCTTGTAATCAAAACCATGCGTGATGAGGTATTCGCTCATCTCTTTTCGCCCACCGAGTTCATCAATGAAACGCTGATCTAGCCATGGCTTATAGACTTTAAGCTTAGGGTTAACCAGTAAACCGTAGCGGTAAAAGCGCTCGATGTCATTGCCTTTAAAGGTACTGCCATCGCCCCAAATATTGACATCGTCTTGCATCATCGCGACCACCAAGGCGGTGCTTGTGACGGCCCTTCCTAAGGGGGTGGTATTGAAATAGGTATTGCCGGCGGTGGAAACATGAAATGCGGCGCTTTGAATTGCTGCCAGCCCTTCGGCCGCGAGTTGCGCTCGACAGTCAATTAATCGTGCAATCTCCGCACCATAGGCCAGTGCCTTGCGTGGAATATCCTCGTAGTCAGACTCATCGGGTTGCCCAAGATTCGCGGTGTATGCACAGGGTTTGGCGCCATTCGTTTTCATCCAATGCACAGCGGCCGAGGTGTCAAGTCCGCCCGAAAAAGCGATGCCAACGCGTTGCTGAATCGGTAAGGAAGGAAGAATGTGTTGGCTCATAGCTGGACTATCAATGGTCGTTTCGACGCAAGTGTTGATGGTAAGTTGATCTGCAACGCGTGCTCTATCTTAGCCGACGCAATCGAAGAAACCCTGCATAACAGCACGAGCAAGCACCAAGCCTTGTCGAATCGGCGGGGTCCAACCCCGAATCAAGCGACAGCGCTTTGGTATTGGTCGATGGAAGCGACAATGCGCCGCAAATTAGCGTCGGTCTGCACGCGTGCGCGGACCCTATCCTTCTCTAGGCCTACCAAAGCTTTATAGCGGGCAGCGATATCGTGTAACTCTTGATTGCTCACCACATCGTCAAGGCGGTCGAAACCGTCTGGAGCGCGCTGTCTTATCAGTTCAAGGCAGTGATCGGGTCCCTGACCCCGGTTTGCAAGCACAATCGAAGCTGTTTTCGGCAGTCGGTCTTGCTCATAATCTCGAAGCGCCTGCTGCGGATCATGCGGTTGCTTTACAAGGCAATCAAAAAGTGACTTGGCATCGAGAATGGCTTGGCTTGCGCCATTTGAGCCGATCGGGTACATCGGATGCGCAGCATCGCCAAGTAGGGTCGACCCGCCCCTTCCCCAGCTTGGCAACGGATCGCGGTCGACCATCGGAAATTCGTAGTAGGCGTCTGCTCGATCAATCAGTCCAGGAATGTCAAGCCAGTCAAATCGCCAATCGGCGAAGGCATCTGCAAAAACATCCTTATTGACGCGCTTATTCCAATCTTGGCGATCTGGAGCAAGATCATCGACACGCAACTCTGCGATCCAGTTAATACATTGTAAGCCGTCAGAAGGCTGAATAGGTGCGATCGGATAGGTTACAAACTTTTGATCTGCATGCCCAACCATGGCCATGCTTGCTCCGGTCAGGAAGGGTTTGGCAAAGCTTGTCGCGCGCCAAAGCATACGCCCCGAAAAACATGGCGGCCCCTCCTCGGGGAAAAACTGTCGACGCAGTGTTGAATGAATGCCGTCTGCACCAATAATCAAATCAGGATTCAAGCGATAACTTGTCGATCCATGCTGCACGGTCAACGCGGTCGATGCAGCATCAACCTCAAGCACACGATGGCCTAATCTGACCGCTTCTTGACCCAATCCTTGCAGGACGGCTTTTAGAAGTAAAACCTGTAACTGACCACGATGGATCGAATACTGAGGAACAGGATATCCCGCGAATTGCCCTCGATCCTCGGCCCACACGCTTTGTCCCTGGGGATTGAAATAGACGACCTCTCGGGTTCGGACGCCTATGCGATCCAAATCCGCGAGCAAGCCGAGCGCGACGAGCTCGGTTACAGCGGAGGGTTGTAAATTAATGCCGACCCCTAGCGGCTTGATGGCTTCAACAGCTTCCAAAACTTGAACATTATAGTTATGCCGATGGAGCATCAGGGCCAGACTAAGACCGCCGATGCCCGCACCGACGATTGCAACCATGGGCTTTTCCATCACGACCACGCCATCGGTAATCCAACATAGTTTTCGGCAAGCGAAGCTGATGCGGCCTGACTTCGAATCAGATAATCCAACTCTGCCTCCTGAATCTTCTGTCCAAATTCGCCTTGCTCGGGGAATCGATGCATCAAGCTCGTGAACCACCAGGAAAAACGCTCAGCACGCCAAACCCGTTGCAGACAACGACTGGAATAGCGGTCTAAATGATGATCATCACGGTCACTGAACCAACACGATAGCGCCTCTGCCAAGAATCGCACATCACTAACGGCCAAATTCAATCCTTTCGCCCCTGTTGGTGGCACGATATGGGCTGCGTCACCGGCAAGTAAAAGGCGCCCCCAGCGCATTGGCTCAGCCACAAAACTACGCAATGGCGCGATGCTTTTCTCAATCGAAGGCCCGGTGATCAGTTGATCAGCCGCCTCGGCATCAAGTCTTGAACGAAGTACAGCCCAGAATCGCTCATCGCTCCAAGCATTGATGTCGTCGTCGGCAGGCACTTGAAGGTAATAGCGTGACCGACTTGGACTACGCATTGAACATAGCGCAAAACCTTGCGGACTGTTCACATAAATCAGCTCATCTGCAACAGGCTTGACGTCTGCCAACACCCCGAGCCATCCAAAGGGATAAATCTTCTCGTACTCTTTGAGTACCTTGCTAGGCATTAACCTGCGACAGAGACCATGAAAACCATCGCAACCTGCCACGATATCGCATTGAATGTGCAATGGCCGCCCTTGATGATTGCCTTCAATCTGGACACTCGACTCATCAATGCCTCGAATTTGCAAGGCCTCAACCTGATAGAAGCTGCTAAGGCCGCTTGCAGTCCGATGCGTCATCAAATCCTTGGTAACTTCGGTTTGCCCATAGACCACAACCTGCTTACCTTGGGTGAGCGCATGAAGATCAATACGATGCCTCCTGCCCTGAAACAGCAGTTCGAAGCCATGGTGGACAAGCCCCTCGCGATGTAAGCGCCCTGACAGTTCCAATTGATCTAAAACGTCGACCGTTCCTTGTTCGAGCACACCAGCGCGTATTCTCGACAGCACATAGTCGGGTGACTGCCTTTCGATGATCACATGATCAATGCCCGCGCGCGCAAGCAATGCGCCGAGCATAAGACCAGAAGGGCCGGCACCGATAATGGCAACTTGGACACGATGATGCATGATGCTCAAATATCAAAAAAAACGGTTTCTTTTTCGCCTTGAATAACGATATCAAAATGATATTTTGATAACAACGAATCGCCTGAAGCATCGCCAGCACGACGGGCAATCAGGGTAGACCGCCGCTGCTTGATCTCAATCGTATTTAAGACAGGATCCGCTTGGTGCAAATCTAAGTCCTCAGGGAAATACATTCGCGTGTTCAAGCCCAGATTAATGCCCCGAGCAACAATCCAAAAAGCCAGATGCGGTGCCATCCAGATCTCGTTTCGACATGCAACCGATCCTGGCTTGATCGTCTTAAAGCAATAACGGCCGTCGTCCTTATCGATGGCACTACGACCCCACCCACGAAAACCGCTGTTTGAGAACCGGTGGTACAAGCCCTGATGATCCGCCTGCCAGATTTCAACGACAGCATCATAGATGGGCGACCCGCTTCCATCGAGCACCCGCCCACTGATTTCTACAGCGAGCGCTGTTTCTGGAACACCTTGGATGCATAAGTCATGCGTCACGATGGGTGATTGTTGGATACCGGCACGCGATGGCACGAGTCCGATGTGAACATAGGGCCCGGAAGTCTGTGAAGCGCTTTCAAATCGTGGCAACATGCTTTGATCACTCTGGCAAACGTGATTCAAACAAGGTCGCACGGCGACCTCGCAGGACGATATCGAAACGGTAGGCAAGCGCATCGAACGGTACTGCGGCGTCTCGATCAAAACGGGCAACCAGTTGTTGCACGGCCTCAGGATTCGCGATTGTTCCTAAAATTGCATCGCTTTGGATCAAGGGGTCACCTTCAAAATACATTTGTGTGATCAGCCGCTGACACCAAGACTCGCCGCTCAATGCAAAATGGATATGCGCCGGACGCCAGTCATTCATTCGATTTCGCCATGGATAAGGGCCCGGGCGAATCGTACGAAAAAAATAATAGCCATTTTCGTCGCTCATCGTTCGACCGCAGCCGCCAAAATTTGGATCAAGAGGGGCTAGGTACCGATCGTTGCTGTGTCGATAACGACCACCAGCATTAGCCTGCCAGATTTCCACCAGCGCACCGGGGACTGGCCTCGCATGCTCGTCCGTGATGTAACCATGCACAATCATGCGCTCACCGATCGGCAAAGCGCCATGCGAATAATTCAGGATCAGATCATGATCGAGCGCTTGCAGTTCGCTGCGCGCCACCATCGGCCCTGACAATTCAGTAAGGCTAGGGTCGATCGAAATAAGTGCTTGTTTGGGGGAGCGAAGCACGCTTGTTTTGTATTTCGGATCGTAAGCGGGCGGGTGGATCGCAAAGTCGCGCGGATAATATTCGTCTAAGGCTCGATCTGAACCCATTATTGGCCTCCGAAGTGAAGCAGCGACAAGAAGCGAACATCATAGAACGGAATCACAGTCGAACCTTGCGACTTTTGCTGATCGGCATGATTTGCTTGCATGCGAGCATGGCGATTTCCCGCATTGCGGCAAGCCTGTGGGTCTTAAATGCAGGATACGGTGAGTGGTCCGTCGGCTTGCTCTTGAGCTTGTATTCGGCCGGTCCGATGCTGCTTTCCTGGTGGGCAGGTGGACTCAGCGATCGCTATGGATTCCATCGCCCCATGCGGATTGCGGTCGGCCTGGCTGTTTTCGGTGGACTTGCACCCGCTATTCACCCAAGCCTAGCAAGCATTGGTTTGGGTAGTCTTCTTACCGGCACGGCGTCCTCGATTGGCGCTATCGCCGTACAACGCGCTGCGGGTCGCCTAAGCGAGCAAGGCGCCAATTTGAAACGCGTTTTTAGCTGGATCGCCATCGCGCCAGCCGTCTCCAATGCCATCGCACCGGCAATCAGTGGCGCCCTCCTCGATTATTCAGGCTTTGTCACAACACTGCTTGTTGCCGCGGTAATTCCTGCATGTGCGCTCTATGTTTGCGTCAAGGTACCCGTTGAAAACCTGGGCCTACGGGGCACCCAAGCTTCGCTTCGGGAGGCGATCGATTTGTTAAGCATCAAAGCCTATCGCCGTATGCTCTTACTGAATCTGGTCACGATCTCAAGCTGGGATGCTCACCTATTTGTTGTGCCAGTACTCGGGCACGCTCAACAATTATCGGCCACACAGATTGGCATCGTCCTGGGCGTTTTCTCGGCAGCGAGCATCCTGATTCGAATGGCTATCGTGCGGTGGGCCGAAGCCTTCAAGGAAAAGACAGCGATGCGGGTGGCGGTTGTCATTGCAATGCTTGGCTTTTTGGCCTACCCCTGGCTCGAAGGATTCCGCTTGATGTTGGTCGGTTCTGCCTGCCTTGGCATGAGCCTGGGTTCAGTACAACCGATGCTCTTATCGTCAATCCATCAGGTCACGCCTGACGGGCGACAGGGACAAGCACTTGGATTACGTTCCATGGCGCTTAACGGTATCAATCTTGTCATGCCTTCAAGTTTCGGTCTCATAGCCAATCTCAGTTCTAGCGCCCTACCGATGAGTATCATGGGCATACTGCTTGGCCTATCCCTATGCTTATTACGTTGAACCGTTGCTGGACGCCGCCTTGAACCCATGCTTAATGATGCGTTGAACCGGTGCTGGAATTTTGCCCCCATGCTCAAGCGCTTAAGATGACGGTTTAAGCCATGTGTCGGATTATCTTTTCGCATGCTAATGGATTCCCGGCATCCACCTACCGATTGATCTTTCAAGGGCTTCGCCTTGCAGGCCATCGGGTGGATGCGATCGAGTGTATCGGTCATGACCCCAATTACCCAGTCAGCAGCAACTGGCCTATGCTGGTCAAGCAACTGGCAGCGTTCGCAAAGGCCAGTGCAGATCAGCAAGCGGCCCAAGCGACATGGCTTTTAGGGCATTCACTGGGGGGTTATTTGAGCATGCTCTGTGCGGCCAACCATGCCACGCTTGAAATGCCAAAAATTGCCGGTGTCATTGTGCTTGATGCGCCGATCATTGGCGGATGGAAAGCGCAAGGCCTTCGCCTGATTAAACGAAGTCCACTGGTTGGCGCTTTGCTACCAGGTCGACTCAGCAGGAAGCGTCGAAGACAATGGCCTGACAAAGAAGCCGTCCGCAGTCACTTTGAAAACAAACGGCCTTTTCGCCGCTGGGATCCGAGGCTGCTTGATGACTATGTGAATTTCGGCACGCGGGATGCATTGGATCGACAGGGTTTTCCCTGCCGCGAGCTTGTGTTCGACCGCGATATTGAAACTTTAATTTATAACACGGTTCCAGATCATTTAGAACGTTATTTTTATTCAAACCGCATCGCGTGCCCGCTGATTTACCTAGGGGGCATGCAATCCCGGGAAGCCAGACAAATCGGCCTTGAGAGCACCCGCAAACTGCTCCATAGCCTTCCACATAGTGCATTCATCGACATGGAAGGCAGTCACCTCTTTCCGATGGAATATCCGCGGGACACCCTAAACACCATCTTGAAAATATTGCCCCCATAAGCCCTCAGCAGCTTTGGAATACTGCCTTTGCATCGAAGCTTCGCATTAACTGGCCGGAAAGCTTGGATCCTTCAATCAACCCATGATCATCTGCGACCTGAGTGCCGTTGACCCATACGCCATGAACGCCCAAGGCATCGGTATGCAAACGTGCCGCGCCGCCGGGCAAATCATGGATACGCCGCTTTGCACCTCGGCCGACGCGATGCGGATCAAACAAAAGCAAATCGGCCGCGTAGGATTCGCGCAGCAGTCCGCGCGACGTCATGCCGAAGATCGCAGCACTCTGGGCCGTGAGCTTGTAGGCGGCCTGTTCAAGACTCATCACGCCAAGGTCGCGCACCCAATGTCCCAGTAAGTGAAGACCAAAACCTGCATCGTTAAAAAATGTAAGATGCGCACCCGCGTCACTGAGCGAGACAAGACTGTGCTGATGGTTCAGCATGCGGGCAACTTCTACTTCATCACTGTTAAGCAGTTGCGCGGTGAAAACCGTTTGCAGATCCTCACTCAGGGCAAGATCCAGCATGACATCAAGCGGGTGGCGTCCGTTTTGCGCGGCGAGTTCAGCCAGACTGCATTGTTCAAGATGGACATTGGCGGCATTAGCCACCTCAACAATGTGCACCTTATCCCATTCCCCGTTAAAAAGTCGAAAAACGGCAGGAGCGTCAAGTTCAGCTTTCACGGCTTGCCTGAAAGAAGCATCAGCGAGCTTGACTCTCAGCGCCGCAGCTTCGAGGCCAAGCGCCGGCTTCCAGGACTGTAAACCTTCCACAGGATAAGGTGATGCCAGGGTGAAGTCCATGGTAAGCGGGCAACAGGAGACCTGAGCAATCAAGGGATTGCCACGTCGATTGGCCGCAGTAATCGCATCCAAGTCTTTGAACACAGCACCGCCATTGGTGCTGTTATGCAGCAGCGCAGCAATCATCACCGGGCGTTTGGATTGTTGTGACATCTCTTCTAGAAACGATATCGGCATCTGACCACCCTTGGTCACCATATAAACACCACCACCCCGACAGGCCATCGCACGAATCAGCGATAAATGTTCATGGTCGCTGGCAAGCCGCGATGGCATCGGTGTGCCCGCCTCACCGTTGTGGGCTGGGCTCGTACTGCTTGCTAAACCGACGGCGCCGGCTTGCATCGCATCGCGAACAAGTTTTGTCATTTGATCTATTTCTTGTTGCGTTGCCTCACGCTCTGTCGCTGAGGCACCCATGACATAGGTCCGCACCGACGAATGTCCCACATAGGCTGCCAAATTAACGGCGCTACCCTGAACCTCCAACATGCCGAGATACTGCGAAAAACTTTCAAAATCCCATCGAATGCCAGCGCGCAACACGTCCAAAGACATGCCCTCGACCTGGGTGAGATTACGCATGGTTCGCTCGCGATCCTCAGGCTTGCAGGGCGCGATTGCAAAGCCACAATTGCCAATCACCGCTGACGTGACCCCAAGCGCTGGCGAGGGGCGCACATAAGGATCCCAGGTGACCTGGGCGTCAAAGTGAGTGTGGCTGTCAATAATGCCTGGCATAAGCGCCAAACCGTCAGCCTCGATAACGCGCTTGGCGTCACGCTTTAACTCGGGCGCAATCCCAGAAATCATCCCCTCACGTACCGCAAGATCACCTCGAAAAGACGGTCCGCCACTGCCATCAATAAGACACGCGCCCCTGATCAACAAATCATCCACGACTTATCCCTTTCTTGAAATCTGCCTCCATGGACTTTCTAAATCGAACGCTCGGGTCCTTTGAATCAACATGAACATCGGACCACCGTAAAGGCGCACCAGACTTAACCGCGCGTTTGAGCTTGATCCCATGGGCCAAGCCGAGCGGCAAGCCACCAAGCCTGAGCGAATCAGCTGCGGTCATCAATCGCCCGTAGACTGTGAATCCGCCTTCCCCATCTAATGACTCCCCCGCTTTAAGATCGCGTTTGGCCGTCGCAACCACATCGGCATACCAGTCGATTGGCGAAGCGGTCGGCTCTGCTCTTAAACCGACCGATGCAACGCTAATGCCCAATTCAAGTCCAATCAAATGAAAGGGCTTATACATCGCGGTGAACTCACCCGAGGGATCGGTTACCAGGCCGTATTCCTTGAAGCAGCGCCGAACATAGGCGCTGTCACCGGCCATGGTGACGTAGACGCCCCAGCGCAAATCGCGAAACACCGGTCGACCATCACGTTCTAGACTTGATATCACTTCAACCTGCCCGCGATGCGACAATACACCGCCCGATTCACGCGGTTGCAACACCCTCGCCAAATCATCAACACCGCAAGGCGGAAACTGCAGCCCGTCGCTGGCGGGCATTAAGCCGCTCGCGTTTGACACCGCTGCCATTTCAATAGCCGATTTCGTGCCATCCAAGAACGAATTGAACATTTGAGCGTTCATGCCACCGAGCTTGGCATCGGACTCACTGATACCGTAATGTGACCACACCGTTGCCGGTGTCGATTGATGGAAGGCAGGCAGGTATTTCGTCCCCTTGCCAGCAGCAATCACTTCAAAACCGCTGGCCCGCGCCCAGTCCACCATCTCACAGATCAATGCGGGCTGATCACCGT
This sequence comes from Burkholderiales bacterium UBA2647, assembly GCA_002359635.1. Classification (GTDB taxonomy): domain Bacteria; phylum Pseudomonadota; class Gammaproteobacteria; order Burkholderiales; family Burkholderiaceae_E; genus UBA3064. The sequence goes on from DENJ01000120.1 coordinate 131,691, forward strand.
AGGCGAGCGAGTAAACAATCCCAGCCTCTGCAGCTTTCCTGGCCAACAAGGGGCCAGCCAAGGCGTCAGCTTCAACATTCACCATCACAATATGCTTGCCGTGTTCACAGCAGGCAAGCACGTGGGCAATGCCAGCTGCAGGGCTTCCGGTAGCGTCGATGACGATGTCAATGCCTGAACTTGCAATCAATGCCATCGCATCGTCTGTAATGAAGCACTGGCGTGAACGCAGCGCGGCAGCGAAGGATTTTGCACTTAACTCAGCCGACTCAAAACCAACACGTTTGAGGCTTTCCCTCGCGTGCCCAGGATTAAGATCTGCCACGGCCAATAAATGCATACCCGGCGTTTTGCGCACCTGGGCCAAGAACATCGACCCGAACTTTCCTGCCCCGATCAAGCCAATACGCAAGGGTTCCTCCTCGGCCTCGCGCTGCACGAGCATCCGATAGAGGTTCATACGGGAGCAGCCTCAGTCTGATCTGCCTTGTGGGCGAGCTCAGCGGTCCATGCAACCGGGCCGTCACCTCGCTGCATCGCCAACGCATCAACTTCGTGCCCGGGCCAGGGCAAACCACTCACCTCCTCTCGAAGCAAACAATCGTCGTCCAAGGTCATGATGGGCATGAAGTTTCGATGTGCAATCCATGGGGGACGTTTTGCACGGCGAATGTGATTGGAGACAGTACAAAGACTGAGATAAACAATCACACGATCCCAAGGACTCATGTTCGAGGGCGATCCATGGACGAGGCAGCCATGAAACATCAACATTGAACCGGCGGGTCCCTTGGGTGCCACCATGCCGCCTTTGGCAACAAGTGCTCGAACCTTGTCATTATCGAGCGTCCAAAGCGGATAGCTTGTTGTCTTTAAGTCGTGGCCAGCCGCAACCACACCCTCACGATGAGATCCCGGGATGAAATACAAAGGGCCGTTGAACTCATTGACCTCATCGAGAAAGATCGCAACATTCATCGCCCGCGGCTCTGGCATACCGTCATCGTTATACCAAGTCCCATAATCTTGATGCCACTGCCACACATCACCATCAAAGGCTTGTTTGCCGTTGATCTTGAACTGGTGCATGTAAACCGGTTCTCCGAAATACTGCTGAACGGGCTCCACCATGCGCGGATGCCGGGCAAGCTTTGCGAAGACATCGCTATAAGTATGCGCAGCAAAACTCGTTCGCGGGGTGACGCCGTTTTTTTCTCGAATAATCTCAGGACGAAACTCCCGATAAATCGCCGGCACCTCATGCCGAAGAACCCGCATTTCCTGTTCCGAAAACAAGGAAGGAAAAAACAAATAGCCGTCTTGCTCAAATTGCTCCAATTGCTGCTGCGTCAGTTTCATCCGAAATCTCCTTTTCTAGAAGCTGTTGAATCATAAATTCGCTGGCGGCACGACCATGGCCCTGGCTCAGGGTGCTCGCAAGATTGACATCACCGGCCGCCACCGCTTCGGCAATGGCCTCATGCTCATCCCAGACGTTGCAACGAAGCGAATCGCCGTGCAGTACAGCGCCCATAACACGTCGAATGTGGCACCAATGCATTTTGGCGCTCGAAAGAATCAAGGGATTGCCGGAAGCTTCGTAGAGGGCGTGATGAAATGCCATGTCCGCGTCAATCAGCGCCGACAAATCCTTCGCGGAGGCGGCATGCCGGCCCGATTCAATCAGCGCAGCGTCAAGCCGGATGGATTGTTCAGCCGCAAGCGCCGCAGCCAGGGCATCCAAGGCACTCCGAAGCTGATAAACCCAATCGATCACTTTGGGCTCAAGCGGCGCTATCTGAATGCCTCTGCCCGGCGCATCCAAGACCAAACCGTCGCGCTTCAGCAATCGCAAAGCCTGAAGGACAGGCTGGCGCGACACGTCAAATTGCGCCGCGAGCTGTTCCTGCGTAACACGATGCGCGGGCGCAAGCGCTCCTGAGCTGATGGCTTTGACGAGTTCGTCATAGACCTGATCAACAAGATCGGGTGCACTGATGAGTTTGGGAAGCATCGACATAAGGGTCAGCATCGCGTCTTGGGCAGTGATTACAACGCCTGATGCACAGACTGAAGGGCGTCCGTATGACACGCCGAGCGATCATTCCCTATCAAGACGCTCGCTAAATATCAATCAGGCACCGAGCTCCTGTACACGGTATACAGAATACTCAGTGCCCTGAGAGATTGCAAGCTCCGATCGCTGTTAGCTCAGGTCGCTAATCTTTGCTGATCGTCCTTGACCACGATACCTCG
>DENJ01000031.1 GCA_002359635.1 Burkholderiales bacterium UBA2647
CGACCGCCTGCCAAGAAGTTACCTCAAAGCCGGCAATACCGCTTTCAATCATGGTGGGCACATTGGGTAACTGAGGCATACGCTCGGCTGAAGTCACTGCTAAAGCTTTCATCTTGCCGGCGCGAATCAGGGGTACGACTGTTCCGAAATTTTGGAAGGACGCCTCAATTTGACCTGCCATGATGTCGGCCTGCGCTGCTGCGCCACCTCGATAGGGGATGTGGACACCGAAGGTATTGGTCTGCTGTTTGAAGAGCTCTGCAGAGAGGTGGTCGCTCGAACCGGAACCTGATGAGCCATAGGAGATCTTTCCAGGATTCTTTTTCGCATACGCTACAAATTCTTTCAGGCTATTGGGCGGAAAGCCCGGCGGTGTGATGAGTACATTAGGTGTTCTGATGACGACCGTAATCGGATCAAAATCTTTCATCACGTTATAACGCGGATTACGATAAAGACCCATGTTGATCGAAAAAACACCGATGGAACCAACCATGATGGTGTAGCCGTCAGCCGGCGATTTAGCCAATGCCTCTGCAGCAATTGAACCGTTGGCGCCCGGGCGGTTCTCGACCACGGTTGTGTACCCGGCTTCATTGAGCTTTTGCGCAACAGCCCTGGCGACGATATCGCTTGTACCGCCGGCAACAAAGGGCACAAGGATTTTTACAGGCTTACTTGGATAGCCTTGGGCGTTGGCCTTTGCTGCCCCAAGCGCAAGACCGATGAAGAGAAATCCAACAAGACACAGCACATCAGCAAATCGTTTCATGGCAGACCGAATCGTCGCCTTGGGCGACATTAACGTTGAAAACCAAATGATGCGGGAAATTGCGCCCCATGAAAAGCCAGGGCCCTGATGTTGCAACGGAACACGCCTAGGGCCAAGAGCTGGAAGCAGGACATGTCTGGGAGCACCTGGCTTAGGAAATCGCAAATGTGATGATGTCTTTGACAATCCATCCTGAAAAGCCTGTTCCTAAAACGATAAACATCCAAAGTTTTCCAACGCTTGGAACGTTCGCTTCTTTAGCAACCATCGCAATCACGAACAACATGTAGCCGATAAGGCCATAAATCCCTAAATGTGTGAGTAACTCGACGTCCAAATCTTTATCCTTTATGAAGGAGTCCCTTCAATCACCTCAGGTGTCAGGGCTTGAATGGCTTGATAACTGGTCAGGAATACCTTGCCTTGCAGGTGCTGGAAAAACTCACTTCGTTCGAGCTTGTCCATCACCGGTCCTTTGATCTCTGAAAAGTGCAGGGCAATGCCAGAGGTGTTTAAGCGACTTGCGATAGCTTCTAAACTTTCTAAAGCGCTTGCATCAATGTCATTCACCGCAGAGCACTGCAACAGCACATGTTCAAGCTGCGGCCTGAGCGCAACTTCGGCGTTGATGCGGTCCTCGATAGCGCGTGCGTTGGCAAAAAACATGCTGGCATCGACGCGCAGACAAACGAGTCTTGGGCTCACGGCAACCTGGTGACGGTTCACATTACGGAAATGCTCGGTCCCTGCCAGCAAGCCCACCGTTGCAATATGTGGGCGACTGGCTCGGAACAAAAAGAGTCCCCAGGACACAAGCACACCCAACACCAAACCGCTTTCGACACCAAGTATTAAGGTGGAAAACAAGGTTGTGGCCACCGCTATGAAATCGAGTTTGGAGAACCGCCAAGTTGACTTGAGCACGCTCAAGTCAACCAGGGAAAGTACGGCGACAACAATCGTCGCTGCCAAGATCGCTTGGGGCAGGTAATAGAGCGCTGGGGTTAGAAAGAGCGAGGCAAGCGTAATCCCCGCTGCGGTGTAGACGCCGGCTGCAGGGGTAAGCGCGCCAGCATCAAAGTTAACCACGGAACGTGCAAATCCACCGGTGACTGGAAAGCCCCCCGTGAAAGAGGCGGACAAATTGCTTGCACCGAGTGCCACCAACTCTTGATCGGGATCGATGCGCTGACGGCGTTTTGCAGCGAGCGTTTGGCCGACTGATACCGACTCCACAAAGCCGACAACGCTGATCAGTAAGGCCGGCACGAGAAGCTCTTGCCATAGCGCTAGGTCCCAGAGCGGTGCGGTAAGCGGCGGGAACCCCTGAGGCACCGTGCCAACCAGCTTCATGCCCTGGCCCTGCCAGTCCAAGCCCCAAGCCAGTCCACTGCTGATGCCGATCGCCCCGACCGGTCCAGCTTTGGCGATGATGTCGGCAAGTCGCAAGGGTATGCCGATGCGGATAAGAAGCGGCTTGAGGCCCTTGCGAACCCAGAACAGAAAAACAAGGGCAACAATTCCTAAGAGCAGCGTGAGCCCGTGCGTGTTGGGCGCCTGCTGAAATAAGGCAAGGAGCAAGTCGAGAAAATCGTGGCCCTCTGCCTTCACCCCCATGATCGTTTTCATTTGGCTCAGGGCAATCAAAAGGCCTGAAGCTGAAATGAAGCCTGAAATCACCGGATGACTCAGGAAGTTCGCCAAAAATCCCAAGCGCAACAGGCCCATGACAAGCAACATGGCTCCCGACAAAAAGGCCAAGGTCAAGGCGACCTGCCAGTAGGCGTGGGTGCCGGATGCTGCATGTTCAGCCACGGTGGCTGCGGTCATCAGCGACACCACAGCCACGGGGCCCACGGCTAGCACCCGGCTGCTTCCAAACACGGCATAACACAACAAGGGCGCCACGCTCGCGTACAAACCAACCTCAGGGGGAAGTCCAGCAAGCATGGCATAGGCCAAGCTTTGCGGGATCAACATCATGGTGACGATCAGCGCTGCCACGAAATCGCCGGCAAAGGTCTCAAGCCTGTACTGTCGGCCCCAGTCGAGCAGCGGCATCGAAGGCAGCCACCGAGCGGTCGAATTCGCCATTGACAGCCTTGAGCTTAAACCGCGCTTAATTTGTTTTTGCGGGGTGTATGGACAAAACGGTCCATAAGTTCAAAACCCAGCATCCCAACCAGCATCGCCAGCACAAAGATGAACGCTTTCGGTTGGCCATCTGCCATCGACACAAGCGCAGGACCAGGGCAAAAGCCTGCCAATCCCCAACCCATGCCAAAGAGCAGACTACCGATCACCAAGGGTTTGTCCAAACGATGGACCGTTGGCAGTCGCAACACAGTACCCAGCAAGGTGACTGTTCGCTTCTTGGCGACGGTAAAGGCGAAAAAACCCACCAAGATCGCCCCGCCCATGACGAGTGCGAGCGAAGGATCCCAGGAGCCAAAGAGGTCGAGAAAGCCAATGACCTTGCCCGGATCGGTCATACCGGAGAGCATGAGGCCTAGGCCGAAGAGCAAACCCACCACAAACTCAACGAGACGGAAAAAATGGTTCGTATGCAGCATGTGTATTCCTTAAACAGCGACCAGGTGGCGCATGAGGTAGACGATGGCAAAACCAGCGCTCATGAATGAGGCGGTTGCCAGCAGTGAGCGAGGGGACAGCCGCGATAAACCGCAAACCCCGTGACCGCTTGTGCATCCCGAGGCATAGCGTGTGCCGATGCCGACCAACAGGCCGGCCGCGACAACCATCCAGTTGCTCGCCTCAATGCGGGGCGCGTTGATGTACTGGGCCGGCATCAAGGCATGAAAAACCGTGGGTGCAGCGAACAATCCCAAAAGAAAAGCAAGGCGCCAGGCGGCATCACCGGAGCGCGGCGGCATGAAGCCGCCCAGGATGCCACTGATGCCTAAGATGCGGCCGTTCAATAAGATAAACATGGCAGCGGCAAGGCCTAAAACAATGCCGCCAGCAAAAGATGCAAAGGGTGTGAAATGCGTCCAGTCCAAAGTCATGTTGAGGCTCCAGGTCTACAAAACTGTTCAAACAATACGGTCATCACCGCCATAGCCTGTGGGCTTGAGATTTGGTAGTAAATGTTTTTTCCATCACGGCGTGTTGTTACAAGCGCTTCTTCACGTAAAACAGTAAGTTGTTGAGAGAGGGTGGGCTGAACGATTCCCAGTATCTCTTCCAACTCACCGACCCGTTTTTCACCTTGCGTCAATTGGCACAACAGTAACAATCGATCGGGGTTTGCCAGCACTTTCATGAGCCGGCAGGCAAGCCTTGCTGATGCCTTCATTGCCTCGAGATCTAAGGTGGTCGTGTCCACGCGTGTGACTCCTTGTTTTTACTTTGCCTGAAGATATTCTATTGACTTTCATACTATTTGTCAATAAAATATAAATATATAATGTAAAGGGAGCCTCCCATGAGCAAAAACGCGATCAATCCCCAAGTCCAGGGGCTATTCGATCCGACCACTTGGACCGTGACCTATGTGGTCTACGAAAAGCCAGGCTCTGCCTGCGCCATCATTGACTCGGTGCTTGACTATGACCCCAAGTCAGGCCGTACCAGCCATCGATCGGCAGACCAGGTGATCGAATTCATTAAGGCTAAGGATTTAACGGTCGCTTGGATTTTGGAAACCCATGCCCATGCTGACCACCTGACGGCTGCACCCTACTTGAAGCAAGCGCTCGGCGGCCGAACTGCCATCGGTGATCACATCAGCGGCGTACAAAAAGTGTTCAAAGGCATCTTCAACATGGAGGCCGATTTCGAGGTTGACGGATCCCAGTTTGATCATCTTTTTAAGGATGGCGAAAGCTTTCAAGTGGGTGCGCTCACGGGCCACATCATGTATGTGCCAGGCCACACGCCGGCATGCGTGGCCTATCAAATCGGGGACGCCGTCTTCATCGGCGACACCTTGTTCATGCCTGACGTGGGGACGGCGCGTTGCGATTTTCCCGGTGGCGATGCCAAAACCTTATTCGCCTCGGTGCAGAAAATTTTGAGTTTGCCCCCTGAAACCCGCCTCTTCATGTGTCACGACTACCCGCCCAATAATCGCCCGGTTGCCTTCGAGACCACGGTGGCAGATCAAAAAGCCAAGAACATCCATGTGCATGACGGGATCAGCGAGGAAGCCTTTGTGGCGATGCGAACCAAGCGTGATGCAAGCTTGGAAATGCCGGTGCTTATCTTGCCTGCGGTGCAAATCAATATCCGTGCAGGCGAATTGCCGCCCAAAGAGGATAACGGTATTGCTTACGCCAAGATCCCGTTGAATGCGCTTTGAGAAGCCCGGCTGTGTTGGCGACTAGGGCAAGAGAAATCGGCTCGACTCGCCGTGAGGGGGCATTGCTTTCACCGGCAAGATTTGTTGTGGTCGACGCGCTTCGCGTTCAATGCGAGGCGTCGAACTGGTCGGCCTTGAGGCCTCGAATCGGTGCGTAAAAGGCTTTCGCCCGGGCCATGTCCACATCGACATCACCGGTGGTTTCAAGAACGGGCCCTAGTCCAGCCTCTTTTTTTGCGTAGTCCATGAAGGCCATCACGATCGGCACGCCTGCGCCTTGGGCGATGAAATAAAAGCCGGTTTTCCACGCCCTTACTTTGCTGCGGGTGCCTTCGGGGGGAATCATTAACAGCAATGGCCCCTCGTGATTGATAAAGCCTTCCACGGCAGCCGAGACCAGATTCTGTGACCGGCTGCGATCAACGCCAATACCTCCAAGCCATCTCATCGGCCCACGAAAGGGAAACTTAAAAAGGCTTTCCTTTCCCAGCCAGTAGGGCCGAATGCCGAGCACAAAACAGGTCATAAGGCTGTAGGGCAGATCCCAGTTGCTGGTGTGAGGTGCCGCAATCAGGACAGCCTTCGGGCTGGCCTCCGGGAGTTGACCAACGATCCGCCAGCCGAGCGCATCCATGCATCGTTTTGAAAACCATCGCAACAGCGGCGTGAGTCCCGGTGTGTTGAAAAGGGTTCGACGGGCCGGCTGAAATGCGTTCGTCGTTGACATGACTAGAGCATGCCACAAGCTGATTGAAATCGGGCGATGTGGGCGGCATGGCGTTGCTTGCGCTTGGCTGCTCAGCCAGCTACCGGCCGGGCAACAAGAAGGATTTCGCCTGGCACCACGGTCTTTAGCATACCTGTTTCATGTAGTCCGTCGACAGTGTCGCCGGTAATAAAATGCGCATGGCGACGGTGATCCTTTTTGGTTTGCACGTGTTCATACATGCCAGATTTCACAACCAGAAAACCAGCATGGGTTTCGCCACCGAGGCTGAATGATTCGCCTTTGTGCAGGATGCGTAGTTGAGCCTTGCTCTCCAACTCGGCAATTCGATCGGCACTCAAGTGGTGAAAAGGGCTTGCGTGCGCAATCAGATCGGTCGGCGAAGGGTGCTGAAACCGCTCCAACATTTGCATCGCTTTTGCTTCCTGTTCGAGTATCGCCTCGGTGACTTTGTTATAAACCGCGCGGGTAATCAAGCCGCTCTTAAACGATCGATCAAGCCAGCGTTCGGTTTGCAGGCCCAAGGAACGCGCAATAAAGTCGCCTTGCACCTGAAACAAGAGGTGGGGGTAGGCTTGGCAGAGTTGGGTGTACTGCTGGTAGATGAGACTTGATTCGCGTTCCAGATAGGAGCGGACCGAATCATCTTCTAAACGGTCGATGACGTGATGCAAACCCCGTTCCAGGTGGAATAATGCATTGAGCAGACGGGAGAGGCGCTTTTCCTTGATGCGTATATAAAGGCTTGTATTAAATTTCTCAAGCCAATCGTCCCAGGGACGGTCAAGATGAATCAGCGTGAACTGCGTCCTTGCCAGCGCGTTGGGGCCATCGCGGTCCAACACGTAGAGCCGTTCTTGCGTAAAGTGTTTGAGGTCAAGATAGCCTGCTTTGCCAAGCAGTCCGTCTTCCATCTCGCGCTCATAAAACAAACCCTCTGAAAGCAGGGCAGAGCGTAATCCGATGCGCAGTTCGCCTTCGTCGTCTTGCTTCTGGTTCGTCAGTTGGTGTCGGTTCAGGGGCGCAGTTTGCCGCACAAAGCGATCGACCACCTGTGGCGATAAAAGCCCACCTTTTGTATCGTTATGCAAACTATTGTAAATCGATTGCCAAAGCTTGGCCAGTGAATGCCTGAAAATTGATTGCTCCTCAGAAGTCAGCCGGTCGATCCCCAGCCAACGCAAGGCGGGGCCAATCGTGAGTGCATTGATCAGCAAGGTCGTTAGTACCACCGATGTGGCAAGCGCTAGAAATAAGGGCTTTTCCGCCAAACTGTCCGGTAGGAGTAACACCAGTGCGAGTGCAAGTCCACCCCTCAGACCGCCCCAAAACATGATGAATTGATAGCTCATGCTGATCGGTTGGCATAGCTTTAGTTTGTTCAAAAGCGGCACCACGGCAACAATGGCAATGGCTCTTGCCACTGTAACGATCAACAAAGTCAACGGGATATACGATACCGATTTCAATAACAGTTGCGTGTCCACCGTCAGACCCACAGCAATGAAAACGACGGTGTTCGCTGCTAAGGCCATGAACTCCCACATATGGCCCATGCCATGCAATGCCTCGCGGTTGAACTCCAATCGCGCCCGGGTGCCCATAAACAAGCCAAGCGCCACGGTTGACATCACGCCGCTCAGATGAAGATAGTGGTCGGCAACGATAAAGCTCGCGTAGGCGCCAACAATCGTAAGACCGATTTGCGCTGTGCCATTACGGCAAAAATGAACAATCGGTGAGAGCAGCACAGCGATGACGCCGCCAATCGCAACGCCTCCAAAAAACACCAGGAAAAATCGCATCAAGGCTTGCCCGATATGGTCGCCGGTGACGGTCGTCACGGACAGCAGGCCTAAGAGTGCGGTAAA
>DENJ01000095.1 GCA_002359635.1 Burkholderiales bacterium UBA2647
CGCCGATGGAAGCGAGGTCTTGCTTTTTCAAGTAAGCACTGGAAGTTTTCCTCATCCCTTATTTAAGTTGATATCAACACGACTGTCAATCCGGCGGTTGATGCGATTGCCAAACGAGCGATGTCGCTCGTCCAGTCAAAAGGTCAGGCAGCAAGAAAAAACTTCCTTTTCTTTTATATTTCGATGATACTCGAATTATGAAAGAATCAATCGTTGTGAAAGCCTTAGCTGCACTGGCTCAGCCGAATCGGCTGCAAGTCTTTCGTTCCCTTGTGGTTTTGGGCAGCAAAGGTGCAACACCTGGGCACCTGGGCGAGTCGCTTGATATTCCAAACGCGACGCTTTCGTTTCATCTTAAGGAACTGATGAACGCCGGACTGATCAGCCAAGAGCGAAGCGGGCGTAACTTGATCTATCGCGTCGACATCGACCAAATGAACGGGCTACTCGCTTATCTGACTGAGAATTGCTGCCAGGGTACCGAAGCCTGCATCGACGCCTCACCCAACGATTGTCATGACTAAGACTTCGATGATGAAACGGCTCCTCAAATCCTTTGTCTTTTTCTTGCTGAGGTAATCATGTCTGCATCAACACACCATGCCCTGATCCTTTGTACCCACAACTCAGCGCGTAGCGTGCTTGCGGAGGGCATGCTTAATCACTTGGCCAAAGCCTTGGGTAAAGATCTCAAGGCCCACAGTGCCGGGAGTTCGCCGAGCGGGATCGTTCATCCATACGCTCTTGATGCCCTTCAAGCTGCGGGCGTTGACATCACCGGCCTTCATAGCAAGTCTTGGGACGAGTTCACCAAGGGTCACGCCGTGCCCCTGAGCATCGTGATCACGGTCTGCGATAGCGCAGCAGCCGAGCCTTGCCCGGTATTCTTCGGCGGCTTGGGGCAACCGGTTAGGGTGCACTGGGGCTACCCCGATCCTTCGAACACTGAGGGAGGCGATGAGGGCAAGCGTCGCGCATTCGAGCTGACGCGGCAAGCGATTGCCTATCGTATGCTGCAACTGCTGCAGTTGCCGCTAAATGCGATGAAGCGAGAAGACTTAGCGGCGGCGCTGATCGAGATAGGCCGATCATGAGCCTCCCGATCTCCCGAAGGCTTATCGCAGAAGGCCTTGGCACCATGCTGCTTTTGGCTGTGGTCATCGGGTCGGGGATCATGGCAGAGCGCCTCAGTGGCGGTAACAACGCCATCGCCTTGCTCGCCAACACGGCAGCCACGGTTGGCGCGCTCTATGTGCTTATCGAGGTTTTTGGCCCTTTGAGTGGGGCACACTTCAATCCCGTAGTCAGCGCAGTCATGGCCTTGCGCCGAGAATTGCCCTGGCGGGACCTTGCGCCTTATGTGATGGTCCAGCTGATCGGCGCCCTACTGGGGGCATGGCTTGCGCATGCCATGTTTGACTTGCCCATCATGCAGGCATCGAGCAAATTGCGCACGGGATTCGGCCAGTGGATCGCTGAAGCTGTCGCGACGGCTGGGCTTCTCTTGATCATTCTGCAAGCGCCTGCCGGCAAGGCATCATCCCTTGTTGCGGCGTATATCGGTGCCGCCTACTGGTTTACAGCATCGACGTCATTTGCCAACCCCGCGGCTGTTTTTGGTCGCATGTTTAGTGACAGCTTCGCAGGCATCGCGCCAATCAGTGCGCCCGCATTTGTTGCCTCAGAAATAGTCGGCGCCGCGCTTGCCTTGGGCTTCGCGGCTATTTTCCGTTCAAAAACCTGAGTCACTGACCGCCCATGCATAACGGCTTGGTGTTGATACTTTTTTCATAACGCTATGCATGGCAACAGACTCGCTCTCAAGCCTTGTGATACACGGGTGCGAGTTCGTAAACAGGGGTCGGGATACCTTCATAGCGAGCCTTAAGCTGGAGCGCCGTGAACTGGGAGTAGTGGCGGTTTTGATGCAGATTCCCGCCTTGCACCCATAGGTGGGGAACCTGCGTGGGCTTCCACATATTGCGCAACTCACCTTCCCAAGGACCTGGATCCTTCGGGGTATCAGAACCCAAACCCCAGACCTTGCCCAGGCGGTCCGCAACCTCAGGTGAAATCAAGTCAGCAAGCCATTGATTCATCGAGCCATAGCCCGTGGCATAGACGATCAGGTCGGCTTCTAGCTCAGTGCCGTCCGTCAAGACAACCGAGTGTGGATTGATCTGCTTGAAACTCACGCCGCTCTTGAGCTTCACGCTGCCATTTGCAATCAGCTCGGAAGCCCCAACATCGATATAATAACCAGATCCACGCCGTAAATACTTCATGAATAGCCCCGAACCATCAACGCCGAAATCGAGCAGAAAGCCGGCCTTTTCGAGGCGCTCGAAAAGCGCTGCATCGCGCTTTTTCATTTCGTCATAGACCGGCACCTGCAGTGGCGCCATCACTTTGTAGGGGACCGAGGCAAAAATCAGATCTGCTTTATGGCAATCAATCCCATTCTTGACCGCCGCTTCGGAGTAGAGGCCACCAAGCGCAAGCTCCATCAGCGAGTCGCTTGGGGCGATATGGGTGCTGCTCCGCTGAATCATGGTGGTGTCAACACCCTCCTCCCATAGCGCTGCGCAAATATCGTGCGCCGAGTTGTTGGACCCGAGCACCAGTGCTTTCTTGCCGCGGTACTGTTCCGCACCCGGAAATTTGCTCGAATGAAACTGATCGCCAACAAAGCGCTCAGCGCCAGGAAACTGAGGCACATTGGGATAGCCCGACACGCCCAACGCCACCACGAGTTCTTTGGGCTTAAGCACAAGCTCGCGCCCCTCGCGTTCAACCGTAACTTCCCACTCGCCCCGAGCCGCGTTGTAGTGCGCTTTCTTACAGCTCGTTAAGGACCAGTAATTGAGCTCCATGACCTTGACATACATTTCAAGCCAATCGCCGATTTTGTCTTTGGGCGCGAAAACAGGCCAATCTTCGGGAAAGGGCAAATAGGGCAGATGGTCGTACCAGACAGGATCATGCAAACATAAACTCTTATAGCGATTACGCCAGGAATCCCCGGCGCGTGCGTTTTTCTCGACAATGATGGTCGGGACACCCAGTTTGCGCAGGCGCGCGCCAAGAATGATCCCCGCCTGTCCACCACCGACGATCACCACATAAGGCTGCTCGGTATAGCCGAGCGCGCTATCCTCCTCGCGACGGGATTCTAGCCAGGTCTTTCGCCCCTTGTACGCGCCATGCTCCACGCCCATCGGACGTGTGGGTCCCTTTTGCTCCTCATGGCCCTTCAGTTCGACCATCGTGGTTAAGAGCGTCCAGGCGCGTCCGTTGATCAGGCGAAGATGGCCGCGCCCGCGAGCGACTCGGGTTTCAAAGGTAAACCAGGCCTCAGTGACGCCATCGGCCTGCGTCGCCTCGCCTTCAATCTCAAAATGGCAGGGTTGTACATCGTCAAGACGCGCCTCGAGCATCGCTCGAATCGCAGCCGGGCCTTCCTGGGTGCGAATGTTCCAAGTAAAACTCACCAGATCACGCCAGTTGCCGTCCTCTGTAAACTGCCCCACGGCAGCATCGATATGCCCTTGCTCTAGATTTGTACTGAAGTCAGCCAGCCAAGCGCTCGCTAACTGAGTCGGATGCGCCGCAAGATCAGTCATGGTCATCTCCCTATGGTGTACTGTTGATTAGAGCGACACCGTCTCCTTTACCCCGCTTCTTGCGGGATTTCATCCTTTCGATGCCGCAGCTTAATCCTACGACAAAACCAGCGATGACCGAGAAGTCGCATGCTGTTTTGATGATGCGGCGGGTGATTATCCTGAGGCAGGCTGGCTAACGACTGAAATTCGACACGGGACCACCGGTGCGCCGTGTTGTATCGATGGGCTAACTGAGTGTGACGCTGCATAAGCCACCAAATCCCATCAAGGCACACATCGCTCGAACTGATGCGAAGGATGCGCTCTTCTTGCGGCGAGGAAGTGGGCGGTTTGTGCATCTTGAGCTTGGGTCATTTATCGTTTAAGCCTACGTGATTTAATGTAAGTAAACTCTCTTACAAACACCATCCTTGTTTCTCCGCAGGCTCTTTAGCAGGCTCTCCTCGGTACTTACTGTCAGCAATCTATAGGGGTTTCCATGGCCGACGCTGTCTTGATCATTGTTGCTATTCTTGGTGTTGGTTTTGTCGCTACCCGTCTGTCCGAGTGGCTACGCTTGCCGCACAGCGTATTTCTGGTGGTCTTGGGTTTGGCCGCCGGCTGGGCCATGCGCTCATTCGATCCGGCATTCATCACGCCGCTTACCGCAAACTTCCCCGAGATCATCCTCTATGTGTTGTTACCCCCACTGATTTTCGAATCCGCATACAACATCGACCTCAAGGCATTGCAACGCGACCTTGTCCCTGTGACGGCCCTTGCTGTGGTCGGTCTGATCCTGTCAACCATCATGGTCGGCTGGGGCATCCATTGGGGCTTGGCCGTCGCATTGATGCCTGCTTTGCTCTTTGGCGCCCTCATCTCGGCAACCGATCC
>DENJ01000054.1:0-6095 GCA_002359635.1 Burkholderiales bacterium UBA2647
TGGTGAGTGCAAGGATGGGTTGGCGAGTGCAAGGATGGGTTGGCGCGTGCATGGCTGTGTTAACGAGCAACGCGAGCCGCTCAGGCCGAGACTTTGCGCTCTTTTTCCATCGCCCTCAGCTTGAAGCGTTGGATCTTGCCGGTTGCTGTTTTTGGCAATTCGGCTAAAAACTCAATGAATCGCGGGTATTTATAAGGCGCAAGACGTTCTTTGACCATGGCTTTTAATTCCTCTTCCTGAACCTGGCAGCCCGGTTTCAGAACGACGAAAGCTTTGGTTTTGGTGAGACCGTCAGCGTCTTCTGTGCCGATCACAGCAGCTTCGAGTACGGCGGGATGCTCGATGAGCGTTGCCTCGACTTCAAACGGACTGACATAAATCCCGCTCACCTTGAGCATGTCATCACTGCGGCCTGCATAAGTGAAGCTTCCATCGCTATTACAAATATATTTGTCTCCGCTCTTGGTCCAGTCGCCCTGGAAGGTTTCGCGGGACTTCTCGCGGTTACCCCAATACATGATCGCCGCCGAAGGCCCCCGGATGTAGAGGTCGCCTGGCTCGCCATCGGGTACCGCTTCGCCCCGTTCGCCTCGCAGCTGTACCTCGTAGCCGGGCACCGGCCAACCCGTGCTGCCATAGCGAACTTTTTCGGGCGTATTGCTCAGAAAAATGTGGAGCATTTCGGTTGAACCGATACCGTCAACGATGTCAACACCGAAATGCGCCTTAAAGCGTTCGCCTATTTCAGCAGGCAGCGCTTCGCCCGCCGACGATGCCAGTCGAATGGCAACGTCGTCACGCGCTGGCAGTTGTGCATGCGCGAGCATGGCTGCGTAACCCGTCGGAGCCCCAAAAAAGATGGTGGGCTTGATACCACGGCGTTCCCCGCGCATGCGACGAAAGATAGCCTCTGGCGTGGCGCGTTCAGCCATCAGCAGCGTGGTTGCACCGACCGAGAGCGGAAAGGAGAGCGCATTACCGAGTCCATAGGCGAAAAAGAGTTTAGCCGCAGAAAAGCAAACATCGGCGGCCGTCATACCAAGAACACGCTTGCCATAAAGTTCAGCGGTCCAATACGGGTTGGACTGTGTGTGTACCGTGCCCTTTGGTCGCCCCGTCGACCCTGAGGAGTAAAGCCAAAAGGCTGGATCATCGGGTCCGGTTGCAGCAGGGCCTGAGGCTGGATCGTAGGCTTCGATCAAACGCTCAATATCGACTTCTGAAGCCTCAAGCGCTGCCTCGGGCCTGGAGACAATCACCTGACGAATTTCATGATCGCTGCGCGCCATGGCTGCGGTCAAATGCGCAAGCAACCCGCCCGAGACCATGGCAGCCTGAGCCCGCGAATGCTCGAGCATATAGGCGTAGTCATCGGTGGTCATGAGGGTGTTGACCGCAACAGGAATCAAGCCGGCATAAATGGCTGCGAGAAAACACAAGGGCCAATCGCAGACATCTTGCATCAAGAGCAAGACGCGTTCCTCTCTTCGAATGCCTTGGGCCCTGAGCGCCGTTGCGAGTTGGCGCACGCGACGTTCCAACTCGGCGTAACTTAGCGCGACATGATCGTCGACAAAAGCGGTTTTGGCATGGTGTTGCGCATTGGCTTCCAACCAGTGATTTGCAATGTTGAAGCGTGCGCCAAGCGGGGCAAGATCGGCCGGCAGCGGCAATGCGGTCATGAAGCTGTCTCCTTGCGCTTATTTTGTCATCGCGTCCGAATGTTCAAGCGATCTTGCACCATCCGGAAAGATGCAGTATTGTGCTCGCGTGCACTTTATGGTGAATCTCATTCAATGTCAAGCAATATAATTCCTATCGACGGAAAAGCGCTTGCGCCGCGTGATGCAGCCCTGATCGGGCAAGCGCAAAACCAGGGTCATGACACGAAGCATCCCTTTCTTGTTGCGCTCGGAGATCGTGTGCGACAGCTTCGTGCCCGCAAGGGCATGACGCGCAAATCCGCTGCAATTGCTGCAGGCGTCTCGGAGCGTCACTGGGCGAATCTTGAGTACGGGGTTGGAAATGCCTCCATTCTTGTGCTGTTGCAGGTTGCACAATCCCTTGGATGTTCGCTCGCGGCGCTGCTTGGCGATGTAACCACTTCATCGCCAGAGTGGCTCATGCTTCGGGAGTTGCTTGAGGGTCGTGACGAGGCGAGCTTAAAGCGTGCGCGCATGGCGATTTGGGCCGGTTTGAATCAATCGGAAAACTCAGCGCCGTCGGTTGCGCCGCGCAGTGCAAGGGTTGCGCTGATCGGCTTAAGAGGGGCCGGCAAGTCAACCCTAGGTCGGATGCTTGCCGAGGACTTGGATTTCCCCTTCGTGGAACTGAGTCGAGAGATTGAAAAGTTTGCGGGTTGCAGTGTTGCCGAAGTGCAGAGCCTGTATGGGGTGAACGCTTACCGACGCTACGAGCGAAGAGCGCTTGAAGAAACGGTTCAAATTTATACCGAAGCGGTCATTGAAACCCCGGGAGGCCTGGTTTCCGAGCCCGCAACCTTTTCTTTGCTGTTGTCACAGTGCACGACCGTGTGGCTACAAGCGGCGCCCGAGGACCACATGCAACGCGTGCTCGCTCAAGGGGATCTGCGTCCGGTTGCCGCGAGCAAGGAGGCCATGGAAGATTTGCGCGGGATTCTTGCCGGGCGAGCTGCGTTTTATTCGAAAGCCGACTACCAAATCAACACCAGTGCTCAGGCGCTTGGGGAAACCTTCAAGCTGTTGCGGCGAACGATTCGTGAGGGTCTTCAGCGCGGCGCCTGAAATCCAGATCAGCCTAACTGCAACATAATGCTTGACGCCAAGTCAAATAACGCACTATTATGCCGATTAGGATCAATCGAACTGTCCCGGAAGATGCATTCGATTGCCTCGTAGACCTCAACAACACACGAAACATCATGTCGGAGCATTGAATGGACGCCTCCCAACCCGTCGATTATCAAACCGAACCCTCGGCCTATCGCCACTGGAAACTGAGCTTTGATGGCGCGGTGGCCACGCTGGCTGCAGACTTCGATGAAAACGCCGGTCTGAGGCCAGGCTATAAATTAAAGCTCAACAGTTATGACCTGGGGGTCGACATTGAGCTTCATGATGCGATTAGTCGGATTCGCTTCGAGCACCCTGAGGTTCGGACGGTTGTGGTCACGTCGCTCAAGGACAAGGTCTTTTGCTCCGGGGCCAATATCTTCATGCTTGGTGTCTCGAGTCATGCCTGGAAGGTGAACTTTTGCAAGTTCACCAATGAAACCCGCAATGGGCTCGAAGATTCTTCAAAACATAGCGGGCTAAAATTTTTGGCGGCTGTGAACGGTGCTTGCGCAGGCGGGGGCTATGAGCTGGCGCTGGCCTGCGATGAGATTGTGCTTATCGATGATCGCAGCAGCTCAGTAAGCCTTCCAGAAGTGCCTTTGCTTGGCGTCTTGCCCGGAACGGGTGGGTTGACGCGGGTCACTGACAAGCGCAAGGTCCGGCATGACCTGGCTGATATTTTTTGTACCACCAATGAGGGTGTGAGAGGTCAGAAGGCGAAAGATTGGCGGCTGGTCGACGCGATTGTTAAACCTGCTCAATTTGCGGCATATGTCCAGGAGCGCGCGCAAGCGCTGGCGAGCACAAGTGATCGACCGGCCGACGCAAAGGGTATTCGCCTTGGCCCCTTAAATCGCAGGATCGAGTCTGATCGCCTGGTTTACACCCACGTGAGGGTTGAAATCGACCGCGCGAAACGCCTTGCAAGTTTCATCGTGCTTGGGCCTTCGCCTGCGCTTCCGAGGGATATTGCCGCTATTGAGCAGGCGGGTGATCAGTGGTACCCCCTCATGTTTGCCCGCGAACTTGAGGACGCGATTTTGCACATGCGCACCAATGAGCTCGATATCGGGATGTGGCTCATCAAGACCCGTGGCGATGCTGCTGCCGTGTTGGCGAGCGACGCGGTCATGCTCGCCTACAAAGATCATTGGCTGGTTCGCGAAACGCTCGGTCTCTTGCGCCGGACCTTCAGTCGTCTCGACCTGTCGTCGCGCAGTTTGTTTGCCCTGGTCGATGAGGGAAGTTGTTTTGCAGGAAGTTTTCTCGAATTGGCGCTTGCCTGTGACAGAATTTATCACTTAGCCCTTCCGGACGATGCCAAAAACGCACCGAGCATGACGCTTGGCGAGCTTAACTTTGGCAGCTTTCCCATGGCAACCGAGGAAAGCCGCTTAGAGCGTCGCTTCTACCACGAGCAGTTGCCTCTTGAGCGCTTGCGTGCCGTCCTAGGACAGGCGCTTGACGCTGACAAGGCCTTTGAGTTGGGGCTAAACACGAGCAAACCGGACGATATCGATTGGCATGATGAGTTGCGGATTGCGATTGAAGAGCGGGTTGCGATGAGCCCCGATGCCCTCACCGGCATGGAGGCTAACCTGCGGTTCAACGGCAAAGAGAATATGGTCACCCGTGTTTTCGGTCGCTTGACCGCATGGCAGAACTGGATTTTCCAGCGTCCTAATGCGGTGGGCGATAGAGGCGCGCTTAAGGTTTACGGCAAGGGCGAGAAAGCCGCCTTTGACTGGCATCGTGTTTGAGTCTATCTAATCTATTTTGTGGAGCGTTATGATGAGTATTAACTACAGCGAGAAAATTCCTAACAACGTGAACCTGAGCGAAGATCGCACCCTGCAGCGCGCACTAGAGCAATGGCAACCGAATTACTTGAGCTGGTGGAACGACATGGGTCCTGATGGCTCCCAAAATTTCGATGTATATCTGCGGACAGCGATCAGCGTGGATCCGCAGGGCTGGGCTCAGTTTGGTCATGTCAAGATGCCTGATTATCGTTGGGGTATCTTTTTGAATCCAGCCGAACAGCATAGAAAAATTCACTTCGGCGATCATCTTGGCGACGATGCCTGGCAAGAGGTGCCGGGTGAGTATCGTGCCAATCTGCGCAGAATCATCGTCACTCAGGGCGACACCGAACCAGCTTCTGTGGAGCAGCAACGCCACCTGGGACTGACCGCACCAAGTCAGTATGATTTGCGTAACCTTTTCCAGGTGAATGTGGAGGAAGGGCGCCACCTTTGGGCGATGGTGTATTTGCTTCATAAGTACTTTGGACGTGATGGTCGCGAAGAGGGCGAAGCACTCCTTGAGCGCCGCTCGGGTCAGACCGATAATCCCCGCATTCTTCAGGCCTTCAATGAGCAAACGCCTGACTGGTTATCGTTTTTTATGTTTACTTATTTTACCGATCGCGACGGTAAGTTCCAACTCTGTGCGCTCGCGGAAAGCGCTTTTGATCCGCTGGCGCGGACGACCAAATTCATGCTGACCGAAGAAGCCCACCATATGTTTGTCGGCGAATCGGGTGTGGGCCGTGTTATCAGCCGAACCTGCCAGGTGATGAATGAACTCAAAACCGACGATGTTACGAAAATCAGATCGGCTGGTGTGATTGATCTGCCAACGATTCAGCGTTATCTGAATTTTCACTTCTCGGTGACCATCGATCTGTTTGGTGCCGATGAGTCCTCGAATGCGGCAACCTTTTACAGCACCGGATTAAAAGGGCGCTATGAGGAAGGAAAACGCGGCGATGATCATCGCCTAAAGAGCGACAGCTACAAGGTGCTTGAGGTGAAGCATGGGCAGCTTGCCGAAAAAGAGGTGCCCATGCTCAACGCGCTCAATGAGGTGCTGCGCGATGACTACATCAAAGACTCAATTGCCGGTGTCGGACGCTGGAACAAGATCATCGATAAGGCTGGTATTCCGTTTCAACTGAAGGCACCCCATAAGGCGTTCCATCGCAACATTGGTTCTTTGTCCGGGATCAAGGTGTCGCCGGAGGGCAAGGTCGTCAGCGCCGCGGAATGGGCAGCGCAGGTTGATCAGTGGCTGCCGTCTACATCTGACAGGGCTTTTGTTGCAAGCCTTATGGGTCGCTGCGTAGAGCCCGGGGAGTTTGCCAATTGGATCGCCCCGCCGGTCATGGGTATTAACCGTCAACCGGTTAATTTTGATTACATTCGCTTTAATTGATGCGATTTGCTGCGCCAGGATCCGGATGGCGCCAGGCGCTTGTGTTGCTCGAACCCTGTTTTT
>DENJ01000054.1:6115-14220 GCA_002359635.1 Burkholderiales bacterium UBA2647
CATTGGTCGAACCCCCGAAGCATGAATGGTTGAATCACCATGGAAATCGTCGCAAGCAGCCTCATCAAGCAGCATTTGATTGACCCGGTTATTTGCATCCGCTGCAATACCTGCGAGGCGACTTGTCCTGTCGGCGCGATCACACACGACGATCGCAACTATGTGGTTGACGCTGACAAATGCAATCATTGCATGGCTTGCCTGCCACCCTGCCCAACCGGTTCGATCGATAACTGGCGTCATATGCCAAGGGCGAAAGCCTACAGTCTGGCCGAGCAGCTGACCTGGGACGAGTTGCCTGAAGTCTTGTCTTCGGCCGCTCTTGCGGACGCAGGGGTTGATCAAGAGGAGGTAGCTAAGCAGGCGCCCTCGTTGCCAAGCACAGTCTCGCTTGATCCCGCACAGCTTGCCGGGTTTCAAAGCGCACACTATGGATCGACCCTGCCGCCCTGGTCTGCCGCCCATCCGTTTGCGAACCTTTACGGTCCGAAAGCTGAACAGCCCTTTGTGGTGGCGACTGTGACTGGAAACGCAAGAGTGACTGAAGTCGGCAAGGACTATGACACCCATCATATCGTTCTGGACTTCGGTTCGATGCCTTTTCCAGTCCTCGAAGGCCAAAGTATCGGGATTATTCCGCCGGGTCTCGACCACCATGGAAGGCCGCATCATCCGCGGCAATACTCAGTTGCTTCGCCAAGAAATGGTGAGCGACCCGGCTACAACAATCTCTCACTCACCATCAAGCGTGTGTTAGAGAATCACCAAGGTGAACCCGTGCGCGGCGTGGCCAGCAATTTTATGTGCGATCTCAAGATCGGCGATAAGGTTCAGGTCACCGGGCCATTTGGTACGAGTTTTCTAATGCCCAATCATCCGCGCAGTAGTCTCGTGATGATTTGCACTGGGACAGGCAGCGCCCCGATGCGGGCAATGACTGAATGGCGGCGGAGGATGCGGCAGTCGGGAAAATTTGAAGGCGGCAAGTTGATGCTTTTTTTTGGCGCAAGGACGCAACAGGAATTACCCTATTTCGGTCCATTACAAAGTTTGCCCAAAGACTTTATCGATATAGAACTCGCTTTCAGTCGCACGCCGGGTCAAGCAAAGCGTTATGTTCAAGACGCGATGCGTGATCGATCAGCAGATCTTGCCCTGATGCTTCAGGATCCGAATGCTTACTTCTACGTCTGTGGGCTCAAGGCCATGGAAGAGGGGGTTGTATTGACCTTGCGTGATGTGGCCGTGCAAGCCGGACTTGATTGGCACGCGTTGGGTATGAGCTTGAAGCGGGAAGGCCGCTTGCACCTGGAAACCTATTAATGGGTCGTTACAGGCTGCTGATTGTTTCAGTCAGGTTTCTTCCCCGTTTCGACCCGACATAGCGCAGACTCCGGGCTTTAAAGGGCTTGTCCCTGGATGGAGCGACGGATGAGCGATGAAGAGTTACTGGCGCTTGCCAAACAGACTGGTTTGCTCACGAGCCTTAGCGACCAGGCTTATGATTCTTTGATGTCGGGCGATTACAAAATCCTGCGGCAGTTTGCGCAGCGCATCATCGAGTTTCAAACAAAGGTCGGGCGACCCGAGCGTAATGATTGATGAGGCTGCCACGGGTCTGCCATTTCACGCCGCAAGCGCTAGGGCCGTGGATCTTTATTGTGACGGCATTGAGGCCTTTCTCGCGGCTCAGGTCGATTCGTGCTCGCGCCCGCTAGTGGCGTGTTTAATCAGCCATGAGGTTTTGGGTGGAAGCCGCGCGCAGCGTGATCTCCTCGCCGAAGCAAAAGCTTATGCTACAGGGCGAGGAAGGATCTTGTTGGGGCGGCACCGCGGGCAGAACCTTGCGCTTTCAGGCGCGCGTTGCCTGCCGGATGCCTCAACGATGCTTCGCTGCGCTAGGGTTACTCAGGCAAAGCAATGGTTTATGCGCCAGGCGCATGGTACCCCGGTACCTTTGCAGCAGCTTCGTCCATTTCCTTCGGACTAAGCAGTACCACTGTTTTCATCGACACCATGCCGCTTGCTGCCACGGCGAGCGACGCTGCGGTCATTGACACATTGTCTGGCGCATCAATCACTGCAACGATGTCATAGTCGCCGAATGAGAAATAGCAGCTCTCCAGTTTCCCGCCAATTTGCTTGCACAGTGCCTTGATCGCGTTAACCCTGGCCGTGCCGCCATGTTCGATCACGCCTGCTGCGCCCTGAGCGCTATAGTTTCCGAGCACCATAAACTTTGCCATAAGGTCTTCTCCCGAATTGTTGACTTTGAGCGCCTAGACTAAGCGTTTCGTTGTGTCTTGTCATCCATTTTTTTGGATCGGTTTGATCTCCGAAGCCTTAAGTCGTTTCATCATTTATAGTTGCCGGGAAAAGGTGGTTCTGAAAGCAGGCTTGGCTTAAAGGCATGGCTTAAGAAAGGCGGTGTTGCCATGGACTGGTCGTATTTTGTTTTAGCCGAGCTATTGTTTTTTGTACTGTTTTTGCTCTTTTTGATCTGGCAGTACCTCTCGCTAAAGAGGGACAAGGCCTTATTAAAGGCGCAGCGCGCGGCTGANNGCCATCGCAGCTGAGGCCATCGCGCAGGCTGAGCAAGGACATCAAGCGCCTGAAACAGCATCGGCTCAAAGCAGCCTCTCGCAGCCTAGCAAAGAAGACAAGGCCTGACAGCTTGCTCCAAAACACCAAAGGATGCTTGCCAAACGAGCGCTGTTCGGTTTATAAGCATCTAAGTAAAAAACCGTACGAATAAACCCGCTCAACTTGCGCTGTCAGGTTCCGGGTGGTGCACTTTGGAGCCTAAGCAGTGAAGCTGACCCCCAATGAGTTAGACGACGATACCGCCATCGATCCACAATTACGGCTTGCCGAGGCGGGCAGCTTGCGACGCTGGCTCTACAACTGGTTATTGAACAGCGACATCGAGGGAAATTTCTACCAATCGATCGAGCGTTGGGTGGCGTTGCTGATCATTGCGAATCTTTTTGCGCTCGTATTCGAGCATGTGCCAGCGATCTATCAGCCTTATGCGCAATGGTTTCATGTGTTTGACCTGGTTTCCGTCGGCGTCTTCACGATCGAATACCTGATGCGACTTTATCTGGCGCCCGAGGACAAGGAATTCAAGGGGTCAAGCCTGCCACGCCTCGCCTACGCGCGCAGCCCATTTGCGCTGATTGACTTAATCGCGATTCTGCCTTTTTACCTCGCCGCGTTCGTGCAGATCGATCTGCGCATGCTCAGAGCCTTGCGATTGCTTCGGATATTCAAACTTTTCCGGGTATTAATCCCGGCATACCGTGAGTTCCAGCAACTTAATGCAGGTCGTACTTTCAGGCAGAAACTGCATGCCCTGGTTTGGCCAAGTGAATACGGTGGGCGCCTACATGATTACTTTGACACTTTCATCATGGTTTGGGTGGTGGTATCGGTGGTTGCTGTCGTACTCGAGTCTGTCGAAAGCATTCACTACATCCTGAACCTGGAATTCATCGTTTTAGACACAATCGCTGTCGGGATCTTCAGTTTGGAGTACTTACTTCGCATCTACACCGTCGTTGAATCACCTCAACACGGACACGCGATTTTCGGGCGATTCAAATACGCAAAATCAGGCAGCGCGGTGATTGACTTACTGGCGGTCTTGCCCTTCTTTTTGGAAGCTTTCTTACATCATCTTTTCGATCTGCGTTTTTTGCGGGTGTTTCGCCTATTGCGATTGCTCAAGCTCACGAAGTATACGGGGAGCACCCAAACGCTATTTACGGTCATCAAGCGCGAATGGCCGGTGATGAGTGCTTCTGTTTTCATCATGCTACTGCTGGTGATCCTCACGGCAAGCTTGGGCTATTTGTTCGAGCACGAGGCACAGCCAGAAAAGTTCGAAAACATCCCTGCATCGATTTATTGGGCGGTCATTACCTTGGCTTCAGTCGGCTACGGCGATATCTCGCCGGTTACGCCGGCCGGACGAGCGATGACGATTATTCTGGCGCTACTGGGCATCGGTATCTTTGCGATTCCGGCTGCGATTTTGTCCTCTGCCTTTAGTGACCAACTTCGAATCGAACGCGAAACACTCTTAAATGAGCTTTTTGTGATGATGTCTGATGGCCATTTGAGTGCCGAGGAGCAGGACGTGCTTCAAAGAGAGGCGAAGCGCCTTCACCTTACCCAGGAAGAGTTGAACCGACTGATCGAAAGGGTTAATCGTCAAAGGGAAATGATTGAAGATCAGCAAGGCATTCCGGTTGAGCGCTTGGTTAAGGACCCTCAACTTGCGCTGGAGCGTTTTCGTGAACTGGCAGGGCAAGTGAGGCAGATTGCGCTGATGGTCAAGGCTGACGAAATGCAAAGACTCATTGAGTCCTCCGATCGCTCAACAGCGCTTGAAAAGAAGATCTGGCGCGAGACTTGACATCGGCGCGTTGTGGTCACAGCAACTTAATGACGCCAGAAGTGGGGCACAAAAAGGACGAGCACCGACATGAGTTCAAGGCGGCCTAAGAGCATCAGTATGGTACACACCCAGGTCTGAACATCGCTTAAGCCTTTATAGTTGCCTGAGGGCCCGACATCGCCAAGCCCGGGTCCGGTGTTGTTGATGGATGCGATCACTGCGGTGAAGGAAGTCACCGCATCGAGTCCGGTAAACAGTAACACCAAGGTGCCAAGGCAAATGGCCAGCAGGTAAACCACTAAGAAACCCAAAACAGACTGGAGAATTCCCGGGCTGATCACCGATCGGCCCAATTTCACCGGGACAACCGCACGAGGATGAACAATACGGATCAGTTCATTTCTAGACTGTTTTAAAATCAGAAGCAGACGAACCATTTTGATGCCCCCGCCGGTGCTGCCCGCGCAAGTCGCAATACCGCAGAGCAAGAGCATGTAAACCGGCACAAAAAGCGGCCATTGGGCGTAATCTGTGGACGCAAATCCGGTCGTCGTTGCGATTGAAACCACGTTAAAGGCTGCAAAGCGTAAGGCCGTGAGCGGATCGTCATAAACTTCATGAAGATAAAGAAACAAGGTAACAGCCATCACTGAAGCAAACACCAGAACGAAATAGCTTCTTGCTTCAAGGTCTGTCCAAAGCGACTTCAGACTTCGGCTTCGCCAGGCGACAAAATAAAGGCCGAAATTAACCCCGGCAAGTGACATAAAGAAAATCGCAACAAGCTCGATCGTTGGTGAGTCGAAGTGTGCAAAGCTTGCATCGTAGGCGCTGAATCCACCCAAACCCATGGTGGAGCACATATGCATAAATGCATCCCACCACGACATCCCAGCGAGAAAATAGGAGAGCCAGCAGGCAAGCGAGATCCCGAAGTAAACAAGCCAAAGCCCGCGGGCGGTTTCTGAGATTCTTGGTGTGAGTTTGTCCTCTTTCATCGGGCCTGGCGTTTCAGCCTTATAAATCTGGCTGCCGCCAACGCCAAGAATGGGCAGAATGGCTACGGTGAGCACGAGAATTCCCATGCCCCCGAGCAACACCATGAAGTGTCGCCAGACGTTGATGGATATCGGTAGATGATCGAGCCCCTCAATCACAGTTGCACCTGTGGTCGTCAGACCTGAAACTGACTCAAAGTAGGCATCGGTAAAGCTGAGACCATCGATATGAAGCATCAACGGCAAACCGCCAAAGGCGGGTAAAACGCCCCAGACCAACACCACCAACATAAAGCCATCCCGCGGCAGCATTTCACGCTGGCTGCCGCGAAACAGCGCGATCAGCAGTAAACCGCAACTGGCGCAGACCGCCATGCTTTGCAAAAAAAGCGTTGTGGTGGCTTCTCCAAAAATCAAAGCAAAGGTCAGCGGTATCAACAGCGTCATCGAAAAAAGAACGAGCACACCACCGAGTACGGTGAGCAATGCGGACTTGGGCCACACGGTTGGAAGTGCGAGTTTCATAGGTAGCCCGCCTCTACCTGGAACAACTTCTCAACCTGATGGATATCTTTTTTGTTACATACAAAAATCACAACGTGATCACCGGGTTCAATCACGGTATCGTGGTGTGCCATCAGGATTTGCGGGTGATTGCTTGCTGTTTCCTCAGTGCGTTCAGGCGCTGGGTCAGGCTTGGTGTCGCGAACGATGGCACCAATTGATGCGCCCCTGGGCAGCTTGATTTGATCAACCCTTCGATGCGCCATCGGGCTACTCTTGCGGTCTCCTAAAACAATGCCCTCGAGCGCCTCAGCGGTGCCGCGCCTTAGACTATGTACGGCAACCACATTACCCCGGCGCACATAAGTGAGAAATGAACCAATCGCCGTATGGGCGGGCGAAAGCGCAATATCGATTTGCGTGCCTTGAACCAGATCGGCATAGGCTTTGCGATTGACGATCGCCAATACCTTGGCTGCACCCATTTGCTTTGCCAGTAGCGCCGACATGATGTTTGTCTCATCGTCGTTGGTGAGGGCCAGGAACATATCGGTGTCGCCAATTCTTTCTTCTTCCAAGAGCCTTGCATCGCTCGCATCACCGTGTAGCACCAAGACCCGGGTGGGCAGTTGTGATGCAAGGTAGTCACAGCGGGTTTTTCGGGGTTCGATGATTTTGAGACGATGATCGCTTGCAATCGAACGCGCAAGCCTGAGCCCGACATTGCCACCCCCTGCAATCACGAGTCTGCGAACCGGGTCGGAGGGATTGTGCATCGCGATCAACACATCATGAATATCTTTTGCAGCAGCCAACACAAAGACTTCATCGCCGTGTTCGATCGTGCTGTTGCCGTCAAGGGTCATGAGCGCTTTCTCGTTACGAAAAATCGCAACAACCCGCAGCTCGCAATTTGGTACAAGACCAGGGATTTCACCAAGCCGATGCTTTACAAGTGGGCTTCCCTCGATCGCTCGGACAGCTATCAGATTCAGCATGCCGCCGGCAAAAGCCAATACTTGCAAAGCTTCCGGGAAGGCAATGAGTTTTTCGATGTAGCTGGTAACGATCTGCTCGGGGCATACAACATGATCCACCGCAAAACCTGTCGCCCGGCTCGTGAGTGGGTCGTTTTCAATGAATTCCGGGCTGCGTACCCGGGCGATGGTGGTTGGCAAATTGAAGCGCTCGTGGGCAACCTTGCAGGCCACAAGATTGGTCTCATCGCTTGCCGCGCAGGCGATGAGCATATCGGCGTCGGCTGCTCCGGCTTGGTCAAGCACAGAGGGTTGTATCGCGTTGCCGACAATCACCTTGAGATCGAGTCTTGCCTGCAAGTCCTGCAGACGGCTTGGGTCGGTGTCGACAACGGTGATATTGTTGTTTTCAGAGACCAGACTTTCGGCAACACTTTCACCGACCCGTCCGGCACCTAGAATCAGGATATTCATGGGCGTGCATCCAAAAAATGCGCAAGCAAAGACAACCGCTACCTTCGCAGAAGAGCGTTAGCGGCAAAATTATACGTACGTATTTATACTTACATGATGGAATCCGTAAAACGACTTACGTTATCATCCGCATGAGGCGTTAACCTTGCACGCGAGGCCTTAGCCTGCGCTTGTTTCTCTTGGCCAGACAAGGATGTACGCTTGTCACCTTAAAACGCATTATCGGCGAGCATGTTCGCCGTCAGATTGAAGGGGTATGGAATGAAGATGTCTTTTCGTCTCGTCTTTGTATGCACGGGTGCATGCCTTGTTGCCTTGTCGCAAAGCGTTCAAGCGCAAGATAAATACGCGCTGACTGGCAATGCGGCGGTTGTGAGCGATTACCGTTATCGCGGCATCACCCAAACACGTTTCGGACCAGCCTTGCAGGTCGGTGCTGATCTAGGATTGCCAAACGGGCTTTATGCAGGCGTATGGGCAACCAATATCAAGTGGATCAAGGACGCGGGCGCCAAGGGTTCTTCGGAGGTCGATTTATACGGTGGTTATAAGACCGAGATTGCCAAGGATGTTGTGGCCGATGTGGGACTGTTACGTTACCAATATCCAGGTAACAGCGTTGGCTCGCTACGAGACAAAACCACCGGAAATTTAACGAACGACAACGCCAACACCACTGAAATTTACGGTGCCTTGACTTTCGGGCCAGTTACGGCGAAGTATTCCCACGCGCTGACGAGTTTGTTTGGA
>DENJ01000041.1:0-200 GCA_002359635.1 Burkholderiales bacterium UBA2647
ACCCACGATCGGCAGCTTCCTGGTGCACCGGTGCCAGGTGGTTATAATTATCAGACTGGTTTTGGGCTCTTTCCGGGCTTTGAATTCGTTGGACGCCTTGCCACTAACGATCTGCATTGCAACATGTTTGCGAGCGGCGCCTGCCCTCCAGGGACGATTAGGGATTTCTCTGCTTCGATGAAGTGGCAGTTGCCGCTTCC
>DENJ01000041.1:220-4552 GCA_002359635.1 Burkholderiales bacterium UBA2647
GATGAGAAGCGTTGGCCGAGCCTTGCCATCGGTGCCACTGATCTCGGTGGTGCCGCCACCTACTTCAGGTCTTATTACGCCGTGGCCACGCAGCAATGGCGTGACTGGCGCTTTTCGGTCGGCAAAGCGGAGGGCCAAGTACCTAGCGCGCCACTGCACGGCGCCTTTGGATCGATCCAGTATTCGCCTGTGTCATGGTTCAGCCTGAGTGCTGAGCAAATCGACAAGGATCGATGGCTATCGGCAAAGTTTCAACCAACGATTTCCAGTGCGAACTTCGCGATCAAGCCGTATCTGTATTTCACGCGAAGCTTGAATGAGCCATCGCTGACTGATCGTCAGTGGCTTGGGTTCGGGGTTAGTTTCCCGCTTGGCTCCGGCGTGTGGGGAACCTTGTATCACGATCGAGCAGGGGAAAACAATCTAAAGACCATCAAATCAATCGCCGCCAATGATCTGGAGAAGGCTCTAAGCGAACGCGGGTTTTATCAGTACAGATTCGGTAGCGATCGGGGCCGGCTAATCCTCCGGGTTGAAAACACAGCATACCATTGGAATTTGCTAGACGCTGCAGGCAACGCGCTTGGCGTGCTCATTGCTGCTTACGGTCAAAATGATCAAACGTTTCGGGTGGAAGTCACCCAACGCGGCCTGACGCTCGCTGTCCTTGTTGGGGACATGGCCTGCGCCAAACGCTTGATGAACGAAGGTCAGCTATGTCAATCCGGCGAAGCGCTGCGTTTTCTTGCACCGAGCGAGTTTAGCCACAACAGCGATATGCAGTGGGACCGCAAGGCTTACGGATTTTTCAGACCGGAGTTGATCCTGAGCCCTTCCATTACCACCGGGGTGGGCACAGAGTTTGGAGCGCTCGATATCGCCAGCGCGGTGAATATGAACTGGATCGTTCCGCTTTGGACGGGCGCTTATTACGACTGGAACCGAATCGTACCCTTTCACCCGATCGAAACCGCGGATTTTGGGCCGGGCAAAGCGTTTTATGGACTGCGATTCACCCCAAGTACCAACCGCCGAATGTTGCATCAGGTTATTGCAATCGACCCGGTCCACACGAGGGTCAGGGGGAGTTACGGCACGCTCTACACCTACTGGGACGGGTGGCAAATTGAATCCACGACGGATTTCGGCGGTGGCGAGCACAGACTTGGCCTGATGAATTCGCGTTATGTTTACGCTCCGTACCCGGATTTGGTCAATCCGCGCGACCCTCGGATTGCTTCATGGCGCTACGCACCNNAAAGGCTATATTTTCACGCAACGATTTTGGTATGGCGATACCTCAGTCGCCCTTTATATCCGCCGCTCGCGTATGTCGGAAATTGAGCCGCGAGTGTCTTTCGCAGGTTTTCAGATTCAAGTCCCCCTCACGCTCAGGAGTCACGGAGGATTGCAATACTTTGGTTTGCGGGGCACCAATCAGTGGAGTTATTCAGCGGAGTCAAAAATTCTCGAAAAAGATAATCGGCTCACGACCGGTTATGGCTTTATCCCGCGTCCTGGCGACAACTTGAGTCAGTGGCTGAACAGGGATCGCCTCGGTCAAAGCTATCTCAACAGTCAACTGCCACGCATGCGGGAAGCCTACTGGTCAAACGAGACTAGAGAATAATGATTTAATATGTAGAAAGTTCTTTTTGTTT
Source organism: Burkholderiales bacterium UBA2647 (assembly GCA_002359635.1). GTDB lineage: Bacteria > Pseudomonadota > Gammaproteobacteria > Burkholderiales > Burkholderiaceae_E > UBA3064. Next base: position 1,882 of record DENJ01000041.1, read on the forward strand.
TAGGAGTTTCTGTATGACGACAAGCACAGCAGGCAACGATCTGATCATCGGCACGCTTGACGGCGACTCGCTTTTCGGTGGAGCAGGAAACGACACCATCCGAGCGCTTGACGACGACGATACCCTTGATGGAGGTGATGGTGACGATTCGCTTGACGGGGGAAACGGCAATGATTCCATCCTCGGTGGCGCCGGTAATGATCGATTGTTCGGAGGTTTCGATGACGATACCCTTTTGGGCGGTGCCGGCAATGATGTCCTTGAAGGATTTGAAGACAATGATTCGCTCAATGGCGGTGACGGCAATGACACGCTGGATGGCGGAGATGGCAACGATCGCTTAAACGGCGAAGCCGGTGCCGATTCCATCAACGGTTCTTATGGTGATGACACCATTGATGCTGGAGTCGGGAACGACACGGTTGAAGGCGGTGATGGCAACGATTCAATCAGTGCAGGCGACGGAAACGACTTTGTCTACGGCGATTTTGGCAATGACACGATCAACGCTGGTGCAGGTGATGACAGCATCGATGCAGGCGACGGTAACGACTCAATCGTCGCTGGTGATGGGAACGACATCATCGATGCGGGTGGGGATGATGATGTAGTGAATGCGGGAAATGGTGCGGACAGCGTGTTTGCATCGGCTGGGGACGATACCGTCGATGGTGGTGCGGGCGACGACACGATTGATGGCGGCGACGGTTATGACTCCTTAGTCGGTGGTGCTGGCAACGATATGATTGAGGGGGGTGAGGACTCTGACACCATCAATGGTGGCGATGGATCCGATACCCTCGACGGTGGTGAAGGAAACGACTCGGTCCGTGGAGGCGCAGGGGACGATTATCTATCGGGGAGCGGTGGCAACGACAAGTTGTTCGGGGAAGATGGAAACGATACGCTTGAAGGCGGCGAGGGAAATGACAGTTTTGAGGGCGGTGCAGGCAATGATTTGTTTATAGGCGGTGAAGGAACAGATACGGTTGTTTACTATGCGAACAAGTCCTCCTACGACTTATCCGTTGTTGGTGGGCAGCTACGGATCTCTTCTTCCACGGTCGGTGCGGATCTATTGGAAGAAATCGAAATCGTAAGCTTTGCGGGTCGCGAGTACAGCTACGAAGAATTGTATACAGCCGCAGAGGCAACATCCCATACTGAGCTGCGCGTGCTCTTGCAATCACCCGGAAAGTATGCCCTTAGCCAAATCAAGACCGGACCCATTCAAGCTGACGATACGGCTACGATGCAAGTCGTCAAATTCGACGGCATTTGGTCACTGCAGTTCCGAGCGGATGCAAAAGGATTGCTGCTTTATTATCAAGACCCAAACAGTCCGGCGTATAACCCTGGCTTGGTTCCTTTGAGCTTGGATCAAGCTTTGCAAATCATCGACTCTGGGCTAACCGGGAGGGACTCTGAAGCATTCGTGCAAGTGGTCGGGATTGTTGCTGACGCTGCGATTATTAACGGTAAGCTCAGTCTTGATGACAATTTCATTGCCGATGGTTTGGAGAGGTTTACCGAGTGGCAACTTCGAGTGGCCGGGGTAGGAAAATTTACGCTCACCGATACGATGACCACAGCGATAAGTGCCAATTCGGCAAGCTTGCAAGTGGTTAAAGTTGATGGATTCTGGACAACAGAGTTTAAACAAAAGGCCTTCGATGTGCTTTCCTGGTATCAGGATCCCACGAGCAGCGGCTACAATCCGGGGCTCGTGTCATTGACCCTGGAACAGGGCCTTGCACTCATTGACAATGGCCTTGCTACCGACCGCGAGGCTTACATTGCGCTTATTGGCCTGATTTGCGACGCTGCAATTGTCGATGGCAAACTAATCACCGACAACATCTTCGGCACCTAAGCTCTCGAAGTTGTGTTGGGGTGGTGTCGGGGTAGTAGAGAGCTGAATTTAGGAGGTTTAGCGCGGGCATAGTTCAATGGTAGAACGGCGGCTTCCCAAGCCTCAGATACGGGTTCGATTCCCGTTGCCCGCTCCAGGCTCGACTCTGAGGTTTGCTTTAATCTGATGGGTGCTGACTGATTTGAATCTCACCGACTCCTGCTTTGATCAAGAATTCGTCTTTTTGACGGCCAGAGGACAAATGCTGGGCTAACCACTTTGGGGGTTTGCCGCGACCGGTCCACGATTCGCCGGTTTGAGGGTCGCGATACTTTGGGGCAACCGGGCCGCGAACTTTGGAACTTTTTCTTTTTTTAGTGGCAGTGAGTGGTTTGTCGTTAGCTTGAGGTTTTTGTCCGGAAAGTTGGAGGTCCGCTACGGTCACGCCAAGTTTCTTCATCAGCATGCGAACTTGGGAAATTGATTTTACTTTCTTGGCGTGGTGGGACGTTTCTAACTTTTTCGCTTGGGCTTGCAATTTTTGAATTTGTTTCTGAATCGATTCGTAGGACATTTGTGGCATGTAAGTTCCTTGCATATGGAAGTTGAAATGTAAACCGAAAATGCGTTTCCTTGTGATTTTAACCTGTTCGCTTGTTTTTCAGACTCTCTGTAAGCATCTTAACTTGTGATATCTATTTCGATAGTTGTTTTTTTGGGGACTTAAGGGATGAAAACTGTTGCTGAGGTACTCGCAGAAAAAAAATTCGGGTTGATCCATACAAACCCAGCGGTCAGCGTCAAAGACGCGATGGCGCT
>DENJ01000102.1:0-15657 GCA_002359635.1 Burkholderiales bacterium UBA2647
CCTTGTAGCCCATGAAGACCTTGCAATGCATCGAAACCTGGCAAGGCCTCAATACCTTGTTTAAGCGCCTGAAAGGCCCGATCAATTTGCGAGGCATGAGCCTTGATACCAAGCTCAATATGGCGACGCTCGCCCTCGCTCCCCATGGAGGGAAGGCTGAAGACCTTAACACCCGGAAAACCACGCTCGACCGACTCCATCACCGGTGTTGCCAAGGATTCCGGCAGTTCGTACACGATGAACGAACGCTCTTCATGCTGCACCCGATCATGCAGCGCTCCCCAGCGCTGATCAAGCACCCAATCAACCATCGGCCATGCCATCACGGGAAATCCAGGCACAAAGAAATGATTACGGATCGAAAAGCCTGGAATCTTGTTGTAGGGGTTCGGAATAATCGATGCGCCGATCGGAAAGTCACCCATTTTCAAACGCTGCTGGTTTTCAGGCAGACTCATGTCGGCGCTACCCCGGCCTTCCGCGGCCATGTCAGCACATCGCTCGGTGATCAGGCGTTTTGCCTCCGGGTGCAAGACCAATTCACAGCCGAGGGCCGATGCTGCGGCTTGGCGGGTGTGATCATCCGGGGTTGCCCCAATCCCGCCGCAACTGATCACCCAATCGCCACGCTGAAAGCTGTCGCGAAGGCAATGACTTAATCGAAGCCGGTCATCACCAAGATATTGCACCCAGTCGAGCCCGATGCCACGATCGTTGAGCTTTTGCAAGACCGTTGAAAAATGCTTGTCCTGCCGCTTGCCCGAGAGGATTTCGTCACCGATGATGATCAATCCAACGCCAGGCACCGATGGCGTTGGCTCATTCAAAGGCTGATGGTCTTGTACGGTCATCGCGCTATCCTCGTCGTGGGCAAAAAGTGGCTTTGCGGGTCGCTGCCTGCCCTGCCTGCGGCGTTTAAGCGCGACAAGCTGAAATGTCCAAAGACAACCGAGGCGAAGATCGGCGCCAGGAGCCACATCAGCGGAAAACTGCCCATCGCAGAAACCAGGCCGCCAAGCACCCAGAAGCTGGGGCGTTCAGCTTGCATCATCGCTTCACGCTGACGCAGGCTGGTAAGCCCTGAGAGGCAATCGATCAGAAATATCGATGCGGTCGACCAGGCCATGAGGGCTATAAACAATAGACTTGCAAGCCATGGCACAAAAAACCATAAGGGCAACAAGAGCAGAAGACCCAGGGCAAGCCTGAGGAAAATAAAGAGCGTTTGTCCCATGTCGCCTATCCATCCGCCGCCTTTATGGTCTCGCAGATCGGGGTAATCGCGCCGGATTAAATCAGCCCGAATAACAGGCGTCACGAAAAGTCCTGAAATCAACAACACAAAAAGCCAGGACAGTGGCAGCGCCGCCAGCAAACCCAACACCCAACCCAAGATCGATAGCGCGGCTGGCGAGCTCAGGATCTTGACCAAAAAAACCAAAGCGGGGATGAGCCAATCCGGCCCTGAAAATCCGCTCCGGGGCTGCTCAATCCCGCCCAGGCCAGGCATTCCACCTGACTCAGGCGCAAGCGTATGCTTCCAAGCTTGTATCTGCGCTTCGGCGCCGGAAAGTAAAGCCGGCAATAACCACCAAAGCAACAATCCCACCGCCAGGATGGACAGGGCAACGGGCCAAAAAGCCAGCCACCAATAGGCTGGTTTGAACATCGCACGAAAGCCAAGCCAAAGGCAGTGCGCAAGGGCTTTCGGAGGCTGGGTCACGATCCTACCCAACGCTGCATAGCGCGCCAATGCAGGGACCAGAAGCCATCACCGTACTGCCTGCCCTCAAGCTGATCGGCAATGCCTGTCGGGTGGTAGCCAGCATCGAAGTCTGCGGTACCAAACAACATATCCCAGCAGGGAAAAAGCACCGCAAAATTGCATCCCATGGCACGCCCTTCATGGCCAAGCCCCATGGCATGGTGCACCCGATGAAACTGGGGTGACACCAGCAGGCGCTGAAACCAGGCAGGCCCCTTAAGTCGGGTATTGGCGTGTTGATAGCTCTGGACCATTCTGGAGAGCACGACAAAAGCAACGAATTGCCCAGGCGCTGCGCCTAGCAATAAAGCAGCGAGCGCAAGCAAACCGTCCCGGATGAAATCATCCAGCAAATGATTACGCTGATCGGTCCAATAGGTCATTTGCCTTTGACTGTGATGAACCGCATGGAGCGCCCACCACCATGACCACCGGTGCTGCAAGCGGTGGATCCAGTAATCAAGAAAATCAAAAACCAGCAAATAAACAAACCACGACAACCATGGCAGGGACTCAATCGCGAGCCATTGGTCCATGTTGGGACGCGAAAACCCCCACCAGCGAAGACTCGCTTCAAAGCGGTCCATCAAAGGCACCAGCACTGCAAAGGCGATCAAGGGAAAGAGACCAAGCCGGTGCAAGCCTGTGAAAAACATGTCAAGCCGCACCGCAGCCCGGTCTCGAAGTGCTTCAACCGGCCAACGCCTCTCCATCCAACCCAGGACAACCACCATGAGCAGCAACTCATAAACACCCCACACAAGCCACTCGGTCGCGTCAAACGCCGCATCAAGGCCCTGCCCCCAGCCAATCGCGAACATCAGTGGCTGAACCCAGTGTTCAAAGAGCCATTGCTGAGGTAAAGCGATGAGGTCCTGGATGTCCATGATCACCTCCCAAGCACCGGATGATCACGTAAGGTGCGGAAACAAAAGCCCTTGCGCTTGAGCCCGTCAATCAGCGGGTCAAGACTTGGCGCAAAGACTTCCTGTCGCGACCAGATCCCCAGATGAGCCATCAAAATATCGCCCGGGCGTATGTTATCAAGCGCTTTTTTCAGTAGCTCGGCGTTTGTAAATCGGTCACTTGGCAACTCATCCCCCAAAAAGCCTGCGCTCGCCCAGTAAACATGCCGATAGCCGCAACGCTCGCCTGCCTCGAAAACAGCACTCGGCGCTTTGCCGCCCGGTGCCCGCCACCAGCCACCAAGCTTTGTCCCAGTGATCGCTTGGAAACGCTCAGCGACCCGGCCAAGCTCGCTGCAGAATTCCTGCTCAGACCAGCGCAGCGTCTTGCCTGCTGCGGCGCCAAATTGCGGTCGAGCCTTGATAAGCTGCTGCGCGGCACCCTGAGCGGCTTGCATCGGAAAGTACACATGATCAAAGGTGTGGTTCCCGAAAGCATGTCCTTCGCTCACACGCTCCCGCCAGTAGCCTGCCCAGGCATCATCGAGCGAAAAGTTGCCAAAAGGCGTGCGCTCATTGGCGAGAAAAAAACTTGCCTTGACCTGATGCTTGCGAAGCGTTGACGCGATCAATTCGGCAGAAGCCATGTTCCCGGTATCGAGCGTGAGATAGACGGGTTTGCGGCATGGTTCCTGGGCCATCGCATCGAGCAAGGACGAGAACGTTGTCAACAGGATCACGATGCATTTGGAGGTTACCTTGATCATGACGCATGCATTCAAGCTTCGGTAGGCTTCGCTAAAGCCATGGCGCACGCTGATTCATAAAAACACCGTGCGGTGACCGACCAACGCCAATCCGCTGCAAAATCCTGCCGCTTGGCAAATCAATCACATGCACGGCGCGGGCAAAGCGACTCGTCACCCACATCGTCTTTAAGTCCGAGGCGATTTCCATGCAATCGGGGCCACCAGGCACCGCGATATTCGACACCACACGCCACTGGCTTATATCGATACAGGAAATTGTATTTTCAACACGGTTTGACACATACACATGCTTGCGATCCCCTGCACCACGAAAATTATGCGCACCCTTTCCCGTGGGAATCCGGGCAATCAAATGACGCTGCCGCCAGTCAAGCACGGCAACATGATCCTCACCCATGACGCCCACCATCGCATAGCGATCGTCCGCGGTGATGATGACACCTGCGGCCAAGGCACCGACCTGTATTTTCCATAAGACTTCCTGGCGTTCCAGATCGATCGCAGCAAGTTCTCCCGAGTCCTGCAGGGTCGCAAGGACGGTTCGACTGTCCGCTGAAAACCACAAATGGCTCGGTGCCTTGGGTAATGCGATGCGCTTGACCAGTTGTAGCGGCTCGGCGCTACGCCCGTTATAACGATATAGGTCAACCCGATCCAGTCTGAGAGCGGCTGTAGCAAACCACTTGCGATCCGGCGAAAACCCGAGTTGATAGGGATCATCAATTGGTCTGATGCGCTGGCTGAGTTGGCCGCTTAGCGGATCAAAGCAGTGGAGCTCGTTGCTCATCGCCGACGCCACAATAACCTGGGAGGCATCAGGCGTGGGATACAAATGATGCGGCTCTTTGCCCACATTCACCTCGCCAATCACCGCCATCTTGACCGGATCGATAAAGCTCACACTGGCATCGCGTGAATTCAAAATAAACACAGGCCCGCGGCCCTGCGTGGCGTTACCCTGAGCACCGATCTGCCCCGAAGGGATTGGCTCCCTGGCAACCGGTGGCGCACCAGAAGTAAAAAAGGGATAGGCCAGCGCGCGCTCGCTCATGCCCAGCGCAAACGCAGCACTACCCATGCCGCTAGCAGCTAAAAATCGCAAGCGCGAACGCGCTTCACCAAACATCAAGCTCCTGCCTTTGTCGCATTGACTTAGCCATCGATTGTAGCGACCCCAAAGGTTTAGAATGCAAAAGCCATGCTTAAGGTGCTTGAAGTCACACTTCCCTTGTTCGGTCTGGTTTTCTGTGGCTTTTTCGGACAACGCCTGCGTCTGCTTCCTGAGGGAGGCGTCGACGCCTTAAACCGTTTTGTTTTTTATTTTGCACTCCCCGCCATGCTGTTCAGGGCGATCGCCTTTCAGCCACTAACGGTTTATAAGCAGGTCTCCTTTTTCGCAGCGTGGATGCTCAGTTCGCTCCTGTGCTACACGCTCGCTTACGCCTATGCCAATCGAAGACTCATCAAAGGCCCCATGGCCGGAACGGTGATGGCGATGAATGTCACCCACCCCAATGTTGGCTACATGGGCTTGCCGCTTGCACTGGAACTTGGCCAAGATCTGGTACCCCTGATGGTCATGGCCATCATGAGTGATCTCTTCATTGTGGTGGTGCTCAGCATGGTCTTGCTTGAGGTTCGCGCACGGCGGGCTGATGCAGGCATTTTGCGCGAAGCGCAACGTCACGGCATCTATCCGAGCAGCGATGTCATGCAGGGCATCACGGTAACCGTCTTACAAGGACTATCAAAATCGCCGCTTGTGCTTTCATCGTCGCTGGGCCTGTTGTTTTCGGTGATGGCCTTACCGATTCCCCCCTTGCTCGACCATTTCTCGCGCCTTTTGGGCGCTGCTGCAGCCCCGGCAGCCTTATTTGCGATCGGTGCTTCGATCGGGCGAACCCCGTTGCGCCTGAGCAGCTACAGCGCGACGATGGTGGCTTGGAAGCTCCTCCTGCACCCACTCATCGCGGCGCTCGTTCTATGGTGCATGCCCGGTATCGATAGCAAAGCGCTTGCAATCGGCATTGTTGCGGCTTCACTGCCTTCAGCAAGCAACACCTTCATCATCGGCAATCGCTATGGCGTGGACACCGCCGCGGTGGCACAGTCGATTGTTGCCGGAAGCATGCTCGCGGTATTAAGCGTGAGCTTTGCGGTATGGCTTACCGGATTGCGTTAGCCTGCCACCAACGCTCGAGCCGTTTGACCGATACCGGCATGGGTGTTTTGAGTGTCTGGGCAAAAAGTGAAACGCGTAATTCCTGCAGCATCCATGCAAATTGCGTGAGTTTTTCATCGCTGCGACCGCGCCGCGCAAGCAGCAGCTTTCGCCATGGCGCCTCAACCACCAGCAATTGCGCCATGAGTTCACGGTCACGTTGGGGATCGATGCGCAAACGATCGAGCCGCTGATTAATCGCCTGGAGATAGCGCGGCAGATGTCCAAGTTGACCCGGCGGCGTTTGTTTTAAAAAATATTTTGGTAACAGGAACGCCAGTTGTTGCTCGATATCAGCCTGAGCGGGGGTTGATTTAGCCTGCGCCAAGCGCTTGGTGAGCTGGATATATTCACTCAGGATCGTCAGCAGTAAACGTGATAACTCCTGGCCGATCAGACCCAGCCGCGGGCGGGCTGATCGGCACAAGTCCTCAAAGCTTTCAGCGGAACGGGGCTTTTCGACCCCGAGACAGGCGCGCTGCAAAAGCGCAAAGCACAAGTCCTTATGCAATGTTTTGGCGCTTCCCCACTGACTGTAGAGCACCTCGATGCGTTGCCCGTCGGGCAGTTGCTTGAGGAAAAATCGCAAGGGCTCTCGAAAGTGAATGGCGAGCAAACGCATCAGCCCGTCCTCGTGCGCCAACTGAGCGGCATCCAAATCGTCAAAAACCTGCAAACCGACATCGTCGCCATGATCAACCAGGGCAGGAAATCCAATCAACAGCTGGCCATCATGTTCGAGCTCCATCAGCTCGGGCAGGCTGCCAAAGGCCCAATGTTGATAGCGCTGGCTAGCATCAAAGCGAAGCGTTGCGTCGCCTCGTCCAGCAGGCGCAGGCGCTGTCTGCTGCGTTTCGGCGATAGCTTCATCGGATGCCGCCCTGTTCTTGAACGGTATCGACTGGTCTCGCAGCCCAAGACCCTGGAATGCAGCCTGCAAAGCGCTCTGGCCCCTCACAGCAAAGCGGCTCTTGAGCTCAGCCAGTGACCGGGACATGCCGAGCACTGCCTCGTGCTCGTCGATCAACCGGAAATGCATGAGCAAATGTCTCGGCAATTGCTCCAAGCGAAAATCATGCGCGCTGATCATCGCTCCGCCATCCTCACGTGCCTGCTCAATGAGCACGTCGATCAGACTTCTTCGCGTCATCAAGGACTGCTCATCGCGCTGCCTGCGGGTCATGAATCGATCAACCCAGGCCTGCAAGGGCACCAGATTTCTGCGCAAGCGCTGTGGCAGGGATTTCATCAGGGCGAGCACTTTCTCTTCCAGCAATCCGGGCACGAGCCATTCGCATTGACGCTCGTCAAGCTGCGAGAGTGCGGCAAGCGGGATCACCAGCGTGACGCCATCGTCTGAGGCGCCAGGTTCAAATCGGTAGGCCAAATCGAGGCTGAGTCCCCGACAGCGCCAAGATCGCGGGAATCGCTCATCCTCGAGACCATCGATCTGTTTACGCAGCAAGGCTTCCCTGGGCAGGCATAAGCAATCCGGGTCTTGCTGGGAGGCTTTTCGCCACCATTGTTCTAATCGTTTGGCCGTTATAACATCTACAGGCAGTCGTTGATCAAACCAGGCATAAAGCATGGTCTGATCGGCAAGCACATCAGGACGGCGCATTTTTTGTTCCAGCTGCTGGGCTTCATGCACGAGTCGGCGGTTGTGTTGCATGAAGGGCAAATGCGAATCCCAGTCGAGGTTCACCAATGCCTCGCGAATGAGCATCTCTCGCGCCAAAATTGGATCACGGTGAGCATGGTGAACACGTCTTTGCGCGTAAAGAATCAGGCCGTAAATCGTTGCCCTTTCGAAAGCCACAATTTGTGCCGCCTTTTTTTCCCAGTGCGGATCTGACCAGCTTCGGCGCAGTAAATGAGCGCCGATACGTTCGATCCAAGCTGGCTCAACACGTGCAACCGTTCTGGCGTACACCCGGCTTGTGTCGACCACTTCGGCAGCCATGATCCAGCGTGGCGTCTTGCGTTGCAATGCTGAACCCGGATGGATAAAGAATCTGGTTTCATGCGTGCCGCTGTATTGATTCGATTCCCCCGAGCAAAACCCTAAGTTTCCCAACAAGCCTGTCATCAAGGCCTGATGAATCGCTGCAAAACCTGCATCTTCTGGCCCCTGGAAAGGCTTGGGATTCAGATCAAGCTCGGCAAGCGCCTGCTCGAGTTGCTGATACACATCAGCCCACTCACGCAAACGTCTTGTATTGATGAATTCACGCTGAAACTGGCGCTCGCGTTGACGCCGCAAGGCATTGGGCGGACGATCAATGACACCGTGCTGTTGCCCCGCCTCGCGCGGAAACGCATAATCCCAAAGTTTGATCCAGCTCAAAAAATCAGAACGCTCATCGTGGAATCTGCGATGCTGTTCATCGGCTGCCTGCTGCTGGTCCATGGGCCGCTCACGCGGATCCTGCACCGATAAGGCGCTGGCAATGATCAGGACCTCCTGTAGGCAATGAAACTCGTGGCCAGCAAGCAACATCCTGCCGATACGCGGGTCAAGCGGCAATCGGGCGAGTTGCCTACCCAGGGGCGTAAGTTCGCCTTGTTCATCGAGTGCGCCGAGCTCAAAAAGGCTCGCCAACCCATCGGCAATTGCCTTGGCCTGAGGCGGATCAAGAAAGGGAAAATCGTTGATCGTCCCCAGCTTCAGTGCCTTCATGCGCAAGAGCACGCCGGCAAGCGACACCCTTAAAATTTCTGGATCGCTAAATCGCGGGCGCGAATTAAAATCTTCTTCGCTATAAAGTCGAACACAAATACCGTGCATCACACGGCCGCAGCGACCGGCTCTTTGGTTGGCAGAAGCCTGCGATACCGCTTCAATCTGTAATTGTTCTAGCTTGCCGCGAAACCTGTAGCGCTTGACACGCGCCATACCGCTATCGATAACATAACGAATACCCGGCACCGTAAGCGAGGTCTCAGCCACGTTCGTGGCCAACACAATGCGTCGCCCCGAGGCACCAGAAAACACCCTTTGCTGGTCCGCCACCGATAGACGCGCAAAAAGCGGCAATATCTCAACCGGTGCAACCCCAAGCACCCGTCCCATCCCTGAACGTTGCCCGGCATGCGCTGCACGCGCAACCGCAGCACGCAGGTGATCTGCAAGCTCGCGGATCTCGCGCTCACCAGGCAAAAACACCAACACATCGCCTTCAGCTTCACGCCAAAGCGCCTCGATCACCGTCTCGATTTGCGCCGCCTGCTCCAGCTCCTCGCCTTCAGGCGCGGGCTGATAGCGAATATCCACCGGATAGGTGCGACCGGAAATCTCAAAGACCGGGGCGGGTCCGACACCAGGCAGCGTGAAGTGTTCAGCCAGACGACCAGCGTCGATCGTTGCCGAGGTAATGATGACGCGTAAGTCTTTACGACGCGCGCCAAGCAGCAGACGCTTGATGTAGCCGAGCAGAAAATCGATGTTAAGGCTGCGCTCGTGTGCCTCATCGATAATCAGCGTGTCATAAGCCTTGAGCGAGGGATCGGCTTGCGTCTCCGCAAGCAGAATCCCATCCGTCATCAGTTTGATCCTGGCTTCTTTCGCCAAACGCTCCTGAAAACGGATCTTGTAGCCGACATGGGTCCCAAGGGGCGATCCGAGTTCCTCGGCGATTCGACGCGCGACGGTGGTGGCCGCCAGGCGCCGTGGCTGGGTATGGCCGATCAGACCATGCCGCCCCCGTCCCGCCAAAACGCAGATTTTCGGAAGTTGGGTCGTCTTTCCTGATCCGGTCTCCCCACAAACAATCACGATTGGATGATTGCGAATCGCTCGGGCAAGTTCATCGCGCCGATCACTGACCGGCAAGGCATCGGGAAAGATCAGCTCCGGCCAGCCGCTAAGCTGATCAGTCTGCCGCGGAGGTGAAAGCATCAGCAAAAAACAAGTCGGGATCGAGCTTAGAGCTTTCAACAAAGTCTTTGCGGGCAGCATCAATCATGACCGGCGCACCGCAAGCGTAAACCTCAAAGCACGAAAGATCAGGAAAGTCTTCCATCACTGCCCGATGCACAAAGCCCTCCCGTCCCTCCCATTGATCTTCGGCGAGCGCATCGGATATCACCGGCACAAATTGAAGGTGCGGCAGTCTCTCGGCCCAATCCTGACACAAGGTTTGCTGATAGAGATCCTGAGGTCGACGGCCGCCCCAGTAAAGATGCATGGGTCGGCTGATGCCTTTGGCTTGGGCGTGCTCGACAATGGCTTTGATCGGTGCAAAACCGGTGCCGCTTGCCAAAAGAATCATGGGTCGCAAGCTGTCCTCACGCAGAAAGAAGGTGCCAAGCGGGCCCTCGAATCGAAGAATATCTTTCTCTTTGATGGTACTTGAGCCAATACCAAACAGGGGATCGGTGAATTTACCGCCCGGCATATGACGGATATGGAGTTCGAGCGGCTCATTCGACTCGGGCGGACTTGCCATCGAATAGGCACGGCGTGAACCGTCCCGCATCAGAATTTCAAGATACTGACCGGCCAGATACTTCAATCGCTCATTGGCAGGCAACTGCAGGCGAATAATCGCCACATCGGGTGCAGCACGTTCAATCGATGCGATACGGCTTGGCATTTTCCGTACCGGAATATCGGCAATGCCCGCCACGGTTCGGCATTCAAGCCGCAGATCACTGCTCGCCCTGGAGCAACAGGTGAGCAAAAATCCCTGCGTCGCTTCATCTGACTTCAGTGCCGAGGGCTGATGTGCGCCTTGCTCCCAGGATCCGGCCAAGGCCTTTGCCTTGCAGGAGCCGCAGGCACCATCCTTACAACCATAGGGCAACACAATACCCTGACGCAGCGCCGCCTCGAGCAGCGTTTCATCCGGCTCAGCCATAAACTGCTTGGCGGCGGGTTCAATGGTGACGGTCCATGCCATAACAAATCTCTCAAGGAATTGATCTCGTGATCCATAAAAAACCAAGACTCAGGCTGGATTATCCCTCGCCGCAGCGATTGTTGATTCTCGGATGTGGCGATGTTGGCCTTCGACTGATCCGCTGGCTGCGGCAAGTCCATCGCCCTGAGGGCTTGCAGATCATCGCAACAGCGCGTCGGCATGAGCAGGCGCTAGCCATTCGCGAGGCCGGCGCAACACCGATACTCATCGATCTGGATCATCAAACCGCCGTCAAACGACTTGCGTCGTTGGCATCTTGGTTGATTGTGCTGCTTCCTCCCTCAGAACGTTTGAGCGATCAGGACCTGCGGATCAAGCGACTCGTCGCACAATGGCGCGCGGGCAACAGTGATATTGCCAGCGCTGCATCGTCGGTCCAAAGGCGCGGTCACACAACGATCAAAAAGCTCATTTATGTGAGTACGACCGGGGTGTTTGGTGACTGGCAGGGTGCTTGGATTGACGAAACCGTGACACCACGGCCAAAGCAGGCGCGGAGCCTGCGGCGCTTGCATGCTGAACAACAATTGCTGCAAGCGTTTCACGCGGTTCGCTTGCGGGTTCCTGGCATCTATGCCGAGGACCGCCTGCCAACGGATCGGATCCGCCAAGGCAAACCCTGCCTGGAGCCACAGGAAGATAGTTACAGCAATCATATCCACGCTGACGATCTGGCCATCATGCTCTGGCTCAGTCTATTTCGCGCAGCACCCGGGCGACTTTATGCCATTGTCGATAACGAACCCTTGGCGATGGGCGACTGGTTCGATCATATCGCCAGACTTCATGGCTTGACACCGCCGCCGCGTGCACCTCGGGAGACAGTGTCAAGCGCGGTGAGTCCGATGATGTGGTCTTTCATGCAAGAGTCAAGACGCATCCACAATCGCCGTATGCATGAGGAGATCCGGCCGCGCTTGAAAGCACCACGGGCACGCATCTTTCTCGAGCAGATGATGAGTCACCGTGAACAGACAGCTGGCAAGCAGGAGCCGAAACAAATTTAGGCCCTACAATCCGGGCTGATTTCGCTGATCATGATCAATGCCTTTACCTTAGAACAAGGTCGACTGCAGCAAGTGCAGATCGATGCGCTGGAGGACTTGCTCCACTGCAAGCCGGTCTGGGTTGACTTTGTTGACGCGACCGACGAAGAACACGCCTGGGCCGAACAAGTTTTTGGTTTTCGGCTTCCTGATGAGGCCGATTCGGGCGATATCGAGGCAAGTGCGCGCTTTTTCGAAGAGCCCGAAGGCGAATTGCACATCCGGACTGACTTCATCTTGCAAGACGATGAGGAAGGCAGTGAAAACATCCGGGTTGCTTTCGTGATCCGAAACGACATCCTTTTTTCGGTACACCGCGAGGATTTGCCGGTGTTTCGGCTGCTGCGTATGCGTGCTCGACGTCAGCCGGGCTATGTTGGTGATGCCAAAGATGTGCTTTTGGAACTCTATGCGGCCGATGTGGAGTACTCGGCGGACGCGCTCGAAGAAATGTATGGACGGCTCGATGAGTTTTCTCGCCGGGTGCTTGACGATGAACTCAACGACAGTGTGGCAGCATCGATTCTGGCGAGTATCGCCAAAGAAGAGGATTTAAATGGTCGGATCCGGCGCAACGTGATGGACACCCGAAGAGCGGTTTCGTTTCTGCTGCGTGCCCGTCTTTTAAGCGCTGATCAGTTTGAAGATGCGCGTCAAATTTTAAGAGATATTGACTCCCTCGACAGCCACACCGAGTTCCTGTTCGATAAATTGAATTTTTTGATGGACGCGACCATTGGCTTTGTGAACATCAACCAAAACAAAATCATCAAGATTTTTTCTGTTGCCTCCGTCGCAATGCTTCCGCCCACCTTGATCGCCAGCATTTACGGGATGAACTTCCAATACATGCCCGAGCTCGCCCAGGAATGGGGCTACCCCTTTGCCCTGGCTTTGATGGTGGTGTCGGTGGTCGTTCCCTTTTGGTGGTTCAGGCGCAAAGGCTGGTTGCGTTGACAACCATCCCTCGCGCTGAGGATGCTCCGGTTCTCTCAACGCCTGGCGCCGCGATTTCCCGAGCCCAAATCGCCTTAATCCTTTTGCTTGCGACGACCTTCGCTGCAAATCACATCGCAGCGCGGGTGGCTTTTGACCACGGCACAAGCGTGCTTTTTGCGGTGAGCATGCGCTCGGCTGGGACGGCGCTCGTTCTCGCCTGTTGGCTTGTGATGGTGCGACAAGCCATCGTCATACCAGCCGAACTGCGCCATAAGGCACTGGCTGTCGGCTTATTGGTCTGCGCGCAAAGTTTTTTTCTTTATTCAGCCGTTCAAAAAATGCCAGTTGCGCTTGCCTTATTGGTGTTCAACCTTTTTCCGATGATGCTCGGATTCCTCTCATGGGGTCTGGGCGGCGATCGCCCCAGTCTGCGCGCCTGGATCGGCATGCCGATTGCCCTTGGCGGGCTGATACTGGTGCTGGACGTCCCCTCGCGCGGCCTCGAACGCGATGCCTGGGACCATCGCTTCCTCGCTGGCATCGCTTATGGGCTGGCGGCAGCCGTCAGCATGGCCTCGATCATGGCGCTCACCCAGCGCTGGCTCACACCGATCGAAGGCCGCGTTCGTGCACTCAGCACCTTGAGCATCGTCGCCATTGGAAGCTTAAGCGTAGGCTTGAGTATGGGCGGTTTGAGCATGCCATCGGACATCAAGGGCTGGCTTGCGGTGATGGCGCTCACGCTGCTTTACGGCATCGCCTTCAGCACCCTGCTCATCGCAGTACCGAAAATCGGACCTGTGAAAGCGGCACCGTTTTTCAATTTTGAACCCGTCGCGGCCATGGCCATGGGCTGGTTGATGCTCGACCAGACGGTGAAGCTGATTCAAATCGCCGGCGCAGCAGTCGTGATTGCTTCATTGATCTTCATCAGTTGGCCCAAGAGGACCACCACTTAGGCGTCGTGCGGATCAAACCAGTTATATAAGCCTAAGCCCCCGTCCACAATCACTTCGCTACCGGTCACATAGCGCGAGAAGCGATCGATCAAAAGCGTGATCCCCATGGCTGCAACCTCAGCGGATTCGCCCAGGCGTTGCATCGGAATCTTCGCTTGCAAGTCAGGATTGGGCTTGAATCCACCTGCTGCAATCGCACCAGGGGTTAAAGCATTCACGCGAATACTATGCTTGGCAAGAGAACGGGCGAGCTCCTTCACCAGCATCATCATCGCTGCCTTGCTGCTTGCGTAGTGCGGCAGGTTACGGGGTGTTGCTGCATGCAAGGAGGTCACAAAAAGCATACGACCAGCAATCGCCTCGCCGATCCAATGCTTAGCAAGATGCCTTGCCATCTGAAAACCTTCTGAAACATTCACCCGATACATGGCTTCCCAGGTTTGATCGCTCACCACGTCCCAGCGATCGAGCTCGGATCGTGGAGGCGATGCTGCATGCACTAACATTTGTACCGTTCCAAACCGCGAAAGCGCATGCTCAACCGCCATCACCCCAGAGCCTGCGAGCGACAGATCAATCAATGCCCCATCGGCCTCAGCCCCGGCATCGCGCAGCGCGTTCAGGCTTGCTGTCAAGCGCGATGCGTCGACATCAATGAGGAACAAGATTGCACCCTCGCCAGCCAGTTCGTGACACATCGCTCGGCCGATGCCATGCCCGGCACCTGTCACAAGTGCCACTTCACCTGAGAGCAGCCCCATCGATTCAGGCGCCATGATCGGACTGCCTGATCGCAGCCCAGACTTTAGCGGCTGTAAAAGGCATATCCATGCTGCTCACGCCGAGTGGCCTTAAGGCGTCAATCACCGCGTTAGCAAGCGCGGGCAAGGATCCCGAACAACCTGACTCCCCGACACCTTTGGAGCCAAGCAAATTGAGGCGGGTGGGGACATTGATCGTGTCATTACGGATCGAACTCAGGCAACCTGCACGCGGCATGGCGTAATCCATGTAGGAGCCGCTGAGCAATTGGGCGCTGCCCCGGTCATAGATCGCATGCTCACAAAAAGCCTGTCCCCAGCCCTGCACAACACCGCCGTGGACCTGCCCCTGAACCAGCTGGGGCGAAATCACCTTACCCAAATCATCCACCGCAATGTAATGGAGCAGCGCTGTCATTCCGGTATCTGGATCGATCTCAACTTCAGCACAATGGCAACCATTGGGAAACGTGGACCCGGATGTGGCTTCGCCAATCACCCCAAGCTCGCCCGCTCGACCCTCGGCGATCAGCGCATCGATTAAGGTTTCGACGCTAAGCGACGCAGCAGCAGCGGGGTCAGATGGTAAGGCCTTCGACAGCGATGAAGTCTTGTGAAACCCGCCATTTACAAAACTGATATCGTCGGTGGAAAGACCTAGTCTTTGCGCAGCCTCAGGCTTGAGCTTTTCAATCCATGCGGCACACATGGCTTTGATAGCGCTTCCAGCACCATACAACGTTCTAGAACCTCCCGTGCTGTTGCCGATCAAGTGATGCGCCGGATCGCCTGCCCGATAGCGAACCCGCGCTGCCGGCCAACCAAGCTCGGACTCAATAATCTGCGCAAATGAGGTTTCATGGCCCTGTCCTGAAGCACCGGTCACCGCATAGACCGTCATGTAGCCATCGGCTGAGAAACTGCCTTCGACCTGATCTTTTGGTGCGCCACCTGGCCCTGAAGCCTCGAGATAAAAGGCAAGACCGATGCCACGAAGTTTGCCCTGCGCGGCTGATGCCTGTTGACGCGCTCGAAAACCGCTGTAATCAGCCAGTTCGAGCGCACGATCGAGCACCTGCTCAAAATCACCGCTATCGTAGACCGTGCCGTTTGCGGTTGTATAGGGAAAGGCCTCCCGGTCGATGAAGTTCAAGCGCCGCAAAGCAACCGGGTCAAAACCGTGCTCGTGGGCTGCATGGTCGACAAGTCTTTCTATCGCATAGGCGATATCCGGCCGTCCGGCGCCCCGGTAGGCAGAGATCGGGACGGTATTGGTAAAGACAAGATCGGATCGCATCGCCAGTGCCGGGACCTTGTAGACACCCCCCATGGTGATCGACAGGTTTCGCGTACCAATATGCGTGCTGAA
>DENJ01000102.1:15716-33344 GCA_002359635.1 Burkholderiales bacterium UBA2647
GAAAGCGCCAAGGCGCGACCATGAAAGTCAGACAAAAAGACTTCCGAACGCGAACCCACCCAACGAACCGGCTTGCCGAGCTTGCGAGCCGCCAGCATCACCAGCACATGCTCACTGAAGGCACCGCTACGAATCCCAAATGAACCCCCCACATCTTGCGCAAGCACTTCAATCGATTCGGCAGGCCACTTGGTAATGGCAACCAGGTAATTCAACATCCCGACCATGCCTTGATTGGGCGCATGAAGACGGGTCTTTTGGGACCCTGGATCGTGGATGGCAACCACAGCGCGCGGTTCCATCGGCGACGGAATCAAGCGCTGACTCTCGACCCGCAACTTGCTCACAAAACGTGCCACGGCAAATGCCTTCTCGACCGCCTCCGCGTCGCCAGCTTCAAAGCGCAGCGAAAGATTGCCCGGCACGTCTGGGTGCAATTGGGGGGCGCCTGGCGCCAGCGCATCGCCCACATGGGCCACAGCGGGCAAGGCTTCGAGATCCACCAGAGCCAACTCCGCAGCGTCCTGCGCCGCCCGCGCAGTGCTCGCAATAACCATGGCAATCGGTTGGCCCGCAAAAAGCACCCTGTCGGTGGCCAATACCGGCATCAAAACCTGCTTTTGCGGGCTTCCGTCCCGCGCTTTATTGGTCACAGCGTTGGGTAGCGACCCGAAACCGGCTTCAGCCACATCACTGGCCGTCAGCACCGCCACAACCCCAGGCGCCTCCCGAACCGCCGAAAAATCGGTCTTGCTGATGCGTGCGTGAGCCACTTGCGAACGGATCACAAAGGCGTGCAGCATGCCGGGGTAGATCCAGTCGGCTGCATAGCGGCCCGTACCGGTGACCAGTCGCAAATCTTCCTGGCGCGCCGGTTCGATCGCCGCCGGAAAGCGGAAATCTGCACTTTGGGGCAAGCGCATGGTTGTTGGCGCATTCATTGACCGCTCCTTGCAGCCGCCAAGGTCTGCATTTGCGCTGCAGCCTGCTTCACGGCTTTGACGATGTTCACATAGCCTGTGCAACGACAGAGATTTCCGGCCAAGCCTTCCAGAATCTGCTCGTCACTGGGGTCGGGGTGGCGACGCAGCAAGTCGGCGCTCGCCATAATCATCCCGGGGGTACAAAAGCCGCACTGCAGGGCATGACAAGCGGCAAAGGCCGCCTGAACCGGATGGACTTCAAGCGCCTGCCCGGCTTCCTCGCTAGCCAGGCTCGAGCGTTCGCGGCTCGAATCGATCGACTCGAACCCGGACCGCGTATCAGCATGCGCCTGCGCCAAGCCCTCAATGGTGAGCACCGAACAGCCCGCAGCTTGAACAGCCAGCATGGTGCAGGACTTCACCGCCTCACCGTCTAGATGCACCGTACAACAGCCGCACTGGCTGGTATCGCAACCGAGGTGAGTACCGGTCAGCCCTAGCTGGTCACGCAAAAGATCGGCGAGCAATGTTCTTTCTTCAACTTCAACTTCGTGTGTTATTGCATTGATTATGAGACGTATTTTCATGAGATTTACACTCCGCCTGCTAATTCACCGCGGGCTTTGGCAAGCATGACCGAGGCAAGGTGCGCACGATAGCTGCCAGGTGCGTGCATGTCCTCCATGAGGTCATCGCGCTCAAGCGCCGGTACCGGATCACCCGCAGCAATCGCCTCCTCGGCAGCGACCCAACGAAAAACACCGGCACCCACGCCGGTCACCGCAACACGCCAGTCTCCGGCCAGGTGTTGCGCGACAAAAACACCGGCCATGGCGTAGCCGGTTGCCGGGTGGGGAAACTTGGCATAAGCCGCGCGCTTGGGGATCGGAAATTCGACGGCAAAAATCATTTCCTGATCTTCCAGCGCTGTGCTGAACATGCCTTGAAAAAAGTCTTGAGCCCCAAGGCGACGACGGTTTGTGATCACAACCGCGTTGAGGGCAAGCAGTGCACTGGGGTAGTCCGCTGCGGGGTCATTATTCGCCACCGAACCACCGATCGTGCCACGTGCTCGAACCTGGGGATCACCAATGCCCGCAGCGAGCGCCGTCAACGCGGGGAGATCTTGGGCAAGGCCAGGGTGTGCGGCAACCTCGGCATGTCTGACTGCGGCACCAATTCGCCAAAGGGTTTGCGTGTCGCCGTCGATTCGCTCGCAGCGTTGCAGATGCGCGAGCCTCGCCACATCAATAAGCTGACTTGGCGACGAGAGCCGATGTTTGAGCGCAGGAATCAAGGTCATACCGCCCGCGAGATATTTCGCTTCTTCGTCCGCAGCAGCTAGCTCGAGCGCCTCTTCAACCGAGGAAGGACGCCGGTATTGAAATGCATACATGATTGACCGAAAGCTCCCAGAATACGTTGTCAACAGGTGAGGGTTTATGTTGCCACGATCTCAGCTTTAGCGGATTCTCCCGCCTCAGTGATTGCGGCAGTTGAGACAATTCGTTCCATAAAGACCGCAAGCAAGCTTTCAAAGCTTAAACAAGGAGAGCCGTCAGTGGAATCGATTCAGTGGATTGGCGCGGCCATTTTCGCCGTGGCCGTGCTTCATACCTTCTCAACCAAGTTCTTCGAGCATCTCGCTCACACGCGTCCCCAACACGCAGGCGTCTGGCATTTGCTCGGCGAAGTCGAGGTTGTTTTCGGTTTTTGGGCCATCGTCCTCGTTGCCGTGATGCTCGCAACCCTGGGCTTCAAACCGGCGACCGAGTACCTCGATTCGAGGAACTTCACGGAGCCGATGTTCGTCTTTGCGATCATGGTGATTGCTGCAAGTCGCCCGATACTCGAGCTCACCCGCGGCGCCGTCTCTAGTCTTGCCAAGGCCCTTCCTCTACCGGGCGTCACGGCCTACTTTTTTCTAGCGCTCTGTGCCATTCCTCTGCTAGGCTCCTTCATCACTGAGCCTGCTGCGATGACGCTTGCGGCGCTCATGCTGCGCGACGGTCTCTACACGAAAAACCCGTCTAATCGCCTGAAATACGCTGCACTCGGTGTGCTTTTTGTAAACATATCGATTGGCGGCACCCTCACGCCTTTTGCCGCTCCGCCCGTGTTGATGGTGGCAGCCAAATGGGGCTGGGATCTACCCTTCATCTTGACCCATTTCGGCTGGCGTGCTGCATTGGCTGTCGTCATCAATGCAGGGGTCGTCACTTTGCTCTTTCATCGTGAACTCGCCGGCATAGCCATGACCGATCATCCGGATGCGGAAAACAATCCCATCACGACGCAACACGACCCCATCCCTTTGGCGATTTACGGCTTCCATATCCTGCTCCTGGCCGGGGTTGTCGTTTTCGCTCACCACCCCTCTGCTTTCATGGGGCTCTTTTTGCTGTTCATGGGTGTGGCCACCGCTTATCCGCAATACCAGGATCGTTTGATCCTCCGCGAGGGCTTGCTGGTCGCCTTCTTCCTGGCAGGACTGGTGGTGCTCGGGGGCCAGCAGCAGTGGTGGCTTGAGGGTTTGCTGCGCAGCATGTCGCCCGACACGGTCTTCTGGGCCGCCACGGCGCTCACTGCCATTACCGACAATGCGGCACTGACCTATCTTGGGTCCCTGGTCGAAGGCCTTAGCCCAGAATTTAAATACGCCTTAGTCGCGGGCGCAGTCACCGGCGGCGGGCTCACGGTCATTGCAAACGCCCCCAATCCGGCTGGCTTTGCGATTCTGAGGCGATACTTCGAGGACGAAGCGATCAGCGCAGCAGGCCTTTTTGCAGCAGCCCTGCTACCGACGCTGGTGGCGGCTGTAGCTTTCAAGTATCTGTAGCGCCCTTCTGCCTCTGGGTCCGGGTGCGGCAGCTGCGCCAGTCCGAATCAAGTTGCCGCGCCTCTGCACGACCAGTCCCATGCCTTATCAAGCCACAGACGCCCTCATCCTCAATAAGGTTCGCCGCGCCATCACCCTTAACCGGATTGCCGGATACCACTTTTGTGGCAATTTTCTCGATTTGCGCTTCGAGGATGTCCGTCAAGGGCAGGCCTTGGTCAGCCTGCGGGCCGGCCCCCAACTGCAACGTCCAGACGGGCAAATTCACGAGAGCGCTTTCGCAGTGCTTGCTGACTTCGCCATGGCAAGCGCCATCCGTACAGCGGACGACCCGTCAACCCGACTCGCAACGGTCTCGATTAATCTTCAATGTAACGGCACGCAAGCCTTTGACTATCTGAATGCCTACGGCGAACTTGTCGGCTTTCATCGTCAGGGAAAAGGCAGGCTCGGTCAAAGCACCGTCAAGATTTATAGCGAAAAAGGCCTCGTCGCGAGCGGCCTGGGAAGCTTTATGGCGTTGCCGGCACCGAAAGACCGTAAGCTTTCTCCAATCGCATGGATCAATCAGGCAGCGCCAAGTCATCCGGTGCTTGTCCCTGACTGCGAATTTAATCAGAGCGAGTTAGAAATTCTTGAGCATGCCCGTGATTGTCTTGAGCGGTGTGCATCGCTGGGTAAACGCCCGGATCATTATTTTTTTGAGCACTTTATCGGCCACCGCTTGCGTAGGCAGGCGCAGGGCTCCAAAGGTTTGCTGCCCAACGGCCCACATCTTGGCAATCGGGTCGGCCATGTTCAAGGCGGTATCACACTCGGTTTCGGGATGGCTAGCGCAAGCGCAAGCCTTGACGACACCTGGCGGCTTTCGTCATTGCATGCCGCCTTCATCAGTCCCGGTCAAGGTGAAGCGCTTTTATCGGCTTCTTCAGTGACCCATCAGGGAAACTACACCGCCGCGGTACAGACAAGCATTCATACCAACGCGGGCGCAGGCGTGCTTGAATTGCTATCGAGTCACATCCGTTCTCAATGCTAGCGTGAGTGCCGCATCGCTTGGGGTATCTCTCTGTGGCTGTGTTACCGCACACCTTGAGGGATCACGCTATCGCGATGGTGCCGCTTGACGGACTCGAACTGTCGACCTTCTCCTTACGAAGGAGCTGCTCTACCGACTGAGCTAAAGCGGCAATACCCGTATTCTAACCGCTTTGCGTCGAACTGTTCCCTAAGCCTTTGGGCAGGGGAAAACTGACGTCTTCTTGAATCCCGTCGAGGGCGGTGACCCCCCTGGCCCCTAAGCGCTTGAGCCCCTCAACCAACTCTTGGACCAAAGATTCTGGCGCCGAGGCACCTGCTGTCACCCCGATCCTCTTGCGACCAATGAGCCAATCCGGAACAACCGCATCAAGTCGATCAACCAGGTGAGCGTCGCAGCCCATTTTCTGAGCCACCTCGCGCAGGCGGTTGCTGTTTGAACTGTTGGCCGATCCCACCACCAAGACCAGATCGCACTGAGGCGCCATGAACTTAACGGCATCTTGTCGGTTTTGTGTGGCGTAACAGATGTCCTGCTTTTTAGGCTCGGCAATGTTAGGGAATCGTTTTCTAAGCGCCGCTACGATTTCGGCACAGTCATCGACTGACAAGGTGGTTTGTGTGACGTAGGCCAATCGATTCGGGTCATTCACCTTGAGGCTTCGTATATCGTCGAGCGACTCAACCAAATGGATACCCGCGTCAGCCTGACCCATGGTGCCCTCGACTTCAGGGTGGCCGGCATGCCCAATCATGACCACTTCAAAATCGTCCCGCCGCATTTTTGAGACTTCGACGTGAACTTTGGTGACGAGCGGGCATGTCGCATCAAAAACCTTCAAGCCGCGCTGTTCGGCGTCACGTCGTACGGCTTTAGAAACGCCGTGGGCTGAAAACACCACGGTACTGCCTTGTGGTATGTCATCGAGTGACTCGACAAAGACGGCGCCACGTTCGCGTAGTCCTTCAACGACAAAACGGTTATGCACAATTTCATGTCGCACATAAATCGGCGCCCCGAACTGTTCGAGCGCGCGATCAACAATATCGATCGCTCGATCCACGCCTGCACAAAATCCTCGCGGTTGAGCAAGCAAGATGTCGAAAGCTTGTACCGAAAGGGTTTCAGATCCATCTGCCGAAGCGCGCTTTGACCGACTTAGGTTCGTCGCAAATGACGCAGGACTTAAGGCATCACCGGATAAAGACTCAGAGGACACTGATGAGCTCCACTTCAAAGTTGATCGCCTGACCCGCTAAGGGATGGTTGAAATCGATCAGGGCAAAGTCTTGGTTGATTTCCTTGACCACACCAGCATAACGTCCGCCGTCAGGTCTTGGAAAGTCCAGCAGATCGCCAGCTTTGACGGGATCCGAACGATCGCTGTGTTCATCGACCAGGCTGCGCTTCAATCGCTGCAAAAGCTGCGGATTTCGCGGCCCGAAGGCCTGACCGCCAGCGAGTTGAAAAAGCTTTCGTTCGCCTTCTTCGAGCCCGATCAAACACTGTTCAAGGGCTTGCGCCAATTGCCCTGCGCCCATTTGAATGGTTGCCGGACGATCCCCGAAAGTGCTCATGACAGGCTCGGCGGCCTCTTCCAGACTGATCCGATAGTGGAGCGTTAAAAAAGAATCCTGCTGCACTGCCAATTCACTTCTCCTCTTTCAATCTTCTTCGGCTCGAACATGATGCCGGCCGAGTTCTTAACAAGGAGTTTATGTTATGGCGACCCACCTTGCCCATGACCGCAACGCGCAAACGCCTGCTGTCCAAGACAGCGATTTTCGAGGGCCTGTCAGGGTCCGCCAATCTCACACGCTCCGATATCAAGCGCCCCCTGTCCAAGAAGACGGATTTCAGGCGGATGAGGCTTGCGGCCTGAGTGATCTCGAATTGATCGCCGTCACTCTGCATAGGAACTACCGCGGCAGGCCAAGCCACACGAGCAAGCAGCGGCAGCTGCAAGGCGCAGCCAGGCGGCTTGCTGAAGCGGGCTCCTTGCGTGCGCTCTTGCAAAATGGGCCCCCAAGCTTGCAGGCAGCGCGCGAGTTGATTCGTCGCGCCCTTGCTGAAGACCTCAAGCAATGCAATGCCTTCCATAACCCGCAAGCACTCGAACAATTTCTCAAGGTTTGGCTCAGCGATCGCCGTGTGGAGTGTTTTGCCGTGCTCTTTTTGAATGCGCAACATCAATTGATTCGTGCAGAAAACCTTTTTCAAGGCACGGTTACCCAAACAGCGGTTTATCCGCGTGAGATCGCGCGACGCGCCCTCGAACTCAATGCAGTGGCCGTCATTCTTGCCCATAATCACCCCTCCGGCACGCTTGAAGCGAGCCATGCCGATCGAATTCTTACCGAGGCCATCTGCCGTGCGCTGCAAACCATTGATGTCCGGGTGCTTGATCACATGATTGTTGGCGCAAACAATTGCCTATCGTTTGCACAACGCGGCTGGATTTAGACAAACAGCGGCGCTGCGAATTGCCCTTTTCGTAGCTTGGGTTTATAGTGTTCAGGCTTCTGCTAATCCCTGCAACGATTGAGAAGTTTCGCTCCATCGCGCTTGTATTCGTTCAGAGCCGCTTCAAGGTCCTTGAAGTGATGGCCGGTTCCCGACGATCAGGTGGCAGCACTTCACCCGCGTCTGAACCTAAACCCACCCCATGATCGTCGCCCCCCGGGATTACAGCCTTTTGCGCCCACCGACAATCTTTTTGATTGAATTCCATGCATTTATCTGACCTGAAGGCATTGCATATTTCGCAGCTGATTGAGATGGCCCAAGGCCTCGAGATCGAAAACGCCAACCGCATGCGCAAACAAGAGCTGATGTTTGCGATCCTTAAGCGAAAGGCAAAACTCGGCGAATCGATCTTTGGCGATGGCGTCCTCGAGATTCTCCCGGACGGCTTTGGCTTCCTCAGAACACCTGAGACCTCCTACCTCGCAAGCCCGGACGACATCTACATCTCGCCATCGCAAATCCGTCGTTTTAATCTTCATACGGGCGACGCCATCGAAGGCGAGGTCCGCACGCCCAAGGACGGTGAGCGCTACTTTGCCCTGGTGAAGGTCGATAAGATTAACGATCAGGCACCAGAGGCCTCAAAGAACAAGATTCTTTTTGAGAATCTCGTGCCCCTACATCCCGACCAAATGCTTCCTCTCGAGCGAGACATCAAGAGCGAAGAGAACATCACCGGCCGGATTATTGACATGATTGCGCCAATCGGTAAGGGTCAGCGAGGTTTGATTGTCGCGCCCCCCAAGAGCGGTAAGACTGTGATGATGCAGCATGTTGCTCACGCCTTAAAAGCGAATCACCCGGACATTGTCTTGATTGTCCTTTTGATCGACGAACGCCCCGAAGAGGTGACCGAGATGCAACGATCGGTGCGTGGCGAGGTGGTTGCATCGACTTTTGACGAGCCCGCCACCCGCCATGTTCAAGTTGCCGAGATGGTGATTGAAAAGGCCAAAAGGCTTGTGGAGCATAAAAAGGACGTGGTGATTTTGCTCGATTCAATCACCCGACTTGCGCGCGCCTACAACACCGTCGTGCCCTCCTCGGGCAAAGTGCTCACGGGCGGTGTGGATGCCAATGCACTTCAACGTCCCAAGCGCTTTTTCGGCGCTGCCCGCAACATCGAAGAGGGCGGATCACTCACCATCATCGCGACAGCCCTGATCGACACAGGTTCGCGGATGGACGAAGTCATTTACGAGGAGTTCAAGGGCACGGGCAACATGGAAATCCATTTGAATCGGCGGATGATGGAAAAACGTGTTTATCCCGCGATGGACATTAATCGCTCGGGCACACGCCGGGAAGAACTCTTGATCGCCAAGGACATGCTGCAAAAAATATGGATCCTGCGCAAACTTTTGCATGACATGGATGAGATCGAAGCGATGGAGTTCATGCTTGACAAAATGAAGATGACCAAAAACAACGGCGAGTTTTTTGATTTGATGCGTCGAGGTGGTTAGGAAAGCCAATCAGCCTGTATAATCGAGGGTTTTCTTGTCTGGGATTAGCTATGAAAGAAGGCATCCACCCCAATTTCCGCGAGGTTGTGTTTCAGGACATGACCAACGGTAAACAGTTCATTATCCGTTCGACGGCACCTGCGCGTGAGAAGGTCACAATCGACGGCAAAGAGTACCCCTTGTTCAAGCTCGATACGAGTTCGGAATCACACCCCTTTTATACCGGCGCTCAACAACGGGTGCTTGAAACCGGTCGGGTTGAGAAATTTCGCCAGAAATTCGCCCGTGCAGGCGGCGCCAAGCGTAACGTTTGAAACCTTTTCTGGTCACCGAACCCCAGGCGGGACGCGTTCCCCTCTGGGGTTTGTTGTTTTTAGCCTTGCTCTATGCCCTCCCGGGTTTGCTAGGGCGCGATCCCTGGCGAGGTGATGACGCGCTCGGTTTTGGGGTCGCGTTCAACATGCTGCTTGCCCTCGAGGCTGGCGACTTCGATGGCTGGCTGATCAGCAGGCTTCCGGCCGTCTTGCTGCCCGACGAAGGCCCCTTACCGTTTTGGATTGCCTCGCTCCTTGGCCTGCTGAGTCAACGCGTCGGCATCGATTTTTCTTTTTTCACCAGGCTGTTGTGGGTGGCGTCCTGGCTGGCAACGCTGGCGCTCTGTTGGCGAGCGGTTTACAGCTTGAGCCGGCGCCCAGAGTGGATGCCACACGACCCGATTGGTATCGCAGCCAGTCCACGCAAACTTGCAGCCTCGCTGGCTGACAGCAGCGTCTTATTGCTGCTTGCAACCGTAGGCCTGGTTGAAAGGGTTCATGAGACCTCCCCAGAGGCCTTTGCCATGCTGATCATGGCAGCTGCTTTTTATTGCCTGGCTTGGAGCCTCGATTCACCGCGTCAAGCAAGCTGGTTGTTCGGGCTGATCGTTTCGGCAGCATGGCTGAGTAAAGGCCTCTGGTTCGGGCTCGCGATCGCGCTTGCCATGCTTTTGCTGGTCACGCTATCCCCCCACTGGCGAAGCATCGCCAAGGTGATGGTGCCGCGTGCCGGCATAGCGCTTGCCGCAAGCCTCGGCTTATGGTTCTGGCTGATGTACCGAGAAGGCCCCATCACCACCGCGTCGGACGACGCATCAGCGCAGCTGCTAAGGCAGCGCTGGATGTCGGCCTGGTGGTCGGTGCAGCTCGGCGGCCCAGTCAAGGGGCTTGCTGGTCGCTTGTATGATCTTTTGCGAGAACCTTGGTGGTTTTTCTGGCCCGTTTGGCCAGGGGCCGTCTGGGCCTTATGGTGCTTGCGTGAGCGATGCCGTGAGCCCAGCCTTATTGCCCCCATCAGCATCATTGTGGCGATCCTCCTCTTGAGCCCGCTTGCCCATGGATCGACGCTTGCCTGGCTGATGCCCTTGGCGATTCCGCTTGCTGCGTTGGCAGCCCTTGGGCTGCCGACTTTGCGCCGAGGTCTTGTCCAGTTTGTGGACTGGTACGCGGTGCTGATTTACGGTCTGATCGCCTTGATGTTTTGGGCTTATTACCTTGCCTGGCTGATCGGCTGGCCCGAAAAAATGGCCTACCGCATGGGCATTTTAGCCAGGGGCGACGAAGCGACGAGCTTTTGGCTGGGAAGCCTGGCCGCCTTGATCATCAGCCTGGCATGGATGGTGATCCTTGGCTGGCGGCTTTCCAGGCAAGCTGCTGTGCTGTGGAAACCTGTACTCCTCGCTTCAAGTGGCCTGGTACTGATTTGGTTCTTGTTTCAGATGCTTTTTTTGGAAGCACACAACACACGCAATTCCTACCGTGAGATGGCAGCGCAAGCCAAGGCGGCAGTGGATCGTAAGCAGACCCAGCTCGTCATCAGCGACCATCATGCTTGCTTCCTCCCCGATCAGGTGCGCCCAAGTGTTCAGGCAAGCCTGCAATGGTTTGCCGGTTTTCAATTTTCTGAACGCCCCGATTGCGCCTGGCGATTGATTCAAGACAGTGGCGAGGCAGTGAGTCTTCTAGCGCCCCCCCTGCCGGGTTGGGATCTTTTTTGGGTTGGTTCGCGACGGGGCGAGAACAGTGAACGATTTCGCCTCTACCTCAGACACGCTGCGATCGAGCGCTCCTGATGCAAACAAGCGCCCCGCTCAAGCAGCTCTTAAAGCTGGCAGGCCCTGTCTTGGTGAGTCAGCTCGCGGTGATGGCCAACGGGGTGATCGATACTGTGATGGCAGGCCAGTTGTCCTCCACTGAACTTGCAGGCTTGGGGCTGGGAACCAGCATTTACATCATCGCTTATGTGAGCTTACTCAGTGTACTGCTGGGTCTCTCGCCCATTGTGGCCCAGCATGTGGGCGCCGGACGGATCGACGCTATCGGCCTCGCGTTTCGACAGTCCTTGCTGCTGGCACTGATCCTAGGCGTCATCGGGACCTTGGTGCTGAGCCAAACCAGGTTTTGGAGTCAGCTCTCCGGGGCACCGCTTGACGTTGCTCAAAAAGTCGAGGCCTATCTTTTCTGGTGTGCGCTGGGTGTTATCCCGGCACTGATCGTACGCGCCTTCTCCGCGCTATGTACCGCAGTATCCCGTCCGCGACTGGTGATGTGGGTCAATCTTGCAAGCCTATGCTTTAAGGTACCGCTCAACGCTGTGCTGATGTATGGCTGGGGCGATTTCGGTATCGACGCGATGGGCGCAGCAGGCGCTGCCTGCAGCAGTTGCATCCTTGCCTTGGCCAGTGCGATTGCCGTGCTGGGTCTGGCGACGATTGATCAAGGCCTTAAGCGCTATCGGCTGTTGGGAAGCCTGCGTCCGGATCGCAAACAACTCTCCGAACTGCTTCGCCTCGGTTTGCCCATCGGCGGCACTGCCTTTATCGATGTGAGCGCTTTTGCATCGATTGCCTTGCTGATCGCACCCTTTGGCGCTGCGGCCTCTGCCAGCCAGCAAATCGCATCAAGCCTGACCGGCGTCGTTTATATGTTTTCGCTCTCGCTCGCAAATGCCACGATGGTCCTCACCGCGCAACGTTTGGGCGCTGAACGTGTCCATGAAGCGCGCGAAATGGCTCGACTTGGCATGACGACGGCGATGACAACAGCAGCGTTCATGGCAGTCTGTCTTTTCGTTGGCAAGGACACCCTGGCCAGGGCCTACGCCACAGACCCCGCAGTTGCCGAGACAGCGGCGCTGCTGATTGCATGGCTTGCGATTCATCAGTGGCTTGACAGCTTGCAACTGCAATACGCTTTTGTATTGCGTGCTCACAAGATTGCAAGCCTGCCCTTTTGGATTTATGTCGCCTGCTTGTGGGGCATCGGGCTCGGCGGCGGCGCCTGGTTGAGCTTTTCGGGTTGGTTTGGCAGCTTCAACGATGCTCGCGCCTTTTGGTGGGCCGGCGTGATCGCTTGCGCTGCCGCTTCAATCGGCTTAGGCATGCTCGCTCAGCAGACCTGGCGACGGGTTCTCGCGACCTGCCCGCAAAGTCCACCGGGTCACTGAAGGCGCAGAAAATGTTCCCTGTAGTAGCGTAGCTCGTCGATTGATTCTCGGATATCTGCGAGTGCCGTGTGGGCCGAGCGCTTCTCAAACCCCTTTGCAAGTTCAGGTCGCCATCGTTTGCAGAGCTCTTTGAGCGTGCTGACGTCCAAATTGCGGTAATGGAAATAGCGCTCGAGTTCAGGCATGTAGCGAGCCATGAATCTTCGGTCCTGCCCGATGCTATTGCCGCACAGCGGGGACTTTCCAGCGGGCACCCACGATGAGAGGAAATCCAGCATATAAAGCTCCGCATCCCTTTCGCTTTGCTGGCTTTGCTTCACCCTGTCGATAAGGCCACTGCGGCCATGGGTTCCCTTGTTCCAGGCATCCATGGCATCGAGGACTGCATCGGGCTGATGTATCGCGATGGCCTCGCTCTCAGCCAAGCAGTTCAACTGGCTATCTGTCACCACCGTGGCCACCTCCAAGATTCGGTCGACCTCGGGGCGTAAACCACTCATTTCCATATCTAACCAAACAAGATAGGTTTCGTTGGGCCGCTGCTCGCCGGCATCTAAAGGCTTACTGCGCGCGGGCTCAGCATTAAGTTCCGGTTTCAATAGCGGTTCGCTCATCACATAAGGCCTCTTGATTGAGGGGCAGATGAAACTTGTCTTGGGGAAACATCAATGCTCATACAGGCTTACCGGGTTGCGTTTAAGATGCAATTATCGCTGACCCATTGATTGCCACATGACTAATCTCGATTTCAGTCTTATTTTTTTGCTCTTGCTCGCCACCCAGTTCAGCATCAAGCTCTATCTGGCCCAAAGGCAGATTCGCCATGTTCTGCGACACCGGCATCAGGTTCCATTGCCCTTTCGAGAGCGCATATCGCTTGAGAACCATCAACGTGCTGCGGATTACACAGCTGCAAAGGTATCGCTCGGGATGGTCGATCTGCTCGTGCAAAGCATCTGGCTTGTGATGTTGACGGCAGGCGGACTGCTCTCGAGTTTGCAATCCTTGCTTGCAAGCGCCTGGCTGCTGCTATTCCCCGACGATCTACCCGGACCCGGGCTTGATTTCCAGATCAGCCTGATCATGCTCGTGATTTTATTGGGCTCAATCATTGATATACCTTTTTCGCTGTGGCGGCAGTTTGTCATCGATCAACGTTTTGGCTTTAACCGGATGACACTAGGCCTTTGGTTCAGTGACCAAATCAAGGGCCTGGCTATCAGTGTGATACTGGGTATACCGTTCCTAGTCTTAGTACTCTGGATGATGCAACAGACGGGGCAGCATTGGTGGCTCTGGGTTTGGGCCACCTGGATGATTTTTCAACTCGCTGTGATGGTCATATGGCCGACCTGGATTGCACCGCTGTTTAACCGATTTGAACCATTGCAAGAAGGTGAGGTCAGGACCGCTGTCGAATCGCTGCTGAACCGTTGTGGATTCTCAAGCCAGGGCCTTTTCGTGATGGACGGCAGCAAACGATCGGCACATGGCAATGCTTACTTCACCGGCATGGGTCAATCAAAACGGATTGTTTTTTTTGACACCTTACTTGCCCAACTCAGCAGCCGTGAGATCGAAGCCGTACTCGCCCATGAATTAGGTCATTTCAAACATCGTCATATTTTGAAGCGCATCGTCTTGAGCGCTGTGTTCAGCTTTTTTGCCCTCGCATTGCTCGCCTGGGTGATGAACCAGGCTTGGTTTTACCGGGGACTTGGCCTTATTCCACTTCCGGGTTCTCAGGCCTCAGCAGCCCTGCTCCTTTTCTCGCTGGTCATACCGGTGTTCTTATTTCCAATACAACCCTTGATGAGTTGGTGGTCACGCAAACACGAGTTTGAAGCAGACGCCTATGCGGCGTCCCAAACCCAGGCCGCAGACCTCGAGAGCGCATTGATCAAACTTATAAAGGATAACGCTGCCACGCTAACGCCCGACCCTATACATTCGGCGATCTACGACTCACATCCGCCGGCATCGATCCGAATCGCAAGACTCCAAGCTTTGAGCGAGCGCTTGGGAAGCGCGGTGGGGCTTGCGAACGGTAAAACGCCCCAAGCAGCCTCTACCCGGTGACACGAGGATGCTCGCCGAGATCCTGGCAAGCCATGGTAGACAGTACTGGATTCGAGCACTAGGTGACGCGAAGGCGTTTCATGACGCCGATGCAGCCATTGAAAATACCGTTGCACTCACCCGCCCGCCGTTCAAGCAACGCTTGGCAGTGACCCGCGGTCGTCGCCAGGATTTCTGTGTCGGCGACCGGGTCGACGTCGAGGCGATCGGTGATGATCAGGCCGTGATCAACGCACTGATTCCCCGTCGCAACTTACTACAGCGAAGTGATCATTTTCGGCACAAATTGCTTGCAGCGAACATTGACCAGATTGGTTTGGTGCTAGCCGCCGAGCCCCCGTTTTCTGAGTCACTTGCCGTGCGGGTTTCGGTTGCAGCCGCCGTCGCTGGCATTCCGATGAGATGGCTGATCAACAAATCAGATCGGATTGAGGCACTTGCAGACATTGAACCAAGGCTTGAACTTTATCGCGCTCTGGGCGTCGGGATTTGTTACCTGTCAGCCCGGCATGATGCACAAAGCCGCTTACATGAGGGCGAGTTAGGTCAATGGCTGCAGGGGAAAACAAGTTTGCTACTTGGCCAATCAGGCATGGGTAAATCAACCTTGATCAATCGACTTGTGCCCGATGCGGACCTCAAAACCCAACAATGGTCAAGAGCACTTCAGTCGGGCAAACACACAACCAGTTTTTCAAAATGCTTTGATCTTCCCGAAAGCGATTTTGAACCGGGTAGCCGAATCATCGATTCCCCAGGTTTTCAGCAATTTGGTCTTGTCCATTGTTCACGCTCTGAAATTGAACACAGTTTTCCGGAATGGGCAGACCGGCTCGGGCAATGCCGCTACCATAATTGCATCCACCTACAGGAGCCCGGTTGCGCGATTCAGGCGGCGATCAGTGATTCGCTCATCGACCCGCGGCGCTACGCAATCTGGCAAGAAATTATCAGCGAGCAAAGCCGAGGAACTTAGCGACCGAGCCAGCCCGCCATGGTCAAAATGGCAAATAAACTGACCCACAAGACCGCATTACGCCAAACCAATCCCACGGCGCTGCGCAATCCACCAGGATCGGGAAGTGCCCCTTGCCATTCGAAACCTTCGCTAACCCAGTGCCCTTCCAAGGCAGGATCTGCCAATCGCAAGTTTAAGGCGCCGCTTGCTGTTGCCAGGAGAATCGCCCTTGATTCGTCAATCAGCGCAGCAGACTCCGCTTGCCTAAGGGCAAGCGATGCCCTTGAAGCGACCGCCCCACGCCAGCAAAAAACAGCGTCCTCAAAGTTACCGACAACCGTGAGGCCTGCGGCGTTTAAACGAACCGGCACAAAGTCGATCCATGCAAAGCCCTGCTGTGCTGCCAAGCGATGTCGGTCTGAATCCTCGATCGACACGGCAACGTTGTCGCTGCCCGTCTCCGCGCCAGGATGATGCCAGCGATTAAGCAATACCTCGGCAACGCGATAGATCACCGGCCCCAAAATACCTGGCAATAGGACGTAGGCAAGCAGCGGGCCAAAAACATGTCGATGCGATGCCATCAGTGCATGATCGATCGCCTGTCGGCAGACCGCACTGGCATCGAACGCTTCCGTTGACGATCCGGAAGCCAAGACCGCAGCATCGTCAAGATCGCGGCCTCGCAACCAAGCCTGTAGGATCACAAAAGCACGCGCGGGATCGCCCTCAGAGAAAGCACGTTGAATCGCCGAAAATGGAGCGCTAAATTGTCTAAAGCCAATGAAAAGGTAAAGCACGACGACGTGGAGCGCAAACTGGAGCAGCACATGGGTGCGTGCTGCAAACCAGTCAAGTGCCAAGGCAAGCGCTGATGCAAGCAGCAGCATCAATGCCCATGCTCCCCAGCCGTCAAAACGACCACCCATATCGCTTAAACGGCGTAAGCTGTCGGCGGCGGACTCAAGTTGCTCAATCACAAGGTGACGAACCGCGAGGTTTCGACCCTGATCGATCAGCAGCGCCACAATGAGTGCGAGAAAGCCCATACCCGATTTTGCCTCACACAGCCCCGTCAGGAGGCGAGAATCGCCTAAAGCTCAATCGGGAAAACATCCCGATGCGCATGCAGAAGATGATAGAAATTGCGCAGCATCGCTGCGGTGGCGCCCCAAATGAAAAACTCGCGACCGGACGCGCTGTCTTCGCCACCCTGAGAAACACAGCTGAGCCTCATTGCCTCGCGTCGATCACAAAACCAGGGCATCGAGTAATAAGCTCGCAAGCCCTCTGGCGCCTGCCAATAGTGCCTGCGGTGGTTGCGCGGCTCGAGAAGAAAAGAGAGCGGCACTTCAAAGATGGATGCAACTTCCCGCGGATCAGGTAAGAGATGCCCGTGCAGGTCGAGATCGCCGACTACCAAAGCCACCACCGCTTGGACGCGATAACCCGAACCCGTAAGGTAGGCCGGCAGCAAGCCAAGCGCATCGAGCCGCCCTGGATCGAGTCCGATTTCCTCCCGGGCTTCCCGAAAAGCAGCATCAACAGCGTCGCGATCCGTGGGCTCAATGCGTCCACCCGGTAAAGCGACCTGCCCTGCGTGATCGCGCATGCTGGCACTGCGTTCGGTTAGCAAAACACCGCCGCTTTGGGTCAGCGCGATCAACACCGAAGCTTCGCGAATCGGTCGATCAACCCAACGCGTTCGATCCCCCTCAAGCGCCGGCACCCAGGGCCTACCGCTCAGAAAGAGTTGCTTCCAGTCGTTCGCATTAAATCGGGCGACCGAAAGCGCAGGCAGACCATCGTGGGCTGCTTCGAAGGGAACCGCGCGGGGATCCCCGACGCGGTGCTTACTCAGGCGTTCGCCTTTGCTGCGACTGGCGCGCGGCCCGGAAGCTTTTCCTTAATCCGCGCCGATTTGCCCGAACGATCACGCAAGTAGTAAAGCTTGGCGCGACGGACATCGCCACGCCGCTTGATTTCGATCGAGGCAATCAAGGGCGAATAGGTCTGAAATGTTCGCTCCACGCCTTCACCTGAGGAAATCTTGCGAACGATAAAGGAGGAGTTAAGACCCCTGTTGCGCTTCGCAATGACCACACCTTCGTAGGCCTGAACGCGCTTTCGGTTGCCTTCAACGACATTCACGCTCACGATGACCGTATCGCCAGGCGCAAACGGTGGGATGGTTTTCCCGAGACGAGCAATTTCTTCTTGCTCAAGTTGCTTGATCAAATCCATTCAATTCTCCGGTCATCGTTGGCGGCGCTGGTTTTGTTGAGTTACGACTTGATTACGATGCGGTACGACTTGAT
>DENJ01000102.1:33372-76408 GCA_002359635.1 Burkholderiales bacterium UBA2647
ATTCTAACCTGATTTCACGCGCTTGCCAAAGCGAAGCTTGTCTACACCGCGGCAAGGCGCTATAATTTCGGGTTTTCGAGGACATCACATGGTCGTCATCCGTCTATCCCGGGGCGGCGCAAAAAAGCGCCCTTTCTACAATATTGTGGCAACGAGCAAACGCAATCGTCGCGACGGTGCATTTATCGAACGGCTTGGCTATTACAACCCGGTTGCCTCGGGTGCTGAGTTGGGACTGCAAATCGCGCTTGATCGCGTCCATCATTGGAAGCAACACGGTGCCGAACTGTCGCCTGCAGTTGATCGTCTGGTAAGAACATTTGCCGCCAAACAAGCCGGCGCCGCCGCCTAAGAACGCGCTGCGGGCGTTAAGCCAAGCGCAAAGCAACCGCGCGCCGCTGCCCAGGACGGCGATTAAAACCCTGCCTCCCGCGGAGGCAACCGATGAGGCACTGGGCAGCGAAGTTCAGGTTGATGAATGGGTGCCTGTTGCGCGTGTTATCGACGCTTGGGGTTTGGCAGGCTGGATCAAGCTTGATGTATTCGGGGACACCCAACGCTCGGTCCTCAGCAAGGCCAGGCACTGGCGGCTCTCGCCCTCAGGCCAAGGCATTGTTTTAGCGTCTCCACAAGGCCTTGCCTCACCGAGGGCGCGGCAACCAGATCCGGCAAGGTCGCAGTCGCCAGATACGGCAGGGGCGCAGCTGCCGGATCCGGCAGCAAGGCATCAAGTTGATGCGGCAAAAGCGCCAGTCAGATCTTCAGCCGCAGCCTACGTGGTAATGGCTTCGCGAGTTCATGGCGCGTCCTGGATTGCCCAACTCAAAGCGGTTATCGATCGCGATCAAGCGCTTGCACTCAAGGGACATCAAGTCGCGATCCGGCGAAGCGACTTCCCTCGGCTGGCGCGTGGTGAATATTACTGGGTCGATCTCATTGGATGCTCGGTCTTCAATCGCGACAATGAGTTACTTGGCACAGTGATTGCCATGGATGACCACGGCGCCCATCCAATGTTGCAAGTCAAACCCACCGCGGCAAGGGATTTTGACGAAGCAAGCTCAAGATCAGCTGGACCGGGCAGCTTCTACATTCCGTTCGTGAAACACTTTATCGATCGGGT
This sequence comes from Burkholderiales bacterium UBA2647, assembly GCA_002359635.1. Taxonomy (GTDB): domain Bacteria; phylum Pseudomonadota; class Gammaproteobacteria; order Burkholderiales; family Burkholderiaceae_E; genus UBA3064. The sequence goes on from DENJ01000102.1 coordinate 34,496, forward strand.
TAGCATTGAAACGAGGCGAATCGAGGTCGACTGGCTTGCCGATTGGTCTTGAAGCCGGGCAGAGATCGATTGACACGCAACTTTGAGCTAAAGGCATCGATAAGCAAGTGCGCTTTGATGTATTAACGCTTTTCCCCGACATGTTTGAGGCCATTACCCGGCATGGTGTGAGCGGCCGCGCCTACGCTGCCGGGATTTGGCAACTGCATTGCTGGAATCCTCGTGATTTCACCACCCGAAAAATGGGCTACATCGATGATCGACCCTTCGGAGGCGGCCCGGGCATGGTGATGCAAGCGCAGCCCTTGAGTGCCTGTGTGGCGCAAATCGATAAGCAAGTCAAAAAGCGCCAGCACCGTATTCTGTTAAGCCCTGCGGCAAAGCCGATCAAACAAGCCGACATTCGCCGGCTTATCGACCACGAAGGCCTGACGCTTGTTGCCGGTCGCTATGAGGGCATTGATCAACGTTTCATCGATCGCGACATCGACGAAGCCTTTGCACTCGGCGATCTCGTGGTCTCGGGTGGCGAATTGCCTGCGATGATGCTCATCGATGCGATCCTGCGCTGGGTACCCGGCGTGTTGCATGACGCGCAATCGGCACAACAAGACTCCTTCGTCGATGGACTGCTCGACTGCCCGCACTATACGAGACCGGAGACCTGGGAGGCGATGCAAGTGCCCGAGGTATTACTTGGGGGCGACCATGAAGCGATTGCAGTGTGGCGCAGGCGAGAGGCCTTACGCGCCACCGCCCGGCTCCGACCCGATCTACTTAGGCAGGCAAGGACCGGCGGATTGCTCAGCGCAGACGATGAACGGTTCATGGCCAAGGCGGCAATCCAGCCCTAGCCCTGAAACCCGGCGCTAAAAAGCCTCGACCTCAAGCGCCATCACCGCATCGGCGCCCACGCAAACCGCATGGGCAAGCGCCGCTGTTTGCGGAAGTAAATGGTCGGCATAAAATCGGGCCGTCATCAATTTCGCGCGCATGAAGGCTTGGTCACCTTCACCCACAGCGAGGTGCCGGTGAGCTGCGAGGCCCGCACGCGCTAACTGCCAACCTGAGCATGCAAGCCCACAGAGCTTAAGAAAATTCACCGATCCAGCAAAGACGGCATGGATATCGGACTTGCCGACCGAAAGCATCCAGGTCACCGATTGCTCAATCGCATCGGCCGCAGCATCAAGTTGCGCGGCAATCGCCTCAGGCGAGCTTCGAAGCGCTTGATCGGCACGCTTAAGCTCGGTAAACGACGTGTGGGACAAGGGAGCAAGACCCCGCCATTGATGGCCCGTGGCTCGCATCTCAGCGGCAATTGCGCGCGCTGTTGCACCACCTTCACGCAAGGTTTTCCGGCCGATAAGGTCATTGGCCTGAATCGCTGTGGTTCCCTCATAGATGGGCAGAATGCGTGCATCGCGATAAAACTGCGCCGCACCGGTTTCTTCAATAAAGCCCATGCCGCCGTGAACCTGAACACCAAGCGATGTGACTTCCAAAGCCATTTCGGTCGACCAGCCCTTCACAATAGGCACCATGAATTCGTAAATTCTTTGCTGGCGCTCGCGTTGCTCGCGATCGGGGTGCTGATGCGCAAGGTCGAAGCATGCGGCCGTTGCCATGGCCATCGCTCTCGCACCTTCAACATGAGCCCGCATGGTCATCAGCATTCTTCGAACATCGGGATGATGGGCGATCGCTACCGGCGCTGAAGAGCCCCCCACATCGCGGCTTTGCACCCTATCCTTCGAAAAACGAGCCGCCTTCTGATAAGCCCGATCGGCTACCGCGATGCCTTGTACACCCACTGCAAACCGTGCAGCGTTCATCATGACAAACATGTACTCGAGGCCGCGATTTTCCTCGCCCACCAGATAGCCAATCGCCCCAGCCTCTGCATGGCCTCCCGATTCAGCGGCAATCGGAAACTTGCCATCACCGTAGAGCAATACCGCCGTCGGTGAAGCCTTGATGCCAAGTTTGTGTTCAATCGATGTACAAAATACATCGTTACGACCACCGAGTGAACCGTCGGCATTGACTAAAAATTTTGGAACGATAAAAAGAGAAATACCCTTCACGCCTTCGGGTGCGTCGGGCGTACGAGCCAACACCAAATGAATGATGTTGGCGGCCATATCATGCTCACCATAAGTGATATAAATTTTTTGGCCAAAGATCCGGTAACTACCATCGGCTTGTGGATGCGCGCGGGTGCGAACCATCGACAAATCAGACCCGGCTTGCGGCTCGGTCAGGTTCATCGTGCCGGTCCAATCGCCTGCAATCATCGCGGGGATAAAGCGCTGCTTTTGGTCCTCAGATCCGGCGGTATCGAGCGCCTCGATCGCACCATCGGTAAGCAAAGGACAAAGCGCAAAACTAAGATTGGCCGCGTTGAGCATTTCGCCACAACAGGAAGCAATCAGCTTGGGCAAGCCTTGACCGCCAAAATGTGAGCCGTGTTGAACCCCCTGCCAACCCGCTGCAGCATACTGCGCAAAGGCCTCTTTAAAACCCTCGGTTGTGGTCACCACGCCTTCATTCACGGTGCTTGGCTGCTGATCACCGAGCCAATTGAGCGGTGCAATCACATCCTGATTGAACTTTGCGCATTCGTCCAGGACCGCTGCGGCGGTTTCAAGATTAGCATCTTCAAATCCCGGCAGCTTGCTGATCTCCTCAAGATTGGCCACATGCGCCATGTTAAAAAGCATGTCGGCAACGGGTGCAACATAGCTCATGGCTTACCCCAATGCGGCTTGCAGCTCAGGCACAGCCTGAAACAAATCGGCGACCAACCCATAGTCGGCCACGCCAAAAATTGGCGCTTCGGCATCCTTGTTGATGGCAACAATAACCTTGGAATCTTTCATACCGGCCAAATGCTGGATTGCGCCAGAAATACCAATCGCCACATAAAGCTGCGGTGCGACGATCTTTCCGGTTTGGCCGACCTGCCAATCATTAGGTGCGTAACCGGCATCGACCGCGGCTCTTGAAGCACCCATCGCAGCGCCGAGTTTGTCCGCAATCGGTTCTAGGATTTTAAAGTTATCTGAAGAACCCATGCCTCGGCCACCGGACACCACCACCTTGGCCGCTGTGAGCTCGGGACGATCCGATTTGGCAAGTTCGCGGGATACGAAGTGGCTCTTGCCGGTGTCAGCTACCGGGCTGATGGTCTCAACCGGAGCAGTTGCATCGCCCTCGACAGCAGCGTCAAAACCGGTGGTGCGCACGGTGATGACCTTAATCGCATCGAGCGACTGGACGGTTGCGATTGCGTTACCCGCATAAATCGGTCTTGTGAAAGTATCTGGCGCATTCACAGCGATGATGTCGCTCAATTGGGCCACATCAAGCCTGGCAGCGATACGAGGCGCGACATTTTTTCCAAAGGCTGTCGCGGGCGCAAGTATATGGCTGTAGGCAGCGGCCAGCGCGAGCACTTGTTCGGCGACATTTTCAGCGGTCTGCGCTTCGAGGTGTGGGGCATCGGCATAAATCACCTTGGCAACACCGGCAATACCCGCAGCTGCTTGGGCAACCGATGCACATCCTGCACCGGCCACCAGCACATGAACGTCAGATGCCGTTTGCAGCGCTGCAGTGACCGTGTTACGCGTGCTGGGCTTGAGTTGGCCGTTTTCGTGTTCGGCAATCACTAATGCGGTCATGTCAGATCACCTTTGCTTCGTTTTTCAATTTGTCGACCAAGCTGGCAACATCGGGCACCTTAATGCCCGCTGATCGTCCTGGCGGATCGGTGACTTTAAGTGTCTTCAGGCGTGGTGTCACGTCAACACCCAAATCGGCCGGCGTCAGCTGATCGAGTTGTTTTTTCTTCGCCTTCATGATGTTGGGCAAGGTCACATAACGAGGCTCGTTGAGGCGCAAATCGGTGGTGATGACTGCTGGGAGGGTCATGCTTAGGGTTTCAAGGCCGCCATCGACTTCGCGGGTGACTCGCAGCTTGCCATCCTGAACCTCAACCTTCGACGCAAAGGTCGCCTGAGGATAATTCGCAAGTGCGGCGAGCATTTGACCCGTCTGATTAGCGTCATCGTCAATCGCCTGCTTGCCCAGAATCATTAAGCCGGGTTGTTCGCGATCCACGACAGCCTTAAGCAGCTTGGCTACGGCCAAGGGTTGTAATTCAACATCGGTCTCGATCAAGATCGCACGGTCTGCGCCGATCGCCATGGCGGTACGCAAGGTCTCCTGACAGGCTGTTGTTCCAGCCGACACCGCAATAATCTCACTGACCTGCCCTTTTTCCTTCAGTCTGACGGCTTCTTCAACAGCGATCTCGTCGAAGGGATTCATCGACATTTTGACGTTGGCGATATCCACACCTGTCTGATCACTCTTCACCCGGACCTTGACGTTGTAGTCAACAACCCGCTTCACCGGTACCAATACCTTCATGCGCGACATCCTCCTGATTAATCACTCGATTCTACTGGAGCCCACCTGAGCTTAAGCATCGATGTCTTGTGCCCAACGCGGGGATCGCTTTTCGACAAAAGCGCTTACGCCCTCTCGCGTTTGAGCATCGATCATGTTGCAAGCCATCGTCTGGCCGGCGAGTTGGTAAGCTGCTTCGATGCCCATTTCAAGCTGCCTGTAAAACAATTGCTTGCCCGTGCTGATGGCAACCTGGGGTTTACTGACGATGCGTTGGCAGAGTCGATCGACCGCGCCATCGAGCTCGTCTGCGGCGACGACCTGATTGATGAGACCGGCCCGCTTCGCTTCCTCGGCATCCATGAATTCGCCAGTCACCAGCATTTCAAAAGCCTGCTTGCGCGATAGGTTGCGCGACAAGGGAACCGAAGGAGTCGAACAAAAAAGACCGAGATTTACCCCAGACACGGCAAAGGTCGCCTCGCGCGACGCAATCGCCAGGTCGCACATCGCAACTAGCTGGCACCCTGCAGCGGTTGCAAGGCCATGCACTTTCGCGATCACCGGCTGAGGCATGCCTTGAATCGTCATCATCATGCGGCTGCAGGCAGCAAAGAGCTTTTGGTAATCGTGCTGGCTTTCCATGGCCAACATTTCGTGCAAGTCATGACCGGCGCAAAAGGCCTTGCCTTGGGCTGCCATGACCACAACCCGGACACTCGCATCGCCTGCAATCGCCTGCAATTGCGCCGTCAGTGCGGTCAGCAGCGCTGTGGAAAGTGCATTGAATTGCTTGGGTCGCGCCAGGGTGATTGTGGCCACAGCCTTTTGACGGCTCAGTGTCATGACCTCGTCATCCGCGGGAGGTGTTAACCCCTCGGATCCGGCCACGATCGGAACATGCGTACTCGTCATGTAATTGCCTCGCATTGAGTGATTCACCTGCGCCAGGCTCAAATGGATCAAAACGGATTTGCCCGGGCAAGATGCAGGAATCGAACGCTATCATCGTTCAAGCAACAATAAAGCCTTTTGGATGACGATTTGAGCATAGCTGATGAATAAGCGGTTTTTCCGATTTGCGCTGATTGCCTGCCTGCTCGGGCCACTGGGTCTGAAGCCCGGCCAGACCGCCACCCTCGATCTTGAGGATGTGCCGGCCCCGGCATGGGCACCGGTGCCTTTTGCGCGGCCGGCCGATTTTGCGGCGTACATGGAACAGCGTCATGCCTGGCCCAGGGAGCGGCTTGATGCGCTGCTTGCGGATTACAAAGCCAATGCGCAGGTCATTCGCCTCATGGACCCGCCCGCGCAACATTTTAAGCGATCCTGGCAGAACTATCGCAAGCGTTTTATCGAAGCAAAGCGCATCGCGGCAGGGGTAAACTTTTGGAACGAAAATCAGGATGCCCTAGAACGTGCCAGTAAGCGTTTTGGCGTACCGGCTCATGTGATCGTTGGCATCATCGGTGTGGAGACGATTTACGGGCGTCACACGGGTAGTTTTCAAGTCCTTGAAGCCCTCGCGACCTTGAGCTTTGATTACCCGCGTCGAGCGGCCTACTTTGCCAGGGAGCTTGAACATTTTTTGCTGTGGACCCAGGAACAAGGCATCGACCCCAAAACCGTGCGCGGCTCTTTTGCCGGTGCCATCGGCTTGCCGCAATTTATGCCAGGAAGCATACGCAGGCACGCGGTTGATTTCGACGGTGACGGCAGCATCGACTTAGCGGGCAGCAAAGCCGATGCCATCGGCAGCGTGGCTTCATTCCTCAAACGACACGGCTGGCAGAGTCAGTCCAGGCAAAAAACCAGGATTCACCTGCAATTCAAACCGACGCAACAGGAAGCCGCAGAGGAGGCAAGAAAAAAAATCCTCGAGGCGGGCTGGCAACCGCGTTGGCAAAGGCGTGACATTGAACAAGCGGGTTTGGGATTTCCAAAGGAATCGAAAGAAAACGCCGAGCAAAACAACAAGGAAACAAAGCAACGGGCAAAAGAGAAGACCGATCAAAGAGATACAACAAAGGCACAAGCTTGGGCTGTTTTTGAATTGCCAAACGCCGACGCACCGAGCACCTGGATTGCGACTGATCACAACTTCTGGGTAATAACCCGCTACAACCAATCACCGTTTTACGCGATGGCCGTGCTTGAGTTGGGCGAAGCCGTGCGCGATGAACGTCGTCGTCAGTCGGCTAGGCCCGCGAAGCGCGGTGACTGAGGATCGCATTCATCACACCCGTTGCGACAATCAACCCCATACCCAGCAATGACCAGTTGTCAGGGAAGTGATCAAATACCAGCCAGCCCATCAACAAAGCGCTCAAGGCCTGTGCATAGCTGTAAGGCGCCAGTGTTGAAACCGGGGCAACAGCATAAGCCTTGACCATCAAGTGATGGCCATAGGCGCCGATCGCCCCCATGGCGAGAAAGGCCAACCAGTCCAAAAAACTGTCAGGCCAAATCCAATAACCCGGCGCGACAAGACTAAACAACAAGGTTGCCACCACGGCTCCGATAAAAAGGGTCGGCATGGCGGGGTCGCGAGACGATAGCTTGCGGGTAAGGATCGCATAGGCGGCGAAACAAAAGGCTGTGACCAAGGGCAGTAATGAGGCCCAGGTAAAGGCTGCAAACCCGGGCTTCATGATCAATAACACCCCGGTAAAACTAAGGCACAGTGCGACCCAAACCCGCTTGTTGGGTTGCTCTCCAAGCAGGAAAATAGCGAGTCCAGTGACCAAAATCGGGGCGATTTGCGCGATCGTTGAAGCCTCTGCCAGGGGCATTAATCGAAGCGCGGAAAAAAAACACAAGGTTGATAGACCAAGTGCCAAACCGCGGGCGATTTGTAGCCCAGGTGCACTACTGTGCACGAGCTTGAACCCCATGCTCGGGGCGAAAAGCGCAAGCATGATAAAGACGTTGAAAAAATAACGGGCCCATGCCACCTGGACCGGCGCATAGCGCATGCTCGCCCATTTGGCAATCGCGTCCATCACACTGAAAAGACTAAGCGCAATAACAAATAAGACAATCCCACGACGCTGCGACGAATCGGTCATCCAGGGAAAACGCCGGTTGACAAATAGCGATCACCACGGTCACAAACGATAAAGACAATCGTTGCCTTATGGGCCTGCTCGGCGATTCGCTGCGCAATCACGCAAGCGCCGGCAGCCGAGATACCACAGAAAATACCCTCTTTGGCTGCGAGTTCGCGCGCGGTTGACTCAGCTTCGGCTTGTGAAACATAGGCTATCTCATCGACGATGGCGTGCTGATAAATCGAAGGCAAATAGGCCTCGGGCCATTTTCGGATACCAGGTATCGAAGAGCCTTCTTCGGGCTGCGCGCCCACAATTTGAATCGCGGCATGACGTTCTTTTAAATAGCGCGATACGCCTGTGATCGTGCCTGTTGTTCCCATGGACGATACAAAATGCGTGACGTTTCCCTTTGTATCGTTCCAAATTTCCGGACCTGTTGTTTCGTAGTGGGCCACCCAATTATCGTTATTAGAAAATTGGTCTAACACGCGCCCCTCGCCTCGCGCTTGCATCTCCAGGGCGAGATCACGCGCGTATTCCATGCCTTGCCGCTGGGTCACCAAAATCAGTTCAGCCCCATAGGCCTTCATCGTTTGGCGCCGCTCAATCGATAAGTTATCAGGCATGATGAGAACCATACGGTAGCCGCGAATCGCAGCGGCCATCGCTAAAGCAATGCCCGTATTGCCGGAAGTTGCTTCGATCAAACAATCGCCGGGCTTGATCTCACCGCGGGCTTCAGCCCGTGCAATCATCGATAACGCAGGCCGGTCTTTGACAGACCCTGCCGGGTTATTACCTTCGAGCTTCCCAAGGATGATGTTGCCACGCGCACCTGCGGCCGCCGAGACCATCCGCTGCAAACGAACCAGCGGTGTCTTGCCAATCGCATCTTCGATGGTGGGATACAAGGTTTCAGGTTGCGTTGTCATACCGGCTGGCCTCAAGTGGGTGTCGTGAAATTGATGCGCTGTACGGGCAAGTCCAAAGCCTGCAGCTGCCGCTTAAGGGCCTGGATCGCCGCGGGCCGGGCAAAGCTCTTTCGCCAAGCGAGCACCACCCTGCGGCTGGGCGCAGGCGCTTCAAAAGGGATGTAGCACAAAAAGCCATCGTCGCGCGCCCGCGGGCAGGCGGTCTGCGGTAGCACCGTAATGCCGACGCCTGATGCCACCATATGGCGGATCGTTTCGAGTGAAGACCCTTCAAAGGTCTTTTGAATTCCAGACGTGGCCTGCGAAAACCTGGAAAGCTCCGGACAAATCTCGACCACTTGATCACGAAAACAGTGTCCACTGCCGAGCAATAACATGGTCTGTTGGGTGAGTTCGGTGGAGGGAATACGACGGCGCTTGGCCCAGGGATGCTGCCGGGGCACGGCCACCATGAAGTGTTCATCGTAAACAGGATCGATCACCAAGCCCTGCATATCAAAGGGCTCAGCAAGAATCAATACGTCGACCTCACCCTGACGCAAGCTCTCGAGCAGTTTGACCGTATAGTTTTCCTGCAAAAGCATCGGCATATTCGGGTAGGTCTGAATCATTTGAGGCACCAGCCAAGGCAACAAATAAGGCCCGATGGTGAAAATCACCCCTACCCTCAGAGGCCCTGCCAGGGGATCGCGTCCTTGCCTTGCCAGATCCTTCAAAAAGCTGGCTTCGTCGAGCACTTTTTGCGCCTGCTCGATCAGTTGATCACCGATGGCAGTGGTTTGGATGCCTGCTGTCCCACGCTCGAAAAGCTGGACCCCGAGTTCGTCTTCAAGTTTACGGATCGCCACCGAAAGCGTTGGCTGACTCACAAAGCAGGCCTCAGCGGCGCGCCCGAAGTGCTTTTCACGGGCCAGTGCAACAATGTATTTGAGTTCAGTAAGCGTCATAGCCCCCGATTATCGCCCGTCAGGCCTGCAGGCGATCTTCAACACCACCTTGCCAACAGGCGATCAAAGCCTTAATGGCCGCATCCTCGCAGCCCTTCTCCGCCAGCAGGCGACTTGCCAACGCACGCAAAGCCTCTAGATCATCTGCATCGCGCTCGAGATCAGCGTAGCGCAACAGCGAAAGTCCCGACTGGCGCAAGCCCAGAAATTCGCCAGGACCCCTGATGCGCAGATCTTCGCGGGCGATCTCAAAGCCGTCTTGGTGCTGATAAATCGCCTTCAATCTCGCCCTTGCACTTTCGCCAAGCGCGTCGCCATAGAGCAAAACACACTGACTTTTCGCCTTGCCACGACCCACGCGACCGCGCAACTGATGCAACTGTGCAAGACCAAATCGTTCGGCGTGTTCAATCACCATCAAACTCGCCTGCGGCACATCGACACCGACCTCAATGACCGTGGTCGCAACCAGCACTTTGATATGCCCTGCCTGAAAAGCCTGCATCACCGTCTGTTTTTCCAGTGCTGACAATCGTCCGTGAACCAAGCCCACTTCGATGCCAGGCAGTGCCAGGGACAACTGCTCAAAACTTTCCTGAGCATGACGCAAGTCAAGCGCCTCGCTTTCCTCAATCAAGGGACAGACCCAATACACTTGGTGCGAGGATTCGACCTCAGCTCGCACCCATTGCATCAAATCCATTCGGCGTGAGGCTTGAAGCAAGCGTGTGCGTATCGGCGATCGGCCAGGTGGTAGCTCATCGATCACCGAAACATCAAGGTCAGCGAGATAACTCATCGCCAGGGTGCGCGGAATCGGCGTCGCACTCATCATCAACAGGTGAGGCTCCAAGCCATCCTCCCGTTTATGGCGCAAGCTCAGGCGTTGCCTCACGCCAAAGCGATGCTGCTCGTCGACGATCGCAAGACCGAGATTGGCAAAGCGCACCTTTTCTTCGAGTAAAGCATGGGTCCCAAATATCAGATCGATTTCTGCCTGCGCAATCGATTCCCGGCGTCGTCGCTTTTCGCTCTCTTTGAGGCCGCCGCTCAGCCTCTCGCTACGAATGCCGAGCCTTTCGAGCAAGGGCAGACACTTGGCCGCGTGTTGATCAGCCAGAACCTCGGTTGGCGCCAGGAGGGCAACTTGATAGCCACAATCGATCGCCTGCAAAGCTGTCAACAAGGCGACGATGGTTTTGCCACTGCCCACATCGCCTTGCAGCAGTCGATGCATTGGAATCGGCCTTGAAAGGTCGGCGATAAGCTCGGCCAAAACCCTTCGCTGCGCGCCTGTCAACGGGAAGGGTAAAGCAGCAAGCGCGCAATCAAGTCCTCGGTTTTGGTGGTTCATCGTGGGCGCGACGCGGCCAGCGCGTCGCAGTCTTGCTCGCTGCAGCCCAAGTTGTTGCGCAAGCAGTTCGTCGCAAATAATCCGGCGGCAGTGCGGATCGGAACGTGCGGTCAATGCCTCCGGCCTGGCCCGCGCGGGTGGCTTGTGAATAAACCTTAGCGCAGCAGACATGTCCGGCAAAGGCGAGTCAAGGCCAAGGGCCTGCTGCAACGATGATGCCGAGGCGGGCTCGGGCCAATCGAGTCGATCAAGCGCTTGTCCGATGGCGCGCGCCAGCGTCCATTGACTGAGTCCCGCGGTCGTGGGGTACACCGGCGAGAGGTCTTTATCGAGCGGCGTCCCGAAGCCCTTCACCAAGCGCCATTGGGGATGCAGCATTTCCAGCCCCAGCACACTGCGTTTGATTTCGCCTTGTACGCGGATGTGTTTGCCCGGCTGCCATTGTGAAAGCTGTGACGCGTAGACCTTAAAAAAGATCAAATGAACAGTGACACCACCCTCATCGGTCGCCTGCAGGCGACAGGTCTGTTTGCTTCGCGACGGCGGATGAACCAAGCCTATTTTGAGATCACACTGGATCAGTTGGCCGTCCAGCGCCTGATCAAGTGGTGTTAAGCGCGTCCAATCTTCATAACGCAGCGGCCAGTGAAGTAGGAAATCAGCATCACCCTCAAGTCCGAGTAGCTTGAAACGGCGCTCATTATTGTGCGGGCTCTGCTGATTCGCGGCCATGAGCTAGCGCAAGCATCATGGACGAACCATGATTGCCTCGACCTCGAAGGACGCACCTTTGGGCAGGGCTGAAACCTGTACCGTCGAACGCGCCGGATACGGTGCCTGAAAGAAGGTCTGCATGGTCTGGTTTACCACCGCGAAGTCGTTCAAGTCGGTGAGAAACAAGGTCAGTTTGACGCAATCGGCCAATTCGCCACCGGCGGCCTCACAAACGGCTTGAAGGTTGCCAAAGGCCTGTCTGACCTGCGCTTCGATGCCACCCATAATCAATTGACCGGTTTGCGGATCAAGGGGAATCTGTCCCGACAGAAAGACCATGCGGTCAACGGCAATGGCCTGGGAATAAGGACCAATCGCTGCAGGAGCTGCTGTTGTTTGAATCGTCTGACGCGACATAAAAACCTCTTTCGATGGGCTTAGAGCAGGTAGGCTCAAATACAGGACGGTTGAAACCGTTGATGGGACAATGCTAGCCCAATTTGCGCGTCCGTCGGCCATGCACCCTCCAAAACATCCACCCATCCGCATTCGCGGTGCTCGACAGAACAATCTCAAAAACCTCGATCTTGATATTCCTACCGGCGAATTGGTCGTGGTGACCGGCGTGTCGGGTTCGGGAAAATCCTCGCTGGTATTCGATACCCTGTATGCCGAAGGGCAGCGTCGTTACGTGGAGACCTTCTCGGCCTACGCGCGACAGTTTCTCGATCGCATGGACCGCCCGCAGGTGGATCGCATCGACGGCGTGCCGCCGGCCATTGCGATTGATCAAACCAACCCGGTGAGAACCTCGCGGTCCACGGTGGGTACGATGACGGAAATCAACGACCATTTGAAGCTACTGTGGGCGCGCTTTGCGCAGGCGCATTGCCCCCAAGGCCATGGTCCAATCAAACCCTCCCATGCTGCAGGGGTTTGCCAGGACCTGTTGGCCAAAGCCGCGGAAGCTGCCGACCCCCGATTGCTGATCTGCTTTCCGGTTGCCATACCGGAAGCCTTCAGCCAGGAAGAGGTTGAAGCCATGCTGCTCTCTCAGGGCTACACACGAACCCATGGTCAATCCTACGAAGCGCGCGGGCGTCGCTTCATTGACGTTATTCAAGATCGATTTCGTGCCTTACAGACCGATGCCGGGCGGCTTCGCGAGGCTGTTGAGGCCTGTTTCAGCAGACCCGAAGGTCGTTTGATCGTGCACGCGCTGCTGAGCGAGGATCAGTCAGTGGCCTGGCACTGGAGCAATAAGCAGCGCTGCCTGACTTGCGATCACAGCTTTTCCGCCGTCACCCCAAGCCATTTTTCCTTCAACTCGCCAATTGGCGCCTGCGAGACCTGTCGCGGCTTTGGGCGGGTGATTGGTATTGACTGGGATCTGGTGATCCCCGATGCATCAAAAACACTTGCCCAAGGCGCGATCAAGCCCTGGCAGACCGAGAGTTTCAAGGCATGCCAACTCGATTTGATGAAGTTCGCCCCCCTGCAGGCGATCGACCTTCATCGCCCCTGGCAGGCTTTGAGTGAATCAGCGAAACAATGGGTACTCGATGGCGATCCTCAATGGCGGGGCGACTGGAAGCGCCAGTGGTATGGCGCCAAGCGATTTTTCGAATGGCTTGAATCAAAAGCCTACAAAATGCACGTGCGTGTTTTACTTTCGCGCTATCGCGCCTATACGCCCTGCGCGGCCTGTTCAGGCACGCGGCTTAAGCCCGAGGCTGGTTTCTGGAAACTCGCCGACAAAGATTTGCACACGCTTATGCTCGAACCGCTTGCTGACGTGCGGACCTGGTTTGAGGATCTGGCTGATCGGCTACCCAGCGACGAAGCCGCAGCCCAATTACGCCTCGAGATTCAAGCCAGACTGGGGTATTTATGCGAGGTAGGGCTCGGTTACCTGACCCTCGATCGGCAATCGCGTACGCTCTCCGGGGGTGAGGTGCAGCGGATCAACCTCACCACTGCGCTGGGTACCTCGCTGGTCAACACGCTTTTCGTGCTCGATGAGCCCTCCATTGGCCTCCACCCGAGAGACATGGATCGCATTATTGGGGTGATGCAACGCCTACGCGATGCGGGCAATTCGCTGGTGGTCGTTGAACATGATCCGGCTGTCATGTGGGCTGCAGACCGCTTGCTTGATCTGGGGCCAGGTCCAGGCGAGCGCGGGGGCGAGATACTTTTCTGGGGCAAACCAGAGGCAATCCATCAGGCAAGCAGCCTCACCGCGGACTACCTGCTCGGACGACGGCAACTCGTTCAAGGACCCCGACAAGGTCGCGAAGTGAGCGAAAAGACAGCAAAACTCATTATCGAAGGGGCGCGCGAGAACAATCTGAAAAATATATCTGTGAGCCTTCCTTTGCAACGACTGGTTTGCCTCACCGGTGTATCGGGTTCCGGGAAATCCACCCTGATGCAAGGCATCTTGTTACCCGCCCTGCTGAAGGCAAAGGGAAAGACGAGCGAGGCGCCAGGCGAACACGATCGCCTGCTGGGGGACGACTGGATTGAGGACGTCGTCCATGTTGACCAATCGCCCATCGGCAAGACGGCGCGCTCTAATCCCGTGAGTTATGTCGGTGCCTTTGAGGGCGTACGCAAACGCTTTGCTGCGCTTCAGGCATCGCGTGAGCGGTCCTACAGTGCCGGAACCTTTAGCTTTAACAGCGGAAACGGCCGTTGCCAGACCTGCTCCGGCAGCGGTTTCGAACACATTGAGATGCAGTTCTTGTCTGACGTCTATTTGCGTTGCCCGGATTGCGATGGCCGACGGTTTCGTGCCGAAGTGCTCGAGGTCAAAGAACGCGGCAAAAGTGTCGCCGACGTGCTGGCCATGACGGTAGCTGAGGCCTTGATCTTTTATGAGCGCGACCCGGAGATTCGTAGCAGGCTCCAGCCTCTGGTCGAGGTCGGACTGGAGTACCTGAGCTTGGGTCAGCCTGTGCCGAGTCTTTCCGGCGGAGAAGCCCAGCGCCTGAAGCTAGCCGGTTTCCTGGCACAAGCTGCCGCCGATGCGCGCAGTCCGCGTCGACGCATGCAAGCAGGGCGACGCGCCGGGACGCTTTTTTTGTTTGACGAACCAACCACGGGACTTCATTTTGACGATATCCGCAAATTGCTCAAAGCCTTTAGGCAACTGCTTGATGCTGGCCATTCACTGCTTGTGATTGAACACAATCTGGATGTGATCAGCGCTTGCGACTGGGTGATTGACCTGGGCCCGGAGGCGGGTGATGCCGGCGGCCATGTGGTGGCCTGTGACACACCGGAAGGCCTAAGCACGCATCCACAATCGCATACGGGACGGGCGTTGGCGAACTACCAGATGCTTCGTGAACCTCAGCCTGGCTCGTTCACAGCCACTGGCGATAGCGCCCCGCGCTTGCAGGCTAAGGCGGCCATCGAGAGCAGCAATCGCTTGCAAGCCGGCGAGGCCATCGTGGTTCATCACGCAAGAGAGCACAATTTAAAACAGTTGGATGTTCAAATCCCCCGCAATCAGATGACGGTGATCACCGGGCCTTCGGGATCGGGTAAGTCCAGTCTTGCTTTTGATGTGATCTTCGGCGAGGGTCAGCGGCGTTACCTGGAGTCCTTAAACGCCTACGCGCGGCAGTTTGTTCAACCCGCAGCCAAACCTGATGTCGAGGGCCTCTATGGCATCCCGCCGACGGTGGCGATCGAACAACGTAGCAGCCGCGGCGGACAAAAAAGCACGGTCGCAACCCTGACCGAGGTGTACCATTTTCTGCGTCTGTTGTGGATGCGCCTTGGCACAGCCCATTGTCCAACCTGTCAGATCGCTATCGAACCGCAAACTTTTGATCAGTTGGCGGCACGCCTGATGCGCGACTACCATGGACGCTGGATCGGGCTCTTCGCGCCGCTGGTCAGCGCCCGAAAAGGCATCTACAAAGACCTTGCCCGCTGGGCTGTCGATAAAGGCTACAGCCACTTTAGAGTCGATGGCCATATTGTTCCCCTGCAACCCTTTCCGTCCTTAGATCGATATCAGGAACATAGCATCGAACTGCCGGTCTCGAGCCTGCGTATCCAAAGCAACAAGGAGGCGGCCTTACGGGAGGCGCTGCAAAGCTGCCTCGAGCTTGGCAAGGGAACAGTCTTGGTCTTGGAGGACTTACAAGAACTTGTCGACGCAAGCTTCTTCAGCCGGTCCCAAGCTGACATCGATGCCGCCTTCGCGAGTCGCTCGAGCAGACTTTTTTCAACCCGACGCGCTTGTTCGCAATGCGGCCTGAGCCTCCCTGAACCGGATCCCAGGCTTTTTTCCTTCAACTCGAAAATCGGCGCTTGTCAGACATGCCAAGGAACCGGTCTTTACCTTAGCGATGCGATGCGCAGGCAACTCGGCGAACAACAACAGTTTGGGGCGCAAAGCGAGGAAACGCTCACGCGCAGCGAAACCCTCATCGACCAAATCGAAACCGATCATGACTGCCCGGACTGTGATGGCGAGCGACTCAACCCGATTGCGCGCGCCGTGCGCCTTTCTGAGAAAAGTCTGGGACAACTAAGCGCCCTGTCGGTCACAGCTGCCCGTGAATGGTTTACCCAGCTCAAACTCAACGCCAGGGCACAAAGCATCGCCCATGATGTTCTTACCGAGGTTCATTCAAGGCTTGAATTTCTCGAACGGGTTGGTCTTGGCTATCTCCACCTTAATCGATCAGCACCGAGCCTCTCAGGCGGTGAGGCACAACGTATTCGACTCGCGGCCCAGCTTGGCTCCAATCTCCAAGGTGTTTGCTATGTTCTTGACGAACCGACGATCGGTTTGCATCCGCGCGATAACAAGATTCTTGTCGATACCTTGCAAGCCCTACGCGATCGGGGCAATACCTTGCTGGTCGTGGAGCACGATGAGGAGACGATCCGTCGGGCCGATTACCTGATCGATATAGGCCCTGGCGCGGGCCGACTTGGCGGAAGTTTGATGGCGAGCGGCAGCCCCAATCATGTTCTAGAACATGATACGAGCCTTACTGCAAAATTTTTGCGCGAACCGCTTAAGCACCCTATGCAGCCAAGGCGTACCGTGCCAGAGCATCATCCTTGCATCGAAATCTCAAAGGTGCGTCTGCACAATCTCAAGGCAGTTAATGCACGGATTCCCTTAGGGAGACTCACCGTGATCACTGGTGTTTCAGGTTCTGGAAAATCAACGCTGGCTCGGGACGTGCTCTTGCGATGCGCCCAGGAACAGTTACAGCAGCGTTCCAACAATCACAGCAGATCTGCCAATGCGTCGGAAAGGCGCGCCCAAGCGTCGGAAAAGCGCCACGTATCTCGACCAGCCTCTGAGCCCGGCGGCGCAGCTCACAAGTTGCCGTCAAGAGGTATTGAAATCAAGGGCTTGGAGGCGATCGATCGCGTGCTCGAGGTCGATCAGACACCGATTGGCAAGACACCTCGATCCTGTCCAGCCACATACGTCGGTTTCTGGGATGCCATCCGCAGGCTTTTCGCCGACACCCAGGAAGCGCGAATCCGCGGTTGGGACGCAAGCCGCTTTTCGTTCAACACCGGCGCAGGCCGCTGCAGCGTCTGTGAAGGCCAAGGTCAACAAACCATCGAGATGAATTTCCTGCCCGACGTAAAGATGCTTTGTGAGGGCTGTAAGGGCGCCCGATTCAATCCGGCAACCCTGGAGGTACGCTGGCAAGGCTTAACGATAGGCGATGTGCTCGCCGCCTCCGTGGACGAAGCGCTGGGTCGATTTGAGGCCCATCCCTCGATTCACCGAGCCTTAAAGCTACTGCAAGACCTTGGTCTCGGTTATCTCAGCCTTGGACAGCCCAGCCCGAGTCTGTCGGGCGGTGAGGCGCAGCGTATCAAGCTGGTGACCGAACTTGCCAAGGCCAGAGGCAACGATGGCCCGAAGACGCTTTATGTACTCGACGAACCCACCGTCGGGCTGCACATGGCCGACGTTGAAAAGTTGATTCGGGTTTTTCACCGTCTGGTCGATGCTGGGCACAGTCTGGTGGTTGTTGAGCACGACATGGACATTTGGGCTGAGGCTGACTGGCTCATTGACCTGGGGCCAGAAGGGGGCGACCGAGGTGGCGAAATCACGATGCAGGCCCCGCCAGAAGAGCTTGCGAGGCATCCCAGCCATACAGGGCGCCTGCTTGGCGCTTTCCTAAAGGAGCGCCGACCTCTCCCGTAAGGTAACGCGAGCTAGAGCGTCTGCCCCAGCACGCAAAAAATCAACAGCGCGTATGATTGCTTATCAAAAGTGGATATGTGATGAATCTTCAAAAATGCATCGACGATTTAGCGACCCTGGTTGCCTTCGACACAACGAGCCATCGCTCCAATAAACCACTGATCGATTGGGTTGCCGGTCGGCTCGAAGGTTTGGGCTATCGGGTGATGGTGCAGCAGGCGCCGGATGAGGACAAAGCCAATCTCTTTGCCAGCATCGGGCCTGAGGATCAGGGTGGATTAATGCTTTCGGCACACGCCGATGTGGTGCCGGTCGCCGGGCAAAACTGGCGCACTGACCCTTTCAAGCTGCATCAGGACGCTGGCCGACTTTACGGCCGCGGCTCGGCAGACATGAAGGGCTTTATTGCCTGCATGCTGCAAGCTGCCCCAGGGTTTGCTGCCGCAAGGCTTAAAGCCCCGGTCCATCTTGCGCTGTCTTATAACGAAGAAACCAACATGGGCGGGATGAAGCAACTCGCAGCAGCACTTCGCGATAGCAGCTACACGCCCAAAGCCTGTGTGATTGGGGAACCCACCAGCATGCAGGTGGTTGTCGCCAATAAAGGGGCGGCGATCTACCGTTTTAAGGTGCGTGGTTTTGAGGTCCATTCATCGCTACGGGATCAGGGCGTGAGCGCGGTCGAAGCAGCCGCCCAGATTATCGTGCGCTCCCAGCAGATTCAAGAGCGGATGCGAAAAGACCTTCGACACGACGGCTTCGAGTTTCCCTTCTCAAGCATTCATGTGGGGCGCATCGCGGGTGGAACCGCCCACAACATCACCGCCAAGGACTGCGAGTTCATGCTCGAGATTCGGGCCCTGCCAGGCCGCGCTGCAGCGCCTTTTATTGGTGAGCTCAAGCATTGGTGTGAAGCGGAGCTCTTGCCCACGATGCGTGCTATCGCTGAGCCAAGCAACATCGAGATCGAAGAAATCACCGACAGCCCAAGCCTCGATGAACAGGGTAATGCACGCCTCGCGAGGGCGATGATGCCGCTGTGCGCCTGTCACGCGTTGGGGAGGGTGAGTTTTGGCACCGAAGGCGGGATTTTGCAGCAGGTCGGGATTCCAACCATCATCTGCGGTCCAGGGCAAATCAACGTCGCGCATCAAGCCGACGAGTATGTCGAGATCAGCCAGCTCAAGCTATGCCTCGATTATCTTGAGCACTTGCGTGTTCAGCTCGAACACGATCCCGCGTGCTTTTTCTAGAACCTTATGTTTTTATCGCTCGGGCTGTTGCTTGTGCTAGGCACAGCCTTTGTGTTGATCTGGCCGCTGCTTCGACGAGACCCGCCTGTTGATCGCGGTCCAAGCGAGGAAGCGATTGCTGCGGTCTTTAAGGAGCGGCGAACACAGATTCAAGCTGAGCTGAAGGCTGGTTTGATTCAAGCCCAAGACGCCCAAAGTGCGGAAGAGGCACTCACACAAGAACTCGCCGACCGTCTCCGTGCGCTGCCGCCCGCAGGCATTCGCCGTCCTCGATCCCAACAAGATGCCCACGGACAACACGCCACGAACCCGGTCGCTTCAGTCAAGCAAGAAGATCCCAGACGCCCGTGGCTTGCTGGATGCCTCGCACTTTGTTTACCGGTATTCGGCCTTTCGATCTATTTTCTGAAAGGCAGCCCTGAACTCGCCCTGCCGGGCGCAAATTTGAGCACGCAAAGCCCTGCTGGTGTCCGCTCCATCGAAGAACTTGCCAACAATGCGAGCGCTTATCAATCCCAAGTTGAACAGTGGAAACGCGAATTGCAAATCAAGCCAGACGATGTGAATACCTGGCTAAGTCTGGCCTTGTTGCAAAAAGCGGCGGGGAACTACGCCGAGTCGCTACAAAGTTTTTCCGAAGCCCTCAAGCGCGGGGCTGATCAGGACGGGCGTAGCCTCGCAGAATTCGCAGAAACCGTTGCCTTGGGTCGCGGCAAGCGTTTTGACGGCGAACCCTATGAACTTCTAAAGCGGGCCATCAGCTTGGAACCTCATGATGCCAAGGTTGTTTCGCTGATGGCAGCAGCCCATTTTCAGGCCGGGGAAAAAGCCCAGGCTCGAGGTTTGCTTGAGCAACTGCTCTCAGCAATGCCCAAGGACTCGGCGCAAGCCGAGCAACTCCGAAGCCTGATTGCGAGCCTACCCGGCAGCGAGCCAAACATGGCATCCCCAACCTCGCCATCCCCAGCACCGGGATCCCCAACCCCGCCATCCCCAGCCCGTGATCGTCAGCCTTCACAGGCAGTTATCGAAGTAACGGTCGCGATCCCACCGGCGATGCTAAGCAATCTCGCCCCAAGCTCGGTACTTTATGTGAGTGCGCGCGCAGCGCAAGGACCGCGTATGCCGCTTGCGGTATGGCGATCAAAGGTCACCGATATCAAGTTCGTCGACCGTGCGCACAACAATGCCGCGACGAACGCGTCGGTTCAAAAGCCCCCCGCAAACACGCAAGCGGCCGCTCAGGACAAGACCCTTGTGGTAACGCTCTCCCAAGCCGAGCAGTTAGATCCTTCACGACCGCTCGCTGGCGAGTTGATTGTTGAAGCGCATATCTCGCAATCAGGCCTTGCCGGGCGCCAAGCCGGCGACCCGATTGCACAGGGCAAAGCCGTATCAGTTTCCTGGCAGGGAGATCGAACTAGGCTGCGCCTGGATCTCGACGATCGCTATAAACCGTGACTGCAAACCAATCCCAACTGCTAGCGGCAAATATCTATCTTTCGCGAGGCCGTCGACGGCTATTGAGTAACCTTGGCTTTACGCTCGAGCCCGGACAATGGCTTGCCCTTCTCGGGCCCAACGGATCTGGCAAGTCCACGCTGTTGCGCGCACTTTGTGGCCTCTATAGTTTCGACCAGACGCCTGAACTGCGTTTTGCTGGCCAGACCATCAAAAGCCTTGCGCATTGCCCCGATTTACAGCTGATTTTTCAGGGCCATGCCCCTGGTTGGAAAGACGGACTCAGTACCCTGGAAAACTTGCGCTGGCAGTCGAGTCTTGACCGGTACGGGGAGTCAGCGCTAGGGGATCGAGCCCTTGAAGATGCACTTGATCACTGCGGCATTGCGCAACAGCGGCATCTACCTTTTGCGGTCTTATCGGCAGGTCAACGTCGTCGTTTGGCCATGAGTCGTCTGTGCTTGAGCTTATGGGCTCGCCAGGCCCAAGCCCGCAGCGACGACCGTGAGCGAAAACTCGTTTGGCTGCTCGATGAACCGAGCACCGCCTTGGATGATCAGGGACAGGACTTGATGGGACGCCTGCTCCATCAACTGCTTGAGCAGGGCGGCCTTGCGATTGTTGCAACCCATGGAGCGATGCCTGGATCGCCACAGGCTGCCATGCTGAAGCTGGGCAGTTAGGCTGCATCGACCGAGCATGTTTTTCGCTAGTGTCCAACGCGACTTACGCCTGTTGCTGCGACAAGGCAGCGAGGCTTGGCTTGTCTTGGTTTTCTTTCTGCTGATCGCAAGCCTTTTTCCACTTGCCATGCAGCCTGAGACGAAAACCCTGCTGGCGATCGGCCCCGGTGTGACCTGGGTATCGGCCTTGCTATCAGTGTTGCTGTCGATGCCGAGAATGTTTGCGGCCGATGCGCAAGACGGCAGCCTTGAACAAATGCTCTTGCAATCCGAGGCCTGGATGGCGATGTTGCTTGGGAAGCTTGTGGCCCACTGGCTCGCAAGCGGCCTGCCCTTGAGTCTGGTGGCGCCGCTGATTGGACTTCAATATGGGCTTGATGCAGGCGCGATCGCGGTCTTGGTGGCAGGCTTATTGCTAGGCACGCCCATGCTGACCCTCATCGGTGCTATCGCGGCGGCCTTGAATTTATCGGCACGTGGTGGCGGGGCCTTGCTAGCACTTTTGATGTTGCCGCTTTGCATCCCGGTGCTTGTCTTTGGCGCAGGGGCGGTTGAAGCGCAAAGCGCGGGTCTCGGTGCGGAGGCGCATTTGTCGCTGCTCGCCGCCGGCTTGATCATCGCGTCAATACTCGCACCGTGGGCATGCAGTAGCGCGATTAAAATCGCGCTTGATTAGTCGGCAAGACCTTTTGAAGAAAGCAATAGGCCTGATGAGCGAAAAACCGATGAAGCCTTTGGAGGCAAACTTAGGACCAGATCCCGCGAGGCAGGATGAAGGCAAGTGATGCCGTGAAGGAACATGAAAGCGGCCCTTTGTGGTCACGCTACGCCGCACCTGCACGTTTTTTTCCACTCGCGGGACGCCTGGTCGTGCCCTTTTACGTCCTGGCAGCAATCCTCGGTGCGATTGGTCTTTACATTGGATTTGTCATTGCACCCACCGACTGGCAACAGGGCGAGTCCTATCGCATTGTTTTCATCCATGTTCCTGCGGCATGGATGTCGATGATTATTTATCTGGCCATGGCCTTCTGGGGCCTGCTTGCCCTGGTGCTCAATACAAGGCTATCGGCCATGATGCTGCAAGCACTGGCGCCGACCGGTGCCTGGATGACGTTTATCGCGCTCTGGACCGGGGCATTCTGGGGAAAGCCAACCTGGGGTACCTACTGGGTGTGGGATGCGCGAATCACCTCCGAACTGATTCTGCTTTTTCTCTACTTCGGGGTCATCGGCCTGCGCGCCTCGATCGACGATGATCGCAAGGCCGATAAGGCCTGTGCGCTCATGGCGATTGTGGGCGCGGTTAATGTGCCCATTATTTATTTTTCGGTGAAGTGGTGGAATACCTTGCATCAAGGCGCAAGCGTTTCCTTAACCGCAGCACCAAAAATGGCACAGACCATGCTGGTTGCGATGTTGATCATGACCGCGGCTGCCTGGGCCTACAGTATTGCAACGAGTCTTGTTCGGGTTCGTAGTCTGATCATTCAACGTGAACCACCCAGCACCATAGCCGATTCATCAGGCGGGCCGCAGCCTGCTTTTGCAACAAGCCCGCCCGGTAGCTCAGGAAAGTAGGCTTGAAAGATCACAGCTTTTTTATCCTGATGTCTTACGGGGTGTTTGCATTGGTGGTGCTTATCGAGTTATACGCATTGCGTCGCCATCGTCGGCGAGCGATTGAAGAGGCAAAGCAGATGGAAGCAGGTATGCACAGGCAGGCTGAGGGTAATTCCCATGCCCGGGAGCTGGATCCATCATGAGTCCCCGTCAAAAAAGACTTGCGATGGTAGCCGGCCTCATCACAGCGCTGACCGTTGCGCTCGCGCTGGTCCTTAATGCTTTTCAGAGCAATCTCGTTTTCTTTTTCACGCCGAGCCAGGTGGCAAACGGCGAAGCCCCGCAAGGCAAGAGCTTTCGGATCGGTGGTTTGGTTGTTCCCGGATCGCTGCAGCGTGAGACCGACGGCCTGAAGCTGCAATTTGCGGTCACCGACCAGGCAAAAACGGTGCAAGTGCATTTCCAAGGCATCCTGCCCGATCTGTTCAAAGAAGGTGCCGGCGTGGTTGCGCAGGGCATGATGCAAGCCGACGGTCGATTTATGGCCAAAGAAGTGCTTGCCAAACATGATGAAAACTACATGCCGCCTGAGGCTGCAGAGGCTTTGAAAAAGGCTGGGCACCCTGTCGGCGCTCCTCAACAATTCCAGAAAGCGCCGACAAAACCATGACCGCCGAACTCGGACATTTGGCCCTTGCCCTGGCCATGCTTTGTGGCATCTGCCTTGCGGTTTTCCCCAGCCTGGGTGTCTGGCGCCGCGACGCGCGTCTGATGGCGATGGCCACCCCTGCTGCCTACTGGCAACTCTTGCTGGTCTTGCTGGCTTTCGTCTGTCTGATTGAGAACTTCATCAACCACGACTTCAGCATACAGCTTGTCGCGAGCCACTCCAACCGCGACCTACCGTTCTGGTATCGGGTCGCTGCGAGCTGGGGCTCTCACGAGGGCTCCATGCTGTTATGGATTTTAATGCTCGCTGCTTGGACAGCGGCGCTCGCCGCACTGTCTGGTCATTTGCCGCAGGCCATGCGCGCCAGGGTTTTGGCTGTGCTCGGCGCGGTGAGTATCGGGTTTTATTTGTTTGCCTTGCTCACCTCAAACCCCTTTGAGCGGGTGGTTCCCGCCCCCATCAACGGGCGCGATTTGAACCCGCTGCTCCAGGATCCCGGGATGGTTTTTCATCCGCCCCTGCTCTACATGGGCTACGTTGGCTTTTCGGTCGCCTTCGCTTTTGCGATTGCCGGACTCATCGAAGGACGGTTTGATAGCGCCTGGGCGCGGTGGGTAAGGCCCTGGACCAATGTGGCGTGGGGCTTTTTGTCGCTGGGTATTTGTTTAGGTTCATTTTGGGCTTATTACGAGCTGGGCTGGGGTGGTTGGTGGTTTTGGGATCCGGTTGAAAACGCTTCATTCATGCCTTGGCTGACCGGCACTGCCTTGATCCATTCGCTTGCGGTCACCGAAAAACGCGGCAATTTCCGAAGCTGGACCGTGCTGCTCGCCATCTTGAGCTTCAGCTTGAGCCTTTTGGGCACTTTCCTCGTTCGCTCTGGCGTTTTGACCTCTGTTCATGCTTTTGCGACAGACCCCACGCGCGGTGTATTCATTCTTATGTTTCTTTGCATCGTCATCGGTGGTTCGTTGAGCCTCTATGCAGCGCGTGCCCACAGCGTGCAAGCAAGCCAGGCCTACAGCCTGCTGTCGCGCGAGTCCATCTTGCTCGCAAACAATATCCTGATGGTTGTCGCGATGTTTGCAGTTCTGCTTGGAACCCTCTATCCCCTGATTCTCGACAGCCTCGATATGGGCAAGATATCGGTAGGCCCACCCTACTTCGATGCTGTCTTCGTGCCCTTGATGCTGCCCGCACTTTTTCTGATGGCCGTGGGGCCGCTTTCGCGCTGGCGCGATACACCGGTGCTTCCGCTTGCTCAACGGATGCGTTGGGCTTTCGCTGCCAGCCTTGTGATTGCGCTGTTGTTGCCGCTCACAGCCGACAGCGACTATAAGCCGATGACAGCACTCGGTCTCTTGATGGCCTTTTGGGTGGCAGGAGGCGTCGCGATGGCGGCGTTTGAAAACATGAAAACGCCATCTGGCGCTGTTGATCTTTCTCGGCTTGCACTACAGCCCGGTTCTTGGTGGGGCATGCAACTGGCCCACCTTGGCGTTGCTGCTTTCGTACTCGGTGTAACACTCGTCAACAGCTATGAAATCGAAATTGAAAAAAAACTCTCACCGGGTGATGTACTCAAGATCGAAGAGGGTCTAAGCCTGCGCTATGCGGAAACAACAGCAAGGCAGGGGCCTAACTATGAGGCGATTCAAGTACGCTTTGAATTGATTCGAGATCAGAAGGTTGTTGGCGAATTGCGACCGGAGAAGCGCCGCTACAAAGCATCAAACATGGTGATGACAGAAGCGGGAATCAAGCGAAGCGTGCTTGGCGATCTATACATCTCGCTCGGTGAGGCTGTTGATGGCGGATGGGTCACCCGCATCCAAAAAAAGCCCGCGGTCAACTGGATCTGGATCGGCGTTGTGATGATTGGATTCGGCGGTTTTTGGGCTGCCGCTGACGCACGCTACAGGCGACGCCGCGTCAATAGCCTGAGGGCAAGCCCGAGCGATGCGTCAAGCAAGATTGGCAAGGTCTCAGGATGAGTCGTTGGCTCAAGGCGGGATTGCCGCTCCTGTTTTTTCTCGTCATCGCCTGGTTTCTGCTCAAAGGCCTTGACCGGAATCCACGCGAAATTCCCTCGCCCTTGATCAATCGAGCGGCCCCCGTTGCGGTGCTGGAAGCGCTTCCACGACTCGATGATCGCGCGCAAGCAATCGCGTTCAAGGATTTGATTGGCCAGGTCTGGCTCTTAAACGTGTGGGGCTCCTGGTGTAGCGGTTGCCAGATTGAGCATCCCTTACTCAACCGACTTGCAGCAGAGAAGCTGATTCCAATCGTTGGCTTAGCCTGGAAGGATGCGCCGGCGCAATCCCACGAATGGCTGTCGCGACTGGGCGATCCCTACACCATGGTTGTGATGGATTTGCAGGGAAAAGCAGCCATCGAGTGGGGTGTTTACGGTGCCCCGGAAACCTTTTTGATCGATAAGAACAATAAAGTTCGCTACAAGCATGTTGGTCCCTTGAGCCTTGAGATCATCGATAAAGAGTTGCGACCCTTAATCGCCAGCTTGAAACAATGACGCTGTCAGCATCAACCGACGGAACCTGCCTTTCCCTAGACAGCTTTGAGCGCAAGATGAGCATCCCAATCCGTGAAGGGGCAAATCGATGAGCCAGGCGCTACCTAACCCCTTACCACCTGTGGCGCTCGATGAGACTCAGCAGCAGCGTCTGCGCAGGCTCTACGCCGAGATACGCTGCCTCGTCTGCCAGAACCAGAGTCTTGCCGATTCGGCTGCAGATCTTGCCGTCGACTTGCGGCATGAGGTGCAAACTCAAATTGCCAAAGGCTCAACAGATGACCAAATCAAAGGTTGGCTCGTCGAGCGCTACGGCGACTTTGTGCTCTACAAACCGCAAATGCAGGCGAGCACCGCCATTTTGTGGGGAGGGCCTTTTGTTAGCCTGGCGGCCGGGGCGATAATCTGGAAACTTGTGCAGCGGCGACGATCGCTTTCCCCGTCGCAGCGTCAAGTCAGTGCTGACCAGCTTCGCCGCGCCAAGCAACTGCTTGTTGCCGACGATGATCAGAAAGGTAGTTAGGCCATGAATACGGAAAACAGACGCGACCCTTCATCATCACTTGAGCCCATCGGGGCGTCAGGGATTGATTTGCCGAATCTCGATCAGACCACGACGGCCCGGCAGCCGGCAAGGCGACGCTACCTGTCCGTACTGTCTACGGGCGCCTTGGGGTCGCTTATCGGTCTTGCAGGCTGTGCAAGCCCCCAACTTGCGCTCGAGTGGCACGACAATGCGATCAAGCCAGCGCCTGCGAGCAAAATCATCGTCCTCGCCCAACACCCTGATGCGGTGATTGCCAGGGTGAGCGAAGACTTAATGAGTGAAGCAATCGACAAAATCGGCGTTGCAGCGGTTGCCGGATGGCGCCTCTTACCTGATCGCAATGCGCCGCCGGATGAGCAAACCCTGAAACTCGTGGTGACCCAGGCGCAGGCAAGCCACGTCCTCTTGCTTCAAGCCATGCCGCCCCAACAGCGTCAACAGCTTGCGCCGGTGAGCCACGGCGGCCTAGGCTATTGGGGCCCTTATCGACGCTGGTACGGCACCACAGTTTGGACGCAAGTATCGGTCACAACCATCACCACGTCGGCAAGCCTTTATGACGCGGCAAGCAATCGGATGCTATGGGGCGCAAGTCATGTGAGCAGCCAAGCCTACGGACTGCGTCCTGAACTCGAAACCATGGTGCAGGCTTTCTTGGCCGGACTTCAGAGCCGGCAGTGGCTGCCCGGCGCCGGACGTTAAACCATCAGTGTCGCTGCTGTTTTGCTCTGAACCAGATCGGGCGAAACACCCTCGGCACACTCGATCAGCTTCAAGCCCTCGGGGCTGACGTCAATGACTGCAAGGTCGGTAATGATGCGGTTCACCACGCTCCGCCCGGTCAGCGGCAAGGAGCATTGTTCTAAAATCTTTAGATCTTCGCCGCCATCTTTGCGCTTGGCCGTGTGCTCCATCAAGACAAGCACACGCCCCACACCGGCAACCAGATCCATTGCGCCGCCCATGCCCTTCACCATCTTGCCAGGGATCATCCAGTTGGCAAGATCGCCCTTCGTGCTGACTTGCATCGCACCCAGGATCGCAAGATTGATCTTGCCCCCACGGATCATGGCAAATGAATCAGCTGATGAAAAAATCGCTGATCCAGGCAGCGTGGTCACGGTTTGCTTACCCGCGTTAATCATGTCGGGGTCGACCTCACTGTCGCGCGGAAAGGGTCCGATGCCGAGAAGCCCATTTTCGCTTTGCAGCCATACCTCCATGCCGTCGGGAACATGGTTAGCGACCAGCGTCGGCAAACCGATACCAAGGTTGACGTAAAAACCATCCTGCAGTTCCTGCGCTGCCCGCGCAGCCATCTCATCGCGTGTCCAGGCCATGCTCGCCTCCTTGTGCTGACTAGTCCGGACGGGTCGTCCGTTGCTCGATACGTTTTTCCGGCGTTTGGTTAAGCACAATCCGGTGCACGAAAATGCCGGGCAGGTGAATCTGATCCGGGTCGAGTTCACCCGTTTCCACCAGATGCTCAACCTCGACCACGGTGATGCGACCCGCCATCGCCACGTTGGGGTTGAAGTTTCGAGCCGTGCGGCGAAACAGCAGATTCCCTGCCCGATCTGCGGTATGCGCCTTCACCAGCGAAAGATCGGGCACCAGCGATCGCTCGAGGATGTAGTCCTGGCCGTCGAATTGCTTGATCTCTTTGCCTTCTGCCACCAAGGTGCCAACACCGGTGCGGGTAAAAAAACCGGGGATGCCTGCTCCCCCTGCACGCAGCTTTTCAGCGAGGGTTCCCTGCGGTGTGAATTCAAGCTCGAGTTCGCCAGCAAGGTATTGCCGCTCGAACTCTTTGTTCTCGCCCACATAACTCGCAATCATTTTGCGAATTTGACGGGTTGCCAGCAATTGCCCAAGACCGAAGCCATCGACGCCTGCATTGTTTGAAATCGCTGTGAGGTCGCGCACACCAAGATCACGAATCGCTGCAATCAACGCTTCCGGTATGCCGCATAAGCCAAAGCCGCCCACAGCGATCATTTGCCCGTCTCGCACAATGTCCTCGAGCGCCGCTTTCGCGCTCGGATAGAGCTTATTCATGAAACACTCCCGGAATTGATGTGAGATTGTAGCCTGGGTGAGCGCGAGCTAGAGGTTTATGACCGCGGTGCGCTCAACCCAATGAAGGCGCCGAAGCCAAGGGAGGGCTCAACCCGATGAAGGTGCCGAAGCCCACGGTTCGCTCAACCCCCATCCCGCACCACGCTGGACATGCCAGATCATGCGCAAGACCCTGTGCGCATCGGCCCGACTGCCGGAAAAGTGCAAACTGCGCTGAGGGCCGTCAAATTGAAACCCTACCGCGCGTTCGTCTGCCGAAACATGGACACGGCGCAGCAAGCCTTCTGATTGTGGACTTGCCTGCATGGCAGCGGGATGCTGCTCTCGCGCGGCGTCATCATCGAGCGGCGGGCTTGTTTCCATGGCGAGTTCATGTTCGATCCGAAGCTGGCGTTGGCGCGCCTCCTGGTCATTCGTGTGGCGTGCTTCCTGGCCCATGACATTGGGGGGCATCTGAAACGTGCGCCCGAGCAATTCCCAGGCCTGCGGTAGCAGTTGCTGCAAGACACGTCGCGTCAGCCAAAGCTGAACCGCACCGTCGTGATCGGTACCCAAACGAAGCCATAAACGATCTTCGGAGTCGCTGAAACCAACCGTGAGGGTCCTGGCTTCGAGCATGACCATAGCCCTGTGTTGACCGATTGGCTAGGATGAGGCGTTGAGATCGAGCGCGCTTAACGCTCGAGTTTGGATTCAATCCGCGATAGCATGCTGCGCAGTTCGGACATTTCACTGTGCATCATCTGTATCTCGGACTGCAGGCGCTGTGCGCGATCCTCTAGTTTGGCATTCGATGCGCTCACCGAATTTAAACGTTCCAAGAGCGTGTTCACCATCATGCTCGATAACTCGCCCGCTTTGACCAAGGGTTCAACATCGCGACGAATCACCGAGACCGCCTCAACAATATGCTGTTCTTTCACCGACTCGGCACGCGATTGCTCGACCTGCGATGAAAGCACGTCGAGCTTTGAGAAAGCATTCTCAAGCCCTTGAAGTCCGGCACGAATTCTTGTGACCTGATCTTCAACCTTGCCCGTACTCAACCCGAGGGTACGCAATCGCTCTGACACTGTCTCGATCTCATTGCTGCGCGCAAGCGGCCCGAATTCACGGCGCATCTCGCTCATCGCCTGATCGAGATGTCTTGGCTTGAGGGCTTCAGCACGCATCGATTCGCTCAGTCCCATCACCGCATCGACACGCTGCAGACTCTGGTCAACCCGCTCGGTCAGACGATCGGTGTGAGCGCGCAACTCGTTGAGTTGCGTTGCAGCCATGTCGCTCGGCGGAACGAGTCGATCCTGCAAGTCCCCGATGGCTGTGCGCATTCTGTCTTCGAGAGCACTAAGACCGGAGTCACGCACAACGCCGTAAAGTTCCCGCCGAATATCAGAAACGGCCTGCTCGATGGCGAGGGAAACCAGCGACTGAAGCCTGCCTTGCGCGTCTTCAGTACGTTCTGCAAGCTTGTCTTGCTGTGACAGCATCCCCATCACCCTGTCGAGCACCGTATCGAGGCCG
Organism: Burkholderiales bacterium UBA2647; assembly: GCA_002359635.1. Lineage (GTDB taxonomy): Bacteria > Pseudomonadota > Gammaproteobacteria > Burkholderiales > Burkholderiaceae_E > UBA3064. The sequence continues at coordinate 64,433 of DENJ01000102.1, forward strand.
GCGCCAAGGCGCTCCTGCAGGGCATTGACAAGATTCGTGACCCGCTCAAGACCGATGTTCTGATCGCTGATCCGCGTGCGCAAGGTATCGGTGCGGACACTTTCCAAAGCAGCAGTCAGATGGTCGAGCTTACCCATTGCCGCTTCGCTTCGCTCGCTTAGTTTTTCAGTCACCAGCGAGATGCCGAACAACCGACTGTTGCCACTTTCGACCAGACCCGACAATTCATCCTTCACCGAAATGAGTGCGGAGCCAAGCTGGTCTTTGGACATACCAAACTTCGCCGACATTCGGTCCTGTAGGGTTTGCAAATCGATGTTCCGAGGTACGGATTCAAGTTCGCGTCGGACGTCGGCCACCACCTGTTCGATATGGCGGGGGCGCAGCATGTCCGTGCGCAATTGATCCAGGAGCGGCTGCAAGGCCTCTAATTGCATGAAACCGCGCTCACTTCGCGTCACGATTTGCTCAAGCGACTGATCAAAGCGCTCGGTAAGCGCATTGGTAAGCTGCTCCTGTAGCTGACGAACATCGTTAAACTCAGCACTAAGACTGCGCTGTGCGTCAGCGTTGAGCTGACGAATCAACTGCTCGGTTTTTTCTTGAAGACTGTTCTGAAGGGATTGAACCTGCGTGTGATTCTGATCCTGTAATTGCTTGAGAATCGTGAAGTGTTGCCGTTGTAAGCTTTGGATTTGCTCATGCAAATCCCGCTCGAGCAGCTCAGATTGCTGATGCTGACTCTCCGACAGTCCAATCAAGGTCTCGTGATTGCGCCGAATAAGAGTTTGCGCCTGCTCGAACCATTGTTGCTGGGATCGCTGACCGACTTCGTGGTACTGAGTCTGCTGGTCGCGCTGCTTCTCGAAGAGCTGGTTTTGCAGCTGAAGTAGTTTGTTGTAGCGGTCCTGCCCCGCATCGAGCACTTGTCGAAGGCCCTCACGCTGTCCGGTGGAAAGGCTCTCATGACCACCTTGCAGAAGGTCGACAAGTTCGCGCTGGCGTTGCTTGGTCGTTTCTTCAAGTTGAACTTGATATCCAACCTGTAACTCTTTGAGTTGATTAATACTTTGGTTGATCAAGTCGGCCCGCGCAAGTGGCGACGTTGCCTTCTCAAGATTCTGTATGAGCTGAGAAATGCTTAGGCGCAACAGGTCGTCTTGCTGGGCTGCGCGGTTGAGCAAATCCTCTCGGAGCAGGCTCTGCTGACGGATTCCCTCTTCGATCCGTTCAGCAATCTGCTGGCTGACGGTAATCTCAAGTACCTGCAAACGCTGCAAATGCTGCTCAATCAGGGTCTGCAGCGCACCCGACATCTGCTGCAATCGACCCAGATCGGTTGCAATCAGTTTCGTGCTCTTCTCGGCATAGGCCTGCGTCGAAAGCGGCTGGAAGCGCGCATCGAGTGACTCAATGAAGGCGTTGAAGTCGACGTTTTTCAACGACTCCTGATGCAATTGCTCGATATAAGGACCCAGCGTGTCGATGCGTGCAATCGACGACGCAAAGGTCTGAAAACTCGCCTGCAGTCGAACAATTTGATCCTCAAGTTGCTGACTACGCCGGCTGTCGGACTGCAGCTTCTCTGCTGTTTGCGCAAGGGACTGGATCTGACCGCCAAAACCTGCTACATCGCTGGCTAAGCGTTCGATCCGACCGATCGAACGGGATAAAGAGGTCAGTTGTTCAGAGGAGCGGCGAAACGCCAGCGAGGTCTTGGCAAGTTCGGCAAAATTCTCCCGCATGGAAGCCTGGCCGCCCGTGATCTTCTCGATATGGTTCAGAAAGTTCTTGTCGAGGCCCTCCAGCGAGACTGTCAGCGATTGCAAAAGCGTTGCCGTCTGTTCTTGCAATTGGCTGAGAATCTCCGAGAGCGAACGCTGCTGAAGCACGCTGATTTCGCGAACTTCAGACAGGCTGTGCGCCAGATTCGTTTGCAAGGCATCCCGCGTGTGCTGCAAATCGCTGTTGATCTCGCGGGCGAGATTGCCCATATCAGAGCGCAGCACGGTAGCCTCACGCTGCTGTCCCTGCTCGATCCTGATGGCTGTCAGACTCACATCATCCAGCAACTTCGTCAAACGTTCGCTCGCAAGCTGCTGATGCCCAGCGAGTTGAACCGCAACCGAATCCAATCCGGTTGCAATCACGCCCCGCAGGGCATCAGAAGAGGACGAAAGTCCTTGTCGCAAGAGATCCACCGGTTGCTGTAAACCCGCCTGGATTTGCTCGAGCCTGCTTCCTAGCTCGGTTTTTAAATCCCTGAGCAAGCGGCTCTGTTGCTCAGCCACTTCGCGCTGCTCTTGCTCGATGCGCAAACCCTTTTGCTCAGCGTCCCGCATCAGGACGGCAAGCTTCTCGCCGCCGCCACGCTGCAAATAGCCCAATAAAGCAGAGATCCTGTCGGCCACGCCCCCGAGTTTCTGGTCCATCTGCGACAACTGCGATCCAACGTCGGTGATACCAAGCGAGAGCAAATCGGTACGCTCGTCGATAAGGCTCTTGCTGCTTTCGAGCAAGGCCTTTGCCTCGGTAAAGAGCTGGGCGCTGTCGCCGAGGCCGCGCCGAACCACTTCGGCGACCGAAAAGGTCAGACCTTCCCAAGAATTCTGGATTTTGCCCACGATCGAATCGGGCAAACGCATCTCGGCCTCAACGCTTCGCTCAGCCTGCCGACGGAACCAGGCTTCGATTCGCGCGGAAAGCTCGGAGAATTGAGCAGGCAGGTCGTCCTTGAGCAAATCGAACTGCATGCGGCTTGCAAGCTCATCGCGAAGCTCGTTCAGCTGCTCCCGTGACCCCGCCTGGGCGCGCTCGAGCGACACGCTAATCGTTTGGCTCTCACGCGCCAGCTGATGTTGCAATTGATCCAGCTGTTCTCGGATGCTGTGCAACTCAGAGCCTTGCGGTCCCAGCGCAGCAGCCTCCGCAATCGCAGACTGAAGCGAGGCCAGTTGACCTTGGGCCAGGTTATATGAAGACTGCAGGGAAATCACGCCCCCACGAACATCGCCCAGTACATCTTGGATTCGCTCCGAGGACTGCTGAGCGCGCTCGCTCTGGACTGTCAGTGACTGGTCAAGCTGCTCAAAACCACGGGCCTGCGATTGGTCGAGTTGCTCAAAACCTTTCGCCTGCGCCTGGGACAGCGCTTCAAATCCACTTGTCTGCGATTGGTCGAGTTGCTCAAAACCTTTCGTCTGCGCCTGTGACAGCGCGTCAAATCGCTGTTCAAGCGTGCCCAGGGGCACCCGCAAATCATTGAGCTGGGCCATGGCCCCAGCCAGCACCTCGCTGCGATCGAGCAAGAGCGCACGATTTGCCTCAATGAGACGACGCACTTCGGCTTGCGCCTCGCTCGCGCCGGCTTGAATCTGTGTCTGGCCTGCAAGAAAACGCGCCTCCAAACCCTTGGCGAGATCGGCAAGGGTTTGTGCGAGTCCTCCCGCTTGCTGCTGGGCTGAGTCGAGTGCGGCTGTGCGCTCGACGATCAAGCCCCGGGTTTGACCAAGCAGCAATCGAACCTCGTCGCGCCAGGCGATGGCCTCAGAGGCATCACGCTCACCACCCTGTTCAATCGAGACAAGCCGCTGCTGCAGTTGACCAAGCCCTGAACCGAGACCTCCGATCTGATCCAAAACAGGAGAAAGTACTTCCGTTCTCTCAATCAATAAGTTACGACTATTTTCCAGACTTTGTTTGAGCTCAGTGAGCAAAGCGGCAAGATCGCCGTTGCTTCGTTCAAACAAAGTGCTAACTAAACCGGAAAGTCGATCCAACCCTCCCTGAAAACTTGCCCCGAAAGTCTCGGGTAACCGGCTTTCGAGTTGCAAGACCAGACTTGCCGATTGCGCTTCAAGCTGCCTGATCTGCGAGGATAGGGCTTCAGCGCCACCACTGCTCTGAATGCCAAGCGCTTCAATCCGACTCAATAATTCCTGCCCGGTGAGCGCCAAGGCATCACTGAACTTTGCCTGCGAGGCTTCCACCCTCTCTTGCAAATCCAGAGCCGAAGCGTTGATGCTTCCACCCAAAGCGATTTGCAGCTGATTGCCTCGTAGCGACTCTGCTTCACTACGTTCGACAATCAATTGCGCAAGTTGCTGAATTTGCGACGCAAATTCCTGACCAATCGCCTGAAGACTTACTTCCATGGACCGGAGATCATCAGCTCGCGGTGCATTTTCTGAAGCCTCGCGGAGTAAGGCTTGAAGGGCATTAATATTGTCCGTAACCTGGGCACCGATCTGATTCAGGTGCTGGTCGATCGCGGCTTGACTTTGATCAACACGAGCCTTTGTATCGCCCAAAATCTGGCGTGTCTCGCCGAAAATCTGCCTTGTTTCCTGGATGATGACTTGCGCCTCGTCCTGCCCTTTGTCTAACAGCCGCCCAATCGAATAGCTCAGGTCGGAGAGCTGGCTCTGTAGCCGCTCGGTGACTGCGGCGGGCACCCGGGCATGCAATCGAATCTCATCGGCCTGCTGGTTGAGCATGGCCTCGAGGCGAACATTAAGGGTTGAGAATTGCGCTGGCAGCTCGCTTCGCAACATCTCGACCTGGTGTTTACTCGCCAACTCGCTGCGTAAACCGGCGCCACTGTCCGATCCTTGGGCGTAAATTTGCTCAAGCCTCGTCTGTATACTCGTCCAATGCTGCTCAAGTCTTGCGTCCATGGCGCTGACCAATTGCTGCACTTGGGCCGAATCGCTCCCGAGTGAGGACATCTGGCCACCGCTACTCTCAAGCGGTGCAGACTGAAGCAATTGCTGGAGACTTGCCAGCTGCTCACGGACCAGACCAAGGTCTGCCGCGCGGGCGAGCAAGTCAACCTGACCGACCAGGGCATCAACGCGATTGGCAAGGAGGTTAGGATCTGTTTGTTGAAGTCCTTCGTGCTGGCTTTCCTGCAACTGCTGGATTTGCTCGGCAAAACTGGCATGCTGCGCAAGAACCTGTTGCAAGATTGCGTTGGCCGGTTCGAGCGAAGCCTTTAAGCCTTCTCCAAACTGACTATCGAATCGCGCCCATTGCGCCGACATGTCAGAAAGCGCCTTAAGGCTCTGACTCAAGGCCTCAAGACCCTGTTGGGTGGCCAGGGCTTGCTGATCATTGCTCGCGAGCCCTTGTTGGGTGAGCTGCGCGAGATCGGCAATGTCGCGGCGTACCTGATCGATCAGAATCGCCATTGCATCGGGCTTCAGCAGGTCCCGACCCATCGCATCGACGGAGGCTTGCAAAGAGGCAATGAGGCTACTATCGATCAAGCCTGCGCCGTTGGTCACTCCCGTCCGGTCGTTGTTATTCCGCGCCGAAGCATCCTCATCGAATGATGTCAAACGCCCGTCACCAAGCACCGGCGCCATGGACTCAGCGGCCCCAGTCAGCGACCGAGGAATACTCGGAGGGTCTGAGGCACCAAGGCGTTGGACACGCCGGGGCCTCGCGGTAAGACCATCAAGCAGACCCGCCATCGGTGTTGACCCGCTTGAAGTCGACGACGGAAGGCCGACTGTGCTTGATGCGCCAGCATCTGTGGGGTTTGCGCTGTCTGGCGAAGCTTGCGCTTGTCCCGGGAGGTTGGCCGCTTGGCCTGCTGCCTGAGCGTCTTGCGCTAAACCGGCGCCCCGTCTGAATGCCTGCAAGGCCTCTAGCGCTTCGGGCGAATCTGGTTCTGCCATGCCCGCAAGCGGGCTCAACTCTGGCGCGCCCGTCGGATTTGTACGACGACTGAGTTTCAATCCGGCAAGAATTTCTCTAGGATCCGTTTGAGGATTTTCTTCCAGCGCCCTGCTTGCCAGAAGCCAGGCCCTGGCCCATCGCGCGACCGTTCCGCTGCTCAGGCCCATAGCTCGGTCGGCGGCACGATTGGAACCCAGTTCCTGGACCATAGCCATGGCTTTCTCAAATTGCTCGTGGGTAAACCCGAGCTCTTCGTAGACTTCCTGAGGCAATCTCGTCGTCATGTCAGCTGCGTCCTCTCGCGTACGCCGGGAACCCCCCAAAAAAAGGGAACTCCAAAAAGGCTAAATGTAACCCAAGCTGGACCTCTTCCCAAGGCGATTCGGACGAAGCGACTCGGTAACGCGCTAATCGGACAATTAGCGTTTACTTTTCAGCAGCCTTCAAGGGCTCGTTCAATGTCGCCATCAAATCGCAGGCCAGATGAATAACCGGATGATTCGTGCCTGCCATGCGATACTCCCACGCGTGTTTCGCATACTTCCTTGATCCTATGTCCCCGAGAGCTCGACGACGATTCCTCATAGGCCTCTCATGCGCTATGGTCATTACTGCCCTGGCCGTTTGGCGAATTCACACTAATAAAACACCTGAAAAGAATAAGCAAGCCCCTTCGCTTGTGTTCAAACCCGCTGAACTAACCCAAGCATCGCCGCTTGCCCTTGGCCAGTCGATTGAATTGTCGGGTACCGTGCAAGCGCCCGACAGTGTCACGATCAGGGCAAAGGCGGCTGGTCTTTTGAAGGGCCTGAACGTGACAGAGGGTCAATTGGTGCGTAAAGGCGAAGCGATCGGAACCTTAGACCTCACCGAGCTTCAGTCGCGACTTGCCGAACGAAGGGCGGCACTTGCCGCTGCAAAGACCTCAATGACTCAGGCAAGCATCCAGTGGGATGCTAATCAGCGTCTCGCCGAGCGAGGATTTCTCGCTCCGACCGCGATTGAAAGTTCGCGCGCGAATCTGGAGTCAGCAAGAGCACAAGTCCAAGCAGCCGAGTCCGCTTTGCAAACGGTACAAGTGCAATTGCGCGATGCCGACCTTGTTGCGCCGATCAGTGGCTGGGTCCAGAAGCGGCTCGCCCTAGAGGGCGAGAAATTGGCGACTGAGCAGCCGATCGTAACTGTTCTTAACACCGATCGCCTGGAGATTCATACGCCAATTGCTGTCCTGGATGCTCAGCGATTAACCATCGGGCGTTTACAAGATTTTGTCGTCGACGGGCTGTCAATACCGGTTAAGTCCCAGTTGAGCCGAATCATGGCTAATGCCGATATGAATTCCAGATCGCTGACCTTGGTCTGGCTGATTCAATCACCTCCTCCATTCACACTCAGACCTGGTCAGTTTGCACTAGCAGCGTTAGATCTACCCGGACTCCAGGAGCGACTGACCCTTCCTGTCGAGGCAATTCGTCAAGAGGCCGGCCAGTCCGTTGCCTGGATCATTCATGAGGGAAAGTTACAGCGCAAAGCCCTTGTCACCGGACGCCGGTCACCCGATGGTAATCGCATTGAAATCCTTGATGGCTTGAACGAAAGTCATCGGGTATTGGCCGTCCGATTTGAAGGACTTCGTGAAGGACAAGAAGCAAACATCGAAAACTCAGACCACCCTCCCAATGCGGCGGCTAAGCCCGGGCCCACCCTACGCCCCGCCGCGCGCTCAGCATCAAAGTCCTAGGCTAACCGTATGTGGATGACCCGGGTATCAATTGCCCACCCAGTCTTTGCTGCCATGGTGATGCTCGCGCTTTGCGTCCTGGGTTTGTTTTCGTATACCAGACTGGGGATCGAGCAACTGCCCGACATCAATCCTCCGGTCGTCTTTGTAGACCTTCGTTACCCTGGCGCCTCACCTGAAGCTGTGGAACGAGAGATAACCCGCCGCGTGGATGAAGCACTCAACGGCATTGCAGGCGTCAAACGCATTACCTCCCGCGCCTTTGAGGGTCGAAGTCAATCGAGCGTTGAATTCAATCTCAACGTGGACATGGGGCGCGCGGTCCAAGACGTTCGCGATCGGATCGCCTTGGTCCAGCCGCTGTTTCCAAAAGACGCCAAAGCGCCGGTAATAGCCCGCGCAAACAACGAGAACGCTCAGCCTGTCGCAGTCTTTGCCTTGCTCTCTAAGAGCAAGAGTCCGCGAGAGCTTTCAATGATCGCCGAACTACAAGTGTCGCGCCGCTTCCAGCGGGTTGAAGGCGTTTCTTCGGTCGAACTCGCTGGACTTGCGACGCGTGAGGTGCGCGTTGATTTGAACGTTGCCCGACTTCAACAGTTTAGCGTGACCCCGGCAGAGATCGCGAACGCGCTTCGTGAGCAAAACAGTGACCAACCGGTTGGCATTCTCAGTCATCCGCTTAGCGATGCGATGCTTCGTGTCGAGGGGCGGGTCAGCAACCCGATCGAATTCGGCGCATTTATCATCGGTAAGCGGGACGGCATGCCGATCCAACTTAGCGATCTCGGACGCGTCTATGAACGCGAACGTGAACTCGATACGCTCGCAAGAATCAATGGACAGCGCGCAATCAGTTTCAATATTTTCAAGCAGCAAGATGCCAACATTGTGGCGACGGGTGATGCGATCAAGGAAGCAGCCGATGAACTCCGCGCACAGCTTGGCAAGGATGTGGAGTTGCGGCTCATTTACGCAACAAGTGACTGGGTCAAGCAATCGCTCAAGGGCCTTCAGCGTACCCTGATTGAAGGCGCACTCTTGACCGTACTGATTGTTTACCTTTTTCTGCACTCCTGGCGTTCCACGGTGATCACCGGGCTTACCTTGCCCATCGCCGTGATCTCAAGCTTTATTGCGGTGTATGCCTGCGGATTTACTTTGAACTTTATGACGATGATGGCCTTGTCGCTTTGTATTGGCTTGTTAATCGACGATGCCATTGTGGTTCGGGAAAATATTGTTCGCCACCTGCACATGGGGAAAAACCATCGGCAGGCGGCGCGCGATGGAACCGAGGAAATCGGGCTGGCAGTCATGGCGACAACCTTCGCCATTTGCGCCGTTTTTGTTCCTGTTGCGTTCATGACTGGCATCATCGGGAAGTTCTTTTATCCCTTCGGGATCACCGTGACCGTTGCTGTCCTGATCTCACTCTTCGTGAGCTTTACCCTCGACCCGATGCTATCAAGCATCTGGCACGATCCGGATGGGCAGGCGCACCGTCGAATCCCTCTTTTACGGCATGCGATTGGCGCTGTTGACGCCATGATGGCGGCCTTGCATCAAGGCTACAGCGAGCTTATCGCATGGATTTTTGAAGGCAGGGGATTTCGCCTGTTCTGGCTTGTCAGTATCCCACCGCGGGTGATTGTCCTTTTGATCGGTTTAATCAGTTTTGTGCTGGCGATTCTGCTCATCAAGACGGTGGGAACTGAGTTTGTTCCCCAGACCGACAATGGCTTTACCCAACTCTCCATTCGGCTCCCTGTTGGTTCGAGCTTACAACGCGGGTCAGATAAAATTGCTCAGGTTGAGGAAGCAGTCCGACAAGTGCCGGGGATTGCGACGATAATCACAACCGTTGGAGGAACTGGAACGGGATTCTTGGTCGGCCGTAACCAAGCCACTCTCAATATCTCCTTGAAACCGCGCAAAGAGCGTGATCTTGACCAAAAGTCAATCGAAGCATCACTGCGTCAAGCCATCGCCAACATCCCTGGTATCGAAGCTTCCGTCGGTACTGAGCGCCCGATTTTTGTAACAATCCTTGGATCGGATCCCAAACAACTTGTTGAGCAGACCCAAGCCTTTGCCAAGAAAATGGAGGAGGTCCCCGGGATAACCGATATCGAGGTTTCTGCCAAACCTGGCCTGCCTACCTTTGCTGTGAGGCTTGATCGAATCGCAATGCGAGAAATGGGTTTGAATAGCAGCCAGCTGGCGACTTCGCTCAGGGCCTTTGTGAATGGCGAAGTAGCGAGCTATTGGACAGCGAGTGACGGGGAGCAGGTTGAGGTCTTGTTAAGACTTCCGAGCGAATCTCGAGAACGCATCGAGCAGATTCGCGACTTGCCGATTGCCTTCAGCAAAGACGGCAAGCCAATTCCACTGTCGCGCATCGCAAGCATCGAATCGGTCGACAACCCCGAGGTGATTCGCCGTCAGAATCTTCTGAGACGCGAGGCTATTTTTGCCGGTGTTCAGAATCGCCCCGCGGGTGATGTGGGTGCAGACGTGCAAAAGCTGGTTAAACAGACGCAGCTGCCAGAGGGCATGCGGTTTGATGTGGGCGGAGCGACCAAGGAACAGGAAGAGGCTTTCAGCGCCATGTTGGGCGCTATGGCCTTAGCGATCATTTTTATTTATATCGTTCTGGCAAGCCAGTTTGGCAGCCTTGTTCAGCCGCTTGCGATCATGGTATCCCTTCCGCTCTCTCTTATCGGCGTTGTCTTGGCGCTCCTTTTGTTTGGTTCAACGGTCAATGTTTTCTCAATGATCGGCCTGATCATGCTGATGGGCCTGGTCACCAAGAACGCAATCTTGCTGGTCGATTTTGCAAATCAAGCTCGCAGATCGGGAGCGAACGTGCGCGAAGCGCTCCTGCAGGCCGGCCAGGTGCGCATGCGGCCGATCATGATGACGACCTTCGCGATGGTATTCGGGATGCTGCCCCTGGCGCTAGCACTCAATGAAGGCGGGGAAATCCAAGCACCCATGGGCCGCGCGATCATCGGCGGGGTGATCACTTCGACGCTACTTACCCTTGTGGTCGTCCCGGTCATTTATTCTTATCTTGTACGAGAGATTCACCCGAGCGCAGCATCTCAAGATGCTTGATCCCGTCCTCGATGTAGCAGTCACCTTGGGGAGCAAAACCGTGAACCCTGTAAAAGGGTTCCAAGTAAGCTTGAGCACTGATCCTGATGGCCTGAACACCGCCTTCATTCCCGTCGAAAAGCGCGCAGCAGTCAATCGCGCGCCGCAGCAGTGCATGGCCCAGCCCTTTGCCACGCCACGAGAGGTCCACGACGACGCGGCCGATTGAAGACTCCGGATACTTTAGGCCCGGGGGCAAACAACGGGCATAGGCCAGCAGTTTCCCTGACTGCGCATGGCAGCCCAAAAGATGGAACGACTCGAGATCGAGATTGTCCAAATCCTGGTAGATGCATTGTTGTTCGACAGCAAAAACCGCCTGCCTCAACTGTAAGAGTTGGTAAAGCTGTCGAAGTTCTAAGGCATCGAAACGCTCGATCTGCCATTGAAGATTCATCTCATTTAAGCTTTGGGCATGGACAAAACAAAAGGCCTTGAGGCTAACACGTGCAAACAGTCCTAAGCGCGGCGTGGAAGTTTCAAGGATGGCGGATGGTTGCGGCCGGCGGCGGTATCCAATTCCTGCAATCAGGACTGCTTCATCAGGCCTTCGGCGCCTATCTTGCTGTGCTGTCGAGCCAATTCGGCTGGAGCAAAACTGCATTATCCGGCGCGGCAACCTTGCAACCGATGGAAGCGGCGGCGCTTGGTCCGCTGATGGGCTGGTTCATCGACCGCTTCGGTCCTCAGGGCATGATCCGGCTTGGGATTTGCGTGCTGGGCGGCGGCTTTATGCTGCTGAGCCAGATTGACAGCCTTGCAGGCTTTTACACGGCATTTGTCGTGATTGCCTTGGGATCAAGTCTCTGCGGCTTTTTCCCGATTAACGTCGCCATCATTCATTGGTTTGAAAGGTTGAGAGCAAGAGCGTTATCGGCCTTGTCACTCGGTCTTGCCTTCGGCGGTATCTTTGTGCCCGTGGTTGCCTGGACCATGCAGACCTGGGGCTGGCGAAGCACAGCCTTTTGCTCCGGACTCGCGTTTATCCTGATGGGTTGGCCCTTAGCGCGAAACTTCAAACGCCGACCTGCTGATGTGGGGCAGACTGTCGACGGACTGCCGCTTGCCCTCGATGTGGTGGGCGAGGAATCTGGACAAATCATCGAGTTCACGGCGCGGCAAGCGCTTCGCACTTGGGCCTTCTGGCTTTTGAGTCTGGGCCATGGTTCAGCGCTGTTTGTTGTGACCGCGGTGAATGTTCATGCCATTTCGCATATGAAGGAGGGTCTGGGCTACAGCGTTGCCCAGGCTTCCCTGGTAATCACTTTGATGACGGTGTTTCAAATCGTCGGCGTCTTGATCGGATGGTGGTGCGGTGACCGCTTTGAAAAACGCAAGATTTCTGCGCTGTGCATGGTCATGCATGCCAGCGGTTTGTTGATGCTCGCCTGGTCCCA
>DENJ01000036.1 GCA_002359635.1 Burkholderiales bacterium UBA2647
GAAGCTGAGAAGATCACCGTGGTACTACCGGTGAAACATTTTGATGATGATCATTTCGTCTTCATGGCCACAGCGCTCGGCACGGTCAAGAAGACGCCGCTCACCGATTTCTCCAATCCCCGCAAGGCAGGCATCATCGCGGTCGATCTTGATGAGGGCGACTTTTTGATCGGCGCTGCAGTCACCGATGGCGCCCACGATGTGATGCTCTTTTCAGACGCCGCCAAAGCAGTGCGATTCGACGAAAATGATGTGCGTCCCATGGGGCGCGCGGCGCGGGGTGTCCGCGGCATGAGCCTGGATGAGGGACAGCGGGTTATCGCCATGCTGGTTGCTGAATCGGAAACCCAGTCGGTATTGACGGCCACAGAAAACGGTTTTGGCAAACGAACGCCCATCAGCGAATACACCCGTCATGGTCGGGGCACGAAGGGCATGATCGCGATTCAGACTTCCGAGCGAAATGGCAAAGTCGTTGCTGCCGTCTTGGTTAACCCGGATGATGAAATCATGCTGATCACCACCGGCGGTGTTTTGGTGCGTACAAGGGTTGCTGAAGTGCGTGAAATGGGTCGGGCAACCCAGGGTGTGACCTTGATTGCGGTCGACGACGGATCAAAACTCAGTGGTCTGCAACGTGTTGTGGAATCCGACACCGAAAAACTTAGCAGCGATGATCCGGAAGGGTCGGCATCGCATGATCCGGAAACAGCACCCGGCAGCAAAGGATCGCTCGATCAGGCCCAGGCACCTGATAGAACCGGCGAAGGTCGTGAGCGTGGTGACGATCCCGATCAGGCCTAAACTGCGATCGATTGTTCAGGCTTTCAGACTTCTCAGAGGAGCCTTTGTTCGTGACAAGCCATCAAGCCCCTCATCGCGTTTTTAACTTCTCACCAGGCCCCGCGGCACTGCCCACGGAGGTTCTGGAAAAAGCTGCGGCTGAAATGCTCGATTGGCGCGGCATGGGCGTTTCGGTCATGGAAGTCAGTCACCGAGGCAAGGACTTCATGGAAGTTGCCGCCAAAGCGAGCCATGATTTCCGAAGCTTGTTGAAGATTCCTGAGGACTATGCGGTTTTGTTCATGCAAGGCGGTGCCATCGGCGAGAACGGCATCGTACCCCTCAACCTCATGCTCCCCCAAGGTAAAGCGAATTACTTGATCACCGGACAGTGGTCAGCCCGATCGGCAAAAGAAGCTTCGCGCTACGGCCAGGTGCAGATTGTCGCTAACGGCGCCGATGCGAAGGGACGTTACCAACGTTTGCCGACACGATCGGACTGGCAAATCGACCCGGAGGGTGCCTATTTCCATCTTTGCGTCAATGAAACCATCGACGGACTGGCCTTTGACGGCTTGATCGATCGTGGTGATGCGCCCTTTCAGGCACCGGCAGCTATGCCTGTGGTTGCCGATGTAAGTTCAACGATACTCTCGGAGGCCCTGGATGTTTCCCAATTCGGCGTGCTTTATGGTGGCGCACAGAAAAACATCGGGCCCGCCGGATTGACTTTTGTCATTGTTAGAAAAGATCTCTTGGGGCGAGCCCATCCATTGTGTCCTTCTGCTTTCAATTATCAGATCGTTGCAGAAAACGATTCGATGTACAACACACCACCGACTTACAGTATTTATCTCGCAGGGCTGGTTTTTGAATGGTTGATTGCTCAAGGCGGGGTCGAGTCAATCGCTAAGGTCAATGCACAAAAAGCCAGGCTTCTTTACGACACCATCGATCAAACTGATTTTTATTACAATCTGGTTGAGCCTGCGTACCGGTCAAAAATGAATGTGTGTTTTTTCCTGCGTGACGAAACTTTAAACACCCAATTCCTCAAGGAAAGTCAGGCATCAGGCTTACTCGCGCTCAAAGGCCATCGGCTTGTTGGCGGCATGCGTGCATCAATCTATAACGCAATGCCGCTTGCAGGGGTTGAGGCGCTCGTGGCCTTTATGAAAGCATTCGAGAAACGATATGGCTGAGGCGCAAAACACACTTGCTGACCTGCGTGTGTCGATTGACGCGGTTGATGATGCATTACTCGCGCTCATTTGCAAAAGAGCGGCGCTTGCGAAGTCGGTCGGGCATTTAAAAGAGGATCACAAGGCGCCGATCTGGCGACCGGAACGCGAAGCCCAGATCATTCAACGCCTCAGACAGGCCAATACAGGGCCCCTGGCTGGTGACCGGATCGAATCGATCTGGCGCGAAATCATCTCGGGTTGTCGAGAAATTGAACGTAGACTGCGCGTCGCCTTTCTGGGACCTTCGGGTACCTTTTCGGAAATCGCCTTACTTAAACAGTTCGGTCATGGCGTTGAACCGGTTTCCTGCTCCAGTATTGATGAAGTCTTTCGCACCACCGAGGCGCAACAAGCCGATTTTGGCATCATTCCGGTTGAAAACTCCTCAGAAGGCGCGGTCAATCGCTCGCTTGACCTGATGCTGCAATCAGCCTTGGTGATCAGCGCCGAAGTTTCCCTGCCTGTGAAGCATAATTTGCTGAGCTTGCATCACGATCTGGAAAACATCACAAAAGTCTGTGCGCATCCCCAAGCGCTAGCACAATGTGCTACCTGGCTCGACAAACACATGCCCGCTGCGCAGAGGATTCCAGTGTCCTCAAATGCCGAAGGAGCACGACTTGCCTCGCAGGCCCCCGATACGGCAGGTATCGCTTCCGAGCTTGCTGCAGCACGATATGGTTTAAATATCACTTGTGGATCCATTCAGGACGACCCCCATAATCGAACCCGATTTGCTGTGATCGGTCGCTATGCCTGCGCAGCCTCCGGGATGGATCAGACATCCTTGATTCTTTCCGTACCCGATAAGGCTGGTGCGGTACACAGCCTTATCGAGCCGCTTGCGCGACACGGTGTTTCGATGAAGCGCTTTGAGTCCCGACCCGCACGTCAGGGCACCTGGGAATATTATTTTTATATCGACATCCTCGGTCATCAGAGCGATGCTTCGGTCGCAGCAGCGCTTGAGGAGTTGCGGCAACGCGCCGCATTCATCAAGATCATCGGTTCTTATCCGCGCGCCCATGAAGCATGAGGATCGCGTTAAAAGGTATCAGCTCATGACAGCAAGTAGGATTCTTGATCAATCGCCGGCCTATGTCCGTGCAATCTCGCCCTATCGCGCGGGCAAACCAATCGAGGAACTTGCCCGCGAATACGGTTTAAATCCGCAAGCCATCGTGAAGCTTGCGTCCAATGAAAATCCGCTCGGCATCCCGGCTTCGGCACTTGCAGCCATGCAAGCGGCAGCAGCCGATCTGGGTCGCTATCCGGACTCTAATGGCTTTGAACTTAAAACAGCACTTGCGAAAAAGCATCGGGTCCCGAGCGAGTGGATAACGCTCGGTAACGGTTCGAACGATGTGCTTGAATTGGCAGCGCGCGCGTTCCTGCAGCCAGGTCTCGCTTCGATCTATGCACAACATTCATTTGCGGTGTATGCCCTCGCGACACAGGCCATCGGGGCCAGACATGTGGTTGTTCCTGCCAAAGATCTGGGGCACGATCTCGACGCCATGGTCAAGGCGATCGATGCCGATACAAGAATCATTTTTGTTGCAAACCCGAATAATCCAACCGGCACCTTTCTTGAAGCAACAAGAATTGATGCGATGCTCAAGCAAATTCCGCCACAGGTGGCTGTGGTGCTTGATGAGGCCTATAGCGATTATCTGCCGCCACAAGTGCGGATGGATAGTGTGGCCTGGGTCCGCAATTTTCCCAATCTAATCGTTTCGCGCACCCTCAGCAAAGCCTATGGTTTGGCTGGGTTACGCATCGGCTACGCGATCGCTCAAGAAAGTATTACCGATTTGATGAACCGATTGCGCCAGCCTTTCAACGTCAATAGCCTTGCGCTTGCTGCTGCAACAGCAGCCTTGGAGGACGACGCTTTTCTTGCCAAGAGCTATGCACTTAATCGCCAGGGTCTCGAACAACTGCAATCAGCCTTTAACGCCATGCAGCTGCCCTACCTGCCCTCTTATGCAAATTTTGTCCTGGTAAAGGTTGGCAATGCTGCGGCCGTCTATGAATCGCTGCTGCGCGCTGGCGTGATTGTTAGGCCGGTTGCCAATTACGGCCTTCCTGAATGGTTACGGGTCTCTGTTGGACTGCCCGAGGAAAACGAGGCCTTCTTAGCCGCGCTTGCAAACGCACTTCATATCCCTGCCCCTCAATCACACACGAAAACGCCGTGACGGGCACGCTTTTGAGGCAGATTGGGATTATCGGCGTCGGCATGATCGGTGCCTCGGTAGCCGCCGCCGTGAGGTCGCGCGAGATTACCACTCGAATCGTGGCCTACTCGCCGGGCGAAGACGCCAAGATTGCGCTTGCCGCAGGCTGGATCGACCATGTTTGCGAGCAGGCAACGGATTGTTTGGAAGGCTCCGATCTGGTGGTTTTGAGTGCGCCCGTGAGCTCGATCATGCACTTGATGCCCCTGATCGCTCAGTGCTTGGCGCAACAAGCCAGTGAGGGTAAACCGCTTACCAGATTGACGGACACAGGCAGCAGCAAGCAAGGCATTGTGGCCGCTTCCGAAGCGCTTGGTCCCAATAAAGCCGTTTTTGTTCCAGCCCATCCGATCGCAGGCTCAGAGCGACGCGGCGCCGCGGCAGCCAATCCGGATTTGTTTGTGAATCGCATGGTGCTGCTTTGCCAAGGGGATGACATAGCGGTTGAAAGTTTCAATGTCGTGAGCCGCTTTTGGCAGTCGCTTGGCGCGCGTACTGCCACGATTCACGCAAAGCTTCACGATGAGGTCTATGCCGAAGTGTCCCACTGGCCGCATGCAGCAGCCTTTGCGCTTTGTCTTGGCATCGCGCGCGGCCCGCTAGCCGAGCACAGTGTGGCGCGTGCCGGAGCCGGGCTTAAGGACACCACAAGAATCGCAGCCAGTGATCCAGCACTCTGGACCGATATTTTATTGTCCAATAAAGCGGCGACGCTTGCTTCAGCACAACGCCATCGACAAGCACTCAGCGATCTTATTGAGCGCATTGAACAAGACGACCGCGCAGCGCTCGTCGAACTGCTCACCAAGGCCTCACAATGGCGACAAGGGCTCCAGGACCTTGCTTGAGACCCTCATCTCAGCACGATCCCCGCCTTAGCGATTTGCTTTGCGTATGCTGCGCCTTTCGTCGAGGCTCGTCACAACATGATTAAGGTTTTCCCTTCATCGCCTTTCCGAGGAGATTTTGCTTGAACGCTGCCACGCAACCCAACCGGGAATCTTTACTTGCCACAGGCGGCAGCAACCCCTTGCGAGGCACCATACGCGTGCCCGGCGATAAGTCGATTTCGCATCGCGCGATCATGCTGGGAGCGATCGCTGAAGGCGAAACCCAGGTAAGCGGTTTTCTCGAAGGCGCAGATGCCATCTCCACCATGAATGCATTCCGAGCACTCGGGGTGCGCATCAAGGGTCCCGAGCAGGGTCAGGTGAAGGTGCTAGGACTTGGCATGCGCGGCCTAACCGGGGCTGATCATGACCTTGACTGCGGCAATGCAGGCACCGCGATGCGACTCATGATGGGTTTGCTCGCAGGGCAAAACTTTTCCAGCACGCTGATGGGCGACGAGTCACTTTCCAAGCGACCGATGCGGCGGGTTGCGGATCCTCTCGCGATGATGGGTGCGCAAATCGTCACCCGCGAAGGCAGACCGCCCGTGCGTATCCTGGCGAGCTCGGGGCTACATGGCATCGATTATTCGATGCCGATCGCGAGCGCCCAAGTAAAATCCGCCCTGCTGCTTGCCGGTCTTTATGCGGAAGGATTCACCCGAATTCACGAGCCTGCACCCACGAGAGACCACACCGAACGCATGCTCAAGGGGTTTGGTGTGAAGCTTGATATCGATGGTGCCGCTCGCAGCCTTCAAGGCGGCCAAAAGCTGCATGCCTGTGAGATCGATATCCCAGCAGATGTTTCCTCAGCCGCTTTTTTTCTCGTGGCCGCCTCGATTATTCCCGGTTCGGATCTGATCCTGGCGCATGTCGGTATGAATCCGACCCGAACCGGCATTGTCCAGATCCTGAAGCTGATGGGTGCCCGTATCGACCTGATGAACCCAAGGGAAGTCGGCGGTGAACCCGTTGCCGATCTGCGCATCAGGTCGAGTCAACTCAAAGGCATCGAGGTTCCAAGCTCACTGGTTCCTTTGGCCATCGATGAGTTTCCGGTGTTGTTTGTTGCCGCTTGTTTCGCAGCGGGTCGAACCACGGTCCGTGACGCTGAAGAACTTAGGGTGAAAGAGTCTGACCGCATCGCGGCCATGGAAGCCGGTCTGATCGCGTGCGGCGCAAAAGTCCAGGCGACTGCCGACGGCATGATTATCGAAGGTCAACCCGACGGAAGCTTTAACAGCTGCGTCATTGAATCGCTGGGAGATCATCGCATTGCGATGGCCTTTGCAGTCGCGGGCCAACGTTCGGCGCAGCACATCACCATTCTAGATACGAACAATGTCGCCACCTCATTTCCGGGCTTTGTCGAACTGGCGAGATCCTGCGGGATGCAGCTCAGGCAGCAGTCATGAGACCAGCGATCGTCTGTGGATTGATCGCCGGTCTCAGGATCGATCCCCGCTGCGCCTTGAGCGTCTGAGCGGGGTTGGGATGACAAAGGCTGTACCTGTGCTTACGGTTGACGGACCGACCGCATCCGGTAAAGGCACCCTGTCGCGAAAGCTTGCCAGCGCACTCAATTTTCATTACCTCGACTCGGGTGCACTTTACCGATTGCTCGCCCTGCACCTTGACCATCAAGGTATCAATCCGAAAACGCCAATTGCAGACCAGGAGCTTGAGCAGTTGGCAAGCCTTCTGCCGGTGATTTTTTATGAAGACCGGATCGTGCTCGAGGGCCAGGATGTCACGGACGCGATTCGTGAGGAACGCGTGGGCAGCCTCGCTTCGGAGTTTGCTGCCAAACCCGCAGTGCGCCGAGGATTGCTCCAACGACAATGGACCTTTCGCTCGGCGCCCGGATTGGTCGCTGACGGGCGCGATATGGGTACGGTTGTCTTTCCGGATGCCGCGTTAAAAGTATTCCTTGTTGCCGACGTTGAAGAGCGCGCGCGCCGTAGAACTAAGCAGTTGATCGAAAAAGGAATTTCTGTTAACTTTGACGATCTGCTTGCTGATTTAAGGGCTCGGGATGCGCGCGATCAATCGCGCGACATTGCGCCTTTAACACCGGCGTCCGATGCGCGTCTACTCGATGGTAGTTTTCTCAGTATCAGTGAATCGGTACAACAAGTGCTCCAATGGTGGATGGCCATCGCTAAGATTGCCTAGCCATCGGGCAATCGGCTTTAGCGGAAACCGGGTCTTTGCTGGCGCTCGCTGGCAAAGGTTTTTTAACACCGCTGGCCGTTTTCGTCGGACACCAACCCGACGGTAACCTGATCCAATCAACGGTCGGCGCGAGTAGCACCCATCCAAGGAAATTATTTTGTCAACAGCTATCGAATCGTCACCATTGACTGAAAGCTTTGCCCAATTGTTTGAAGAATCTCTCAGCCGCCAAGAGATGCGCGCTGGAGAGGTCATTACCGCCGAGGTCATCCGTATCGATCACAACTTCGTGGTCGTGAATGCCGGGCTGAAGTCCGAAAGCTACATCCCTATCGAAGAATTCTTCAACGATCGTGGCGAAATTGATGTCGTCGAAGGCGACTTTGTTTCGGTTGCCATTGATTCCATCGAAGACGGTTATGGCGAAACGCGTCTTTCGCGTGATCGGGCTAAGCGTTTAGCAGCGTGGATCAACCTAGAAAAAGCCCTCGAGCAGGCTGAGCTGGTCACCGGCACGATCACAGGCAAGGTCAAGGGTGGCCTCACCGTGATGACCAACGGTATCCGAGCCTTCCTGCCGGGTTCGCTGATTGATACCAGGCCAGTCAAAGACACCTCGCCCTTTGAGGGCAAGACCATGGAATTTAAGGTCATCAAGCTCGACCGTAAGCGCAACAACGTCGTGTTATCGCGTCGTGCGGTGGTTGAGTTGTCTCAAGGCGAAGAGCGCGCGAAGTTGATGGAACAACTCGCCGAGGGTTCCATCGTGAAGGGTCTGGTGAAGAACATTACCGACTACGGCGCCTTTATTGATCTGGGCGGTATTGACGGACTGCTTCATATCACCGACATGGCTTGGCGTCGCGTGCGCCACCCATCCGAAGTTTTGCAGGTTGGCCAGGAAGTCACAGCCAAGGTCTTGAAGTTTGACCAGGAAAAGAATCGCGTGTCGCTCGGTGTGAAGCAACTCGGCGATGACCCCTGGATAGGCATCGGACGTCGTTATCCCTCGGGCACCCGCATGTTTGGCAAAGTCACCAACATCACCGACTACGGTGCCTTTGTTGAGATTGAGCCCGGCATTGAAGGCTTGGTGCACGTTTCAGAAATGGACTGGACCAACAAGAACGTCAACCCAGGCAAGATCGTCGCTTTAGGCGATGAATGCGAAGTGATGGTGCTTGAGATCGACGAGGATCGCCGCCGCATTTCATTAGGCATGAAACAAACCCGACCCAATCCATGGGAAGAGTTTTCCGAGAACCATCGCAAAGGTGACAAGGTCAAAGGCGCCATCAAATCCATCACCGATTTCGGTGTGTTCATTGGCCTGCCCGGTGGTATCGACGGTTTGGTGCATCTTTCCGATCTGTCCTGGAATAAGACTGGCGAGGAAGCGGTTCGCGACTTCAAGAAGGGCGATGAGGTTGAGGCGGTTGTGCTTGCTATCGACACCGAGCGTGAGCGCATTTCCCTGGGCATCAAGCAACTCGACGGTGATCCTTTCACCAGCTTCTCATCGGCGACCGACAAGGGTTCGCTGGTCCGCGGTATTGTGAAGTCGGTCGATGCCAAAGGCGTTGTTGTTGATCTCGGCTCGGATACAGAGGCTTATCTGCGCGCCTCCGAGATTTCTCGTGAGCGCGTCGAGGATGCTCGAACATTCTTCAAAGAAGGCGACTCGGTGGAAGCCATGGTCGTCAACATCGACCGCAAGAACCGTTCGATCAGCCTCTCGATCAAGGCCAAAGAAACCGCTGAGACCGCCAATGCGCTTTCACGGATGCAAGCAGAGAACTCGGCCCAATCAGGCACGACAAATTTGGGTGCCTTGCTACGTGCCAAACTCGACGGCCAGGGGCAATAGACTCGCAACAGACTGTTCTTGCGCCAAATCCGATCGACTCTCAGACTTGATGGCTATCAATGTCTAAACCAAGCAACCACTGGGACCCTGAAGCCGGGTCCCAGCCCGAGCCCTCAAGCGCTTCGAGCGCGGATACCAGCGACATCGATGCCTCGTCGATCGCAAAGTCCGAACTGATTACCAAGCTTGCCGAAAAATACCCTCAGCTGGCCGCGAGAGATGCGGAGTTGGCCGTACGAACGCTGCTTGATGCCATGACGCGAACACTGGTTGAGGGGCGGCGTATTGAGATTCGCGGATTCGGCAGTTTTGCGCTGTCGACAAGACCACCACGAACAGGACGCAACCCGAAATCGGGCGAGACCGTGATGGTGCCGGAAAAACGTGTCCCCCACTTTAAGCCAGGCAAAGAGTTACGCAAACGCGTGGACCTTGGCCCCGGTGACGACGCTAATGGCCCGCCATGATTCGATCGCTACAGTGGCTGCTTCGAGCGTTATTTTTCCTGATTGTGCTGGGTTTTGCGCTCGCGAATGCTGACATTGTTCAGGTCCAGTTCGTCGGATTCGATACCGTCTGGCGCGCCCCACTGGTTGTCTTTCTCGTCGGATTTTTCGCTGCCGGGATGATCGTGGGACTGCTTGCACTGACGCCAAAGTTGTTTTCCCAGCGGCGCGAGATCGACAAGCTCAATAAGGCGCTCAGCAAGCAAAAAGCGGCTGAAGGCGGTGCCCCAGCAGCTAGCAAGACGGATCCGCAAAAGGAGCGGCGCAGCGAGCTGGACGCTAGTCTGCCGGTGGCGCTCCCTGACAAACCCCATGGAGTTTGACTTTTGGTGGCTCCCGGGAGCCGCACTGTTTTTTGCACTCGGATGGCTTGCGGCGCGCAGAGAATCGTCGCGCCAGCATCCCCATCATCAAGCTGTCCTGCCAGAGGCCTATCTGCGTGGCTTGCAATCACTACTTGGTGAGGACCCATTGCGCGCCACCGATGCCTTTACCGAACTGGTCCGCCATGAACCCGATAATCTCGAGTTACAGATTGCGCTGGGACATCTTTTTCGACGCAAAGGTGAAACTGATCGTGCGATACGGGTTCACCAAAATTTGCTAGCCCGACAAGATCTCACCGCCGAGCGTCGCGCCGCGTTGCAGCGTGAACTCTCCCTTGACTACATCAAGGCCGGTCTCTTTGACCGCGCGGAACAATCACTGCAAAGCTTGCGAAACGGCCCACTGGCTGACGAGGCTCAAAAACTTCGCCTTGACTTGGCGCAACGGGTTCGGGACTGGCCACTTGCTGCCTCGATCGCCCTTGAAATCGTCGAACACGACGCGCGACAAGGACGAGCGGGCCTTCCGCCAACCCTGCTCGCCCATTTACACGCCGAGATTGCCCAGCAACTGGTTCAAGAAGGCAAGCCAGATGAGGCATCACTCGCGCTTCGAGAAGCAAAAACCGTCGCACCCGATCATCCAAGAGCATGGATTGACAGCTGCCTGCTGTCGATTGAGCTCGGCAAGCTGAGCCAAGCCGATGAAGCGGCGCGATTTATTCTTGATCGTTGGCCCGAACAAGCGGCCAGCATTGCCTCACCCTGGCTCAACATGAGCGAAGCGACAAACCATGGGGAAAGCAAATGCTTTCTGAAAGCGCAGCGTTTTGAGGCGCTTGAAAAGACCTATCAGAAGGCAGCGTCCTACGATTTACTCACAAGTCTCCTTGGGTACATCGACAAGGCACAAGGCCCAGCCGCAGCCTATGCCTTTTTGACCGCCCACCGGGCATATCACCGAGGGCTGCTTTCGATGCTGGCGCAGATCAAGCGCCGAGACATCAGCGCCGCCCCGCATAACGAGCAGCATCAGGATGACATGACTACCGATCCATCAAACGCCCGAGCCCTCGCAGCTAAGCATGCAGACGATGAGGCGCTCTTCGGTGAGATCATCAAGCTGCTCGAGCAACTCGCGCTTCAATCAGCCGGCTATGTTTGCAATCACTGCGGATTTCAAGCGAACCGTCACTACTGGCAGTGCCCTGGCTGTAATCAATGGGATCGTTACCCGGCCTACCGGACCGACGAAATGTCGAGGGCTTGATCAAACCCCAGCCCGCTTGATCAGCCGCCTTGCTCAGATGACCCGACCTTGGACATCCCTAACTTAGATAGCCCTACCGAAAATGTACCCCGTTCTTATCGATGAGAAATCGTTCTTGCCGCACCCAGTTTTAATCGTGGGCGACGTTATGCTCGATCGCTACTGGTTTGGCGAGGTCGAACGAATTTCCCCCGAAGCCCCGGTGCCTGTCTTGAAGGTTGAGCGCATCGAGGAGCGATTAGGCGGTGCAGGAAACGTCGCCCGTAACATTACGGCCCTTCATGGTGCTTGTTCCCTCATCGGGGCCTTGGGTGCTGATGAGGCTTCAAGCGCAATAAAAAGGCTAACAAGCGACGCAGGCATCAAAGACGAATCGCTGACTGACCCCGATTTCAGAACAATCATAAAACTCAGAATGATTGGCAGGCAGCAGCAGTTGCTAAGGGCAGATTTTGAGACAAAGCCGCAAGACCACTTCCTGGCGCAACGCGATGCGCAGGCGGCTAAACACCTGCCTGGCTGTGGCGCTTTGGTGCTTTCAGACTATGGCAAAGGCATGCTCGGTGAACTGCAAAGCCTTATCACCATTGCGCGCAAGCAGCGCTCGCCCGTTCGCCCCCAACACACTGCTGTCTTGATCGACCCGAAAGGCGATGACTGGCGTGCTTATCGAGGCGCGAGCGTTCTCACCCCGAATCGCGCTGAGCTTAGGGCAGTGATCGGACGCTGGAAAAGCGAGGAGGATTTGGCGCAGCGCGTTAAAGCACTGATCGATGATCTCCAACTCGAAGCCTTATTGCTCACGCGTTCCGACGAGGGCATGACTTTGTTTGATCAACAAGGAAGGCTCGACGTACCCGCGCGCGCCCGAGAGGTTTATGACGTCACAGGCGCAGGCGATACCGTCATTGCCGTGCTTGCCATGGCCTTGGCGAGCGGTCATGATCTAAGGCAAGGCGTGGTTTTAGCGAACAAAGCAGCAGGGATCGTGGTTGGAAAACTAGGGACAGCAGTTTGTACCCGTCATGAGTTATTCGCATCGTGACCCGGTATTGATCTTGCAGACGGCCTTGTACATGGTTAAAGCGCTGTAAAGCCGGCGATGTGGTTTGCGACGTTTTTGTTGCTTGCTGGTCTGTTTCGGACCACCGCTCAAGAGCGGCTCGCAAATCGGCTAAGGAGGATGACCTTGGTAATCACAGACTTATTCGGCGTGGAAAACCCTTTGCGCAGGAAACTGCGACCGAGCCTTGCCTTCGGTCCCCTCAAGGCCTTGATGCAGGCTGTTGCTGCAGCCGTTGTAAATGCACTTGGCATCGCAGGACTCAGGCTCTTGTTGTTTGCTCTCTTGTCGATGCCGCTTGGCGCCAATACGTTGATTGATGCCAACACAGCAAGCGAAGAACAGTTACAAAGCATCGCCGGGATTGGTCCCGCAACCGCGCAAAAAATCATCCAAACACGACAGAAAAAGCCCTTCAAGGACTTGCGCGATTTTGCCGACAGAGTCCCTGGCATTGGACCAAAACGCTTGCAGCAATACAGCGACGCCGGGTTGATCGTAAAGCGCATCGCCCCCATGCAAGCAGCATTACCGGCGCAGTCCACACGCCATCAGCCTGATCCAACGAGCACGAAAGTGGCGGACGCCGAACAAAGCTCAAGCCCGGTGATTAGCGTGATCGAAGGTGGCACACGCGAATCCCATGGCAGGCCGTTGATCAAGTAAGCCATTTGCAAAGCGCGGGTTAAGCTAGACTGATGCGTCTCAGGCCCCTGTCATGATTGCATCAACACTGCGTGAATACTGGTTACTCACACGTATGCATCGTCCTATCGGGACCTTGCTGCTACTGTGGCCGACGTTATGGGCTTTATGGCTGGCATCAGCCGGGATGCCGCAATTAAGCGATGTGCTGATTTTTTCGATGGGCACCCTGCTGATGCGCTCGGCAGGCTGTGCGATTAATGATTATGCCGACCGAGACTTTGACCGCCATGTGAAGCGAACCGCAGATCGACCCTTAACGGCGGGCCGTATCAAGCCCTGGGAGGCACTGATTGTTTTTGCCGTGCTTTCGCTGACCGCGCTTTGTTTGATTATTTCTTATAACAAACTTACCTGGTTGATGGCGGGGATTGCTGCCTTTTTGGCTGCAAGCTACCCTTTTACCAAACGATTTTTTTCGGTCCCTCAAGCCTATCTTGGCATCGCCTTCGGCTTTGGCATACCGATGGCTTTTGCAGCCCTCACCAACAGCCTGCCCCTGGTGTGTTGGGTACTGCTGATCGCGAATATTTTTTGGGCGATCGCCTACGATACGGAATATGCCATGGTCGACCGAGACGACGATATTCATTTAGGTATAAAAACCTCAGCGATCACCTTTGGTCGCCTCGATGTGATGATGGTGATGCTGGCTTATGGCGTTACCCTCGGTTTATTGCTGCTTGCAGGAAGGCTCGCAGCTTTGGGGCTAGGCTGGTGGCTAGGCCTGACAGCGGCTGCGCTGATTGCGGTCTACCACTATCATCTCATCAAGGATCGGTCCAGGGACGGGTGTTTTAAAGCCTTTAATCACAACAACTGGTTTGGTGCCGCGGTTTTTTGCGGCCTGCCACTCGATAGCTACTTGTCCCAGTGGGGCATCTGAGCAGCTGGGATGCCACGGGGCCGAGTTTTTGTATGCATGGTCTAGGAGGCGATCAACAATGTCACTGATTGAGTTTGAAGCAGGCAATTACAAATTTCTTGCTGGCGGCGCATTTTCGGATGCGGTGGTTGCTAACCCTGGTTTTCGTTTACACCGCGTCCGTTTTGCGCAAGCTATGCCCATGGAGGAGGGATTTGAACGGCTGGCGGGCTATTTGCGCACTGTCGACCGACCGACAAGTTCTCTGGCGGCCTGCGAACTCCGTTCACCAACACCGCGAAGTCGAGAAGACTTCAATGCGTTTAATGATGTTTATGTCAAGCATTTGCATGCACTGGGTTGTCGACTTGGCGACAAGAATCCCGTGGCCCGGAGCAATATGGCACCCTTGTTATCCAAACCCGCAAGGTCATTACTTTATGCCTTTAGCTACACCGAACCGCTGCAAGCACATGACAGCAGCCTGATTGGCCCTGACTTTGTTGTTTCTGGCAAACCGGAAAACAAGCTGCAGCCCGACGGTAGCACCTTGATCGTTGGCGGCGATCAGATGGACGCGACGGCGATGGTTGAAAAGGCACGCTACACACTTGATGTGATGATGGCGCGGGTCAGGGCAATCGGTGCGCGTTGGGACTCGGTGGGTTCGCTACAAATCTATTGCCCGACAGATCTCAGCCCCTTATGGAGCACTTTTGAAGAATATGGACTCGCCCATGTCGGTCTGCACTGGTTTCCAGGCTGGCCGCCGGTCAAGGGCATGCACTTTGAAGTTGATGTACGCCGGACCAGCAAAGCGAGCGTGCTCGACATTGAATGATGGCGTCGGCGCCTAATAGCTCGCAGCCATGCCTTCTCGCACGTCCATTTGAACCCCATAAGGTGCAATCGGATAGCGCAGGCCATTGGCTGCAAGCGAACGCAGACCATTGACGGCTTTGGCAAGGTAATGCGGCTGCAAGGCCATCAGAAGTTCATCGTCTTGGACACCGCCGTAGCGTCGCTCAGCAAAACAAGGAATCGATAAGCTCGGTTCACCGCGAGCCAGGGCTCGACCCCATGAGTCAGCGCAGGCCGTTTCACCGACAACCTGCCATTCGAATTTGCGATAGCCCTCGTATTGCAAAGCGTTGATCAGCAATATCATTTGACCGGGGGTCGCGTAAATCAAGCAGATATCGGGCGGATCGAGCCGTCCGCTTGCCAAAGGCGACACCGCCATGGCGCGATACCGACCTTGTGGAACCCGATCAAGCGCCGCTTGTCGAGCCGCCGCATCTTCCTGGCTTGCATGCCACACGCCCACATAGCGTCTGCCGTCAAGCCAGTTGGGGTCCTCAACAGCAAGACCAAGCACGCCACGGCATTGATCGCCAACAAGATCTTGTGCTGTGATGCCAACAGTCCATCCAAGACGGGCAGCCATGCCCACGATTTGGTCGGCGGTGTGCTGCTTTTTAGGTCGCCTGATTTTTGGAATTGAGGCCATCACCGCTTCAGACTCAAAGAGTTTCATGCCAATCATCGTTGTTTTAATTTTCAATAACTGCTGCAAATCCTCGACCGATTGCCTGATCGAATCAGCAGAAGGCGCGCTCCCATGCTTGCCATCGCCGAGCGTGGGGGGAGACATCATGGTCGTTTCTTGCTTGGTCATTGTGTGTACCCCACGTGTTCTATCTGGAGATCGATCGTAGCAATCTAGGACTTTTTGAGACGTTGTGGCGACAAATCGTCGAGCTTCAATCCCTGGTTCTCTATGAATGTGGGCACTGGGCGCCCCAGAATCATCGAAGCATAGAGCGCTCCAACAGCCGGAGCGCTCTGAATACCATAGCC
Source organism: Burkholderiales bacterium UBA2647 (assembly GCA_002359635.1). Taxonomy (GTDB): domain Bacteria; phylum Pseudomonadota; class Gammaproteobacteria; order Burkholderiales; family Burkholderiaceae_E; genus UBA3064. The sequence goes on from DENJ01000036.1 coordinate 15,798, forward strand.
ACCCTGACCAATTGCCCAGAAAAATCCGGGATAGTGCTGATCGAAGCCGCCCACAAAGGATCCGTCCTCAACAAAACTGCGCAGGCCCGCCCAGGTACGAATCGGACGTCGAATCACAACATCGGCCACGGTTTGAATGCGATGAATTGCGGTTGCTATATCAAGTTCCTCCGCAACAACATCATGCGCTTGCACCGGATCGGCATTTGCAGGCGAACCAAGCATTTGGCCCGCGTCGGGCTTGAAGTAGAAATCCTCTTCAATACCAATCACCATAGGCCAATCTGCTACACCCGCTATGGCAGGCTGCGCGAAGGTGAACACGCTTCGCCGCTTTGGAACCAAACCCATCGGCGCAATACCTGCTAAGGCGGCCACATGATCACCCCAAGCGCCAGCGGCATTGACAATCATCGAGGCCCTGATCCGGGGCAATGCTTCTTGCTCAAAGCCAAGCTCCCAGGGCTTTGCCAGCATCGAGCCGGACGACAGAGACAGTCGTGTAAGCCTGTGCCCAAGATGGATGGCGGCTGCATGCTGTGCCGCGCCTTTTAAAAAGCCCTGATGCAGCGCATGAACGTCGATATCGAAGGCTCGAGACTCGATGCTTGCCGACGCCACCACAGCCGGGCGCAAGACCGGCACGATGGCACGCGCCGCTTCAATGTTGAGTCGCCTGATCGGTGCGCCTGTGCTTCGTACCATGGCTTCGTGTGCATCGAGTGCTGGCACTTGCTCGGGCGATGCGATCATCATCGCTGCACGAGGACTGATCAGGGCCTGTGGCGCAAAGCCTTCAGGGGATCGTTCAAAAAAACTGAGGCTAGCCCGCGTGAGTTGACGAACCACAGGAGGGCCATAGCTGTCCATATAAAGCGCAGCCGAGCGCCCTGTGCTGTGGTAGCCCGCCTGATTTTCGGCTTCAAGCAAACAGACGCTGAGGTGTGGGGAAAGCTGATAAGCGATGCTCGCCCCGACAATACCTGCTCCGATGATCGCCACATCGTAATCATGGCGTTTTCGATGCATGCCTACCAAGCCTTAGCCAAGAGCCCGTGAATCTGCGCTTGCTTCGTGATGGGCTCAGGATTGGTCTTGACCCATAGGTTGTCGATAGCGCCGGCAGCCACCGCATCAAACTGCTCGGGCTTGACCTGCAAGTCCCTCAATCGACTCGGCAAACCAAGTTCTTCGACAAGCCTTGCCACTGCGTCGGGCGCATCGAGGGTGGAGCCCATCGCTTGAGCGATTAAGCTTTGCGTGAACTTTGTTTTATCATGGTTATAACGCATAACATGGGGCAACATGATACAAGATGTGTAACCATGACTCATCCCGGTGACAGCACCGAGACTGTGGCCGATACCATGACTTGCGCCGAAAGGTACGCGCATAATCCCGATGCCAGCGAGCCAAGCCCCTTGAAGGCAATCGAGACGCGCCTGTAGATCGTCGGGATGCTGATTGCTTTGGCGAAGGCCCTTACTGAGCAGTCTTACCGCCTCCAGACCAAGCGCATGAATGAGCGGCGAAGGGTTGACCGAACACAGTCCCTCAATTGCATGATCGAGCGCCCTCAACCCCGTGGAAAGCCATAACCAAGTCGGCGTATAAAGGGTTGCCCGCGGATCGAGGATCACCGCGGCTGGGCCGATCTCTGTGCCCATGTAGGCGTCTTTTACTTTGCGCTTTTCGTCGGTACAACCGCCAAGATTGGAAAACTCCGCAGCAGAAAGTGTGGTCGACACCGCAATCTGCCGCATGGGTGGCGACTTCACCTTCGGAATCCTCCGACTGCCGTCAGGGTTGACAGCTAAGTGCCAGGCGCTGAGTTCATCCTCATGCTCAAGGCCCTCAGCGAGCGCAATCAACAACACCTTGACCGTATCAATTGCCGTACCACCACCAACGGTGAGGATAAGATCCGGCTTGGCCAATCGGACGGCCCGGGCAGCTTCGATCACCGTACGCCGGGGCGTGTGCTCCATACATTCATCAAAGCAAGCTACATAACGCATGCCGAGCGCCTGCGACAGTTCCCGAATCAAGGGGGTTTGGCGATTCAAGGTCTTGCCGGTCACGATAAAAATGCGCGAAGCGGCACGTCGCTCAACTTCAGCAAGCACTGCTTCGCGGGCCGGCTCGCCCCATATCACCCGATCCTGGGCTAAAAACTCATGCATGGCCATTGCTTTGCACCTCCACGACTGGGCCCCTGCGGCAAAGGCGCGAGACTATGGCGAAACAAGCTTCGCACGCGCATCGCTTCGAGCAAGTCGTGCAAGCAAATAATCAGTCTCGGCTCTTGCCAGCGCGCTCAACGAGGACGCAGGTCGCCTTTGGGCATCGGAACTCAGAATACCGCGACGCATCATAATATATTTTCGAACGGCGAGGCCAATGCCGGGCTGCTGTTCATAACGCAGTAAAGGCAGGTGTGCATCAAACAAATCATGCGCCTTGTCGCGCTCGCCCATCGCTTGCAGGCGCACCACATCGATCAGCATATCGGGGAATGCATAGCCGGTGTTGGCACCATCGGCACCCCGCTCGAGCTCGAAATCCAAAAACAAACCCCCGTTGCCACAAAGGATAGCGATCTGTCGCATGCTGCCTTCGCGCTGAAAGCTGCGTAATGCGGAGATCTTTTCCAAACCCGGCCAGTCTTCGTGCTTAAGCATGATGCAAGATTTATTATCTTGAACGATTCGGCGAATCACCTGTGTGCTCATTTGGACCGAGAAGGTCAAGGGATAGTCCTGAATCACAAAGGGAATATCCTCGCCAATCGCTGCAGCAGCCTGACCGTAGTACTGTACGATTTGATCATCGGTCCGCAAGGTATTCGGTGGTGCGATCATCACGCCAGCAGCACCCAAATCCATCGAGGCACGGGCGAGTGTTTGCATCGACGCAAAGCCAGGAGCGGATACCCCGACGATGACGGGAACCTTCATCCGTGAAGAGATCCGTTTGACGATCTGAAGAGACTCTTCGGCATCAATTTTCGGTGCCTCACCGAGCACCCCAAGAATCGTGATGCCGTCAGCACCGATCGCTGTGTAGAAGTCGGCCATGCGATCCATCGATACCCAGTCAATTTGGCCATCGGGAAGAAAAGCGGTTGGGGCAATCGGATAAACCCCCGTGGCAACAGGTCCCAAGTGCTTATTCATCGACCGCTGAGCCGTGATCGGCTGACTGATTGACATATCACCATCCTTTTTGAAGCATGCCTATTCATAGCCCGAAGTGATTTGCACATCAACCAGATTCGGACCCTCAGCGTTGAAGGCCGCTTCAAAACCTGGCCCTAATTGGGCAAGCCTGTTGATGCTTATAGATTTTAATCCCATTCCCGCCGCCATGGCTGTAAAGTCAAAGGCAGGATCTTGGAAATCCATACCGATAAAGCGATCTGAATCACGCATGGCAATCAAGCGGTCTTTGATGATCCGGTAGCTTCGATTATTGGCAATCACAAAACTGACGGGCAGGCGCAGATGCGCCGCCGTCCATAAGCCCTGAATCGCATACATGGCACTGCCATCGCCAAGTAAAGCAACCACCCGTTTTCCAGGGTGCGCCAGAGCGATCCCGATGGCCCCCGGTAGTCCGAATCCCAAGCCGCCACTGGTCAGACCGAAAGCCTGCATCGGCTGACGGACCTTCAAAAACTGATGCAATAATGGCGCGGTTGTCGGCGCTTCTTCGACCACCAAAGCATCCTCGGGCAGATGCTCGGTCAGTTGATAAATCATCATTGCGGGATCAATCAGCAAAGATGCCTGTCTTGCGCCTTCAGCTTCGCCTGTAACTTCAGCGTCGGGACGATGGAGAAGTTGCTGCAAATCTGCAGCAGCCTCCTTGCGCTTCGCCAACCAGTTTATGCTTGCAAAGCCCTCCAATCTCTGAGCTGCAGCAGAACGCTGTTCATCGCTGATCCGGGCACTCAAACGGGGTAGTAACAGCTCGAGCGTCGACTTAACAGCTGCTCGGATCGCAAGTGATGTGCTATAGTTTTTGCCAAGTTCCCAGTCTCGCTCGCTGATGTGCACAACAGGCAGTCCCTTGGGCAGTGGATCGACATCGCTATAAGCCGACATACGAAGTAAGTCTCCGCCTAAGCAGATCAACAGATCGTAGCCCGATAGGCTGTCGCGAACCTTCTTTTGATTACGGGTGATATCACCCATATGACAGACATGTTCAACAGGAAATCGACTGTTATAAGGAACAGATTCAAGGTAGACAGCAGCACCCAGCATCTCAGCAAGTGTCGAGGCCTGATGAAAAGCATCTTGTTCGGCAAGCTCCCGGCCAGCCAGAATCACTGGGCGTTTCGACCGGATCAGGTGCTCGACCAGAGCCTCCATGCTTTGTCCTACCGGCGCGACCTCGTTGCGCACTCTGGTTGACGCCATCAGATCGATCTCCGCCTCTTCATCGAGTACCGATCCCGGCAGGCTCAGAAACACCGGACCGCAAGGTGGTGTGGTTGCGATCTTTGCCGCACGCCTCAAAACCCGCGGGATATCCTGAACACGATGGATTTCGAATGACCATTTCACAAGCGGCTGTGCAACCGGAACCAAGGGTTCGTAGAGCAAAGGCTCTTGTAGTCCATGGCCGATTTCATACTGGCCCGCGGTGATGATCATCGGAGAGCCTGAAAATTTAGCGGCATAAATCGCGCCCATCGCATGACCAAGTCCCGGCATGCAGTGCAAATTCACTGCGCTAAGCCTGCCGCTTGCGCGACTGAATCCATCTGCCATCGCAACCACGATTGACTCTTGCAAGCCGAGGACGTATTGAATCTGTGGGAAATTCGCAAGCGCTTCCATCACGGGTAGTTCGGTGGTACCAGGATTACCAAATAAGTGGCTAACGCCTTCGTCAGCCAAAACCGCCAAAAATGCATCGCGACCTGTCATGCGTCGAACGGTCATCGCTTGTTTCCCCTTTTGAAGCCGCACGGTAAGATGAATTGAGATCGTCAAGGAGGAACTGCGTTGATTGCCTCGCTTCAACGACCGCTTCTGGATCATATCGCTAGCTGGAGAAGACCGTGCTCAAAACCTATCAGTACCCGAAATTCGCTTACCAACGACCGCCGGAATTGAGCCCGGCTGAATATCGTCAGGCGAGCACCTATCCGGTGATTGTCGTGGGCGCTGGGCCGGTTGGGCTGGCTTGTGCCATTGATCTTAAAGCACAGGGCATCGATTGCCTGCTCATCGATGAGGATGACACGGTTTCAATCGGGTCAAGAGGTGTTTGCTACGCAAAGCGCACGCTCGAGATTTTTGATCGATTAAAGATGGGCGATGATGTGGCGAAACGAGGCGTGAGCTGGCAGACCGGACGAACTTTTTTCCGGGAGCATGAGGTCTATCACTTCAACCTGCTTGCTGAGTCGGGGCACGAACGTCCGGCGATGATCAATTTGCAGCAGTACCATTTGGAGGAAATACTGCAGCGTCGTGCCATGCAAGCAGGGGTTGCGATGCGGTGGCGCCAGAAGGTGATTGCCGTACAAGCCAACGAGACTGATGAAGCACATGAAGCGATCAAGGTCTTGCTCCGTGTCGAAAGTCCGGACGGGGTTTATGACATCGACTGCAATTGGTTGGTGGTTGCCGATGGCGCAAAAAGTTCCATAAGGCGCATGATGGGTTTAGACGTTGAAGGCAAGGTGTTTACCGACCGATTCCTGATCGCCGACGTGGTCATGCAAGCTGATTTCCCGGCAGAGCGCTGGTTTTGGTTTGACCCGCCCTTTCATCGGAACCAGTCGGTCTTGTTGCATCGACAGGCCGATAAAGTTTGGCGCATCGACTTTCAGCTTGGTTGGGATGCAGATCCTGAAGCAGAAAAAATGCCTGAGCGGGTGATCCCGCGTATTCAGGCCATGCTCGGCGAGCACCATGCTTTTGAACTTGAATGGGTCTCGGTGTATACCTTTCAATGTCGGCGTATGCAGCGCTTTAGACACGGTTCGGTACTATTCATTGGCGATGCAGCCCATCAGGTCTCGCCTTTTGGTGCACGCGGCGCCAATTCCGGGATTCAGGATGCTGACAACCTTGGCTGGAAGCTAGCACGGGTCATCAAAGGCCAGTCGCCGCACAGCCTGCTTGACAGTTTTGATCAGGAACGGCTTCGTGCTGCCGATGAGAACATTCTTAATTCAACAAGATCGACAGATTTCATAACACCTAAATCGTCGAACAGCCGCACCTTCCGCGACGCAACGCTAGACCTTGCGAGGCATTTCCCTTTTGCACGCAGCATGGTGAATTCAGGGCGCTTATCGCTACCCAGCCATTATCTTGATTCGCCGCTTAACACGCCCGATTCACCCGCTGAACAATTTCAGACGGCGCTTTATCCAGGATCACCGCTATGCGATGCACCGCTCATCGTCCATGGGCAAAAGCGCTGGCTACTGCGTGAACTTGACGGTCGTTTTGCGCTCTTATTTGTTCCAGGCGATGCTGCAAGCGACCAATTGATGCAAAGCCCTGCCATGCAACAATGGATCGCGTCGAACAATATCAAGCTGATCGAAATCGATTTATCCATGCAGTTAGCTGAAGCCGGCGATCAGCAGCCCCTGATTAAATCCCGTCTTGATTTGACGGTGGGTTGCTGCTGGCTGCTCAGGCCAGATCAACATCTGGCTGCAAGGTTTCGCAGGCTTGATGTTGATGCCCTGGCCGATGCGTTTGCGCGGGCGACCGGGCGATCTGTTTCAGCCTCACAGCCGCCCGTTGCTCCAATGCCGCCGGTTGCTCCAACGCCGCCACTCGCTCCAACGCCGCCGCTTGCTCCAATGTCGCGGCCACCTATCGGACAACTTATCGTCGAGCCTCATTTTAAAGATTTCGACACCCCTAGCTTGCGCGATTATCAAGCCAATGATCGCTTTTATGACATGCTTATCGAGGCTCACCGAAATCTCAGCGATGATGCTTCTGCGGCCCTTAACGCAAGGCTTTTGCTTTTGCTGGCCAATCACGTCGGCGATTTGTCGATCCTGCAACAAGCCATCGAAGCGGCCCGGGTGATCGATTCATCGAATTGTTATAAGGAGTAGCATTATGCCGACCATCAGCACCGACGACGGTGTCAAGCTTTACTACGAAGAAGCAGGTTCTGGCACTGCCATCGTTTTCGTTCACGAGTTTGCAGGGGATTGGCGCAGTTGGGAACCACAAATGCGCTATTTTTCGCGTCGCTATAGATGCATCAGCTATAGCGCACGGGGCTACCTCCCCTCCGATATTCCGGAAAACTGGGAGGTCTACTCACAAGCGCGCGTCCGAGATGACATCCTCGCCATACTTGATGGGCTCGCCATCAGTCAAGCACACATCGTTGGGCTTTCCATGGGCGCTTTCGCAAGCTTGCACTTCGGCCTTTTGTACGGCATTCAAGGCCTTGATTCGAGAGCCCGATCCCTCACGCTTGCGGGTGTTGGAAGCGGCGCCCATCCGGCCCATTATCGGGACTTTCAAGCAAGCGCTCGCGATCATGCTGAGGTCATTCTCAAAAGCGGCATGGCGCATTTTGCTGCGAGCTACGGGCATGGCGCTGCAAGAGTCCAGTATCTGGCTAAAGATCCCCGTGGCTTTGCCGAGTATGAACGGCAACTCGCTGAACACTCAGCACTTGGATCCTCCAACACCATGCGGGGCTATCAGGGTCGTCGGCCTTGCCTTTATGAACTGAGCGAAGCGATTGCTTTGATCAATGTACCGACCTTGATAATGACCGGTGATGAAGATGAACCTTGCTTAGAACCCTCCCTGATGCTCAAGCGTGCCATCAAGACTTCTCAGTTAGCGGTTCTGCCTGGCGCCGGACATGGCATCAATCTCGAAGAGCCTGTGCTGTTTAACCAGTTGCTTGCCGAATTCCTTGCCCAAGTCGACCAGGGAAAATCCTTTCTGCGTCATCCAAAGGCAGCCCCTGAATCAATATGGGGCCCCGATGGTGATCCGCGTCAACGTTTCGGATCCATGACTTAAAGCACCTCGAAAACCTCATAAGTTGGGCCGCTCGCTTCGCGGCGGCCGCTTGCAACAGCCATCAGCTTATTCAGCCATTGATACTTCGGTGATGCAGTCTCGAATAAAGGTGTACTCCGGAAGTAATAGCTGCTCGGGTCCACGGCTTCGCCTTTGTTGAGTCGTTCGATAACCTCGGCGGGTCCATGACGCATACCTTTATAACTCATGTAAATGAATTGTTCATCATCGGTTTTCAGCGTGATGCGGACATCCAGCATCAGCACGGCATCGCTTCGCATGAGCAGCCAGTCGCCGCCGGGGCTCGGCTGAACCGTACCGCGTAGCCGGTCACCCTGAAAATGTCCTCCGGTCACTGTTGCGATGCGCCGATGTCCATAAGGCGTGAGTCCAAGGTCATCGATGCGAGGCACTTCGGCTTTTATCGTAAACAAGTGGCGTGTCTGGATCATGGTCGTTTTCTCCGAAAATATTCAAAACATTCAATCAAAAATCGGCCCTTATGACGATTGAGCCTTGGTACTGGATTGCTTTTACCGTGACAGCGGCCGCAGCACAAGTCGGTCGTAATGCCACACAGCGCTCACTCACCAGCCTTATCGGCACCGTGGGTGCGACACAGGTCCGTTTTTTGTACGGTCTGCCTTTTGGATTTTTATTTGCTTTGCTTGTGGTCTTGGCCCATGGTCAGGGGATACCCAGGATCGGAGGAGAAAGTCTTCGCTGGGCATTCGTGGGTGGGCTTGCGCAAATCCTTGCAACCGGTCTGATGCTTGCAGCCATGCGCGAAAAATCATTTGTCGTTGCAACCGCACTTACTAAAATTGAACCGGTCTGGGTTGCACTTTTTGGTCTGGTATTACTCGGGGATAGGCTCTCCGCGACACTGACGGTCGCGATTGCAGCAGCGACCGCAGGCGTACTGGTTATGTCATGGCCGGGTCGCGGTGTAGCCTGGACAGCGAGGCCGGTGCTTTTTGGAATCGCCTCAGGCGCGATGTTTGCCGTGGCAGCGATCGGATTTCGCGCCGCGATACGAGCGCTCGACACCCCTTCCTTTGTGCTCTCGGCAAGCGTGATTCTTTGCCTTGGATTGACCATTCAAAGCAGCTTATTACTCGCCTATATGCTCTGGCGTGATCGGCAAAGCCTTCTCGCAACCCTGAGGGCTTGGCGCCCTTCCTTGCTCGCAGGCGCTCTCGGTGCCTTCGCGTCGCAGGCCTGGTTTTTGGCATTTGCCGTGGAAAGCGCCGCCCGCGTGCGCACGCTGGCGTTGATAGAAATTTTCTTTGCACAATTACTTTCTAAGCGATTATTCAGCCAACAAGCCAGCGGACAGGAATGGTTTGGTATGTTCTTGCTGCTTGCAGGCGTTTTGTTGGTCTTGCAACATTAGCGCATGCTCAAGCACTCGCGCATTCTCAAGCAAAGGAGCATTGGCCCATGGCAAGCACGCGACTTCCTGCACTACCCGGGGAACAAATCAAAACACTCGCACACTGGATCGCAGGACATTGGCTGTCAGCGGATCCAGGCACGACACTGGCTTCGGCCATTGTTCGGCAACAGATCGCGCACTTGCCCGCAAAGCCTGCCCCCTGCCAAGAGGCCTTAGACTTTGCCCGACAGCGCGGCCGCGCAGCACTCTTAAAGGGCGACTTCCAATCGCGAGCCTCCATACTGCGGGCGCTTGCCAAGTTTTTGCTCGAGCACAAAGCCACGCTTTATGCCTGGTCGTTTCACACCGGAGCAACGAGAAAGGACAGCTGGATCGATATCGAGGGCGGTATTGCGACGCTTTCTGCCTATGCGGCGATGGCGCAGCAGGAACTTCCTTCAGGCAATTTGCTTCATGAAGGTCCAGCGATTTCGCTCGGAAAAAAGGGCCAGTGGATGGGTTCACATATCTTGGTGCCGCGTGAAGGTGTTGCGGTTCATATCAATGCGTTTAATTTTCCGGTTTGGGGCATCTTAGAAAAATTTGCACCCTCTTTTCTCGCCGGTATGCCCTGTCTCGTTAAGCCGGCAAGCGCAACCGCTTATCTCAGCGAGGTGCTGGTTCGCCTGATGGATGCAAGCGATCTGCTGCCGCAAGGTAGCTTACAACTGATGCTTGGCTCAAGCGGCGATTTGCTTGATCACATGCTCGAAGCTGATGTTCTTACCTTTACAGGGTCAGCCGAGACGGCTCGCCTGCTTCGATCTCATCCTAATATCGTTCAACGTTCGATACCTGTCAACGCAGAAGCTGATTCGCTCAATGCCGCCTTGCTTGGCCCTGAGGTTCAGCCCGGTGATCCCGAGTGGGATCTGATGGTGAAGGAAGTGGTTCAGGAAATGACGGTCAAGGCAGGCCAGAAGTGCACCGCTATACGAAGAATACTGGTTCCACAGGATCGCTTTGATGCCATGGCTTCGTCGATCGCAAAGCAACTTTCCCTGATTCAAGTTGGCGACACAAGGCTTGAGGCAGTGACCATGGGCGCGCTTGCCAGTGCTGCCCAAGCTCGTGATGTCCGCGCACAAATGTCGCAGTTACTGAGCGCAAGCGAGTTGTACGTCGACCCGGATAAAGCCAGCCCAGCGATCGGAGAAGATTTGCATACGGATTGCATGCTGGCACCTGCGCTGCTCTACTGTGCCGATGCCGATAAGGCGGAGGTCGTCCATAATATCGAGGCTTTCGGGCCTGTTGCCACGATCATGCCTTATCGCGATCTTGAACATGGGCTTGCGCTTGCCGCGCGTGCCCAGGGAAGCCTTGTTGCCAGCCTGTTTTCGCATGACACGGCCCTTGTCAAGCATGCTGTTCTAAACCTTGCTGCGTGGCACGGCAGACTTGCCGTGATTGATCGGGACGCGGCTGCCGAATCGACAGGTCATGGTTCGCCCTTGCCAGGGCTAAAGCACGGTGGCCCTGGCCGTGCAGGCGGTGGCGAGGAATTAGGCGGCATCCGAGCCGTGAAGCATTACTTGCAGCGGGCAGCCATTCAAGGATCGCCGCGCATGCTGAGCGCCATGACCGGGGAATATCATCGCGGCGCACCGCTCGTAGCAAGCGACTTGCACCCGTTCCGGCGCCACTTCGAAGACTTGGAAATCGGACACAGCTTGCTGACCCATCGCCGGACGGTTACCGAAGCCGATCTGGTCATGTTCGGCGGGATTTCCGGTGATTATTTTTATATGCATTTTGACGAGGAAGCAGCGAAAGCTTCATCCTTTGGTCGACGCATCGCCCACGGCTACTTTGTACTTGCTGCAGCAGCAGGACTTTTCGTACACCCTTCACCGGGGCCCGTCCTGGCCAACTATGGCATTGACAGCCTGCGTTTTGTCAAACCGGTGGGTATTGGCGACACGATTCAAGCACGCCTTACCTGCAAGCGCAAAATCGATAAACCCAGCCGCAATGCAGGCGAGGCAGGGCAAGGCGTTGTCGCCTGGGATGTTGCGGTGAGCAATCAAGCCGGCGAACTGGTGGCCTCTTATGACATTCTCACCCTTGTGCAAAAACGAGGCTTTGATGCGATCGCTCAGCCTTAAGCCTTCGCATTGCGGCGCGATTGTTTTATAGAAAGTTTCTCGAAATGAATCCCTCGATACCTGCTTCGGCTCCTCATCGACCTTCAACCTCAACCATAAAGGATTGATAACATGCTCGCTTCTGATGCCCTGGATCGCCTGTTTCGTCAGGCACGCTCACAAAACGGTTGGCTCGATAAACCCGTGAATGAGGAACAGATCCAACAGCTTTATGAGTTAATGAAATGGGCGCCAACCTCGGCCAACAGTCAACCAGGAAGATTCCTGTTTTTGCGCAGCGCCGAAGCAAAAGAAAAGCTTCGCCCTGCGCTCTCACCAGGCAACGTCGACAAAACAATGTCAGCGCCTGTGGTGGCGATCGTTGCGCACGACCTTGATTTTCACGAACGACTGCCTGAGTTTTTCCCGCATAACCCGGCCTTTGCGGCTATGTTCCGAGGAGAAGAAAAACGCGCAATGCGCGAAAGTTTTGCTTTCCGTAACGGCAGTTTGCAAGGCGCCTATCTGATGATGGCTGCAAGGTCGATTGGCCTTGATTGCGGGCCGATGTCAGGATTTGATCAGGCTAAAGTTGATGCGATCTTTTTTCCGGACAGCCAACTGCGCAGTAATTTTCTATGTAATCTCGGCTATGGCGACCCTGCCAAAGTGATGGCACGCCTTCCAAGAATGCCTTTTGCGCAGGCCTGTCAATTACTTTGAATCAACGCCGCATCTTATGGATTGCCTTGGGCCTCTCCTTGGGGCCCTCGGTCTCGAATTCCTTCGCACGTTTTGCTTATGCTTTGGTGCTCCCCGGCATGAGGGAGGACCTGAGCCTGAATTTTTCTCAAGCCGGCTTGCTCAACACCGCCAATGCGCTCGGTTATTTGCTGGGCGCCTTATTCACCCGCATGCTTGTTCAACGCTGGGGAAATCGGGCCTTGTTCAATCGCGGAATGTTGCTTACCGCTTGCTCACTTTGCCTCACAGGCTTTGTGCATGACCTCTACCTGCTTGGTTTATGCCGGCTTTTTGGCGGGATTGGTGGCGCAGCTATTTTTATTTGTGGTGGCGCTTTGGCGAGTAATATCGCTCCGAGTGACCCGCAATGGTCCACACGTTGCATCACGATATATTTTGGCGGTGCAGGTGTTGGCCTCGTCCTTTGTGGCCTGCTGATTCCCTTGTGGATGGCTTCACAAGGTAGCAGCGGCTGGCCTGAAACCTGGTTTGCAATGGGTATCGTCGCTTGGCTGATGCTTGCGATCACCTACTGGGCGGCGAGGCAAATCGACGAACCGATGAGCGCACAAGGAAGCGCGGACTGGGCGCTTCGGCCTTTGCTCCCCGCATTTATCGCTTATATCGGTTTTGGCCTTGGTTACATTGTTTATATGACATTCATCATCGCCTGGCTTAAAGCAATCGGTGCAAGCAGCCTGCAAATGAGTGTGGTTTGGAGCGTACTCGGATTGAGTACATTACTCGCCCCGCTTGTATGGTCGAAACCGATCGCGACCTGGCCCAATGGTCGGGCAATGGCTGCCATCTTACTCGTGTTGGCCTTAGGCGCTTTGCTACCGGTGATTCCCTTTGAGCCTGCCTGGCAGCCCTTCGCCATGCAATGCTCGGCTGCACTTTTCGGTTTGGGTATGTTCAGCGCGCCTTCGAGCATCAGTGCCTTGATCAAGCGTACCCAGCAGAAACAAGCCTGGGGATCTGCCATGGCCACCTTCACGATTGCCTTTGCGGCCTCGCAAATCGTCGCCCCTGTCGCAAGCGGTATTTTGGCAGATTGGAGCGGATCCTTAAGATCGGGTCTGGCACTCTCGGGTCTTATGATTCTCGTTTCTGCATCGATTGCATGGCTGCAAAAAGATCTGAAGCAAGGCTAGTCGGGCCGCCAACGCCTGATTCAGCAGGCATGGCAGATCGATGGCTTTTCGCAATCCTCAAGCCTTGCTTAGCCCGGCTTCAGCCTTGCAGCAAATGCCAAAGACGCGAAGCGCTCAAGGGCATTTGCAAAGCATTCGCTTGATCGCTGTGGCCCGCCCGGGCTAGTGCATCGGCAACAGCATTGACCAGCGCAGGCGTGGCGCCGATCGTGCCTAGCTCACCCACACCCTTAACGCCAAGCGGATTACTCTTGCACGGTACGCTTTGATCCATTTCGGTTTTGAATCGACCGATCAAATCGGCACGAGGCATGGCGTAGTCCAGAAAGCTTGCAGAAAGCGGCTGACCAGTTTCGTCATAAACCATGGCTTCGGTAAGCGCCTGACCAATGCCCTGAACAGCACCGCCGTCGAGTTGACCGCGAACAATCATCGGATTGACGACCCGGCCGACATCGTTCATCGATGTGTAACTGATCAGACTGACTTCAAGGGTGTCGGGGTCAATCTCGACTTCGCAGATATGACAGCCGTTAGGCCAGGAAGGCCCAGCCACCTTGGTGGTGGAATCGAGCTGGATCCGACCCTCGTTGCTGCGGGCGGCGACCTCAAAGAGGCCGATGCCCCTGTCGGTTCCGACCACCTGAAAACGTCCTTCGGCGTAGTCCAAATCCTGCTGACCCACTTCTAAAGCATCTGCAGCGAGTTCTTTCGCATGGTCGATCGCCTTATGAGCGGCCGCTTCAATCGCCGACCCGCCGGTGAACAAAGATCTTGAACCCGCCGATCCGAATCCTTCTGCACGGTCTGTATCGCCCTGCACGATCCGGATCTGCTCAATCGGTACGCCAAAGGCGTCGACCGCAAGCTGCACATAGGTGGTGGCTATACCCTGCCCCATGGGCATGGTTGCCGAAACAATTTCAATGTAACCATCAGCGGCAACAGTGACACGCACGGTCTCCTCGAGTGCGTTACCTCCGGTCCACTCCAGAAAGGAAGCGATACCGCGTCCGCGCCATTTGCCATCCCGCAGCGACTGCTGACACCTCGCCTCAAAGCCTGACCAATCGGCAAGCGCACAGGCCTGTCTTGTGATGGCGGGGAAATTGCCGCTGTCATAGACCTGCCCCATTGGATTTTTATAGGGGAACTGATCGGGCTGGATCATATTGCGAAGTCGCAGTTCAGCGCCGTCGATGCCTGTTTTACGCGCGGCCGCCTCCATCAATCGCTCAATAATATAGATCGCTTCTGGACGACCGGCACCGCGATAAGGACCGGTCGGCGTGGTGTTTGTCATCACGGCGGTGTACTGAAAATCGATGGTTTGAATATCGTAAATACTGGTCTGCACCCAGGGGCCGATCATCACTTGAATCGCAACCCCCGAGCCGAGCGCATAAGCGCCCACATTGGCGACGGTGTGGACCCGTAGTGCGAGCACTTTGCCTTCAGCGTTCAAGGCCATTTGGGCACAGGTATCGATATCGCGGCCATGTGTTGCCGACAGGAATTCCTCGCTACGCTCGGCCACCCATTTCACGGGCCTGGCCAGCAAGCGAGCCGCATGGGCAAGCACAACATCCTCGGGATAAATCCCAGTCTTGCCGCCAAATCCACCGCCAACATCATGGGCCAATATGCGCACTTTATCGCGGGGCAGCCCAAGCACAGCGTCACAAAGGCTATTACGAACGCCTGCGGGCATTTGTGTGCTCATCCGCATGGTGATACGTTCTGTAGCAGTGTCATACCATGCAAGTGTTGAGCGGGGCTCCATCGGCGCAGGAATAAGCCGCTGATTCCCGATACTGAGGCTCACCACATGAGCGGCTTTTGAAAATGCTGCATCAACGGCAGCGACATCGCCATAACGGGCCAGGGCTGCGATATTGTCGGGCGCAGCCTCACACAAGACCGGCGCGCCGGGTTTCATCGCATCATGCGGGTTTGAAACCCCATCGAGTGCCTCGTAATCGATCTCAATAGCCAGCGCAGCGGCGGCAGCCTGCTCCTGGCTTTCGGCGATCACGCAGGCCAGTGCCTCGCCAACATAGCGAACTCGCTCATGTGCAAGTCCACGCCGGGGAGCACTTGCCGCAGGCGCCCCATCGGGACGCTTAAAGCCTGCAACGCCAGGTATGGGTTTCACACCAGCATCCACCAGGTCCTGCCCGGTGATCACCGCGAGCACGCCTGGCATCGCTTTGGCAGCATCGCTGTTGATGGATCGAATCACTGCATGCGACATGGTTGAGCGAATAAATTTGAGCCAGGTCTGTCCCGGCATGCTCGCATCAGCCGCAAATAAACCCTGTCCTTGCACCAGGCTGCGATCTTCGATGCGGCGCACAGAATTTCCCGAGCCAAAACGTGCGACAAGCCCTTGGTCCACTAGCGTGTTCATCGATAAACTCCGTCTTAAACTTGTTGAGCTGCGATCAAGCGCGATGCCTCGCGCACCGACTCAATAATGTTCACATAGCCTGTGCAGCGACATAAATTACCCTCAATCGCATGCACAATTTCGTCATCACTCGGTGTCGGATTGCTGCTGAGTAGACAGGCTGCCGTCATCATCATGCCTGGCGTGCAAAACCCGCATTGCAGTCCGTGACAGGCTGAAAAAGCCTCTTGAATCGGGTGTAAAACGCCATGCTTGCTGAGGCCCTCGACGGTTTCTATCGTGCGGCCATCAGCCTGAACAGCCAGCATCGCGCAGGCCTTGACCGAGACCCCATCGAGCAAAATCGTGCAGCAGCCGCATTGGGAGGTGTCGCAACCGACATGGGTACCTGTGAGCCCAAGCTGTTCGCGTAACAAGTTCACCAATAAGCTCTCCGGACTGACCTCGCAGTGATGTTCCTGACCGTTGACAGTGACGCTGATGCGATGCATGACGGGCTTCCTTTCAATAAGCTTGACTGTTCCAATCCTAGCCGATCATTGAAGACGATTCAGCGAATGACCCCGCGATCGGTCCATAATGCCGTTTTACCCCGCGCTTGAGGCATTGATGACATCTGAAGCCCGCCAAGGAACCGTCCCGGCCACCACAACGCCCGAGTCCGTTAAAGCATCAACACCAGCGCAAAGTGGCGCGCCTCAGGCGGAGACTTTGCCCAAGGATATCGACGAAACCCTTGCTGCATTGCAGGCGCAACATTATCTTGCTGATCGACGGCTCGCAACGGCACTTTTTTTGGCGCTGAAACTTGGCAAACCCTTGCTGCTCGAAGGCGAACCGGGCACCGGTAAAACAGAAATTGCCAAGGTTCTGGCCGCCTGGCTTGGTAAACCACTGATTCGGCTGCAATGCTACGACGGCATGGATTTATCGCAAGCTGCCTACGAATGGGACCACGCACGGCAGCTACTCGAGATTCGGATGGCGGAGTCGACCGGGCGCCAGGGCGACATGCAGGTCAACGACCTCTACGACCCGAGATTCTTGTTGCGCCGACCACTTTTACAAGCCATCGAATCAAGAGATCAGTCGCCCATCCTACTGATCGACGAACTCGATCGCACCGATGAAGCTTTCGAGGCCTATTTGCTGGAGTTGCTGTCAGACTTTCAGATGTCGATTCCGGAACTTGGCACCATCAGCGCCGAACATCCGCCTTTGGTTATTCTTACGTCGAATCGAACCCGCGAGCTTCACGATGCGGTCAAACGCCGCTGTCTTTACCAGTGGGTCGATTTCCCTGACGCAAACCGCGAGGCGGCAATCATCGCCCGCAAGGTTCCGGCCGTTCCTGAAAAATTGCGCCTTGAACTGGTCACATTGGTGCAGGCCTTACGCGGTCTGGATTTGTTCAAAAAGCCCGGTGTTGCAGAAACCATCGACTTTGCTTGCGCGCTCGATGTCTTGCAGGCGCAATCCCTGAGCGCCGAGGTGGTCATGGAGACGCTTGGCGTCTTATTGAAAGTTCAGGACGACATCGCACTCGCCATCGAGGCACTTCCTTCATTGCTCGGCAATCAGGACTCATAACTTATCGAACCATCGACTTTATGGAACCTATATCACCCCACGCATCATGGCCCGCGATCTCGCTCAGCGAGGCCAATCGTCTGCTGACTGCTCCCGGTATGCCGCTTGAAATTGAAGAAATGGACATTCGCGGGGTTCGTTTAAAAGTTTGGAAACATGCACCCAAAAATCTTCGCGAGGTTTTCTTGCAAGGCCGGCAACACGGCGAGAAGATTTTCCTGGTCTATGAGGACGAACGTATCGATTTTGAAAGCTTTGCAAAAGCAAGCATTCACCTGGCCCAGCATTTAAAGCAGCTTGGGGTCAGGCCCGGCGATCGGGTTGCGCTCGCCATGCGCAATTTGCCGCAGTGGCCTGTGAGTTTTTTTGCAACCCTGCTGCTTGGCGCGATCTCAGTCCCGCTCAACGCCTGGTGGACCGGCCGCGAGCTGCACTATGCCCTGGAAGATTCGGGCGCACGCGTCTTGATTGTGGATCCGGAGAGACAGGATCGTATCGCTCCCTGGCGCGATCAGCTCGCTGCACTTGACCATGTGCTGATCGGTCTTGATGAAATTCTTGGCCCAAGTCAAGCCTGGTCAACACTTGAAGACTTGTCCTGCCCGGATAACCCAATCGATCCCGAGGATGATGCGACGATTTTTTATACCTCAGGCACGACAGGTCATCCAAAGGGTGCACTAGGCACCCATCGAAACACGATCAACACGGTTTGGTCATCGGCGCACCTCGCAGCGCGGAACTTCTTGCGCCGCGGACAAACACCGCCTTTGCCCGACCCGGCCGCGCCGCAGCGCGCCAATTTATTGTCGGTACCTTTTTTTCATGTCACAGGCTGTCAGGCAATTTTGTGCCCCTCGCTTTTTGTCGGCACAAAAATTGTCATGATGCACAAATGGGATGCTGAACGCGCCATGCAGCTCATCGAGCGCGAGCGGGTGACCGGCGCAGGCGGCGTGCCAACGATTGCCTGGCAGTTGCTCGAGCACCCCCAACGCCATCGTTATGATTTATCGTCACTTGAACTTGTATCGTACGGTGGCGCACCTGCTGCAGCCGAGCTTGTTCGCCAAATCCGCGGCCAATGGCCCCATGCGATTGCCGGGACAGGATGGGGCATGACCGAGACTTCGGCGACCTTCACGCACCACAGCGCTGAGGATTACGAAACCCATCCCGATAGTTGCGGCCCCGCACTACCCAATGGCGAGTTAAAAGTCTGTGACGATGCCGGCAATCCCCTGCCAAGCGGCAGCGTGGGCGAACTCTGGGCGCGCGGCCCCAATGTGGTGAAGGGTTACTGGCATAAGCCCGAGGTTACAGCTGAAACCTTTGTGGATGGCTGGGTGAAAACCGGCGATCTTGCAAAGCTTGACGACGAAGGTTTTTGTACGATCGTGGATCGTAAGAAAGACATCCTGATTCGAGGCGGTGAAAACATTTACTGTATCGAAGTGGAAAGCGCCCTCTATGAGCATCCGGCGATTATGGACGCTGCCGTAATCGGGCGTCCTCATCGCATACTTGGCGAGGAGCCGGTTGCGCTGGTGCATTGCAAGCCTGGAAGCACCGTCAGCGAAGAAGCGCTAAAGACCTGGGTCGCGGAGCGCCTTGCTGCATTTAAGGTGCCGGTTCTGATCTGCTTTGAGCCCGAAACACTGCCGCGCAATGCCAATGGAAAAATCATCAAAACACAACTGCGGGAACGATTCGCCGCCGATTGAGCTTAAATCATGGTCATTGGTTTAACAAAAACAGATCGATAACGAAGCTAGATCGATAACGAAAAGCGATCGACATNNCGATCGATCGCGAAAAGCAGTCAGGAAATCGTTGCTGAATTTGGATTTTTTCTCAAGAACTCGAAATCCACACCCATTTCCGCCTGCAAGACCTCGCGCAGAAATAGCTGGCGGTAGCCGCGTTCAGCCCGTAGCGGCTGCAGTGGTTTTTCCTTCATGCGCCGGCCTAGTTCCTGCTCATCAACAAGCCAGGATAGTTCGCGCCGATTCAGGCTAAGTCTGATGCGATCGCCTGTTTGCACCCAGGCCAGTGGACCGCCGACCGCAGACTCAGGCGAAACATGCAAAACGATCGTTCCGGAAGCCGTACCGCTCATGCGACCATCCGATATACGAACCATATCTTTAACCCCAACCTTCGCGAGTTTTTTCGGAATCGGCAGCATGCCGGCTTCAGGCATACCCGGTGCACCCTTTGGACCAATACCTTTAAGCACCAACACATCGTTAGCGCAAACATCGAGATCCGGGTCATCGATTCTTCGCGCAAGATCCTCAAGGCCCTCAAAAACAAGTGCCCTGCCCTCATGTTCTGTCAAATGCGATGAAGCAGCCGACTGCTTGATGATGCAACCAGCAGGCGCGAGATTGCCCCTGAGCACCGCAATCCCGCCTTCAGGGTAAACCGGATCGCCCATCGAGCGGATCACCGACTGACTAAACAAAGGATACCGCGCTAAATGCTCATCGAGGACCTGCCCAAGGGTCTTACCCATCACTGTCAAGACATCCAAATGCAGCAAGGGGCGCAAAGCATTTAAGAGAACGGGCACACCGCCTGCTGCATGAAAATCTTCCATGTAATGCTCCCCCGATGGCTTCAAATCGATCAGCACCGGGGTTTCGCGTCCCATGGCATCAAGGCAATCCAGCGAAACCGGAATCCCGAGTCTGCCGGCAACAGCAGTCAGGTGAATCAAGCCGTTGGTCGATCCGCCAATTGCAAGCAAGACCCTGAGTGCATTTTCAAAGGACTTGGCGGTCAAAAAACTCGAAGGCTTTCGCGCCGCTTTTGCAATGTCGATAGCGTTTCGACCCGTCAACTCGGCAACACGGATCCGGTCTGCGGTCACCGCCGGCGGCGATGCACCGCCTGGGACCATGAGCCCGAGCACTTCGGTCAGGATCGCCATCGTGCTTGCAGTGCCCATAACCGAGCAGGTTCCAACGCTTGCAACCAGCTGATGATTAACCGCGCTAATTTCTTCTTCATCGATTTCCTGTGCACGATAACGCGCCCAGAACCGTCGACAATCGGTGCACGCACCAACGCGTTGGTTGCGGTGTGAACCCGTGAGCATCGAGCCGGTGATCAGCGAAATAGCAGGTACGTCTGCCGACAGTGCGCCCATCAATTGCGCCGGGACCGTTTTGTCACAACCACCAATCATCACCACCGCATCCATGGGTTGCGCCCGAATCATCTCTTCGGTATCGATCGACATCAGGTTACGCAAGTACATCGATGTCGGATTCGAAAAACTTTCGTGAATCGAAATCGTCGGAAACTCGACCGGTAATCCGCCTTCAAGCATGACGCCACGGCGTACTGCCTCAATCAGCTGCGGGGCATTGCCATGGCAGGGATTAAAGCCGCTCGCTGTGTTGATGATCCCGATCACCGGGCGATTCAAAGCGTCGTCAGTAAAGCCTGCACCCTTGATAAAGGCTTTGCGAAGAAAAAGGGAAAATGCCCGATCGCCATAATGTGCGAGCCCCCGATGCAAACCCTCGGACGTATCGAACTGAGCGTCTGGATTGGTTGCGAAGCCTTCGTCTGATTCATTCATACTGTGCCAGCCCTTGTTTTAGCCCGGAGTCTACGCCATGAATCAATACCCAAGCGCAAGCCTTGATGATCGAGCGATCAGTCTTGCGGCACGTTACCCGGATGCAGCCATCGCAATCTTGGATCAAACCCATGCCAGGTTGCGCGTCAATGCCGCCTCGGTGGAGCGGCTTGTGAGCGGCATGCGCTGGGCTGAAGGGCCCGTCTGGTTCGGCGACTTCGGCAGTTTGATCTGGTCGGATATTCCAAACAATCGCATCTTGCGATGGGACGAAAGCACGGGCCGATGCAGTATCTTCAGACAACCTTCCCAGTTTGCCAATGGCAACACCCGCGACCGGCAAGGACGCTTGATCAGTTGCGAGCACCTGACACGTCGGGTGACAAGAACTGAATACGACGGCTCGATCACCGTGCTCGCTGATGGCTTTGATGGTAAGCGTCTTAACTCACCCAATGACGTCATCGTTAAATCTGATGGATCGATATGGTTTACAGATCCCAGCTTTGGCATACAAGGATTTTACGAGGGTGAAACCGCAACTGCCGAACTGCCGACGCAGGTTTATCGTATCGATCCGCAACGCGGCAAGCTTGAGCTTGTCATCGACGATATCCAAATGCCTAATGGGCTTTGCTTTTCCCCCGACGAGTCACTTCTTTATGTTTGTGAGAACGGTGTGAGCCCACGCCGGATTCGGGTTTACGAGGTCGCAGCAAATGGCAAGTCACTACGCAAAGGCCGGATACACATTGATGCCGGGCCTGGCAGCATTGATGGCATCCGCTGCGACATCGAGGGCAGACTCTGGTGCGGCTGGGGTACTGGCGAAGGACTGGACGGCGTTCGTGTGTTTGATCCGAATGCGAACCCGGTGCTCCACATCGCTTTGGCAGAGCGCTGCGCAAACCTGTGTTTTGGCGGCAGGCATCGAAACCGCCTCTTTATGGCGGCAAGCCGCTCCTTGTATGCGGTTTATGTCGGCACCCAAGGCCTTTAAGCAAGCTCAAGTTGTTAGGAGCACTGGCCTCACGTCATAGTGTGCGACCGATCAACTCTTTCATCACTTCACTGCTACCGCCATAGATTCTAGAAATGCGCGAATCCGCCCAGGCGCGAGCAACCGGATACTCCCACATATAACCATAGCCGCCGTGTAATTGGAGACAGGCGTCGATCACCCTGTTTTGCAACTCCGTCACATGGAGTTTGGCCATCGCTGCCGTGGCGCCTTCTAAGCGGTCCTCAAGAAGCTCGAGCATGCATTGGTTGATGAAGGCCCGGGCGACCTTGACTTCCGTCTTGAGTCCTGCAAGGGTGAAGCGGTTATGTTGAAAATCGATGATGGGCTTGCCGAAGATATGGCGAGCCTTTACATAAGCAATCGTGTCCTCAAGCACCGCTTCGGTCGTGGCCATCGCGCTCACCGCAATCAACATGCGTTCGCGAGGTAACTCCTTCATCAGGCAAAAAAACCCCTGCCCCTCAGGCGCAAGGCGACTGGACTCGGGTATTCGTACCTGATCGAAAAACAATTCGGAGGTGTCTTGCGCTTTACGTCCGATTTTCTCGAGATTACGCCCTCGCCTGAACCCTTCGCGGTCCGCCTCAACCAGAAACAGGCTCACGCCCTTGGCGCCCTGGCTAGGATCGGTCTTTGCAACCACCACCACCAAATCAGCGAGCTGCCCGTTTGATATGAATGTTTTCTGGCCGGTAATGAGGTAATCATCACCATCCCGATCGGCACGGGTTTTAATCGCTTGCAAATCAGAGCCTGCACCCGGTTCGGTCATCGCAATCGCGGTGATAACCTCGCCTGTGGCCATCTTGGGTAACCAGGCTTGCTTTTGCGCTTCACTGCCGAAGTGCACCAGATAAGGCGCGATGATGTCTGAATGCAAGCCAAACGAAGGCCCGGTCACATAGGTTTTTGCAAGTTCCTCGTTGAGCACGAAAGGGAAAAGCACATCGGCATCCTGTCCGCCGTAGGCCGATGGCGAGGTCATGCACAGCAGGCCAAGCTCACCTGCTCGTTGCCAGAGCGATCGGGGGACGATGCCGTCTTTTTCCCATTGCGCGTGAAAGGGCAGAATCTCTTTGGCGATAAAGCGCTTGACTTGCTCACGAAAGGCCTCGTGCTCTTCACGATAATAGTGCTGCGTCATGGCAAAAGCTCGATCGTGATCCGATTAGGGTTTGTAAGCAGGCAAGAGCCTCAGGCTTGGTCAAGGCGCTGTGGACTTGAAACCTTAACGATGCCTATTTCATCGTGGGCATCACAAATTCGGCGCCCTTCCCAATCGATTCGGGCCAACGCTGCATGATGCTCTTGTAGCGCGTGTAAAAACGAATACCTTCCTCACCATAGGCATGATGATCACCGAAGAGGCTTCGCTTCCAACCGCCGAATGACTGCCAAGCCATGGGCACAGGAATAGGAACATTGACACCCACCATACCGACCTGCACCCGCCTTGAAAATTCGCGCGCAATACCGCCGTCTGATGTGTAAATCGAAACACCGTTACCAAATTCATGGCGATTAACCAGCTCGAGCGCCTGGGTGAAATCCTTGACCCTCACAACACAGAGCACAGGACCGAAAATCTCTTCCTGATAAATCCGCATGGGCTCGGTAACCTGGTCAAAAAGACAACCCCCGAGGAAAAAACCGTCCTCACGGCTTGCCACCCGGATACCACGGCCATCGACGATCAGTTTCGCACCTTCGGCGACCCCTTGAGCGACATAGCCTTCCACTTTGGCACGGTGCTGTGCGGTCACCAAGGGCCCCATCTCAGCGTCGGATTCCATGCCATCTTTGACAACCAGTGCTTTAGCGCGCGTTGCAAGCGCCGCCACGAGCCGATCGGCAATGTCGCCCACCGCTACCGCCACTGAAATCGCCATACACCGTTCGCCGGCTGAGCCATAGGCTGCGCCGATCAAAGCATCGACAGCTTGCTCCAAATTGGCATCGGGCATCACCACCAAATGGTTCTTTGCACCACCTAAGGCCTGCACACGCTTGTTGTGCGCACTCGCCTCTTGATGGATGTACTGTGCAATCGGCGTGGAACCGACAAAACTAATCGCCTCCACCAAGGGATGCTGTAACAAAGCATCCACAGCGGTTTTATCACCTTGCACCACATTGAAGACACCATCGGGTAGACCGGCCTGCTGGAGCAGATCGGCGATCATTAATGAGGCTGAAGGATCCCGCTCAGAGGGCTTGAGCACAAAACTATTTCCGGTTACGAGGGCTATTGGAATCATCCATAGCGGCACCATGAAAGGAAAATTAAAGGGCGTGATCCCTGCGCAAACACCGAGGGGTTGACGCAAATGCCAGTTATCAATGCCGCCACCGACATTGTCGGTATGCGAGGTCTTCAGCAGGTGCGGTGCGCCGCAGGCAAACTCCACCACCTCAAGCCCCCGAACCACCTCGCCTTTGGCATCGCTAAAGACTTTGCCATGCTCACGGGTGATACAGGCCGCAAGATCATCGTGATGTTTTTCGATCAGTTCTTTAAACTTGAACATGACCCTTGCCCGTCGCAAAGGCGAGGTCTCGGCCCAAGGAGCAAAAGCTCTGTGCGCCGCTTGAACCGCGAGATCAACATCACTGGCATCCGCAAGCACCACCTCGCTTGCGACGGCACCAAGCGCCGGGTTATAGACAGGCGCAAGGCGAGTGGATTGACCACGATTGGGCTTACCGTGAATCCAGTGCGCGATGGTCGCTGTGCTCTGACGGGTATTCATGAAAAACTTACCTCAAGGTCTGGTTTGCACAATCAGGCCGCGCAGCGAGTCAACCATTTGCACAAGCTGTTTGGCACTGCTGATAAATGGCGGGGCCATCGCTATCGTGTCCCCGGTGAAGCGCAAAAGCAAATTCGACTTCAAGCCCGCTTCAAACACCGAGGTCGCACGCAGACCCGGCTTGCCGGCGATGGGTTTTAAATCGATGGCGGCAGCGCATCCGATGTTTCGGATATCGATCACTTCGGGCAGATCGCGCAGGCTGTGAATCGCTTCTTCCAGCACGGGCTCGAGTGCAGCGCTCGCCTGAATCAGCCCCTCTTCTTGCATCACATCGAGGGTAGCCAGGCCAACGCCGGTCGCCATCGGGTGGCCCGAGTAGGTGTAACCATGGAAGAGTTCGATCACAAATGCCGGACCCTGCATGAAGGCTTCGTAAATATCTTGCCGAACAATCACGCCTCCCAGGGGAATCACACCATTGGTGACAGCCTTGGCAAAGGTAATCATGTCGGGTATCACATCAAAACGTTGGGCGGCAAAATGGGTACCCAGACGCCCAAAGCCTGTGATGACTTCGTCAAAAATCAGCAAGATCCCGTGTTTGCTACAAATTTCGCGAAGTTTTTTCAAGTAACCAACCGGTGGCACCAGCAAGCCCGTCGATCCTTGCACGGGCTCAACAATCACCGCAGCGATGCTGGAGGCATCATGCAAGGTTACCAGCCGCTCCAAGTCCTCCGCCAGATGTGCACCCCAGCTTGGTTGGCCTTTGGAAAAAGCCATTTCAGCGAGGTTATGGGTATGCGGCAAATGGTCAACACCATTGAGCATCAAGGACGCGAAGGCTTTCCGATTGGCGGGTATGCCGCCAACCGAAATACCGCCAAAACCCACGCCGTGGTAGCCGCGCTCGCGGCCGATCATGCGAAAACGCGAGGCCTCGCCCTTGGAACGGTGAAAAGCGTGGGCGATTTTGAGCGCGGTGTCGACCGACTCGGATCCCGACGACGTGAAAAAGACATGATTCATGCCGGCGGGCGCCATATCCGCAATACGCTCGGCGAGCTTTAAGGTCGTGGGTGCAGCGCACTGAAAAGCCGGCGAATAGTCCAGGGTGGAAACCTGCCTGGTGACAGCTTCAACAATTTTAGGATGTGCATGGCCCAGGGGACTGCACCACATACCTGAGAGGCAATCGAATAACTGATTGCCGATCGCATTCGTGTAGTAGGGCCCGGCAGCCGACACCATCGTACGCGCATGCGGCGAAGCCTTGAAGTGTCGATTGGGGGTAAAGGGCAACCAGTAGGACTCGGGATTAATCCCTTGAACATCGGGATGGAGATCGGCAAATTCGGCAACGGGTTGGTTCATGGCTCAGTTCCCTTGTGTGCTTTCAGTAGGATCGTTGATCACTCAAACTTCAACAGGGCGAAACATCGGCACGGGCGGACCGTCGCCCTCGGTCGCTTTGAAAACCAGGCGCACCCTTTGGCCGATACGCACCGAGGCTGGATCACAGTCAACGATGTTCGTCATCATCTTCGGCCCCTCATCAAGGGTGACATAGGCGATCACAAAGGGTTGAGGGCGTGCTTTACGGGTGATGCTGTAGGTGTAAATTTCCCCCATCCCGCTGGCCTCTTCCCAATCGGTTTCGCCCATGCAAAAAGGGCAAAGCGCACGCGGAAACCAGTGGGCCTTGCCACAGGCTTTACAGCGTTTGATGAGAAAGCGGCCCGCTTTCGCAGCTTCCCAGAACACCGCCTGATCGCCCAGGATACGCGGTGCTAGATATTGAATAGGGCTTTGTTCCGTCGATGCGGTTGCTTGCTGAACCGCTCCCTCGCTTTGCTGACTCGACATTATTCGCGCTCCATGATCAGGGTTGCGCCTGCATGTCGACCCGATAAAGTACCCCCGGTGCCGTGGGCCAGCGCCAGCCGACAATTCGCAACCTGGACAGCCGGATGGGCCTCGCCACGCAACTGACGCACCGCTTCGATCACCTTGGTAATGCCGCCCCGGTTTGCCGGATGATTGTTACAAAGTCCACCACCATCTGTATTCACGGGAAGTTTCCCGACGCCAGCAATCAAATTGCCATCGGCCACAAAACGACCACCATCACCCTTGGCACAAAAACCAAGGTCTTCAAGCTGCATGATCACGGTGATGGTGAAGCTATCGTAGATCGAAGCGTATTGGATATCAGAGGCTTTGACGCCCGCTTGCTCAAAGGCTCGCTGCCCCGACCAGCGGCCAGCGCTGAATGTCAGGTCAAAGTAGCCGCCTTCTGGCCCCTTGACCGCTTCCCCGGCGCCGATCACTTTGACCAGAGGCCGCTTCAGTGAACGGGCAACTTCAGCGCGGGTGACCAGCAAGGCGCCGCCGCCATCGCTCACGACACAGCAATCCAGACGTCGAAGCGGATCGGAAATCATGGGCGAATCCATCACCTCCTGCACCGTCACCACATTGCGCAACATGGCTTGCGGGTTGTGCTGGGCATGATGCGAAGCCGCCACCTTAACCCAGGCCATTTGTTCGAGCGTGGTACCAAATTCATAGCGATGTCGCATCGCAGCCATGGCGTATGAATTCACGGTCACCGAGGTAAATGGTGTTTCGAAGGGAGCGTCGGGTAGATTTTCCCCCCAGTTGCGTGGCACCAAACCGCTTGAGCCCTCCGAACGCGGGCGTCCGGCGAGGGTGATCAGGGCGATGTTGCAATGCCCAGCAGCAATAGCCTGAGCGGCATGGGCAACATGCACCAAATAAGAAGATCCACCGGTATCAGTACTGTCGATATAGCGGGGCTTGATGCCGATATAGTCAATCATATTCAAGGGACCAAGCCCCGGGGCGTCGCCTGCACACAGGTAACCGTCAACATCCTCTAGTCGCAGGCCTGCATCCTCAAGGGCGCCCTTGGCTGCCTCAGCATGAAGTTGAGCAACCGAACTGTCGGGTGCCTTTCTTGTCGGGTGCTCATAGGCACCGACAATATAGGCCTGCGGATTCATCGGAACAGTCCCGAGAAAAACCTTTTGATCAGCCCCCAAAGAAGACTGATCGCATTGAGTTCCTGGACAGGCGCCGCTTTGCCCTGAGCATGATTGGCCGCATCGATCTCTGTTGCCGCTTCCGCGGCCTGCCCGCTTACCAGGTTCGAAGCGCCTGGGGTTGCCCCCGACGGTGAGGAGGCATGCGCCGCGTCCGCCAAAGGCTTCATCTGCGTGGCCTGGACTTGGGCGCGATTGGAGAAATTCTGCGCAAACTGACCCAGGATCATGTCAGACACTGAATTCATCATCCGCCCACCAAACTGCGCAAATTTACCGGTCACCGTCACTTCGGCCTTACCGACGAGTTTGCAGCTTGTCGCATCAACCGCAAGCAGACTCGCGGTGAGGTCCATACTGGCCGAGGAACCTCCCTTGTCCGCACCCTTTCCCAGCATTTGGATCTGAAATGCTTCAGGGTCTATGCCTTTGAGTTCGATATCACCCCCGAAATTGGCGCTCGCAGGCCCAACCTTGACTTTGACCTGACCCTTGAAATGGCTATCGTCGATTTTCTCGGTAATGCTCGCGCCCGGCATGCAGCTGGCAAGCGCCTGAACATCCGAAAGCACCTGCCAGGCTGCGTCAAGTGGCGCAGCAACCGGATACTCTTTTTCCAAAACAACCTGCATGCGGATACTCCTTTCACAAGACAGTTGATAATAGTCGCATTACCATCAAATGGTGATCGAAAAAGACCTGATTAACCCCAGCAACGGAACGAATCGATGGACAGCACAGACTTTTCAGTACTCAACACCTGCATCGGCTGGATGGAACAGGCGCGCCGGGTGGCGCTTGTGACTGTGGTGGAAACCTGGGGCTCATCACCACGTCCGGTTGGCTCCTGGCTTGCGGTTCGCGATGATGGACAAGTCGTCGGTTCTGTATCGGGGGGCTGCGTTGAAGACGACTTAATCGCCAAGGTCCAAACCGAGATCATGCCTGCCTCCATGCCGCATACGCTGCTTTATGGTGTCAGCAAAGAAGAAGCGGCTCGCTTCGGATTACCTTGTGGCGGTAGCGTCCGGGTTGTTGTCGAACCTCAACCGAGCCTTGAAGGCCTTCGACAATTACGCAGCCGGGTGGCTGAAAAGCGCATGAGTCTTCGGGTGTTAGACATGACAAGCGGCCGCTTTGAGATCAGAGACGCAAGTCGTGCGGACCATTTTCATTTTGACGGCCAGATCATGCATTGTGTTCATGGGCCACGCTGGCGCATCGTCATGATCGGTGCCGGGCAATTGTCTCAGTATTTGTGCCAAATGGCACTGGCCGCCGATTATCAAATTGTCGTGATCGATCCTAGGGACGAGTTTGCAGAAGGCATTCAGTTTCCTGGTGTTGAATGCTCACGCGGCATGCCCGATGACGAGCTGATCCGTTTAGAGATCGATAACCATACCGCTGTGGTCGCCCTCACCCACGACCCCAAACTCGACGACATGGCGCTGCTTGAAGCCCTTAAATCCCCTGCCTTTTACATCGGCGCCTTGGGGTCGCGTGCCAACACGGCCAAACGCAAAGAGCGCCTTAAGCTGTTTGACCTGAGCGAGACTGAAATTGCCCGCCTCCACGGGCCGGTTGGACTTTTCATCGGCGCAAAGACCCCGCCTGAAATGGCCATCTCCATTCTGGCTGAAGTTACTGCGGCCAAGTATGGGGTTGAAATTCTTCAGCGTCGCGATGCGCAAACGCCGCTCGCAAGCGCATGCACCCCGGAGGTCATCGTTCAGTAAAGCGCGTAGCCACCGTCGATTAAAAAGGAATCGCCGGTGTGAAAGGAAGAGGCTCGGCTCATCAGGTAAACCGCGATACCGCCAAAGTCCTCCCCCTCGCCCCAACGCCTCATCGGTACCCGCAGCAACACATTGTGAGCGAACTTCTCGTTATTGGTTAGCCCCGCGGTCATATCGGTAGCGATCCAACCCGGAAGCACTGCATTTGCCGTGATGCCGTAGCGCGCGAACTCAACGGCGAGTGCCCGAATCATGCTCACCATGCCGCCCTTGGTCGCGCCGTAATGCTCATTGCGCGCAGCCCCTTCGATCGCCGCCAATGAGGCAGTGCCAATCAGCCGTCCACCTTGACCGCGCTCGACCATATGCCTCGCTGCCGCGCGAAAAGTATAAAAAGCACCATCCAGATTCACCGACATGACCCGGCGCCACTCCTCAGAGGTCATCTCAACAAAGGACTTCTTGCCGCCACCACCGACGCCGGCGTTCGCGAAACAGGCATCAACTTTCCCCATCTCAGCGACACTTTTTGCAAAGACTTCCTCGACCTGCGCTTCATGGGCGACATCACACTGAAAGGCGAGAAGCCTGCGGCCGGTGTGCGCCAGTGCTTCAAGCGCCTGGGCATTCTTGCTGGCATTGGTTCCCCAGATCACCACATCGGCCCCGGCCTCTGCGACCGCTCGGGCCATGCCTAAGCCGATACCCGAATTGCCGCCGGTAATCAAGGCCACCTTCCCGCTCAAATCAAATGCTTTGTATCCGCTCATAAGCTCATCAACCTCGAAACGACGTCCATCACGCTGGTCATCTTGGCTATCAAGCAAAAAGTTGGACCAGGTCCCAAGTCGAGATGCTCAAGCTAGCCGATGCGCCCGTCAATCTGGATTACGATCGCAGGGCTCGCAATGAAGGCCCTTGAAGCCACAAAGCAGCCTGTGACCACCATTTCTGGAACGACAACGCTGAGGCAACTCCTTATGCTGGCCAACGACTTTATCAAGGATATCCGCAAGGGCTACCCGGTTCTCGAACCCGATAAGGACTATCCACCCCTTCAATGGCGAAGTGTTCGCGGTGAGGTCAGTGAGGCTGAATGGCAAGCCCGCGTAGACTGTGCTTGTGCCTATCGGCTGGTCAAGCATTTCGCCATGGATGATTTAATTTATAACCATATTTCAGTACGCATTCCCGGCACTGATAGCTTTTTGCTCAACGCTTTTGGCCTGCTTTATGAAGAGATTACTGCATCAAGCCTCCTCAAGGTCAATCTTGCCGGCGAGGTTTTGTGGGCGCCTGAGTTTCCCGAGGGCTTAGGGTATCAGTTCAATCCGGCAGGCTGGGTGATTCATGCTGCCATCCACGAAGCCAGGCCCGAACTTGAAGGCATTATCCATACACATTCGCTGGCAACCATGGCAGTTTCGGCCCTCCCTCAGGGGCTTTTGCCGATCACACAAACCGCGATGCGCTTTGAGCGCGTTGGCTACCATGACTACGAAGGTGTGGTGCTCGAACTTGGCGAGCGCGAAAGACTGCTACAAAATCTCGGTCAAAATGAGCTGATGTTTCTGCACAATCACGGCGTGCTCGCAGTTGGCCGATCGATTGCCGAAGCCTTCAACAACACCTACCGGGTCGAGCGTGCCTGTAAAGCGCAATTGCTTGCCTCGGCTTGTAGCGCCTCCCTGATCACGCCACCGGCCAGCGTGGTGGCAAAGACCAACCAGATGTACAAACCGGGTTCGCGCCGCCCATACGGCCTTCTTGAATGGCCCGCGATGCGAAGGCTTGCCGATCGTATCGATCCATCTTATAAAATTTAATCCGCTCATCTTCGCAAGACCCCGGCCAATGACCATGACCAAAAACCTGCTGCTTGAGCTTGGCGAATTCACATCGGCAGTGATGGCCCAAAACCTCGATCCTGAACTCTGCCATCACGCTAAGCGCGCCTTGATAGACTTTTGCGCCTGTGCGATCGCTGGATGGGAAGTGGAACCGATGCCCTTGCTTCGCGCCGCACTTGCTCACGAAATGCAAGCCACCGCGCCGCATGCCAGCATGACGCTCATGGGCGAAGGCTGCAGTCCTCGTACCGCTGCCCTGCTCCAGGGGACCGCGGCGCATCTGGTCGAGTTTGATGACATTTTTAAAGACGCGATTTATCATCCCGGCGCCCCCACCATTGGTGCTGCGCTGGCTATCGCAGCCATGCGCCAGAGCAAAGGCATCGACTTGCTGCGCGCCGTGATTGCAGGCTATGAGATTTCGACCCGAATCGGGATCGTGATGGGCCGAGCTCATTATCGTTTTTGGCACAACACTGGAACCATTGGCAGCTTTGGAGCAGCCGTTGCAGCGAGTGCCTTGTTAGCAGCCAAGCCCGCACAGACGCAGCATGCACTGGCTGTGGTGACCTCATTTGCTGCAGGCTTGCAGCAGGCATTCCGGATGGATTCACATTCCAAACCCTTGCATGCCGGGCGGGCTGCTGAGGCCGGCGTGCTTGCGGGCCTTGGAGCCTGCAAAGGCCTCATCGGCTCGCTTGACGTGCTCGAAGGCGACGCAGGTTTTGGCGTTGCCATGAGCGCAAACGCAGATTGGTCCAAGGCAAGCGAAGCTTTGGGAAGCCGATGGCACATTGCCGCCATGACATTTAAGAATCATGGCTGCTGCGGCCACAGCTTTGCTGCCATTGACGGCGCCCTAGCGCTGCAGGAACGTCTTCAACTTGGTCCCCATCAAGTACTGCAAGCGGTTCAAGCCATTGAGGTTGAGACTTATGCCGAAGCGCTCGCAGTCGCCAACATCGCGGCGCCGAGAACTGCTGCCGAAGCCAAGTTCAGTATGCGTTATGTGGTTGCCCATGCCTTGCTCTATGGCGCAGTCCGCCTCGATGCTTTTTCAGCGTCACGGCTTGAGGACCCGGCAATTCGATTGCTGATGAAGCGTATCGAGGTGCGCGAGGATCCGGCCATCAGTGCCGCTTTCCCGAAACAACGTGCCGCAAGCCTACGACTGCACTTGAGCGCGGGGCAACTTGAAACCCATTTCCAGCCCACGAGAATCGGTGACCCCGATGCGCCCTTATCCGACGATGCGCTGAGCGATAAATTTCTAGAACTATCGAGCGCATGCTTAGGGGAAAACGGCGCGCGCGAGGCGCTCGATTTACTTTGGCGTCTTGAACATACTAACCATATGCTCTGCTTTAGGAGACCAACGTGATCCATGCCCAGAATCAATCTCAAACATCGATCGAGCAGGTTAAAGATCTTACCTCAACCACGCAAGGCAGCGCGCACTGCGCCTTGCAGCATGGCAAGCTCATCCGCCGCCAAAGCATCAAGGCACTTAGCCTTGGATTGCTTGGCGCAACAAGCCTCGGCATCGCTGCGCCAGCCCGTGCACAAACAAGCTACCCATCGAAGTCCGTTCGCATCATTGTACCGTTCAGTGCCGGCGGCACCACGGACATACTGGCGCGCGAAATGTCAGGCCACTTTACAGAGCGCTGGAAGCAAAGTTTCGTGGTTGAAAACAAAGGTGGCGCAGGCGGCACGCTGGGCACTGACTTGGCCGTTCGCGCGCCTGCCGATGGCTACACCCTGCTTTGCGCCTCGGTAGGCCCTCTTGCGGTTAATCCCACCTTGATCAAAAAGCTCCCCTACAACCCGCTGGTTGACCTCGTGCCGATTGTCCTCATCGCCGATGTCGCCAACGTATTGGTTGTTAACCCCGCCGTGAGCGCCAAAACGGTTGAAGAATTCATTAAATTACTCGAACAGAATCCGGACAAATTCAATTACGGATCGACCGGTATCGGCACAGCCGCCCACTTATCGGGTGCGCTTTTCGGAATTCGCACCAAAACAAAGATTCAGCATATTCCTTACCGCGGCGCTGAAGCAGTTCAGGACTTACTCGCAGGCCGCATCCAATTCATGTTTGCAACAGCGCCCTCGATCATGCCCCAAATCAAGGCCGGGAAAGTAAGGGCCTTAGCCGTCACCAGTCTTGAGCGCAGCCGCGCCCTTCCCGATGTGCCAACGATGAAAGAGCGTGGATTATCGGACTTCGATTCCGGATCCTGGTTTGGTTTTCTTGCGCCAAAAGGCGTACCCGATCAGGTGGTGCGCGAGATCAATCGGGCCACCAATGATGCATTAAAGCTCCCGGCGGTACAAAGCAAGCTGATTACTGCCGGCGCAGATCCCGTGGGTGGCTCTCCATCAGATTTTTATAACTTTATAAAGACCGAAACGGCGAAATGGCGCAATGTGATTCTCGAAACAGGTGTTGAACCTCAATGATGATCGCAAGGCGCAGTCCGCCTTCACAACATCAAACTGACTCTTAGGCCAACATAGGCTATGAGGCTTAAGCCAAGGGTGCTTGCGACGAAATCCCTCGATGCCGAGATCGAGCAGTTATTTCGAGATCGCTTCGATTTTCATATCGCCGGGGATTCGAGTGTTGCATCGATTGCTGAAGCGGTGCGTCAAGTCAACCCTCAGGGTATGGTGGTCCGTGACGACCTGCCTGAGGCAATTGCTGAACTTGCGCCGTCCTTGGTCCATATTGCGCGCCATGGCAGCGGGGTCGATGTGATCCCGGTCCAGGCCTGTCATGAGGCGGGCATATGCATCAGCCGGGTCCCTGGTGGCAATGCCGTGAGCGTTGCCGAGTGGTGTTTAAGCCAAGTGTTATCTCTTTTACATCGTATACCTGAAATCACCCACGCGACGCGTCGCGATGGTTGGGCCCTCGCAAGAAAGCGCTTCACAGGCGCAGCCGTTGATCTGGCCGGAAAAAAAGTATTGATCCTAGGCTATGGTGCGATCGCGCAAGCATTGAGCCATATGCTTTCGATCGGTCTTCATGCTCAAGTTACGGTTGCTTGCCGGCGCCCCGACGCTTTCCGCGCGGAGCAAACATCGCTGCGATTCATCGCACTGAGCCAGGCGCAAGCAGCATTGCCTGATACCGAGGTTTTGATTCCCTGCCTGGCCCTTAGCGCCGCAACCGCGGGCCTGATCAATCATCAGTGGTTTGAGGCGCTTCCCGCTCGCGCTGTTCTTGTCAATGCGTCAAGAGGCGAAATCATCAATGAATCCGCCCTCTGTAAGGCATTGATCGAACAACGGCTTGCAGGCGCCGCAATCGATGTGGTGGCCAGCCGCAGCCTGGGTGAAAACGCAGCACTCTGGCAGGTGCCACAGCTCATCATCACACCCCACTTAGCCGGTCACACCGCCGATGCCCACCGGCGAAACGGCGCAGCCTGCCTTGAAGCCCTGAGCGAATCGCTTTTGCGCGGCCAATGCCCTCAAGCTGCGATCAACCCGGAGGTCTGGCCTCAAGCGGTAAGACGACTTGCGATCGATCGCGGATAAAGCCCGAGGCCTTGCATGCGCAGACGGCATAAACCAAGCAAGGCCTCAATCCACGGGACATGAAGCCCTAGGCAGGTCGCTATGTCCTGTACCACCGTCAACAGGGCGTCAAGCTCAACAGGCCGCATTGCTTCAACATCTTGAAGCATCGACGTCTTAAAGGCGCCGAGTTGGGCGGTGACCGCATTGCGTTCCTCAGGTGATTGTTGAATCAAACAGCCGAATCGCTCGCCAACCACTTTAGCTTCCTGCATGACTGAGACACAAAACCGATTGACTTGCGGGTCCTGAAGGATTTTGTCAATGGTCGCCCCGGTGATCGCTGAGACCGGATTCATCGTCATATTGCCCCAAAGCTTGAACCAAATATCGTCCTGAATTCTTAACGATGTCTCAGCCGCAAAGCCTGCGCTGGCAAACAAGCTCGCCACCGCCCTAAGCCTTTCTGAACTTCCGCCTTTCGGTTCGCCCAGGATAATCCTTGAGCCCATGGCATGAAGCACATGGCCTGGTGCGGGCGTTGATGCGCTCATGTGCAAAACACTGCCGAGCACTGCTTGTGGCGGTATTGCGGCGTCGAGCGCAGCATCGGGATCGATGCTTTTAAGTTTTAGATCGTTACACGGTCCACCGAAACCCTGAAAAAACCACCAAGGCACACCGTTCATCGCCGTAAGCACCAAGCCCTTATCGCCCCGCAACTGTGCAATGGCCTGCGCAAGCGGCGCGAGCGCAGGGGCCTTGACAGCGACCACCACCAGATCGTGCTCACCGAGTTCCTGAGCTCGATCACTGACCTTCAGACTGAGCCTTGATCGGACCCCGGCCTCGTCGAGGATTAAACCCTGCGCTCGAACATGACGCAGCGTTTCGCCGCGCGCGAGCGCCTGGACTTGATGCCCGGCTTGAAGTAATCGTGCCGCAATCAGGCCGCCCATTGCGCCAAGACCGACGATTGCAATCTTCATCGCAAATCCCCTTGAGCGCTACCGAGTGGCTTGAGTACTTTGCCAGGATTCAGCAAGCCGAGCGGATCAAAAGCAAGCTTGATTTGATGCATCAACTTCATCTCCACAGGCGATTTATAGCGTGCCGCCTCATCGCGTCGAAGCGTACCCAGACCGTGTTCGGCCGAGACCGATCCACCGAAGGCTGCTACCGAATCGTGCGTTATTTCATTGATCGACGCTTGCCATTGCAAGAAGCGATCTTCGTTTGCTTTACCACTTAACGACGCAGGGGGCGAGACGTTGTAATGCAAATTGCCGTCACCCAAATGACCGAAACAAACCATCCGGATCCCCGGGTGAGCCTTTTGCAGCGCCTGATCGGTATGCTCAATAAAGCGTGGAATTTCCGAGATCGGAACCGAGATATCGTGTTTGATGTTTTTTCCCTCGGCAGCCTGCGCCTCGGAAACATGCTCCCTGAGGGCCCAAATCGCTTTAAATTGCGCGAGGGTCTCTGAAATCGCGGCGTCTTTTGCAATGCCCTGTTCGATGGCTTGCGCAAGAAGTGCTTCAAGCGCCTGCCCGGCTTGTACATCGCCTTGAGCACTCGACAGTTCTAATAAAACATACCATGGGTAGTGTGCCTGCAATGGTCGTCGACAGTCAGCGAAGTGCCTTGTGACAAGTTCGATGCAAAAATCCGAAAGTAGCTCAAAGCCTGTCAGTGAATCTCCCGTGTGAGCTTGTGCCAAATGAAGCAGCGCGAGCGCTTGGTCGGTACTCTCAATGCCAATCAAGGCGCATCGTCTTGCAGCGGCGGCAGGATAAAGTTTAAGCACCGCAGCGGTGATGATCCCGAGGGTTCCTTCTGCGCCGATAAATAGATCACGTAAATCGTAGCCCGTATTGTCTTTGCGCAAACCGCGCAGACCGTTCCAAATTTCACCATCGGCCGTCACAACTTCCAAGCCAAGGCATAAGTCCCGGGCATTGCCATATCGCAGCACCTGAACCCCGCCAGCATTGGTTGAAAGATTGCCACCAATCGTACATGAACCCTCGGCTGCAAGCGATAAGGGGAAAAACTTACCGATCGCAGCGGCAGCCTCTTGAACTTGTTGCAAGACGCAGCCCGCCTCAACCGTGATGGTGTTATTGATCGCATCCAAAGCACGAATTGATTTCATGCGCAGCAGCGACAACACAATCGAGCGCCCGGTATCGTCAGGCACGCTGCCACCACTCAGACCTGTGTTACCTCCTTGCGGAACGACTGCTACCCGGTGTTCAACGCACCATCGGATCACCGCCGCCACTGATTCGCTGTTCTCAGGCATCACCACGGCAAGCGCATGGCCACGCATGCGCTTGCGCCAATCAATCAGATGCGGCGCCATCTCGTCGCTACCGCTCAATAGCCTGCCCTGAATACGCTCGCTGAGGCCTGGTAATTGCTGCCTCAGGCTATCTATGCTCATCATCTCATCGACCCTGAAAATTCGGTGTTCTTTTTTCCATAAAGGCTTTGGCCCCTTCACGGTAGTCTTCACTTTGGGCACAGCGCGCCAGCGCTTCAACAATCTCCGGCCTTGTCGCAAGCTCCTCAACTTGCGCACTGCTGAGCGCCGACACGGTTCGCTTGAGCGCCGCAATGGTTAAGGGCGCATTTTCAGCAATCGAATCTGCGAGCACGGCAACATGCTGATCAAGTTGGCCGGTCGGCACAAGGTCTCGAACAAAACCCATGCCCAGCGCATCCTTGGCTGAAAAAACCCTTGCCGTCATGAACATGTCCAGGGTATTCGCCACACCGACAACCGATATGAATCTTGCAATACCCTGCGTGCCATAGCCCAGTCCAAGCCTGGCGGCAGGCATACGAAAACGCGCATCGTCCGCCGCAACACGCAAATCACAAGCCGCTGCAAGCCCCAGTCCGCCACCAAAGCAAATACCGCGAATTTTGGCAATCACGGGTTTGCTAGCCTTACCCGGGGCGCCGTAAGCAGCCTCGACGGCGGCACTGAAGCGGCGCTGATCCTCGGGGTCGCTGCGCTGCGCTTCGAAGGTCGAGATATCGGCACCCGATACAAAGGCTTGATCGCCGTCGCCTTCCAGCACAATCACCCTGACGCTCGGGTCAGCATCGGCTTGGGCGATCTGATCGGCAAGTGACTGCCACATATCGCGCGACATGGCGTTACGTTTTGCCAGATTGCTAATGACAAGATGTCGAACCGAAGCATGCTGTCTTGAAAACACAGTCCCGCTCATGATCTATCCTTTATTACAGTACGCCGTCGTTCCTCAAGTCTTCAATCGCCTGGACTGAAAGACCGAGCTCGCCGAAAATGCTATGGTTGTCCTCGCCGCGCAAGGCCATCGCTTTGGCGATGCGACCAGGCGTCCGGCTTAAGCTTGCAGCCTGTGCAATCAGGCGAATTTCACCGCGCTGCTGGTGTTGCACTGAAGCCGCGATATTGGCGTGTTGAACCTGGGGATCGGCAAAAACCTCATCAACAGCATAAATGGGGCCACAAGGTACGCCTGCATGATTGAGCTTCTCGATCCAATGTGCCTTGCTAGCTTTTTTGAATGCTGCCCCAAGACGCTCGTTGAGCGCGACACGATGTTTTGAGCGCAAGGCATTGCTGGTAAATCGCTCATCGACAAGCAACTCGGGTACTTCCAGCGCCTCACATAAAGCCTTCCACATCGCCTCCCCCGATGCGCCAATGTTGACATAGCCATCGGAGGTGGGATAGCTCGATGTCGGCATCCCTGTAGGATGATCGTTGCCCACTGAACGGGGCACTTCGCCATCGAGCAAGTAACGCGCGGCCTGAAAATCCATCAAGGCGATCCCTGCGTGCAAGAGGGAAGACTGAACCCATTGCCCTTTACCGGACTGCTCACGCTCAAGCAAAGCTGTGAGGATCCCGAGCGCGCAAAATAGACCTGCGGCCATATCGCAAACAGCAGCGCCAGCGCGCATGGGTTCACCTCCAACCGGGCCTGTGACGCTCATTAAACCGCTCATACCCTGAGCAATCTGATCAAAACCCGGACGCTCCCGATAGGGTCCGTCCTGCCCGAAACCTGAGATGCTGCCCAAGATGATGCGCGGGTTGATCGTGCTCAAAGATCCATAGTCGATACCTAATCGATCTTTAACATCGGGCCTGAAATTTTCAACCACCACATCCGCGGTTTTTACCAGGGCGAGGAATAGCTCCAGCCCGCGCGGGTGCTTCAGATTGAGCGTGATCGAGCGCTTGTTCCGGTGCAGGTTTTGAAAGTCCGGCCCATCACGATCACCGGTCATCGTATCGGGTCGGCCCGATGATGCTGAAGGCTCGATCTTGATGACATCGGCCCCAAAGTCAGCCAGTTGCTTCACGCAAGTTGGTCCGGCCCGCACTTGCGACAAATCAAGCACTCTAAATCGTGCTAAAGCCCCTTGCGGCATGATGCTCGGCATATCAACCCCTATCGCTAAGAAACGAAACCGCAAGGTACACGAAGCGCCCCCGCCTCGGGTAGCGTTCGTTCCATTAGCCTTGGAGGCATGGTATCCACAGGCCCTATAGCACCCGATCAATAGGCACTTGCCGAGGAATCCAAGCGCATGAATCAACAAACATCCGAAGCTTTCGACGCAAAGGACATCAGCATTGCTCCAAAAGATTTACGAGGCGACGAACTCTACTTTTTGCTCCGTGACTCGATCGTGCCGCGCCCCATCGCCTGGGTCTCAACGGTTGATGATCAGGGACGAGCCAATCTTGCCCCCTACAGTTTTTTTAACTGCTGCAGCCCCAAGCCGCCGATTCTTGGTTTTTCGGTAGGACCGCGAGGCGGGCGTGCGAGCGATGGCAGCCTTTTGTTGAAGGACACCCTGGTCAATATCCGGAAGGTTCCCCAGTGTGTCGTGAATCTCGTGCCCGAGGGACTTACCCTGCCCATGGTAGAAACCGCAAGCAATTTGCCCCCCGGCGAAAGCGAGTTTGCTTTTGCAAAACTGGAGCAAGCCCCTTCCTTACGCGTTCAAGCGCCCCGGGTAGCTGGCGCAACGCTGGCCTTTGAATGCAAGCTGCACAGCATTGTCGAACTTGGTCCCAGTGCTTGGGTCATGGTGGAAGTTGTCCATATTCATGTCCACCCAGGTGTTTATCTCGGTGAACAAAAGGGCATCAAACACCGCATTGATGTCACGCGTCCGCCCGAACTTCGACCCCTAGGGAGGTTGGGACGTGCCTGGTATTGCCGGATCTCCGACATTGAAACGGTCTTAAGGCGGGATGGTCCCAATGAATGAGGGACGCAAATCACGGGCGCTACGCCGTCAAATTCAGCGCCGCACCGTTTGCTCGCGGTAAGCGACCGTTTGCACCAGGCTTGTGCAGCGTGCGCCCAATTCGTTCACAATGGGGTGTCGTCGCCTGGGAAAGCCTTGGCATCGATCTTGCTGCCTCGCGATTGGGGCACGCCGCTGTCCTGCCTTTTGCGATCACCATTTCACCGTCATCGACCGGAGAGACATCACGATGTTTAGCACCTTCGCCAAAAAGTTCTGGCTCGCGATCAGCGTGAGCACCTTTGTTTTAGGCTTGGTAAACGCGCAAGCACAGGAAAAAGTGTTGCGTATTGCCATGACCGCTGCCGACATTCCCCGAACCCTTGGTCAACCCGACCAGGGATTTGAAGGCAATCGGTTCACCGGCATCCCAATGTATGACGCGCTCACCCACTGGGATCTGTCAAAAGCCGACGCAGCGAGTGTTTTGATCCCGGGTCTGGCGACCTCCTGGGCGGTAGACGCCAAGGACAGGACCAAATGGATCTTCAAACTTCGCTCAGGCGTGAAGTTTCACGACGGGTCAGCATTCAATGCCGA
>DENJ01000073.1:0-263 GCA_002359635.1 Burkholderiales bacterium UBA2647
TCAGTAAACACGAACCGTCCGAATTTTTGCAATCGAGGGTGGTTAGCTCAGCGGTAGAGCACTGCCTTCACACGGCAGGGGTCACAAGTTCGAACCTTGTACCACCCACCAAAATTGCGCTAAGATACGGATTCTAAAGATCTTTTTAGGCTGCTTGCGACGGATTTTTCAACACACTGGCGACAGTGCTCATTGGAGAATCTTATGCTTTTTAAGATCGATCTTGCTGCTGCTGTTAAGGCTGTAGAACAGGCCCCCGTTGC
>DENJ01000073.1:288-1763 GCA_002359635.1 Burkholderiales bacterium UBA2647
GATTATGACTTGCGACTTCGTAAATGGGTTGATGCATTTGGTGATTATTCAGCCTGGGAGTTGAGTGCCGAATTGCTTGAAAACGCAGCCCACGCCCTTGTGAATGCAGGCTATAACCCTTCGACGGTTAACCGTGACCTCTCAGCGCTTGGAAGCTGCTATCGCTGGGCACAAAAACGACGTCTTGCCCCGAAAGGCTTTCGAAGCCCAACGCTCGGTGTTCGCCGCTTTGAAGAGGCCATCCGGCGCATTGAGGTCAGCGCCAAAGAGCTTGCAAAGATTCGCGCACTGAGCCTTACAAGCCGGGATCGTCGCTTTGCCGTTTTTGTTCATCTGCTTCTTGATACCGGTGCACGAAAAAGTGAACTGTTAGAGCGCCATTGGTCTGACTTTGACTTAGAACGCTGCCAGATCCTTTGCCCCAAAACAAAAAATGGGCACCCTAGAATCTTGCACTTTCGGCCCGAAACCCTCCCCTTAATCAAGCGCGTGTTCCGCAATCTGGCTCCCCACGCCTTGGTCTTTGAGGGGCGCACGCCTATGCAGCCCATTAGCTATCGGGCCGCGTGGGTACAAGCGATGAAAACCTTGGGGCGACCCGATTTACACATGCATGATATGCGTCATGCGGTTGCTGCAAACTTGCTTCGGGCTGGCGTCACACTTGGCGTTGCGGCTCAAGTCCTGGGGCATGACCCTGCCGTCTTGGCAAGACGCTATGGGCACCTTGAAACTGACACACTAAGACGCGCGCAAGAACAAGCTTGGAGACACGCCGATGCAGCCTGAAGAGGAAGTCCAATTGCTACGCATATCAGAACTTATAGCTTTTAACACCTCAACTTGGATTGGTGATGTTGCCACCATCATTGAGCAGAAAGGTGTCTATTCTTGGGATCGTTACGGGCGATTTAAGCACTTCAGTTCGGAGTCTGAAACAGCCTCTAAAGCGCTCGATTTACTGGCAAAACTTTTTCAAGCCCAAAACGACCCCGAGTCTGGTGACTGGCCTGATTTATCAGAAATCGAGTACGAACTGAGCCTTTTTTGCTGGCCTGACTATGACAAGCCTGACTTTAATGCAGTGCAAGCAACGCATGCCCCACAACCCATCAAGCCCGCTCATCCAGCAAGCGGTCAGACCAAAAGTGAGAATGCTTACCACGGCATTATCCTGGGTCTTCTTAAGTACATCAGGGGCGATTTCGATGGGATTTCTCGCCACCCCGATTACCGCTCAGACACTCAATTGCGTGACACCTTAGCGCGCTTCATGAGTGCTTATCCGGGCTGTAGCGTGAGCAATACCGTAAAACGATTTAAAGCCGCAAACGAGCTTGTACCAAAGGGTGGTTGAACTGCCTTGAATCTAACGGAGAGCGCATGGAAGACTTTTTAAGCCTTCGACATCTTCTTGAGGAGGATCACCTCACACCAGAAAGCCTTGTTGCAACGATTGATCAATACGGCATCGA
>DENJ01000073.1:1778-4271 GCA_002359635.1 Burkholderiales bacterium UBA2647
AAGCATTTGAAGCTATTAGCCTACTTTCGGCTTACTTAAACCATAAAGTCAGCGGCAAACCTATCGAAATTAAAGGATTCATCTTCGAAGAATTTGATTTAGATCGGCTTGGGTGGATGCGCTTGGCGTTTAACCAGAGCCATGCCAAGACCAAGTTCGGTTGGCTTAAGAAGTTAAGCGAACGATCAGACATGCTCACCCTTTGGAACGAGAGGCTTCATACGCTTGGCCGATTGCTTTTGATGGAAAAGGCCGATATCGGAGCCCTTGCAACCGCCATTGAAACCCTCGGTGTGCACGGTATCGATCGCTATGGCAGGGTTAAGTGGTACGACCCAGCCTCTGGCGAAGCGCAGAGCGTTCTCGATGACCTTGCCTGGTTTCACGCCGAGCACTTCATGCTTCCATCGATATTTGACGTGTTCGTCAATAAAGAGAAGTTTCAAACCTTCGGTTGGATTCATGAGCAGCTGCCCGACTTCAAATCGATTGAAATCAACCACAAAAAGGCTCAGCTCATTAATGTGCGGCAATTACAGGCCGTGGAGCCAGATGATGAAGCGCCAAACGCTGCCAAAGCAAAAATGACGCTCATCGCCGGACTTTTCGGTCTGATTAGTGGGCATCTCACTGGCAAACCACATCCTGCCTTTCAATCCCAGACGCAGCT
The DNA here is from genome assembly GCA_002359635.1 of Burkholderiales bacterium UBA2647. GTDB lineage: Bacteria > Pseudomonadota > Gammaproteobacteria > Burkholderiales > Burkholderiaceae_E > UBA3064. The sequence goes on from DENJ01000073.1 coordinate 2,449, forward strand.
AGTCGAACTCCTTATAAGCCATATCGGCAAACGCTATGGCAATTCTGAAACAAGCATTGACCAAAAGCTGGGCGAAGCCAATCGCATTCTTAACGACATCACCAACCAAACGCCAAAGGCTATGAAAGCGGTGAAAAAGCCAACACCGAAGCGTGCAATGAAGACCCAAGCCGTTGCAAAAGCAATAAAGAAAAAGTCAGGCACGCTGATGCCCACCTGAGCCGAAGTGCCGTTCACGGCAATGAGGCTTTGCGATTGATCGTTTAGCCAATCTAACTTAAGCGCCTCCTGAAGGCGCTTTATTTTTTTTGCTCGTCTTACCTGGAGTTGAGACCCGTTTCGCCACTGTTACGGATCCGGGATGGGATTTGAGCATTCAAAAACGAGTCACTGGTTCAAATCGCAGTGCAGATTTCAGTGCAAATCGCCCAATCAGTGCAATTGCACTATCAGCGCCAACAACACCTTGATTTACTCCGGTCTAGCCCGTCGCAAGCGAGCCTAGCAATCAACACAAGCGGAGTTTTCATGAGCAACCCCCCATCTGCAATACCGCCATCAACATGGCTGACCGGCACTCAAGCCTGGGACCAATTCGTAGCAACTCACCCAGAGCTTGGCCTTAAGTCAGGTCGCTGGGCTTTTCACAATTTTTTGCGCTTTCACAGGCAAACCCTTATCGATGCTGACGCGATCCGAAAGGCGCGCAAGCGCTTCTGGATTGCGAATCCTCAAAGAATGTTCCCGCTTGCTTTCGATTTCCTCACTGGGCACGACCCAGGAAAGTTATCGGCACCGAAGACATCAAGCGTGGCAACCAACGACCATCAGTTTTGAGTGGCCTGAGCAATTTTGTTAAGCGCGCCCGTATATGTATCTAAGCACGCCGATCTTGACTGTTAAGTGAGTCGACACGATGAGCACCTCCCCAGAATTTCTCCTCTTTCCAGCATCAGCGGCTTTAGCCAACGCGCACGCCCCCCTTTCGCCATCCTCGGCATTCCGATGGACAGCCTGCCCGATTTCGCCTCGCTTGGCTCGCACCCTGCCTAGCCCACCCGCTGGCGATGCAGCTAAGGCCGGCACACTTTTGCACAGCACATATGAGCGCAAGCTTTATGGCGGCCCAGGTCTGCAACCCGCTGAGGTTGCTGAGCTTGAACGCTTTGGCGTGAGGCAAACACTCGCTGTTTCAATCCTCGATGCCGGCATTGAAGCCACCCAAGCATTGCTCAAACAACACAACATCCGGCACATCGCGCTCGAAACACGAGTCGACCCAGGTGCGGCAATTGGTCGAAGTGACTTCTGGGGCACTGCTGATTTGCTAGGCGTCAACGACGAGCAAAGGACACTTGTTGTTCTTGATTTTAAAACCGGGCGGCACCCGGTTGTGGTCGAAAACAACTTACAGCTTCTTTGCTACGCGCTCGGCGCACTCGATACGATCACCTTTGAGCCTGAACGGATTGTCTTGGCGATCGTGCAACCGGTTGCGTTTGGCGCTGCAGCACAAACGCAAAGCATAACGCTCGATGTATTAGATCGATTTTCTGAATGGATCGGTGAGCGCGCTTTCGCAACCGATGACCCAACAGCACAACCTCAACCCTCAGCGGAAGCTTGCCGGTTCTGCCCTGCCCGCTCCATATGCCCTGCTGAGAACTTTATGAAGGAGACATCGATGACCTAACGATCTAATTTCTTTCTTCCTCTTCTTCATGCGGCTTTCTTGACTTTCTTCTATGAGGTTTAATGATGACTGGCTTTAAATCTTCTATTCAAAGCACTCCGGTGCAACGCGCAACGCCCGCAGCAAACGC
>DENJ01000073.1:4290-4742 GCA_002359635.1 Burkholderiales bacterium UBA2647
CAAGAGGCGCTCATTGCCTTGCGTGATGCGGTAGTTCAGCAGACTTTTCGCAGCCAACAACTACCAGCCGGGGCACACGACCCACTAAGGCGCGCTGATGAAAGGGCACCTAATGGTGAATTTGCCTTTAAGCACCCTGCTTTTCGCGTTCCGCAAGCCATGGTGATTCGTGCCAAAAGTGCCTATCAGCCTCGCTGTGTATGGGGGCCTAATGAATCACCGATTGAACCCTCCGAGATTAACGGGGGCGATCACGCGGTGGTCGAGGTCGGCGCTTATGGTTATAACAATCAAAGCCGTGGTGTGGGTCTCAGTTTGGGTCGCATTTGGCTCTTGCGAAAGGGTGATGTGCGCATCGAACGGGGCGCTAATGCCTCAGCAGCAGTGCGTCGTATTGATCGTTCAAGGCTGCAATTTGCAGCCAATGACGGCGAGGCCCAAGTCGCTTAAGG
>DENJ01000116.1 GCA_002359635.1 Burkholderiales bacterium UBA2647
CATCAAGACCAAGACTGCGGCCAAGAAGTTAGTCAGTGCTAAAGCTGCATTGAAGCGCCCGGCAGTGGTTCAAGGGGCCCCTTTGCATGAGGCAGTAGCTGAGGCCGCAAGCAAGTCCGTTGAGGTGCCGCTTACAAGCACTGGGGCTGCTTCAGCCTCCATGAATCCTGAGACGGGTTTTCAGGACGCTCAGCAGGCCTGGGCTTCAGTGATGCAGCCCTGGGCGGCCATTCCCGCATGGACGATCAACCCTGAGGCGCTAAACAGTTTGCAGCGTGAGTACCTCGAGCGCGCCCAGTCACTGATGGCTTCACCGGGATCTGGTGATACAGCGGGTGATAAGCGTTTTAGTCATGATGCCTGGCGTCATGGACCTTTTGCCATGGCGGCGGCGGCTTATTTGCTCAATGCCGAGTTCATGACCCGGATCGCCGCATTGGTTGAAGCAGATAAGAAAACCAAAGATCGTATTCGTTTTGCAACTGAGCAATGGGTGGACGCAGCGTCACCTTCAAATTTCCTTGCGAGCAATCCCGAGGCGCAGCAACGCATGCTCGAGTCGGGTGGTGAAAGCTTGAGGCAGGGGATGGAAAACCTGATGCACGATCTTGCTGCAGGTCGGATTTCCCAGACCGACGAGACAGCCTTTGAGGTGGGCCGTAATGTGGCAACTTCGGAGGGCGCGGTCGTATTTCGCAATGACTTGATGGAAATCATTCAGTACAAGCCGATGACCGAAAGGGTCGCTAAGAGACCTCTTTTGATGGTGCCGCCGTGTATCAACAAATTCTATATTTTAGACCTGCAGCCGGATAACTCACTGGTTCGGCACTGCCTAGCTGAGGGTGTGCAAGTCTTCATGTTGTCTTGGCGAAATGTCGACGAGTCGATGAGCCAGATGACCTGGGACGACTACCTTGAAATCGGCGCGATCGAGGCGATTCGTGTGGTTCAAGAGATCAGTGGACAGGAGGCGATTAATCTGCTCGGATTTTGTGTCGGCGGAACCATTGTTGGCGCAACGCTTGCAGCACTGGCAGCGCGTCAGATTTATCCGATTGCTTCGCTAAGCTTGCTCACCACGTTGCTCGATTTTTCTCACCCCGGTGTGCTCGGTGTTTTCATCGATGAGCATCATGTAAAGATGCGAGAGCAAAGCCTGGGGGCTGGCGGTGTGATGCGGGGTAAGGAACTTGCCGCAACCTTCTCAGCGCTGCGCCCGAATGACCTTGTCTGGCATTACTTCGTCAACAACTATTTGAAGGGCGAAAAGCCAGCGGCTTTTGACCTACTGTACTGGAACGCAGACTCAACGAATCTCCCCGGACCGATGTTTGCGTGGTACCTGCGCCATATGTACCTGCAGAATCAACTTTGCAAGCCCCATCAATTGCAATGCCTCGGGGAATCGATCGATCTTGGAGCGATCGATGTGCCGAGTTATATTTTTGCCGCGAGGGAGGACCATATCGTGCCCTGGCATGCTGCTTACCTTAGCACCCAGCACCTTGGCGGCGATAAGCGCTTTGTCCTAGGGGCAAGTGGGCACATCGCAGGCACGATCAATTCGGCCAAACGTAATCGCCGCAGCTTTTGGACTGCTGAGCCGCAGCACCTGCCATCTGACCCCGATGCTTGGCTTGCGGCCGCCCATGAAGAACAGGGCAGTTGGTGGCTTGACTGGTCCCAATGGCTTGCGCAATTTGCAGGTGGAGAAAGGGCTGCGCCACGCGTCTTAGGTAGTGCCGAGTATCAGATCCTGGACCCGGCGCCCGGCCCTTATGTTAAGCAGCGTGTCAGCTAGTGGCGGCTAAGAGAGGCGCATCAGCGAAGTAGCTTGGCACTTAAGCGCTACGGGCAATTAAATCGCTCGGCTATCGGCGCTTGTGGCACGATGCAGGACCTTGTTGTTGGAATCGATAGCGATTTTTAATCAGGGTGCAGAGGGTTCACAACAGCGCATTTTTTTAAAAGCGAGGAGACCAGGATGACACAGCGTATTGCATATGTAACGGGTGGAATGGGTGGTATTGGAACTGCGATTTGTCAGCGGCTTCACAAAGAGGGTTATCTGGTGGTGGCGGGTTGCGGACCGAGCCGTGACCATGTGAAATGGATTGCCGAGCAGGCCGAGGCTGGGTACCAGTTCCAGGCATCAGTCGGTAACGTGAGTGATTGGAGTTCGACCAAAGAGGCCTTTGATCGGGTGAAAGCAGACTTTGGCAACCCTGATGTGCTTGTGAACAATGCCGGCATCACCAGGGATGGTACGTTTAGAAAAATGTCGGTTGACGATTGGCGTGCGGTGATTGATACCAATTTAAACTCGCTCTTTAACGTTACCAAACAGGTTATCGAAGGCATGCTCGATAAAGGTTTTGGCCGAATCGTCAATATCTCATCCGTGAACGGTCAGAAGGGACAGTTTGGCCAGACCAATTATTCAACGGCAAAGGCTGGTATTCATGGCTTCACCATGGCCTTGGCGCAAGAGGTTGCCAATAAAGGCATTACGGTCAACACAGTCTCGCCGGGTTATATCGGCACCGATATGGTTTCTGCAATGCGGCCTGACGTGCTCGAAAAAATCGTTGCCGGCATCCCCGTCAAACGGCTTGGAACACCCGAGGAGATCGGTTCAATTGTCGCTTGGATCTCAAGCGACGAGGGTGGCTTTGCGACAGGCGCTGACTTTTCGCTCAACGGCGGTCTGCATATGGGTTGAGGCTTGTGCGAGATGCTTCGATGAGCGAGATGCTTCGATGAGCGACATGCCGTCGCCGGCATCCAATGGCGCTGGGGCCGGCTTTTAGTGCCCCAGTGTTTATAGCGATTTGCAACCCGGGGTTAAAGAACATGCAGGCAGCCAGACTAATAAAGAAATATCCAAATCGTCGCCTCTACGACACACAAACCAGCAGCTACATCACCCTCGGTGACGTGAAGCAGTTGGTGCTGGCAGGCGATCGTTTGCTGGTGGAAGACGCCAAGACCAGGGAAGACCTCACGCGAAGCATATTGTTGCAAATCATTCTTGAAGAAGAGGCAGGGGGTACACCACTTTTTTCTAGCGAGATGCTTGCGCAAATGATCCGGTTTTACGGCCATGCCATGCAGGGTATGATGGGCACTTACCTTGAGAAAACGCTACAAAGTTTTGTCGAAATTCAGTCGCGAATGACCGATCAGTCCAAAGCACTTTATGACGGTAATAAGAGCATGCCAAATCCTGAGCTTTGGACTCAATTCATGGCTGGGCAGGCACCCATGTTCCAAACCATGATGGCGAATTACATTGATCAATCCAAGAATATGTTTGTGCAAATGCAAGAACAAATGCAGCAGCAAACACTGAATATGTTTCAAGCGTTCCCCTTTCAAGGTCCAGCCTCTCATGCAGGCGATCGTGACGAGGGAAAGAACTAGTCGGACATGAAGAAAGATCCAGCGGTTGGCTTTGTGTCCTTGGGTTGCCCCAAGGCTTTAGTTGACTCCGAACAGATCATCACGAAGCTTCGCGCTGAGGGGTACAGGATTGCGCCTGATTACCAGGGGGCAGACCTTGTGGTGGTCAACACCTGTGGTTTTATCGATGCTGCGGTGCAGGAGTCGCTTGATAGCATCGGTGAAGCAATCCGGGAGCAAGGGAAGGTCATTGTCACTGGTTGCCTGGGTCAGCGAAGTAATGAGCATGGCGAAAACCTCATACAAAGCCTGCACCCTAAAGTGCTTGCGGTAACCGGCCCACATGCCAGTGATGAGGTGATGGCGCATGTGCATCGATTTTTGCCAAAACCGCACGACCCATATATTGATTTGGTCCCTGAGGCTGGCATCAAGCTGACGCCTTCACACTACGCCTATCTGAAAATTTCCGAGGGCTGTAATCATCGTTGCAGTTTTTGCATTATTCCATCGATGCGCGGTGATTTAGTCAGTCGCCCGATCGGCGAGGTGGTGCGTGAGGCCGAGGCGCTTGCTCGATCAGGCGTGAAGGAGATTCTGGTGATCTCGCAAGACACCTCAGCTTATGGTGTGGATATCAAATATAGAACAGGTTTTGTACACGGACGACCTGTCCGTACGCGCCTTACCGAACTCGTGAAAGAACTCGCAAATCTCGGGATCTGGGTTCGACTGCATTATGTCTACCCTTATCCTCATGTGGATGAACTCTTTGCGTTGATGGCACAGGGTCTTGTACTTCCGTATCTCGACGTACCCTTTCAACATGCCAACCGTCGAATCCTCAAGTTAATGAAGCGACCAGCAGGTGGTGAAGATGTCTTGCGACGCATCGAAGCCTGGCGGGCGGCCTGTCCGGACCTCACCCTGCGCAGTACTTTTATTGCGGGCTTTCCTTCCGAGAGCGAGACCGAGTTTCAAGAACTCCTCGACTTTCTCACAGCAGCGAAAATCGATCGCGCAGGCTGTTTTGCGTATTCACCGGTTGAAGGTGCCAGCGCAAATCAGCTAAATGGCGCATTACCTGAGCATATTCGCGAGGAGCGTCGTGATCGTCTGATGGCACATCAGGCAGCGATTAGCCAGGAACGCTTAAAGCGATGGAAGGGGCGGCGCCTGCAAGTCCTGATCGATACGATCGAGCAAAGCGAGGATGGCCAGCTACTTGGTGCGATTGGCAGGAGCGCGGCCGATGCACCCGAAATCGATGGTGTTGTCTATCTGCGGCCCCATTCCAGCTTGGCGGTTGGCCAATTTGTGACTGCAAGCATTTCGCGAAGCGACCATTACGATTTGTACGGATCGGTTGTTCGTTCGTCGCACTAGCGAGCTGACAGACCGATCATCGCCAAGGCGCTCCCAAAGCCCACAAACCATACAAGACTTCGTAACAGCGCTTTATCGAAATAGTATGCCCCGATGTAAAGCAGCCTTGAGACAATAAAACTCACACAAAGCAAATCGCGGGTTTGTGACTCAAGTTCTGCCTGTAATGCGAAGAGCAATGCGGCGGCAAAGACAATCAGGGCTTCCCAACTGTTGGCTTGCGCAGCGAGTGCTCGTTGCCGCCGGGGCTCGCTCATGTGTTGTGACCATTGCCGAGGGTTATGATTATCATAATCACGCGCCCCCCATTTTTGTAGACCTGCCGCAACAATCGGTAGCAGGCAAGCGATGAGGAGGCTGTAGGCAGGAATATTCATGGGCATTTTTTCTCTGCGGGTGGTTGCTGAAGGGAACGCACGCCATAATGGCTTACCAAAGGCTCATCAATGTGGCCTCTTCAAAGCGAGGTATAAAGCTGATCACGTTGTTTTGCCGATTAAATGCAGCGCTGTCGTGAGCGCAGGACTTCTGGTTTCTTCAAAGTGCTGCAACAGGGCATCAAGGCCTAAAGCGAGAAAGGCAAGATCGGCGTGTTGAGCAACCAAGGGTTTTGCCCGCCAGGAAGCGCTTAGTCCGGCTGCAGCCATCATCGCCAAATCATTCGCGCCATCGCCAATGGCGATGGTTTGCTGCAGGGTAAGGCCCCATTGTTTCGCAAAATCCATCAGGCATAGCGCTTTTCGCTGCGCATTCACAAGCGGTCCGACAAGTGTGCCAGTCAGCCTGGCTTGCTCGATACCAAGTTGATTGGCACGACAGGCGTCAGCCTGAATCATGTTTGCGACCTGATCCACAATCGGGTGAAAGCCGCCTGAGAGCACCACCATCTTGAGGCCTTGCGCACGCACAAGTGTTGTGAGTTTCTCCACACCAGGATTGAGCGCCAGCTTTTCAGCAATCAAACGATTCATCAATGATAGGCTTTGCCCTTCCAAGAGCGCTACCCTTCGCCGCAGACTCTCGTCATAGTCGCTGATCTCTCCACGCATCGCCGCCTCTGTGATTGCGGCGACTTCAGCGCCACAGCCTGCATACGCGGCCATCTCATCAATACATTCGATCTTGATCAGGGTTGAATCCATGTCAAAGGCAATCAAACCGAAATCGGCCCAGCGCCTCGAGGAAACCAGCGGGTTGATATCAACACCATATCGAAGGCTTAGCTCGCGCGCCTGGGTCATTGAAAAGCCTTTGCGGGCATGCGCCAGCATCATCGACTGATCAATCAACGCCGCCCGCAGCGCATCATCGATTGCATGAGGGGCTTGCCATTCGGCAGCCTTAAAAAGGTGGTCATCGAGCCAAGCCTGGTTGATGTTGCCTTGAATGAGCAACAAGTCTGGGTGTTCTGCGAATGCCGCCGGTCTTTCCTTCATCTCAAGCTGCCTTTAACTGCTGAATCAGTTCACGTACTTTCTGGCTGCGACTGTCCAAGTCTTGGCTGCTCACAGCAATTCGTAGGCGATCCGGGCCGAGCATCTTCGCGTCATTGCGTCGCTGCAAAAACCGAATCAGCTGAGCAGGCTCTACGGATGCATCGCGTCCAAACTGAAGCACAACGGCATCACTGTGTGCATCGATCTTTGAGACGCCAATCGATTGACCCAGCAAGCGCAGGCGATGACTCTGCAAGAGGGTTTGCGTCGCGGGCGGCATTTTCCCGAAACGATCAACAATTTCTTCGTGCAGATCACGAATGTCGTCGTCATGTTCGCACGCAGCCAATCGTTTATAAAGCCCAAGCCGCTCGTGAATATCTGGGCAGTAGTGACTCGGCAGCAGCGCTGGAGCGTGAAGGTTAATCTCAGTGGCCACCGATAAAGGCGCGCTCAGATCGGGCTCTTTGCCTGCCTTGAGTGATCTTACCGCTGCATTAAGCATATCGGTATAAAGTGAAAAACCGACTTCGATCATGTCACCAGACTGCGAATCGCCAAGCACCTCGCCCGCACCACGAATTTCCAAATCGTGCATGGCAAGGTAAAAGCCCGATCCGAGTTCTTCCATCAGTTGAATCGCTTCCAGACGTTTTTGCGCATCCTTGGTAATCGCCGCCTCGTCGGGAATCAACAGATAGGCGTAGGCCTGGTGATGCGAACGCCCGACGCGACCTCGCAGCTGATGCAGTTGCGCTAGACCAAAGCGGTCTGAACGATGAATGATGATGGTGTTGGCACTCGGTACGTCGATCCCTGTCTCGATAATGGTGGTGCAAAGCAGGACATGAAAGCGCTGCGCATGAAAATCTCTCATGACCCGCTCGAGCTCGCGTTCACCCATCTGACCGTGGCCGACGACGATGCTCGCTTCGGGAATAAGTTCGCGAAGTTTTTGTGCGCGGTTTTCAATGGTTTCGACTTCATTGTGCAGAAAGTAAATCTGACCACCCCGTTTTAACTCGCGAAGAATCGCCTCACGAATAATGCCGTCGGTTTCTTTTCGCACGAAAGTCTTGATGGCCAGACGACGCTGCGGTGCGGTTGCAATCACCGAGAAATCGCGAATGCCCTCCATGCTCATGGCGAGCGTTCGGGGAATCGGCGTTGCAGTGAGGGTTAATACGTCAACTTCTGCGCGTAGGTTTTTGAGCGCTTCCTTCTGCCGGACTCCGAAACGATGTTCTTCGTCGATGATGACAAGGCCAAGGTCTTTAAATTTGACATCGCGTGATAACAGCTTATGTGTTCCGATCACAATATCGATCTGACCTTTGGCCAGCGCATCAATGCTCTGCTTGACCTCTTTGGCGCTTCGAAAGCGCGATAGTTCGGCGATTCTCACTGGAAACTCGGCAAATCGATCGTTGAACGTCTGAAAGTGCTGTTCCGCGAGCAATGTTGTCGGTGCGAGTATGGCGACCTGCCTTGAGTCGGAAACCGCGATGAAGGCTGCGCGAAGGGCGACCTCTGTTTTCCCAAAGCCAACGTCTCCACAGACGAGCCTATCCATCGGCTTACTTGAAATCATGTCCTGAACCACCGCGTGAATTGCTGCCAGCTGATCGGGTGTTTCCTCAAAGCCAAAGCCCTCGCAGAAGGCCTCATAGTCGGTGACTTTAAAGCCGAAAGCGTGTCCGACCCGCAGCGCACGTCGGGCATAAAGATTGAGCAATTCAGCCGCGGTGTCACGCGCTTGTTCGGCGGCTTTGCGTTTGGCCTTTTCCCATTGACCCGAACCCAATTGATGCAAGGGTGCGTCATCGGGCGATGCCCCGCTGTAGCGGCCGATCAGATGGAGTTGTGCAACAGGGACATAAAGACTGGTCTCATGTTGATAGGTCAGGTGGAGAAACTCGTTATCGCCTTCGCCAAGATCCATGTGGATCAGTCCCTGGTACCGGCCGATCCCATGATCAACATGTACAACAGGATCCCCGGGTTTGAGCTCAGATAAGTCCTTGATGAAAGTGTCGATATGCTGTTGTGATTCCCGGCGCCTTCCTTTGCCGCGACGTGCCAGGTGAGCATAAAGTTCGTTTTCCGTGATGACTGCAGCCATGCCTTCGATCACGAAGCCAGCTTGCAAGGGACCTACCCCGATTCGCGCACCGGACCAGTCCCACCGCTTAGGCCATCCCTCGGCGTTTTCCCATTCGATACCCTGTTCAGCGAGCGCTAGAAGCAGTGTCTCGCGACGTCCGGGCGATTCGGCAAGAATCAAGACAGGAACCTCGCTTGTTGATACGTAGGATTCCAGGGCTGCATAGGGTCTTTGGCGTTTACGATCCACCGCAACATTGGGCAATCCGGGGCATGCCGCAGCGAGCTCACGCGGAAGACTTAAACGTCCTTTTGACCGGCAAGCGTTAAAGAACGCTTCGTTGGATAACATGAGTTCGGCCGGTGAAAGGCAGGGGCGCTCGATGTCTTTGCTCAAAAAATCATAGCGCTGCTGCATGTCGAGTCGATAGCGCTGCAGGGCATCTTGGGCGTCACCATGCAAGACGACCAGCGCCTCCTCAGGCAAATAGTCGAGAAGGCTATGACATTGTTCAAAGAACAAGGGCAAATACCATTCGATGCCACCCGGCGAATGCCCAAGACCAATATCTTTATAAATACTACATCGACTAGGGTCGCCTTCAAATCGCTCACGCCAGCGCGCCCTAAATCGATGACGAGCCTCCTCATCAAGCGGAAACTCGCGGCCAGGCAAAATATCAACAGCATCGATGGGGTAGAGACTGCGTTGGGTATCGGGATCAAAAGTCTTGATGCTGTCGATATCGTCATCAATCAAGTCGATCCGCAAGGGCAGGGGGTGGCCCATGGGAAACAAATCGATCAGCCCGCCGCGGATGCAGTACTCGCCGGGTTTAATGACTTGCGAGACGTGTTCATAGCCTGCTTCAGTGAGTTGTGTCGCGAGTTTGTTTGAACCGAGACAGTCGCCGCGTCGAAAAACGAAACTGCGGCCCGAAATCATGGCGCGTGGTGCGATGGCCATGGCTGCGGTGCTGACCGGTGCAATAATTAAATCAATGTCGCCTCGTTGCATGCGCCACAAAGCCTTGAGTCGCTCACTGATCAAATCCTGGTGCGGCGAGAACTGGTCATAAGGCAGTGTTTCCCAGTCAGGAAAGTGCTGAATCCGCAGGTTTGGCTCGAACCAGGCTATTTCCTCACTCAGTCTTTCGGCATCACTTGGTTGCGCCGTCAGGACGAGCGTTGGCCGCCCGGGACTCGCGCTTGCGGATTGCACAAGCCAGAACGCATCAGATGAGCCCCAAGTTGTCGGACCCTGCAGTGCCTGACCGGCCGCGGGCAGACGCAAGGCTTGTTCGGACCAAGACATGAGAGAATTTTAGTCGATCTATGGTGAACAAACCCCTTCAAAACCCTCAGCAGCCGATTGATCCTGCCCTTCGAACGCCGGCATTTGATGCCCACGGCGCCGCGCAGACGCTTCATGCCGTTATTCCGGCAGCAGGTAGGGGGCAGCGATTTGATCCGGATGCAGCCTCTTTAGCCAAAGCCAAGCAGTATCACGATCTGGCCGGCAAGGCCGTGATCGTTCGCAGTATCGAGGCCTTACTCGCCGTTGCCCGCATCGATTGCGTCTGGGTTGTGCTGGCACCAGGTGATCAGGAGGGACCGCAGCGACTCGCCGAAGCCCTAAGCAAGGCAAAGGGGCGCTTGAGGATCTGCCACCTCGGTGGCGCCGAGCGGCGCGACTCCGTACTTGCCGGCGTAAAGCTTGCGGTGCATGCAGGCGCCGATTGGGTGATGGTTCACGACGCGGCAAGGCCGCTTGTATCCAGGCAAGCGCTTGATCGCTTGATAAGCAGCTGTTTTAGCCTGGGCAGTGGGGGCATTCTTGCGCTTCCTGTGGTTGATACGGTGAAAAGGGCTCGTCCAGACCGAGATGGCCTTCCCCGTGAACAGTCAACAACAGACCATGCAATGACGGACTGGGCCATAAACGATCAGGCAGCGACGGATCAGGCAGCGACGGCGCAGACCTTTATCGAACAGACAATGGCGCGGGAGAGGCTTTGGCTTGCGCAAACGCCTCAGCTTTTTCCCGCGCAGCGTTTGATCCAAGCCCTGGAGCAATGCCCACGGGTTACTGACGAAGCCGGTGCAATGGAACAACTCGGCGACCCGGTGCTCCTGGTAAGGGGTGAGCGATCCAATATCAAGTTAACCTACGCCGATGATTTGGAGGAGCTCGAATTGCTGCTGAAGCGTTCCACAGGCGGGGCGTTGCGGGTCGGCGAAGGCTATGACGTGCATGCGCTGGTCCCAGGTCGGGCCCTGCTGATTGGTGGGGTAAGGATCGACTACCCCCTTGGTTTGCTGGGCCATTCCGATGCGGACGTGCTTTTGCATGCGATTACCGACGCCCTGCTCGGTGCTGCTGGCCTGGGTGATATCGGTACGCATTTTCCGGATCATGAAGCTGTCTGGCGTGGTGCAGACAGCCGAATCCTGATGGCAAAGACCGTTCAAATCATCAAGGATCAAGCCTGGTCCATCCAGAATATCGATTGCACGGTCGTAGCGCAGCGACCCAAGTTGTCGCCTTACCGTGAGGCAATCATCGAATCGATCGCCGACAGTTTAGGTGTGGCGAAGGATGCTGTGAATTTCAAAGCTAAAACCCAGGAACTGCTAGGTTTTGAGGGCAGGGGTGAGGGTATTTCTGCTCGGGCCGTGGCCCTGCTTGCCAGAACTGGCGAGCAGACATGAAGGAGCGGCGAGGGCACATGAGACTACCTTCGGTCCCGGCGCTTGCGCCTCGGCGCGGCGGTCTCCTGATGCGCATCATAGGACGGTTAGGCCTAAAGTTGCTTGGTTGGCGTGTGGAGGGTGAGTTTCCGAATCATGCAAAATTAGTGGTAGCAGGCGCACCTCACAGTACGAATTGGGACTTTCCTGTCGCGATGTCCACCGTTTTTGCCTTGAATTTGCGTATCCGTTTCATGGCCAAGGCATCGCTGTTTCGAGGCCTGGCCGGCCCAATCATGCACTGGTTCGGAGGCTTGAGCGTTGACCGATCGAGAGCAAATGATGTTGTTGATCAGGTCGTCGACCACATGAGGCAATGCGAATCAATGTGGCTCTGCATCGCGCCGGAAGGCACCAGGAAAAAAGTCGAACGGTTTCGCAGCGGTTTTTTGCGTATCGCGCTGCTGGCGAACATACCAATCATGCTGCTTGTCATCGACCGTCGTGACAAGGTGATTCGGCTTGGTCCGCTCTGGTATCCCTCAGCGGATACCGAAGCAGACCGTATGGCGATTGAAAAGTGGTTTGAGCCTTTTCAGGTCAAGCGACGATAGATCAGCTCAGATCGGCAATCAGCGCATTGCGATGATCAGCAGGCAATGGGCTGATAGCGACGCGATAGAAATCGTGATCAATACCAACCGAAAGTGTGACCCCATACTTCAGTGCTTCACACATATCTTTGCTAAGCTCGAAACGCAGAAAATGGACCGATGAAGTTTTTTCATCATTCTCGCGTTCGAGATCCTCGTCGGCAATTGCATAGACCTTGGGTGAACCCTCAACCTGGACCCAGACTTTATCTTCGACACCGATAAGTTGGGCGAGGGCCTTTTTGCGTTCGGCCGGTTCATCGTACTCGATCATCATGGTCGCTTTGAAGTTGCTACCGTCAGGCACCAAGGGCGTGTAGGACTCGAGTTCATGAAGAATGCCATCTTCTTCGAAGATTTTCTCAATGCGCAGCATCTCCTGAATCTGGTAACGGATCGTCAACTCGTCTTCAAAAATTAAGGTCACGTGATCGCCAAGTGCCAGGGTCCTCAGCTTTTTGTGTTCAATCACGCGTTTGCGGAATTCCGGTCGCGCTTTGGCGTAGGCTTCAAGTGTCATCAGCGAATCGCGGGTGATTTTTGGCTGTTTCATTTGAGTTTCCATGGTTAGATTCCGTATGCCATCCGTAAAAGAGTGAGAGGGTGAGCCATCTTGGCTTCGTTTAATTTGTTGCGTTCCATACCTTGGGCAATGTGATGACCGGCAAGTTGGCAATCTGAGGCAATCCAATCGGGCTTGCCCGCCGGGTGCTCGCTCATTTGTCTGAACACCGGTTTGCCGATCTTCATGGCGTGATCAAAAAACTCTTTTTTCACACCCCAAGTGCCGGCGTGACCCGAGCATCGCTCAACCGTATGGACTTGTGTCTCGGGTACTTGTGACAACAAGTCTTTGGTTCTTTGTCCCATGTTCTGCACGCGCAGGTGACAGGCGATATGGTAAGACACATGCCCTAAACCTACTGTAAAAGCTGTATTCAGCAAACCATCCTTACTGCGCTCAGTGAAATACTCAAAGGGGTCAAACATGGCTGCTTTGACCGCTTGCGTGTCGGCGCAGTTCGGAAACATCAAGGGAAGTTCCTGCTTAAACATCAAGCCGCAGGAGGGAATGGCAGCGAGAATTGCATAGCCTTCACGAGCCAGTTTAGCGAGCACCGGCATGTTCTTCGCTTTGAGTTCCGCGACCCCATTGAGATCTCCAAGCTCAAGCTTCGGCATGCCGCAACAGGCTTCCTTCTCAGCAAGAATCCAAGGAATCTGGTTATGATCTAAAATTTTGATCAAATCCTGACCGATCCCCGGTTCGTTATAGTTAACGTAGCATGTAGAGAAGATGGCAACCTTCCCCGGCGTACGCGTACCGTTTTTCACGCTTGATGCCAAAGCGCGCTGGCTTTGAGCCTGACTGCGGAATGTTTTGGGCGCATACACGGGCACCCAAGCCTCCCGATGAACGCCCAACATTGATTCGCCGAGTTTTCTGGCCGACTCGCTTTTTGCCAGTGCATTCACGGTTTGGACAACCACAGGGATTCCTGCCAGTTTCCCGTTACGATCCGTTGAAGCAAGTTGAACGTCTCTGAACTGGGTTGCGGTACCTTTCTTAAAGGCAATCGCTTTGGCCCTTAGCATGACGTGGGGAAAGTCGAGGTTCCACTCATGTGGCGGCACATAAGGGCATTTGGTGAGGTAGCAAAGATCGCAGAGGTAGCATTGGTCGACGACTTTCATGTAATCGTTGCGGCTCACGCCGTCGACTTCCATGGTTTCGGATTCATCGACCAGGTCAAAAAGGGTTGGGAAAGATTGACACAAGCTCACGCAGCGTCGACACCCGTGGCAAATATCAAA
Source organism: Burkholderiales bacterium UBA2647 (assembly GCA_002359635.1). Classification (GTDB taxonomy): domain Bacteria; phylum Pseudomonadota; class Gammaproteobacteria; order Burkholderiales; family Burkholderiaceae_E; genus UBA3064. The sequence continues at coordinate 13,490 of DENJ01000116.1, forward strand.
AATACGTTCCATCTCGTCAAAACAAGCCTTTTCGTCATAAAAAGCCTCGCTTTGCCAGTCGATGGGGTGGCGTGTGGGGGCTTCGAGGGATCCTTCACGCATGGTCGTTCTCTATGGCTATCTTGGGGGAAGAATATTTGTTCTAGAAAGAAAACTGGATCCGGGAGCCCTGGCCCCTCGGATCCAGCGCGCCTCAATTAGGCGCTTTCAGCCAATGTGTCCAGGGCTTTCTGGAACTTGTTGGCGTGTGAACGCTCTGCCTTGGCGAGGGTCTCGAACCAGTCAGCGATCTCGTCAAAGCCTTCATCGCGGGCGGTCTTGGCCATACCGGGGTACATGTCGGTGTACTCGTGGGTTTCGCCAGCAACCGATGCCTTCAGGTTGTCGGATGACGAACCGATGGGCAAACCGGTGGCGGGGTCACCAACATGTGCCAAGTAGTCGAGATGACCATGTGCATGGCCGGTTTCGCCTTCTGCGGTCGAACGGAAAAGCGCTGCAACTTCGGGAAGACCCTCAACGTCGGCCTTGTTCGCGAAGTAGAGGTAACGACGGTTCGCCTGGCTTTCGCCTGCGAATGCGTCTTTCAAATTTTGATGGGTTTTGGAACCGTTAAGACTTGCCATTTGAATCTCCAAAGCAAAGTGACTTAGGCTGTTTGATGAAAACTCCTTCAAACTGGTTTAAAAAACAAACCAATCTGAAAGCCTTTGCATTATCAACAAACTTCCAAATCCGACGCCAATTGAATTTTCATATCCCTTCGATTGAAAATCTGCATCGCCACAGTAAAAGGCTCCTGCATTTCAGCAAGGGATGCAACGCTAACCATGCACCGGCTAAGCGGCTCCCGTCAGGGGCTTGGTCGAAGGAAGCTGTAATCGAACGGTAAGTCCACCATCTTGCCCGCGTCGAAGCTCCAGACGCCCTTGATGACGCGACACAATCCGATTCACGATGGCAAGACCTAGGCCGGTACCTTCGCGGTCGCTTCGATAGGTTTCCAGCCGGGCGAAGGGTTCAAGCAAACGCTCTAATTCATGCTCTGGGACACCTGGGCCGAAATCTTCAAGTTCGAGCCAAAGCGTTCCTGCCTGGCTGCTCATTTTCAGCTCGGCGTCGAGTGGACCGGTCGAGCGCGCGTAGCGCGCAATATTGGAGAACAGATTGTCGAGAAGGCGATCCAAATCAACCTGGCGTCCCGACCAGGGCAAGTTTTCGGGACATTGAAGGGCAATGCGCAGGCCGTCATCACACCATCGCTCAACCGCCGCACGAACACAGGGCGCAGCATCATCGGTATCGCTACCTTGAAGGACGGCTGCGCGTGCGTAGTCTATGAACTGCCGAACCACACCGTCGATGCGTTCAATGTCGTCCACGAGATTGGCTCTGACTTCCTGTGAAAGGGAAGCCAATTCGACTTCCATGCGCAGCCTGGTTAGCGGCGTTCGGATGTCGTGTGAGATACCCGCCAACGCGAGGCGGCGATCTTGCTCGAGCTGCTCGAGCGCTCGCGTCATGTGGTTAAAACGTCGATTAACCTCGCCAAATTCGCCTGGCAGGTTCTCTGGCAGTAAAGGTGTTTGACCACGAGACTCCATGCCAGTGATCGCTCTGGCCAGTGAGCGCAGCGGACGGTTGATTTGCTGAGAGATCAGCACGGCACCAAGGAGTGACAAGATGAGCACTATGGCCGCAGCCCACTCCCAGGGCGGGTCGAGACTTCGCTCTAAGCGCTCCTGCTGCACACCAAGCCAATAGGGTTGTCGTCTAATCGTGACGCTGACCCATAGGCCTTCTGCGCCATTCACCGTGCCCATGATCTGAGTCCGTTCGCCCATCTCGAGCTTTAGAAAGCGACTCAGACGGCGCTCGGTATCGCTGCGGTTGAACTCAACCAGTTGATCGTTGTCTGTCCGGAGCGTCAGTCGTAAGCCCTCGCGCCGATCAAGCAGGCTAAGAAGCTCTTTTCGACTTTCGGGATCAGCGGTTTCCAGCGACACCTTTGTGACATTGGCCAAGGATGCAACTTCCCAAGCCACCGACTGTTCGGGCGTCGGGCCCAATCGCTCGTTCATCACAATCCATGCCCCGAGCAAGCTCGTGACCAGTAGGCCCGCGATCAGCAAAAAGGTGCGTCCGAAAAGACTGCTTGTCATGATGAGCGAGACTTTACGCGCAAATGCCGATAGCCAAACCCTACAATGAGGCCATGGAAATCTGCAAAGCGGCCATGCCAAGGCGGATCCTCGCCATGACGAGTTCGGCAACACCCGCGTCGGTCGGGGTTTTTCAGTCCGACGGACATTGTGAATGGGCCTACGTCGAAGAAGGCTTAAGAACCGGCGAAGGATTGCTCGCGGCGGTGGCAACAGGTTTGAAGGCTGTGACGACCGATGGTCATCGAGGCCCCGCCTCGCCGGATCTCATCATGCTCGATCAAGGTCCCGGGCAATTTACCGGTCTCAGGGCGGGCATCGGGATCGCGCAAGGTCTGGCCATGGGCTGGAATATTCCGGTCCTGGCGATGGATAGTGCCAGCATCATGGTCTGGGCGGCTTGGGAAGCGCTCGAAAAAACAAGACACAGCGATGATGTCAGCGGTTCTGATCGAGAGGCCTCAGGCGCGTTGCTAAGCGACGCCTTGCCCGCTTTACACTGGATCACGGTTCGCGACGCAAGGCTTGGCGCTTTTTATGTTGCTGAGTTCGGTTCGCTTGAAGGCCTATTCGAATCCGAAGGCGCGAGCGTGCAAACATTGGGTCCGGAGCGGCTTCTTGACATCGTCAAAAACCGTCTGACATTGAATCCGCACCGTGGCAGCATCGTGATTGTGAGCGATCCGTCGAGTCAGGCGCGGTTGGCTGAATTCAATGGCTTTGATGACGTGAGCAGGGCTAAGCCTGTATGGATGCAACCGAGGGCCAGCGACTTGCTTGGCGCGCTTGCTCGTCTCGGACTGGCAAAGCTCAGGCGGGGGGCTCAGGCGCGTCAGGCACAGCAGCTTGAAGCGAACTATGTCCGCAATGATGTGGCGATGGATTTAAATGCGCAACGCGCCTATCGTCGTGCACAGGGCGATTTAACAAAGATTTAGCAATCTCATGGCACGTTTTCCGATTCAAGAGGCGCGGCTCAAGGGACTTCGACCGATGAGCATGCTTGATCTGTCGCGCGTTGCCGCGATTGAGCGCCGTATTTATGACTTTCCATGGACCGAGGGCAATTTCAGGGATTCATTAAATGCGGGGCACGAGGGTTGGTTACTTGAGGCGGTCGACATGCCCGGCAAGCTAAAGGCCTATGCCTTGCTGATGTGGATCGTTGACGAGGTTCATTTACTCAACCTATCGGTAAGTGATGATGAGCAGGGGCGTGGCCTCGGGCGCCGCTTGCTTGACTGGCTGATGCGTCATTGTTTTGAAGAGGGCGCTCAAAGCATGTTGCTTGAGGTCCGGCCAAGTAACCAGGCGGCCTTGCGGTTGTACGCCGCCTTCGGATTTGAGCAGGTCTCGACACGAAAAGGCTATTACCCAGCGCGCGGCGGCGGTCGTGAGGATGCCTGGGTCTTGCGTTGTCAATTGGGGCTTGAAGAACCATGATCTGGTCTGACGCGCAGATCAGGGCATGGCAGGCGCTGGAGCTTGGGCCGCGTTGGCAGCTTAAGGTGACGTTGCAGGCGAAGCAGGCGGAAGTTTCTGTCGTGAAGCATTGGGAACAACTCCGTGCATCGGTGGCAAGCTGCCAGTCCTGTGCGCTGGCGCGTAGCCGTCAGCAAACGGTGTTTGGTTCCGGGACGGTTACAGGGCAATGGGCGCTTATTGGCGAAGCACCCGGTGCGGAGGAGGACTTGCAAGGCGAGGCCTTCGTCGGGATGGCAGGCCAGTTGCTCGACCAAATGTTATCCGCCATGGGCTGGAATCGGCACAAGGATTTATTCATTGCGAATGTGCTCAAGTGTCGTCCCCCGGGAAACCGCAACCCATCGCCCGAAGAGATTTCGGCCTGCGCGGGGCATTTGTCGGCGCAGCTTCAGTTATTGAGGCCCAAAGCCATGCTGGTCATGGGTCGCATCGCGGCCCAGCACCTGCTCGGCCAGGATGTGTCGATTGCCTCGCTTCGTGGCAAGCCGCAGTCTGTGCGCATCGGCAGTGGTGCAGAGGCCTTTGAGGTGCCCACGCTGGTCACCTATCACCCTGCCTATTTGCTTCGCAACCTTGAGGATAAGGCAAAGGCCTGGGAAGACCTCAACAGCTTTGCCGATCTGCTGGGTCGAACCTAATCTAGGTCGCAACTAATGTTTGGCGTGATCAAGAATCAGTGCGCGCAGGTCGTGCGCTTGGGCGTTGCGCAAATAGCGTTGCCGCACCAAGAGCATGGTGATCGCGACAAATGCACCAAAAAGAATAATGATGGCGTTAATGTGCAATTCAAACTTGAGCAGCAGGGCATAAAGCCCGAGCATGAACAACACGTTCAGATTCTCATTAAAGTTCTGTACCGCAATCGAATGGCCAGCGCTCATCAGCACATGACCTCTGTGCTGCAGCAGTGCATTCATCGGCACCACAAAAAATCCGGCCAGGCCACCGACCAGAATGAGCAAAGGATACGAGACAGGCAGCGATGTCACCAGGGTCATGCTTGGCACCAACACCCCCATGGCAATGCCTAGTGGCAGGACGCGAGGCGATTGACGCAAGGTAATGAAGCGTGCCGCCAGCACCGCGCCAACCGCGATGCCCAGGGCGACAACACCTTGTAAGATTGCCGCTCGATTGAGCGGCATCCCGAGTTGCTGCTTAGCCCACTCCAGCACGATGAATTGAAGTACAGCGCCCGCGCCCCAAAACAAGGTGGTCACGGCAAGCGATATCTGGCCGAGCTTGTCCTGCCACAAGGTCTTGTTACAGCGCCAGAACGCCTTGATCAAGACAAAGGGGTCGGTGTGCTGCTTTTCATAACGAGCTCCTGTATCAGGTATCCTCAAGTTGATCAGCGCAGCCAGCAAATAAATCAGGCCGATGACCACGATGGCCCCTGTGGCTGCCGAACTGACCCCCGGGATGCCCAGCCCCACAATAAAGTTTGAGACTGAGGGGCTGATGAGTGCACCGCCAACCACTGTGCCAAGAATGATGGAGCCAACCGTGGTGCCTTCAATCCATCCGTTGGCGGCAACCAGCTTGCTGGGTGGGAGTAACTCCGTGAGGATGCCATATTTGGCGGGCGAATAAGCGGCGGCTCCCAAGCCCACCACGGCATAAGCAAGTAAAGGGTGGACGCTTGCAAACATCAACGCGCATCCCAGCACTTTGATGGCATTGGTGTAGAACATGACCTTGCCCTTGGGCATGGCGTCTGCAAAAGCGCCAACAAACGGTGCCAGGACCACATAGCTCACTGTGAAGAAGAGTTTCAGCATCGGCTTCATCCACTCAGGCGCTGCCATCTCGATCAGCAGCGCGATGGCAGAAATCAGCAGCGCATTATCGGCAAGCGATGAAAAGAACTGCGCTGCCATGATGGTGTAGAAGCCTTTTTTCATGTGGCCGCGTTTATACCATGGCAGACTCTGCAACATGCGTCAGCTCCACGGCAACGCATGTGTTCGACCGGAACTGAGCCTTCGGACACGCCATTNNCCGCGGTTATACCATGGCAGACTGTTTTTGATGCGTCAGGCGTCTGGGAGGGTGCAGTCTTTAGGGGCTGTTATCTTGCATGGCGTCGCGACAAAAGTGCATGGCGTCGCGACAAACAAGATGCCTCAAGGCAGACGTTCAATGCAGTAACACGAGGGAAACAGTGCCTAGACCACTTTGCGCGACCATTGACGTTTCGAGGATGCGTGCCAACTTTGCGCTTTTGCGCGAGCAACTCCAGCCTTTTCGGTGTTGGGCCGTGGTCAAGGCCAATGCCTATGGTCACGGCCTGGACGCTGGACTGCTGGGGTTTGAAGAGGCCGATGGGCTGGCCTTGATTGAACCGGCGTTTGCGCGCTATCTCCGGGAAAAAGGCTGGCGCAAGCCGATTTTGCTGATGGAAGGTATTTTTGACGAAGCCGATTTAACAAGCTGCGTTGAAGCTCGTGTCGACCTAGTGGTTCACGATGTCTGGCAGCTCAAACTCATCGAATCGCATCGATGCAGCGCCATGCTGCGAGAGACCGGGGTTAGGCTTTGGATCAAGTTTAATGGCGGGATGAACCGCTTGGGGTTTCTGGCAGATGAAGGCTTACGTCAGGTTGAGCGCTTGCATCGCGAAGGTTTCGGGCTCGGCGTCATCGCACACTTTGCCAATGCCGATGCGCTGTCAAGCGATTCGCAAAGCGAGCAAAACATGCTCAAGATCTTGAAGGCTGTTAGGCTGATCGATCATCAAATGCCTTGCAGCTTTGCCAATTCAGCAGCCTCCCATCGCCTTGTGCAGGCAAGGCAACATCGCTGGCAGACCTTAAGGCCTGATCTGCCCGAAGCACTGGGCGCTGACTGGCTCAGGCTCGGCATTGCACTCTACGGCGCTTCGGCCTTCGACAACATTGAGGCTGGCGCACTCGGCCTTTCGCCTGTCATGCGGCTTGAATCGCGGGTATTGAGCATTCAATCGCTAAAGCCGGGTGATCGGGTTGGCTATGGCGGGCGATTTGTGGCACAAAAAAACAGTCGAATCGCGATCATCGCCGGCGGGTATGCTGATGGTTACCCTCGTCAGGCGCCAGATGGCACACCGATTTGGATCGCAGGCCATCTGTGCCCGCTCGCGGGCCGCGTCTCGATGGACATGATCACCGCGGATGTCAGCGATCATCCGCAGATTCAAGCCGGCGATCTTGTTGAACTCTGGGGTGAGCGGCTTTCGGTTGATCGGGTTGCGGCGGCGGCAGGCACGATCGGCTATCAGTTGCTGAGCGGGCTTACCGAACGCGTCCCGAGGCGAATCCTCAAGGCCGCGATGCGGGATGAAACGGGCGGATCCTAAGCGATGAAGGCAACGCGAAACAAAGTAATCTATGAGTGCAGCGCCTGTGCAAGCCAGGTCCCAAAATGGGTCGGCCAGTGTCCCGGATGTCAAGCCTGGAACACCCTCAGCGAGCAGCGTGTCGAGAAATCGGCCGGTCACCGTTACGAATCCCTGGCACCGATGTCGCAGGTTGTCAGTATGTCGGCGGTGGATGCGATGGATATGGATCGCTTCTCGAGCGGTTCGGTTGAGTTTGATCGCGTGCTCGGGGGAGGTCTTGTTCAAGGGGCGGTCGTCTTGATCGGCGGCGATCCCGGGATCGGTAAATCGACCTTGCTCCTTCAGACGGCGGCCCATGTTTCGCAGATTCAGGCCCGCGTGCTCTATGTCAGCGGCGAGGAGTCCTTGCCGCAAATCGCGCTGCGCGCTCAACGACTCGGGCTTGGGGATGCGCAAATCGATCTGCTTGCGGAGATTTCACTTGAAAAAATTATTCAAGCGATTTCAGATAGTAAACCACTTTTTGTGGTTATAGATTCCATTCAGACGCTATTTACCGACGCCCTTAGCGCTGCGCCAGGCTCGGTCTCCCAGGTTCGGGAGTGTGCAGCCCAACTGACGCGTTGTGCCAAACAGGGGGGAAGTACACTCGTGCTTATCGGCCATGTCACGAAAGAGGGCACCTTGGCAGGCCCGCGGGTCTTGGAGCACATCGTCGACGCAGTGTTGTACTTTGAAGGTGACAGTCAATCGTCGTTTCGTCTGGTGCGCAGCTTCAAGAATCGATTTGGATCGGTGAATGAGCTTGGCGTGTTTGCAATGACCGAGCGAGGGCTTCGTGCGGTTTCTAACCCTTCTGCCTTGTTTTTGTCTCAGCATGCAAAGCCCGTTCCGGGCTCCTCTGTTCTTGTTACGCAGGAGGGTAGCCGCCCGCTGCTTGTTGAAATCCAGGCCCTGCTCGATGCCAGCGCGGGCTTGCAACCACGCAGGCTGGCGGTTGGCCTTGACGCACAGCGCCTGGCGCTGCTTTTGGCGGTTTTACACCGGCACGCAGGCATCGCCTGTCACGATCAAGACGTGTTTCTGAACGCGGTGGGCGGGGTGAGAATCAGCGAACCGGCGGCTGATCTTGCAAGTCTGTTTGCGATTGTTTCTTCACTAAAAAACAAAGCCATAGAGAAGGGTCTGGCTGTTTTTGGCGAGGTCGGTCTGGCAGGCGAAATCAGGCCATGCCCCCGTGGCCAAGACCGGATTCGAGAGGCTGCCAAGTTGGGTTATCAGCGCTTGATTGTGCCCAAGGCAAACATGCCCAAGACAGCGATTGAAGGGCTGGCAATTGCCGGTGTGGACCGGCTGGATCAAGCGCTTGATGCGCTGTGGGCATCTTGAAAACGAGCCCCCAGGGCTGTTGCGCATGCCGTCGCGCTTCGCAAAGCCGACTCCAGACAAGCCGGAAGCATGTCTTGGCTGCCGTCAGCAATCCAATCACCCGCAAGCCAGATGCCTTGATCGCTGAAGCGATTGAAAGGCGGCCAATGTAAACCGAAGCGCGACGGTGTTGCTGCGTGGTGTTCATAAATGTCTTTGTAATCAATGGCTTGAATCCCGAACTGTCGTTGAATCTCATCGGCTTGCCTTCTTGCTTCGATGGCATCGTGCTGGGCTGAGATCACAAGGCCTGCTGTTCGCGATGCTTTGGATGCTTGCTGCGCCCCGTCGACGACATCCCTTTGGTTGGGGAAGAGCCAGGCTGCAGGGCCGCGATCACGCAAAAGCAGTTGCGGCTTTACTTGTGCTGCCTCGGTGGGCTTCGGTAGGCACAGCCAACGCGTGAGGATGCCCAAAGGCTTTGGCAGTGCGCGTAAATCATCTTGGAGCCTCTCGAGACCCTGCTGGATCGCCCGATGGCGGTGCGGCGTCGAGGCAGCATAGGCTAAGGATTGCTGCGTGAGCGCTAAAGCCCGTTGGGGCTCGAGCGCGAGCACAATGTGTTCGTAAGGTCCGTCCAAAGTTTCCTGGCCGGCAAGCTTAAGCCACCAAGACCCCGCAGATTGCTCAACATGTTGGAACACCGGCTTTGAGGCCATGCTTAACACCCGCGCCCCGCGACGTATATCGAGGGGTCCGAATTGCGGATCATGCTTGCTCTCTGGCCTGCCTCGCGCAAGCGGTAAGGCAAGTAGTTCACCAAGATCGCAGCGTTGATGCATCCAGTGACTTGCATCCAACTGAGGATTGGCCATGGCCTCATTGAGTACGGTGGTGAACCGGAGCGCACAGGCTTGATCACTTGGGCAATTCAATGCCGACTCACATAGGGCATCGACCCAGCGACGCACCAGGGCCTGGCGCAATCGCAGCCCGTCGAGCCATTCATCAAGCGAACAGGATGCTCGGGGTGGGTGCCGATAGGCCCGTCGAAGCAGCATCGCAAGCTCGATCAGGCTTTGAAAAGGCATTGCTCGAGCGCCGGCGAGCCAGGAGAGTTGTGCAAGTCCAAGCGCCAGTGTCCGCCCTGGCTCCAGCGATGCCATGGCCTGTCTTGTGAATCCGGCCTGAATGCCCTGGACCCAGGTGGCCTGGCCCATGAACATGCGGCGTTCATGCTGCGCGGCCGAGCTCGAAAGATGCGGCGGCGCAGCCAATCTCGGGAACCGAGACTGAGCCTTGTTACGCACAAGCTCTCGAATCATGAAGTCTGGCGGCCTGAAGGTATGGTGCTGTTCGTTGCTATAGCGCGCAAGAAGACCGCGAAGGCACCGGTAGGCGCCAATCACCAAATGCTGCCCATTGTCGAGCTTCAGGATGTCGCCGTTAAGATCAATGTCAAGGCCACGCGCACGCCCGCCGAGTTGGCGCGTTGCTTCAAAAAGCCTGACCGCAATGCCCCGATCTTGTAATAGCCGCGCGCATGTCAGTCCAGCCCAACCAGCGCCGATCACCGCAATCCGGGGCCCGGGTATATGCATCACCGCAAGCGTCTCGCAGCTTCAGGCAATCGGCCGCAGGCGAGGCGGCGCGGCAAAGAGCCAGGTGCGCCAAGCCAAGAAGAGCTTTCGCAGCGGTGTGATCGACACCCGCTGATGCATCACTTGAAAGCCATCCTCTTCAATGCAAATGAGCAAATCATGATAAATCGCCGCCATGATCAGACCAGGGCGTTGCGCCCGGCGCGCCTCCGGTGGCAGATGCCTGAAGGCCTCCGACATCGATCCTCGGGCGGCCGTTGCGGCTCGAGACAGCAGTCTTTCGAGTTCCGGCTCGGCCTGGCAGGACATCAGGCGGTCCTCTTGAATACCAGCCTCGCGTAGCCATTGCTGGGGCAGGTAAAGGCGCCCGCGACGAGCATCTTCGCCCACATCGCGGATGATGTTGATCCACTGAAGTCCGCGACCCAGAGCGATGGCGTAGTGATCAAGTGATTCTGACCAGTTGTCGTTACTGCCTTGGAAAATGCGCGCCGCCAATTGTCCGACCGCCCCTGCGACCCGATCCAGATAAACCCAAAGCGCGGCCTCGTCGGGGTAGCGTTGAACCATCAAGTCCATCCGCATGCCATCCAAAACGGCATGAAATCGTCCGATGGGCAAGTTCAATCGCCTCACATGGGGCGCAAGTGCCAAGGTGACGGGATGACTTGGCATCCCGATATGCAGGCGTTCGATTTCCGCCTCCCACCAGTCAAGCTTTCTTGCGGCCAAATCAGCATCGGAGCATTCGTCAACCACATCGTCCACCTCCCGACAAAAGGCATAAAGGGCCATCATCGCGGCGCGCATCGGATCGCGCAGG
>DENJ01000056.1:0-1254 GCA_002359635.1 Burkholderiales bacterium UBA2647
GGGCATGGGGATGTATCGGTGCCGTTCCCTCGAACCTGGTCCCGATGGGATTTAAGCTTAAGCAAGGCGTTGCAAGACAGCCTGCATGATGGCGCGCTCCAAAGCGCTACCCTCAGGCACGGTTTTCATCCAGCCCCGGGCCTGCGCCTGATCAAGAAGCGCCCGGGTGCGCAAACGGATCATTTGCTGGCTGACCGCCTTCATCGCAGAGGCAGAGGCTTGCGAGCCGCTTGCGCGTTCACGGGCAAGTTTGCGGCTTGCCCCGGCGATATGCCGAAACTGCCTTAAGTCGGATTGCAGGGCTTGCAAGGGCGTCTTGGCCTGTTGCGCGCGTTGCGAGATACGCTGCATCAAATCCGCAGCGCTATCGCGACCGGTTAAGCTGCCTTGGGCTTGTCCTGAGGCGCTTTGCCATAAACCGAGCAGCAGACCTGCTTCGGTATTGTTCGCACCGCGCAGCCTTTTCAGACCAGATTCGGCACCCTGGATCTGGTCATCGAGGGCTTGCTCGGCAGCACGCAGCCGGTCTGCAGCCGCGTCGACTTCGTCGAGCAGTTGCTCGAGCCGCTCAATTGTGTTCTGTAAGCTTTGATCGAGTGCACTGTGTACCGGTTGACAGAGGGCTTGGATGAGCTTTTGCAAGGTGACCGGATTGGCCACAGGGAGCAAGGATTCCAGGCTGACCATGCTCACTGATCGAACACTAGAGCAATAAACCGCCGTCAACCACAAGGGTTTGGCCGTAAACATAGGCTGCAAGCGGACTAGCCAAAAATAGTGCTGCGCCAGCCATATCCTCGGGTTCGCCCAAACGCTGCGCAGGAATGCGCTCAAGCACTGCTGCAAGCCGCTTGGGGTTGGCGGTGGTGACCTTGGTAAGTTTGGTGTCGACAAAGCCTGGCGCGATGCCGTTGACCCGAAGGCCTTCGCCTGCCCAGGCTTGCGCTAGCGTACGCACCAAGCCCACGGCGCCTGCCTTCGAGGCTGCATAGGCGGGGTTACCTCGAGTGGCGTGAAAGGCGGCCGTCGAGCTCACCACAATCAAGCTGCCGCGAGCCTGGCGCAAGGCTTCAAAGCCTGCGCTAGCGCAACGCATCAAACTCATCAGGTTGACCTCCATGACCTCACGAAAGCCGGGCATTTCGAATTCGGCGCGCTGATAGCGCACGATCCCCTGGCAGAGGACCAGCACGTCGAGCTCGCGCTCGCCTTGCAGGGCTTGTTCTGGGCTGATCCTGGTTTGCGCTCCGATGG
>DENJ01000056.1:1266-62242 GCA_002359635.1 Burkholderiales bacterium UBA2647
GCACCGCATCCGGCACCGCATCCGGCACAAGCAGGTCAACGCATCGATAGCGCAGGCCGTCAAGTCTTGAGCCCTCGTCACCGGCATAGTCAGCGGCGCTTGGCCTTGTACCCCAGACTTCGACGGCGGCACCCTGGCTGCGGAACGCCTGAGCAATGCCATTGCCAATCCCGCTTGAGCCGCCGACCACCAGGACCCGGCGGCCGGAAAAGTCCAAAGACTTGGCATAGTTTGTTGTCGCTTGACTCATGATGCTCGGCTTTCGGTCGACGGGTGGGCCTTGTTCACGGTTCTAGCCCTGCACGGGTTTGATGCTTACGCAAGAGCTTGGCCAAATAGCGGCCGGTATGACTTTCAGGATGATCGGCAATCGCCTCCGGTGGGCCGAAAGCCACAAGCTGGCCGCCAGCATCGCCGCCTTCGGGTCCGAGATCAATCACCCAGTCAGCCACTTTGATCACATCCAAATTATGTTCGATGACCACCACGGTGTTGCCATGATCGCGCAGTTGGCAGATCACCTTGAGCAGCAGATCGATATCTTTAAAGTGCAAGCCAGTGGTGGGTTCATCTAAAATATAAAGCGTCTTGCCGGTATCGCGTTTTGATAATTCCTGGGAGAGCTTGACCCGCTGCGCCTCCCCGCCCGACAAGGTGGTGGCACTTTGTCCGAGTCGAACATAGGCCAGGCCCACATCGATAAGGGTTTGCAAGCGCCTTTCGATGCTTGGAACAGCCGCAAAAAAGCGGTGCGCTTGTTCAACCGTCATTTGCAGGATTTGAGCGATGTTCATGCCCTTGTAGTGCACTTCAAGGGTTTCACGGTTGTAGCGCTTGCCTTCGCAGACTTCGCAGGGTACGTAGACGTCTGGCAGGAAATGCATCTCCACCTTGATCATGCCATCGCCCTCGCAAGCGTCGCACCGGCCGCCGCGCACATTGAAGGAAAATCGTCCCGGCCCATAACCGCGCTCGCGTGCAAGCGGTGTTTCGGCGAATAAGTCGCGAATCGGGGTGAAAAGACCGGTATAGGTTGCCGGATTTGAACGCGGTGTGCGACCAATCGGACTCTGGTCGACCGCAATCACCTTGTCGATTGCCTCAAGTCCTTCAATGGCCCGATGCGCCGCCGGCTCGGGCCCTGCATGGTGGAGTTTTCGCGCAACCGCGGCATACAAAGTGTCGTTGACCAGGGTTGATTTACCCGAGCCTGAAACCCCGGTCACGCAAACCAACAGGCCAAGGGGAATATCAACATCGATATGTTTTAAGTTGTTGGCATGTGCACCAAGGACCCGGATGAAGGCTTCACTTGCCCGCCGGCGTTCTTTCGGCAGCGCAATTTCGCGCCGCCCGCTAAGATATTGACCGGTCAGTGAGTCGGGGTGCGTACAAATCTCTTGTGGGTTTCCCTGCGCAATAACGCTGCCGCCATGTTCACCCGCACCAAGTCCCATGTCGATCACATGGTCGGCGCTCATGATGGCGTCTTCATCGTGCTCAACCACCAAGACGGTGTTGCCGAGTCCGCGCAAATGCTTCAGGCTCGCGATGAGTCGATCGTTGTCACGCTGGTGCAAACCAATCGAAGGCTCATCGAGCACATACATCACGCCTGTGAGCCCTGATCCGATTTGCGAGGCAAGGCGGATCCGTTGGGATTCCCCGCCCGATAAGGTTTCAGCCGAGCGGTCAAGGCTCAGGTATTGCAAACCAACATCATTCAAAAAACGCAGGCGTGTGGCGATCTCACGCAGAATTCTTGCGCCGATCTGTGCCTTGGCGCCGGGTAGCTGCACCGATTCGGCCCACGACGAGGCCTCGTGCAAGGTCCATGATGAGATCTCCCAGATGCCATGATCACCATGCCGAGGCCCAACGCGTACATGACGGGCTTCAGCGCGCAAGCGTGTGCCGGCACAGCTTTGGCAGCCTCGACTCGAGCGCAGCTTAGCAAGCTCTTCGCGCACCGCGCTGGCATCGGTCTCCTTCCAGCGTCGCTCCAGACTTGGCAAGACACCCTCAAAACCGCCTCGACCTTCGAGCACCGCCTGCTGAAGCGGGGTTTCGAGCGTGTCCCATGGCGCATCAAGGCTAAAGCCGAGTTCACGGGCCAGTGCCTGGAGCTTGCGAAAGGCCGAGGCATTGCGCCGATCCCAGCCGGCAATGGCCCCGGAGGCAAGACTCAAGTTGGGAAATTGCACCACGCGAGCGGGGTCGAAGTAGGTCTCGATGCCCAGCCCGTCACAGCTTGGGCAGGCGCCTGCCGGGTTATTAAACGAGAAGAGCCGCGGCTCGAGTTGTTTAAGTGCATGGCCACACTGCGGGCAGGCAAAACGGTTTGAAAAAAGGCTTCCTTCCGCATCCGGTGTTTCCATCGGCACCAATAAGGCGCGTCCCTCCGCATGCAAAAGCGCGGTTTCAAGCGATTGTGCAAGCCGCGCACTCACTTCAGTGCTGATTTTGAGCCGGTCGACCACAATATCGATGGCGTGACGCTGATGGCGTGCAAGCACTGGCGCCTGATCGAGATCGTAAATCGCTGCCTTCGACTGCTCGCTGCGCACCCGAACCCGAACAAAGCCCTTGGTACGCAAGTCCTCAAAGAGCGCTTGGTGTTCGCCTTTACGCTCGATCACCTGGGGTGCCATCACAAGCATGCGCTCCCCGTGGTGATGAGCAAGCAAACTATCGACCATTTGCGCCACGGTTTGGGCTTCGAGGATTTGATCCGGGTGAAAAGGACAGTAAGGCGTGCCGGCTCTTGCAAAAAGCAAACGCAGGTAATCATGAATCTCGGTCACCGTGCCCACCGTGGACCTGGGATTGTGGCTTGAGGCCTTTTGCTCGATGGCAATTGCAGGCGAGAGGCCTTCAATCGCATCGACGTCGGGCTTTTCCATCAACTGCAAGAACTGACGCGCGTAGGCTGAGAGCGACTCGACATAACGGCGCTGGCCCTCGGCATACAAAGTGTCGAAGGCCAGCGAGCTTTTGCCCGAGCCTGACAGTCCGGTAATCACCACCAGCGCATCACGGGGGATATCGAGATTGATGTTGCGCAAATTATGGGTGCGCGCCCCGCGAATGCTGATGCTGTTCATGGACCGTGTGCAAAGAGCAATCGGCTAATATAGCCCGAGCCGCACCCTGGGAGCTATGGATCACCTTAAGGAACCCATGACGCCGCTTGAGCGTCGGGTCAGTCTCACACTGGCAAACGTCTTTGCCCTGCGCATGCTGGGATTTTTCATCGTGCTGCCGGTGCTTGCCGAATTCGCTCGTACCTTGCCCGGAGGAGAGCAAGGGCTGCTTGTCGGTTTGGTCATGGGCTCGGCGGGTTTTGCGCAAGCCTGTCTGCAAATTCCTATGGGTTGGGCCTCGGACCGCTTCGGTCGCAGGCTGATTATCGTGCTGGGTTTTGGCTGTGTGATTGCTGGGGCCCTGATTTGCGCCCATGCCCAGGATGTTTACACCATGATCGGCGGTCGACTGCTTCAGGGCTGCGGCGCGGTCTCTGCTGCCATCTCTGCCCTAGTCTCGGATCATACCCGCGAGAGCCAGCGCACCAAGGCGATGGCCATGATCGGGGTTTCAATCGGTCTGTCCTTCATGGTGTCTCTGGGACTTGCGCCATGGCTTTACGCGCATCAAGGCATGGCAGGGATCTTCTGGCTTACCGCTTTGCTCGCGATGCTCGCGGTGGCCATGGTGTTTTCAGTGCCCGCTGCAAGCCAGCACCAAGCCTTAACGCCCGTCGCAGTCAAGCCGATGGCGCTCGGGCCGGCACTCGGCCTGGTCTTAAGGCACCCCAAACTTTGGCGTCTTGATCTTGGAATTTTTGTCTTAAACGCCGTCCAGATGGCGATGTTTGTGGTCGTGCCGGGATTTTTAGTGCGCAGTGCCGAGCTTGCGCTGGCTGAGCACTGGCGGCTTTATCTGCCCGTGGTTTTTCTTTCTTTTCTGATCGCCATGCCCTTGCTCCGGCGCAGTGAACAAAAGGCTCGCCTGCATCAATTGATGCGCCGTGCGGTTGCCATGCTTTTGGCGGTACAGGTTTGCTGGCTTGTGCTTTGGACGTGGATGCCAGCGCAATATGCCCTTGCCGGAGCGGCGGCTGTCTTATTGCTCTTTTTTGTTGGTTTCAATGTGCTTGAGGCAAGCTTGCCTTCGCAGGTTTCCCGGCTTGCAGACCCTGCCCTGCGTGGTACGGCCCTCGGTGCTTTCAATACCGCCCAGTCATTGGGGCTTTTCGCAGGCGGTGCGCTGGGCGGCTGGCTTGCTGGTCTGGCCTTGCCCCAAACAGTCTTCGTCTTTTGTGCGATCCTGCTGTTTGTGTTGCTTGTGGTGGCCGGAAGGCAAGGTTTTTCAAGTGCCTCTCTACACACAGGTCCCTGAGGCATCGCCTGCTCCGGCGGTGCTCGGGTCACAAGCTGAACTTTTTTGGAGAATTCATCATGGCATCCGTCAATAAAGTCATTTTGGTCGGCAATCTTGGCCGAGACCCTGAAACCCGGTATTCGCCCGATGGCGCGGCGATTACCAATGTGTCGATTGCAACCACATCCTCGTGGAAAGATAAAACCAGCGGCGAGCGCAAAGAGGAAACCGAATGGCATCGCGTGGTGTTTTATGGCCGCCTTGCCGAAATCGCTGGGGAGTATTTGAAAAAGGGGCGATCGGTCTATGTGGAGGGTCGTTTGAAAACCCGCAAATGGCAGGATAAGGAGGGCGTTGAGCGATACACCACTGAGATTGTTGCCGACCAGATGCAAATGCTGGGTAATCGTGAGATGGGTTCGGGCATGTCCTCCTCAGACGACGGCTACGGCGCGTCACATGCGGCGCCAGCTTCAGGCTCGGTCGGCGCGTCAGCGCGCAAGCCAGCCACAAGCCTTTCAGAGATCGATGACGATATTCCCTTTTGATCGGCGCTGACGGCTTGTTGTCGTCTTAGTCTAGCCTGCAAGGGGATTCACATGCTCTTGCAGGCTTTTGATTTGTATAATGCGCGGTTGCCTGGTGAAAAATCCGGGCTAAGCTCCCCGGACCTGATGGTCCCGGGACTGCCCAACAAGCCAACCGCCTACTGCTATGCCCATCTACGCTTATAAGTGTGCTGCCTGCGGCTTTGAGAAAGATCTTATTCAGAAGTTCTCAGATGCGCCGCTCACCCAATGCCCAGCCTGCGGGGCTGAAGCCTTCTCAAAACAACTGACGGCGCCAGCCTTTCAACTGAAGGGTTCAGGTTGGTATGTGACCGATTTTCGCGATGGCGGCCAGAAAAAAGCAGCCGACAAACCCTCCGAAGGCAAGGAGGGTGCTGCCTCCGAAGCTGGCGATGCCTCGGGCAAGAACGACGCAGGCGAGAGTAAGGGCACGAGCGAATCGGCTGCAGCGGCGGAAAAATCTGCCCCCGCCTCTTCGTCTGACAACAGCCCGGCTTCATCCGGCGCCAGCAAGGCTTCCTCAGCAAGTTCATCGAATTCGGCCTCCACGTCAACCGCTGCAACAACCTGAGGCCGGCAAAAGGCTTGCCAAGGGTTTCGGAACAAGGGCGTTTATGCTCAAGAAATACTTTATTGCCGGACTCTTGGTGTGGTTGCCACTGATTATCACCATTTGGATCATCGAGTTGGTGGTGGGCACGCTCGATCGAACAATCGACCTGTTGCCACCCCAGCTGCAGCCTCAAGGCCTTTTTGGCTTTTCAATTTATGGTGCAGGGGCGGTGTTCGCACTCGCCATTATCTTGCTCACCGGTTTACTGGCCGCCAATTTTCTTGGTGCGCGCATTGTTCGGGTTTGGGAGTCCTTACTCAATCGTATCCCGGTTGTCCGTTCGATTTACGCCGCGGTCAAGCAGGTGAGCGACACGGTGTTCGCCGACAACGGCCAGGCTTTTCGCAAGGCTTTGCTGGTTCAATATCCGAGGATGGGCGTGTGGACGATTGCCTTTCAAACCGGTCGGCCTTCCGCCGAACTCGAATCGCACCTGCATGACAATATGATCTCGGTTTACGTGCCGACAACACCCAACCCGACCTCGGGTTTTTTCCTGGTGATGGATCGTCATGAGGTCATCGAATTGGAAATGAGCGTGGACGACGCGCTGAAATATGTGGTCTCAATGGGCGTGGTTGCGCCGACCAACTGGACCGCGCAGGAAGTGGCTGTCGAGCAGCGTTGATTCTTAGGACAATTTGTATGCGTACTTGTTATACAGGTCTGGTTTGTGCTGATCATCTTGACCAAGTGGTGATTTTATTCGGTTGGGTCCATCGTCGCCGAGATCATGGTGGCGTGATCTTCATCGATCTGCGCGACCGTGAAGGTCTCGCACAAATCGTCTGCGATCCAGATCGGCCCGAAATGTTTGCCGCTGCTGAACGCATTCGCAATGAATTTTGCATAAAGGTCAAAGGCAAAGTCAGGCGAAGACCTGCAGGCACAGAAAATGCCGGTTTGCGTAGCGGCGAAATTGAGGTGCTCTGCCATGAACTCGAGATTCTCAATGCCTCGGTGACGCCGCCATTTCAACTTGACGACGAGAACCTCTCTGAGACCACAAGACTTACCCATCGGGTCTTGGATTTACGTCGCCCGGCGATGCAGCAAAATCTGATGCTGCGCTACAGGGTGGCCATGGCAGTGCGCCGCTATCTCGATGCTCAAGGATTCGTGGACATCGAAACACCGATGCTCACCAAAAGTACGCCTGAAGGCGCGCGCGATTATTTGGTACCTTCGCGGGTCAATGCGGGTGAATTTTTCGCGCTCCCGCAGTCCCCACAGCTTTTCAAGCAACTGCTGATGGTGTCAGGTTTCGACCGCTACTATCAAATCACCAAATGCTTCCGGGATGAGGATTTGCGGGCAGATCGTCAGCCTGAGTTTACCCAGATTGACTGTGAAACCTCTTTTCTGGGTGAGCAGGAAATCCGTGATTGTTTTGAAAACATGATCCGGGTGGTTTTTAAGGAAGCGATCAGCATCGATTTGCCCGATCCTTTTCCTGTGATGAGCTACCAGGAAGCTATGCAGCGCTTTGGTTCGGATAAGCCCGATTTACGGGTGCGGCTTGAATTCACTGAGCTCACCGATGTGATGAAAGATGTATCGTTTAAAGTATTTAGCGATGCGGCGCAAAAAAGCGATGGGCGGGTGATAGCCTTGCGTGTGCCGCGAGGTGCATCGATCAGTCGATCTGAAATCGATACCTATACAGCATTCGTATCCATTTACGGCGCCAAAGGATTGGCCTGGATCAAGGTCAACGATCTCAGCAAAGGTCGCGAAGGCCTGCAATCGCCCATTGTCAAGAATCTGCACGATCATGCCCTTGATGCGCTTTTGAAGCGAAGCCAAGCTGCCAATGGCGATATTTTGTTTTTCGGTGCTGACAAAGCCAAGGTGGTCAACGATGCTATGGGCGCTTTGCGCGTCAAGATCGGACACTCCGATTTCGCGAAAGCGAATCAATTATTTGAAGACGATTGGCGACCGCTCTGGGTGGTTGACTTCCCCATGTTTGAGTATGATGAACAAGCGCAGCGATGGAGCGCTTGTCATCACCCCTTCACTGCACCCAAAGACGGTCATGAAGATTACTTGACCAGCGATCCGGGGCTTGCGCATGCCAAGGCCTACGACATGGTGTTAAACGGTTGGGAAATCGGTGGGGGCTCGGTACGTATCCATCGTGAGGCAGTGCAGTCGAAAGTGTTTCGTGCACTCAACATCGGCGCTGAAGAGGCGCGCGCCAAATTTGGCTTCTTGCTTGACGCCCTGCAATATGGTGCACCTCCGCATGGCGGGATTGCCTTTGGGCTTGACCGCATCGTAACCATGATGTCAGGTGCCGAATCGATTCGTGATGTGATTGCGTTTCCGAAGACGCAACGTGCCCAGTGCCTGTTGACCGATGCGCCAAGCCTTGTTGACGACAGACAATTACGCGAACTTCATATCCGTTTAAGAACCCATGCCGTATAAGATTCCCGAGTCGGTGCTTGTCATTGTTCACACGCCAAGTCTGAAGGTCTTGTTGCTTGAACGTGCCGATCGGCCGGGGTTCTGGCAGTCGGTGACGGGTAGCAAGGATCATTGGGGCGAGCCGCTTTGGCAAACTTGCCTGCGCGAAGTCAAAGAGGAAACCGGTATCGATATTGATATGGCTTCGCTCATCGACTGGGAGCAGCAAAATCGCTATGAAATCTACCCGATGTGGCGTCACCGCTATGAGCCCGGTGTAACCCACAACACCGAACATCTGTTCTCATGTTGTGTGGCAGAGGATTCGCCTGTGTTGATCTCGCCGCGGGAACATTTGCGCTATGAATGGCTTGATCAGGACCGGGCAGCGCGGCGCTGTTTTTCTGCCAGTAATGTCGAAGCGATTGAACAACTGCACCACCGCGTAGGCCGTTAGTGTTCACGGCTGCGCTTGATCCATCGCATTGAAGCTGCAGCTTGCTGCTTATCATCTTCCTCAAGTTGTGATGAGGGGGCCCTGGTCAGAGAGGACCGCTTCATGAGTCTTTGTGCTGATGAAGCCGCTTGTTGAACGACGACCCGAAGGGCTGTATTGCCTCGAAGGTGATTTTTATATCGATCCATGGCGACCGGTCGAGCGTGCTGTTATCACGCATGCTCATGCTGATCACGCCCGAAGCGGGCATAAGCATTATCTGGCGCATGTTGATGCAGCTGAAATTCTGAGAACAAGACTGGGCGCGTCGATATCGCTACAAACGGTAGACTATCAAGAGCGGATTCATCTTGGCAGCGTGCAGCTCAGTCTACATCCGGCAGGCCATGTGCTTGGCTCGGCCCAAATCAGAATGGACTATAAGGGGCAGGTCTGGGTTGTGTCGGGCGATTACAGGGTGCAGGCCGATCCGAGTTGTGAGGGCTTCGAACCCCTGGTCTGCGATGTTTTTATTACTGAATCGACCTTTGCGCTACCGATTTATCGCTGGGAGCCACAGTCGGTGGTGATGGAGGAGATCAGCACATGGTGGCAGGCAAATGCGGCACAAGGTTTACGTTCTGTACTTTATACCTACTCCTTGGGCAAAGCTCAACGGATCGCCATGGCGCTTCCCGAGGGCCCCGTCTTTGTCCATCCTGCGGTTGACGCTATCAATGCCTGCTATCGACACGCAGGGCGCAAGATTCCGGCGAGCGTCTGCTGGCGAGGCGAGCAAAAGCCGCCCGCTGGCAGTTTGCTGCTTGCACCGCCTTCGGTCGCTGATTCGGCTGCGCTAGCTCGTCTCGGGGCCTATGAGGACGCTTCGGTTTCCGGTTGGATGCGTTTGCGTGGCATTCGTCGCCGACGTGCTCTGGATCGCGGTTTCGTTATTTCGGACCATGCCGACTGGCCAGGCCTGCTTTGGGCGATTCGAGAAACTAAGGCCGAAAAAGTTTTCGTAACCCATGGTCAGGTTGAGATCCTCGTGCGCTATTTATGTGAACAAGGAATCGATGCGGCGCCGCTTCAAGCGGCGGGGTGGGGTGAAGATGTCTGAAATAGAGGATCGTGAGGTCTCGCCAACACAGGCTGTACCGGGTCTGACTTCCTCGGACCACAAGTGCCATGAAGGACTTTTCTGGTTTGCATCGGTGCTTGAGGCGCTCGATCATTCAAATGCCAACGCTCACAAACTTGATGTGCTCAGGCGCTCTTTTAGCGAGGGCTTAGACACAGAACGCCACCATGATCTGGCCTGGTTGATTTACTTCTTGGCAGGCGGCAAATTGCCCCGATCGGTTCGAAGCGCGGTCTTGCGAGAGGCTGCGATGCAGGCAAGCGGCTTATCGTTATGGCTTTTTGAAGCCTGTTATGCGCACGCAGGCGATTTGGCTGAAACCATTGCCTACTGTCTTGATCACTCAGAAGCTATCGTCCCGAAAGGTTTGACCTTGTCACAGGCGCAAGCGAAGGCGCCTTGTTTTGAGGGCGCCAGGTCCGTCAAGCCAATCAAGACCCTCGATGACTGGCTCGTGAACGAGGCGATACCGGTCACAGGGCAAGCAGCGCCTGCACAGATCGCCTGGCTCATCGCACAGTGGCAGGCGCATCCGCCCAAAGTACGCTTTGCCATGAATAAGATCATGACCGGGGGATTTCGGCTTGGCGTTTCGCGCGCCATGGTTTTAAGAGCGCTTGCTGAGGCCAGTGGTCTCTCAGCGACCTTGATCGCGCAGCGTTTCATGGCTTGGACACGGCAACTGCCCAGCGCTGAACGTCTCAGCGCATTGCTGGCTGAAAGCAACACAGCGGCCTTGAGCGAACAAGTGCTTCCCTTTTGCCTTGCTCACGGCTTTGATCAGGACTGGGAGGCAATGGGTGAGCCGAGAGCCTGGCAAGTTGAATGGAAATGGGACGGGATTCGCGTGCAGTGGATCGCCGGTAAGTCGCAGAGCTATTTGTGGTCGCGCGGCGAAGAGTTGATCAGCGAACAATTCCCCGATCTGAAAATCGAAACGGTACGCCATTTAGTGCCGGTGGGCAGCATCATTGATGCAGAGCTCCTGGCCTGGGATCAAGGCTGCGATCAGCTTGCCGGTTTCGCCGTCCTGCAGACCCGCTTGAATCGAAAGCGCCTGAGCGCATCGCTGATGCGAAGCCATCCAGTTGTTTTGGTGGCCTATGATCTTTTAAGGCTTGGCGATGAGGATTTACGTCAGCAGCCATTAAGCCTTCGCCGCGAAAAGCTCCAAGTGCTTGTTGCAGGTCTTTCAGGGGCCCTTATGATTTCGCCCTGTTTTTCGATTACAACATGGTCCGATCTTGCTGACTTGCGCCAACAAGCGGGCAAGCTCAGGGCAGAGGGCTTGATGCTTAAGCATCGCGATAGCGCCTATGGGGCGGGCCGATCAAAAACCTATCAACACAATGGTTTGCGGGGTGGTTGGTGGAAATGGAAACAAGATCCCTTGACTGTGGACGCTGTCTTGATTTACGCACAGGCCGGCCACGGAAGGCGAGCTAATTTATATACCGATTACACCTTTGCGGTACGAGGGCCCGAGGGATGGTTGACACTTGCCAAGGCCTATTCAGGATTAACTGATGCGGAAATTCGGGAGGTCGATGCGCGCATTCGAAAAACAACCCTGGAGCAGTTCGGGCCGGTTCGAGTTGTTGAACCGACCATGGTTTTCGAAATAGGATTTGAAGCGATCGCCGCAAGCAAGCGCCACAAGGCAGGATTTGCGCTGAGGTTTCCGCGCATGTTGCGTTGGCGAAAAGATAAGGGCATCGAGGATGCAGACAGTATCGATCGGCTCCATGAGCTCCTGCGGATCGGCGGATCATGAGCCGCTACGCTACCGCGGCAAACAGCTGCCGTGCGGGCGTTTTAGGCGTCGACTTTACAAGTGCACCGAGTCTGAAAAAACCGATTGTGGTGGCGCGGGCCGCGCTTGATGTGGCGGTGCCAACAAGCGCGGCAAAACGAGGGCGGATTGAGACCCGTGAGGCGGCGGTCGGGTTAAGCTTATTGGCCTTTGAATGCTTTAGCGATTGGAAGTCATTTGAAAGCTTTCTTCGATCCCCCTGGGCCGATGGTGCCTGCTCTCGACCGCCAGTACTTATCGGTGGTTTCGATTTTCCATTCGGTCTGCCCAAAGAACTGTTGAGGGCTTGGCAATGGGATCACCTCAACCATCGGGAAATTGCCTTGCGTTTTGCCAAGCAGGATCGCCATGCTTGGGTGAGCGCCTTAAAGCGATTTTGTGAGCCGCGTGCGCCAGGCCACAAGTTCGCGCATCGTGCCTGTGATGGTCCCGCGGGTTCAAGTCCATCGATGAAGTGGGTGAATCCGCCGGTTGTTTTCATGTATCGCGAAGGCTTCAGACGACTGATTGACGCAGACTGGCACCTGCCTGGTTTCGAGCCCGCTCTTGAAGGCAGCGCCTGGTCGATGACGGGGGGCGTGCAGCCCAGGCCGATCGCACTTGAAGCTTATCCGGGACACCTGGCACGCGCACTGATCGGTCAGATATCTTATAAATCCGATAGCGTTCCGCGGGATCCCCGTCGTTTGCAGCAACGTGCACGCATGCTTGAGCGTCTGGCTGCGAGCCTGCCTTTTCTCGGCCCACTGGGAGCCGGGCTAAGGGAGCAGATGATTGAAGATGGTCGTGGCGATGCGATCGATGCATGGCTGTGCGCGATTCAAGCAGCCTGGGCCGCGATCAAAGGGCCACCCGATTGGGGTACACCTGAAGATGCAGATCCGCAAGAGGGCTGGATTTGTTCGCTCGACTTGAAGAAACTTCTTGAGCCCACAGCGTGAGCGAGCTGCTCAAGCCAGCTGGTCACAGGGTATTGTGGCCTTGAGAATGACCCGCAAGGAGAGGGCGCAGGCCGCTTTGCCCAAGACTGAGGCGGCTTTGCTTCAAGCGAGCGTCGATGCTTACTTTGCATCGCGTGGCTGGCAAGCCCTTCCCTTTCAACGTGAGACCTGGCGAGCGATTGCACAAGGACAAAGCGGTCTTGTCCATGCCCCAACCGGCACAGGGAAGACCCAAGCCCTGTGGCTTGGTGCATGCATGCACAGCCTTTCGCTGTCTGCGACCTGTGAAAGCACAGCACCGCGGCAAGGTCCGAGTCTCTTATGGCTAACGCCAATGCGAGCGCTGGCCAGTGACACGCTTGCGGCACTTCGTGAACCCTTTGCGGACACGGTCTGGGCGTCGCGATTCGATGTGGGCTTGCGCACAGGCGATACATCGAGCGCAGAGCGCCAGCGCCAGGCGCGTCGATGGCCTTTTGCGCTGGTGACGACACCCGAGAGTTTGTGCCTGATGTTATCGCGCGCCGACGCCTTCCAAGTACTTGGCGGGCTTCGATTCGTGATGGTTGACGAATGGCACGAACTCATCGGTAACAAGCGCGGCGTCTTGCTGCAACTCGCCTTAGCCTGGTTACGCCATCGGCTTGCGCATCCCTTGCAGCTTTGGGCCCTGTCAGCAAGCCTTGGCGATTTAGAGGCTGCGGCGAGGGTGCTGGTCCCCGATAAGCCCTGCATGATCACCAGCAGCAAACCCAAGCCGATCAGGGTTGATTGTCTATTGCCGGAAGCATCCTCGCGTTTGGCCTGGGCAGGGCATCTTGGCTTGACCATGTGCGAACAGCTTGCCCGATATCTTGATCAGCGCAAGAACGCGCTGGTATTCACCAATACGCGCTCACAAGCTGAACATTGGTACCAGGCCTTGCTTGACGCCCGCCCTCAATGGGCAGGCCGTATGGCTTTACATCATGCTTCATTGGATCTGTCGGTCAGGCGCTGGGTTGAACAGGCGCTTAAGTCAGGCGATTTGTCCTTGGTGGTGTGCACGTCCAGCCTCGATCTGGGCGTTGATTTTTCGCCCGTCGAAGCAGTGATACAAATTGGGTCACCCAAAGGTGTGGCAAGGCTCATGCAGCGTGCCGGACGCTCGGGCCACCAGCCGGGCGCCGCGGCCAGCATCACGATTGTTCCAACCCATGCGCTTGAGGTTATTGAAGCTGCTGCGGCGGCCCAGGCGCTCAAGGCAGGAGAACTCGAATCCAGAACGCCACCGCCTCGTCCGATCGATGTGCTTGTGCAATTCATGGTCACACTGGCTTGTGGCCCGGGCTTTGACTCGCAAACGCTTTATACGCTACTCAGGCAGACCGCGTCCTTTTGCGACCTGTCGGCCCAGGACTTCGAATGGGCGCTGCAATTCGTCTCGCGTGGCGGCGAGAGTTTGCGTGCCTATCCGGACCATCACCGGGTTGCCATGGGCGACGATGGTTTGTGGCGGGTGCTAAGAACAGATCTCATGCGCAGGCATCGAATGAATATTGGAACGATTCTCAGTGACGCTTCAGTTCAGGTGAAACTCCTTCATGGTGGAACTTTGGGCAGTGTTGAGGAAAGCTTCATCGCCAGGCTTCGCCGCGGCGATTGCTTTATTTTTTCGGGGCGGCTGCTCGAATTGGTTCGCTTCCATGAAATGACGGCCTATGTTCGAAAGGCGCCGCGGACAAAGGCTGCCGTGCCGCGCTGGCAGGGCGGCAAAATGCCGCTTTCCTTGGAGATGTCCGAGGCTTTGGCGCGCTGTCTTCACGAGGCAAGCACGGGCCACTATAAAGGGCCAGCCATGCGCTGGGCAAAACAACTGCTTGAGCTGCAAGTAAGTCGTTCAGCTTTACCGCATGCCAGGCATTTGCTCATCGAACATTATCGATCTCGGGAAGGCTACCACTGGTTTATTTATCCTTTGCAGGGACGGCAGGTTCACATGGGCCTGGCGGCTCTACTCGGCTGGCGCCTGGCCAAAGTGCGTCCGCGAAGTTTCTCCATCGCCGTGAATGACTACGGCTTTGAGATGCTCTGTGCCGAGCCGATCGAGCAAGCTCAATGGCTCGAGCCGCAGCTATGGGACCCTGCCTCGATCGCGGAGGATTGTATGGAAAGCTTTAACGCTACCGAACTGGCCCAGCGGCGGTTTCGTGAAATCGCTCGCATTGCCGGACTTGTTCAACAAGGTTTTCCCTCCAAGCAGGCAAGCTCAAGGCAGCTGCAAGCCTCATCAAGTTTGTTCTGGGAGGTTTTCAATCGATATGATTCGAATCACTTATTGCTCGATCAAGCAAGACGTGAGGTTTTGGAGCAAGAATTAGAACATCAAAGGCTTGCACTGGTTTTTAGAACCATCAATCAGCAAAGCATTTGCTGGCAGCGCATCGAAAAGCCTTCGCCATTTTCATTTCCTTTGATGCTTGAGCGCCTTCGGGAGAGTCTGAGCAGCGAAAAGCTTCAAGAGCGGCTTGCACGCATGATGGCATCACTTACCGCATGATCGGGCCAGACAGTCCTATACCGCCCGCTGGTGTCTTCGTGCTGGGCGATCTTTGGCTTTGGCCAGGCTTTGGCCTCTCCCGCCCAGCCCACGCTCAGCTGATGGTTGCCGATGTCCATCTCGGTAAGGCGGCGAGTTTCCGTGCTCAGGGTGTACCGGTCCCCGAACAGGTGACAGAGGACAGTTTAGAACGTTTAAGCGTGCTGATACGTGCAAGTCAGGCCAAGACCCTGATCGTGCTGGGCGATCTGATTCACGATCGTCTGGGATTGTCTGGCCTGCTACCGGTCTGGACGCGTTGGCGCGATCAACACCCTCACCTTGAGCTTAAACTCATCCTTGGTAACCATGATCGCAGGGCAAGCGCAGGGGCGATTGAATCCAAACTGCCTGGCTTGCAATTGCTTGCGGAACCTTTTTTCGATGCTGCGCTTGCAATGGCGCATGAGTCAAAAGCCTTGTTCGATATTCAAGGATCAAACGATGCTGCTGTTCTTGGACTCTGTGGTCATGAGCACCCGGTGATATTGATGCCTGATGTCTTGAAGTCAAAAGGCCTTCGTCGTCCTTGTTTTTATCTTGATCATCAGCGCATCTTGCACTTGCCAGCTTTCGGGTCTTTCACGGGAGGCCATCCCGTTAGCTTGGCGCGTTGCAAGCGATTGTTTGTCGATACTGTCGATGCTGTGCAAGAAATATCAACGGTATTATTTCAGAAACGCCGTCGCCATCGATAACCATCATGGCACAGCAAGCGATAACGCCAGCTGCAGCGGCACAGCAAGCGATCATGCCAGCTGCAGCGGCACTGGCAGCGATGAAGAACGCGACAAACGCGTCGATATAAAGCGCGCTTTTATTTGACCGAATGTGTCGTATCGACTTTCAAGCCATGCGATTTAATCGGGGCTTACCACCGAGGCCGGGTGTTCGCCGCGTGAATAGGCAATCACATTGCTCAGGCCCTCGCGCGCGATGGCATCGAAGCATTCATCGGTCCAGCAAAGCGCATGAGGGGTGAGCAATACCTGATCCATATTTAAAAGCGGATTGTCAGGGGCGATCGGCTCTTGTTCAAAAACATCAAGACCAGCGCCGGCAATTTGCCTGTGTTCAAGTGCATGGATCAATGCGCTCTCGTCAACAACACCGCCTCTTGCCATGTTGATGAAAAAAGCTTCGGGCTTCATCCTCGCAAAGGCATGTGCGTTAAACCAATGATGGGTATGCTCATTCAGGATCAAGCTGGCAACCACAAAGTCCGATGCAGCAAGGAGTTGGTCGAAATCGGTTTTTTCGGCGCCAAGTGAAGCCATCACCGAAGCCGGGACATGGGGGTCGCTTGCGAGCATCCGCCAACCAAAAGGTTTGGCAAGCGCAAGTAAGGCCTTGCCGATCCCACCCACGCCGACAACCCCAAGGGTGCGGGTGGTCAGCCCAAGACCCATATGGTTATTCCGCTCAAGCCATCGACCTTCACGCACCAGCTTATCTTTCGTCACCAGGCGGCCGGCAAGCGCAAAGATGAAACTGAGTGCAGCAACTGCAACAGGACGGCGCACCGCGATCGGGGTGTTGGTGGTGATGACGCCTGCTTTGGCGAGACTGCGAACGTCCACCGCATCATAGCCAACGCCATGACGCGACACAATGCGGACGCGTTGCGCATCACCTGCAAGGCTCTTGGCGGTGACCTTGGCTGCACTGATATGGATCCCGTCGTAACGGGCCATGATCTCCGGGGTAATTTCACCGACGCGTTCGGGCATGAATTCCCAGCGAATATGCGTTTGTTGTTTCAACAATTCAAGCGGCCCCTCGCCGAACGATGCTTTGCCTTCTGCATTGAGGAGGTCACGACCAAGACCGAGAAAAAAGGGCTTCATGCTTTTGCCTCCTGTGGGTTTTGCATCACGTCGATAAGGTGGGCAAAGCCAGCCTGCAAAATGCCGGTGTCGGTCCCTGCGGCAATCATGCGATAGCCCGCTTCTTGGGCCCTTGCGATCCAGGCTGCTGAGCTGGCCATGAAGCCCGCGGTTTTTCCATGGCGTGAGGCAACTTCAGCAACCCGCCTAAAAGCCTCATCAAACGCAGGATGATCAAATTGACCGGCGATCCCCATGAAATTGCTCAGGTCAAAGTGACCGAGCCACAAAACATCGATGCCATCGATTGCAGCAATCGCATCGAGCGCCTCCAAGCCGCGTTCGGTTTCAATTTGCGCAATCAGCAGGGTCCGCTTGTGGTAGCCCGCCATCAGCTGCTCGAGGTCCCCTGTCTGATAGTCGCATTGCGCAAATCCGAAGGCAGCACCCCGACGTCCATGGGGCGGATATCGGCTGGCCTGGACCATATCGAATGCTTGTGCTGCGCTCTCCACCATCGGGACCATCACACCTCTTGCGCCCAAGTCGAGGGCTCGAGCGATGTAGCTGTACTGATTTCTTGGTACGCGAACCATCGGGGCAATGGGCAGACCGCGTGCACTTGCAAAGAGCCATTTCAGGCTTTCAAAGCCAAGACCGGTATGTTCCATATCATGGATCACAAACTGGGCGCCGGCATTGGCAAGGATGCTTGAGATACCCGGTGTAAAACATTCAAAAACCATAGCGCCTTGGCTCGAGCCTCCCTGGCGAATTAGGGGGGCTAGCTCATCGCCTGTGAATCGATGCTCAGACATAAAAAATCCTCAAGGTTCCACCGAACAAAAACAATGCGCCTGCGCCGACCAACGCTCCTCGCTCCTGAGCCATTGCGCTGCCCAAC
This sequence comes from Burkholderiales bacterium UBA2647, assembly GCA_002359635.1. Taxonomy (GTDB): domain Bacteria; phylum Pseudomonadota; class Gammaproteobacteria; order Burkholderiales; family Burkholderiaceae_E; genus UBA3064. The sequence continues at coordinate 18,880 of DENJ01000056.1, forward strand.
GTCCTTCGCGGTACAAGTCAACAAGTAAATCCTGCAACGGGTCTTGATGAACCATCGCTGCAGAAGGTTCGAGAAGGCCTCGAAGTCCAGACAGCTGCAGCATCGAGCGGAACCAGCGCTTTAACTTTTCCCCGAACCATGAGGCATCTGCCTGCAGGTAGCGTACTTGCAAAGTTCGGGCTGGCTTTTCCCGCTGTTTGCCTTTGGCCTCATTGTTTTTGTTGCCATTACCGCCATCGGCATCTGCAAGCATTTTGCGCGCTGCGGCAACCGCGGCATCCAAGCCTCCGAGCTCATCGACGAGCTGATGCGTTTTTGCCTGAGCGCCGGACCAGATACGGCCCTGTGCGACCTGCTCGATCTGCGCAACCGACTGTCCTCTTGCCTTAGCGCTGAGTTCAATAAAGTCCTTGTAAATATGCTGAATACGACTTTCAACCAAGGACTTCATTCTTGGATCAAGGTCAACACGTGGATCGAAGCCTCCGGCAAGCCAGTGGCTCTGGTAGCCACCTGTCCGGATCGAGAGCTTATCCATCAAACCCTGTGCCGTCGGTAGGAGCCCGAAAACGCCAATCGAACCGGTGATGGTGTTGGGATGGGCAATGATCCGGTCGGCCGATAAGCTGATCCAATATCCGCCAGACGCTGCCAGATCGCCCATGGAAATCACCACAGGCTTACCGCGCTGGCGAAACCGCTCCAGTGCCTGACGAATAAATTCGGAACCGACGGCGCTGCCTCCTGGTGAGTCGACGCGAATCACCAGCGCCTTGAGTTTGTCGTCGTCGGCTGCTTTGCGGATTTTCTCGGCGGCTTCCCGACCGCCGATCACCTGGGCGCCCTTGCCGCGCTCACGAATTTCGCCCTCCAGCACCAGGATGCCAATGTGATCGCCACCGGTTTGTGCTGGCTTGAGCGCCGCATAGGCTTTGCTGTTGACCTGCCGAAAGCTTCGGTAGCTTTCCTCTTTGACGCCTTCGCGAATGAGCCGCTCGCGCAAATCCGGGTAAGGGATGAGCCCATCAACCAGTTGCCAGTCGCTCGCGAGTTTACCCGCGTCGCCGCCTGTTTGAGCCAGCGCTTGGGGAAGACTTGCCATCAGCGCATCGAGGTGGCCTTGCGGCAGCTTTCTTGCCGATTCGATATCGCTGCTGTAGCGTTTCCATAAGTCGTCAATCACATGAGCTTCAGCCTCAAGCGCTTGCTTTGAGGGACGGTTTGCCACCCAAGCTTCTCCTGCGGATTTGTACGCACCCACGCGGATGAGGTGGGGGGTAATGCCCAGCCGATCAAGTGCATCGCGATAATAATTACGACGACGCCCAAAACCTTCNNCCTTCCATGAGAAGCTCGCCCATGGGATGCATCAAGACTTCCGTCGCCCGAGACGCAATGAAATATTGACGCTGGTCGTATCGTGTGCCCCAAGCGATGATTGTTTTGCCGCTTGCCCGAAACGCGCTCAGTCCTTTGGCCAATTCATCCATGCTTGCAAGCCCACCGCCTTCAAAACCATCGGTGAGCAACAATGCCTTGGTGATCTTGGGATCTTTGGCCGCATCTCGAAGACTTTGAAGCAGTGTTGGCAAGACGACTTCGCGCTTGTCGTCATCAAACCAATCCAGGAACCATTGCGCTTGATCGTTATCGGTTTGGGCCTCAACAAGGCGCCCTTGAAGTGTGAGTACCAAGACGGTTTTTTCTTCGATGTCTTCTTCGCCATCGGCCAACAAGAACCAAAAGACGCTCCCGACGATACCCAAAAAGAGGAGGTTCAAGCTGATACGACGGCCAAGTTCGAGGCTTAGTGCAATGCGTTTGATCAGTCGCTTGAGTTTGTCCATCAAAACCATCTCTCCTATGGGCTGATGAAATGTCGAAGTTGACTCATATCGTCAAAAAGCGCGGAGGCGCCGGCATCGAGCAAACCTTGCTCTAAACCGTCCGGTCTTGTGGCAGGCAGAAATCCAATGACTGTTGCCCCTGCCGCAACACCGGCGCACACCCCTGTGGGTGAATCTTCGATCACTAAACAGCGCGTTGGATCAACAGCAAGATGCCTGGCTGCAGCAAGGTAGACATCGGGTGCTGGTTTGGTTCTCGGCATCTCATGGCCGCTGAACACCCGGCCTTCAAACCAGGGTAGCAAACCGGTGGTGCCGAGCTGCAACTCGATTTTTCTTCGGTCAGCACCCGAGGCGCAAGCAATCCGACCGCCCAGGCGCGGGAAGAGTTCCGCGATGGCTTGTTCAACGCCAGGTGTGGCTTGCACCTTGTCACGCAGGGCGAGGTCGCGTTGTCTGCGAAATTCGGCGATCCAGGCATCATCAGGTCTGCGGCCCGAGTGCTGCTCGATCAAGTCTAATTCGTGCTGCAAGGCACGGCCCAGAAAATATCGCTGACAATCTTCAAACCGAAGCGGCCAGCCCCAGTCATTCAAGCAGTCGGTCAGTACCCGAAGGGTGATGGGCTCGCTGTCGACAAGCACACCGTCACAGTCAAAGAGCACGGCGTCGCAGCGGTAGGGCTTATTCAAGCGAATTCCTTCGTCAAATGGTGCCCGATGATTGCCTGAATCCGGGCTCGGTGCAAGAATGGCTCATCAATGCGAAGGAGATCAGGATGAACACCCATACCCCTGGATTTGACCAGGAAGCGCAACTGGCGCCTTTATCGTCGAGATATCTTGATGTCGATGCACTGCCCTGGGTCCCTAGCCGTTTTCCGGGAGTCGACATCAAGGTCTTGATGACCGATCCCGCAACGGGTCTACACACCAGCCTCACACGCTTTGCGCCCGGTGCAAGCCTGCCCGATCATGAGCATATGGGTATCGAGCAAAGTTGGGTCCTCGAGGGTCGCCTGGTCGATGACGAGGGCGAGTGCAAAGCGGGTCAGTTTGTGTGGCGACCAGCGGGGAATCGGCATACAGCACATGCGCCTGAGGGTGCACTGGTGCTTGGGTTTTTTCAAAGACCGAATAAGTTTTTTGATCAAGACCAGTAAAGGGTCCAAGGTGCTGGCACGGCTTTGGCTGACCTCGTGTCAATAAGGGCTTGAAGATCCGGGGGTCAGGGAACTGCCGCGCATATCGGCAACAGCCGATTTGGCTGCAAGATTGAGCAAAGCATTGTCGGCAGCGATGGTGACTAATTCAAAACCCCATGCGATCGCTTGCTTGGCATAGTCGGTGGTACCGCAGTGGATGCCCGGATGAACGCCATGCTTTTTCGCAGCTTTTAGAATGGTCTTGATCGCATCAACAATTGGGGGGTCGGTTTGATCAAGCTTTGGGATCCCACCAAGCGACAAACCGAGGTCGGATGGTCCAATATAAATGCCATCGAGCCCCGGTGTGGATAAGATCTCATCCAGGTTTTGTAGCGCCTGTTTGGTCTCGATCATCGCGATCGCCAGTATGTTGTGATTGGCTTCCTTGGCGTAGTCTGCCCCGGCGTACCAGAGCGCGCGAGTTGGTCCAAAGCTGCGATAGCCCGCTGGCGCATAGCGCACCGCACCCACGAGTGCCTCGCACTCAGCTCTAGAATTGATCATCGGGCAGATGATGCCGTAAGCGCCCGCATCAAGCATCTTCATGATGATGCCTGGCTCATTCCAGGGCACGCGGGCAAGCGGTGTGGCCTGGCTTGTGCTGATCGCTTGCAACATAGGCAATGCCGTGCTGTAGTCCACAAGGCCATGTTGCAAATCGCAGGTCAAAGCATCAAAGCCCGCCTGCGCCATATTCTCGGTGGCGATTGAACTTGGAATACCTAACCAGCCGTTGATCACTGCCTTGCCTTCTTGCCACAAGGTCTTGACTTTGTTTTCCCGCATAAACCTCTCCTTAGCTTGTTAAGCGTTGCATGCGCTCCAGGCTAAATGCCTGCTTGATGCGCCGGTTCGAAAAACCGCCCTATGCCTTGCACTGGCAATCACTGGACCCGCCCATCGTATACCTGTGGATTGACCGTGTGCTCATGGTTGGGCTTTCCATCGAGCACCTCAAGCACATTCTTTACCGCGGTATATGCCATCCGATTCCAGGCTTCCCAAGTCACCCCGGCCATATGCGGCGCGCTGATCACCTGGGGAAGGCTTAAGAGCGGATTATCGGCTTGTGGCGGCTCGCTCTCATAAACATCAAGCCCTGCGCCATAAAGCTTGCCGGCTTGAAGTGCTGCTGCCAGCGCTGCTTCATCCACAATGCCACCTCTTGCGGTGTTGATCAGGACGGCGCCTTGTTTCATCGCTGCCAGGCGTCTGCCATCAAAAAGATTCACGGTGGCTGGCGACTTGGGGCAATGAATCGACACATAATCGGCAACGGCTAGCGCCTCATTGAGATCGGCTACCGGCCTGGCCCCGAGTCCTCGAATGATGTCTTGCGGAATAAAGGGGTCGTAAACCAGGGTGTTCATCTCGAGTCCGAGGCAGCGTTTGACCATGCGGCTGCCGATCCGACCGCAGCCGACCACGAGCACTGTTTTCTCAAACAGATCGACCGGAAAGTTTTCAAAGCGGCTCATCCAACGATGCGAGACCACGCGGTCGTTCATATCATGGATCCGTTTTGCAAAGGCAAACATAAAGGCTAAGGCTTGTTCGGCAACCGATACCGAGTTGGCGATGCCAGTCACCATCAAGGGTATCCCGCGCCTGGTTAACGCAGGCACGTCGATGGCATCGTAGCCCACGCCAACGCGCGCGATGACTTTCAGATGGGGCGCGGCATCAAGTTCAGGGTCGGCAATCGGGGTGAGCCCAAGTATCGCAGCGTGGACCTTAGCGAGCCTTGCTCTGAAATCGCTTTGTGGCAATGAAAAGGCAAATCGCTCAAAAACAATATCGTTACGCCCTTCAGCTGCCTTGAAGGCATCAGGGGCAATGGTTTCAGGCATGAGAATGGTATAACTCATAAGTAGCTCCGATTCCAGGTTGGGCTGATCACGATCTCATTGATGCAAACGTGTTTGGGTGCGCTTGCCACATGCAAGACGCTACGTGCCAGGTCTTCAGACTGCAACATCTTTGCCCGATCTTCAGCGCTTACGGGTACGGGGCGCTTGTCCAAAATCGGTGTGGCGACTTCAGCCGGGCAAATCACGGTTGAGCGGATGCCATGACGGAACTCTTCTTGGTTGATGGCATAGCTCATGGCCACCACACCGTGTTTTGCCGCGGCATAAGCGGGGCCTGATACTTTGCTCACAAATCGACCGGCCCAGGAAGAGGTATGGATGAGCAGGCCATCGCCCTGGCGGCGCATGATAGGTAGGGCAGCAATAACGCCGTAAAAAGCCGACGACAAATTCGCTTCAATCACATCATTGGCTCGATCGGCGGTTAATACCGACCAGTTACGTTCGAGCACATTGAGGCCAGCGTTATTGATCAGAATGTGCAAGGCCTTATAGCTTGAATCAATGGCTGCAGCGATCGCCATCACGGCTTCGCGATCCGTCATATCGCCGGCAAGCACCATGGCATGTCCGCCCTGCGCGTGAATCCTTTGGGCAACGGTATCAAGCGCTTGCGCCCGTCTGCCGGTGAGAATGACCTTGGCCCCGGCTTGACCGAAGGCCAAGGCGCAGGCCTCGCCAATGCCTGAGCCCGCGCCAGTGATCCAGACGACTTTACCGACAAGGCTTTGTTGCCCGGCTGAGGGGGCTGCCAATGGGCTTGGGTCTTCCGTGCTGCTTGCTTGATTTGATGCCATATGCCTTGTTGCTCCCTGTTTGCTTTGTCCGAGGCGGTGGTCGCGCCATAAGATGTGCGATAAGCCTTCAATAACGTTGTATTTTTTTTCCGAAGTCAATCGGCGCTTGCATGCTGAAACGCTCCCAGCCTTTGGCCCTCAACTCACAGGCCGGGCAATGCCCGCATCCTTGCCCCCAGGCGTGGGCGATGCGGCGTTCGCCCAGGTAGCAGCTGTGACTTTGCTCGCGAATCAATTCAACCAGCGCTTCGCCGCCTAGCGCCAACGTCATGTGCCAGGTCTTCGCCTTGTCAATCCACATCAAAGGCGTTTCGATCACGATGCTGCGATCCATGCCGAGCGATAAAGCGACTTGTTGGGCTTTGATGGTGTCGTCCCGGCAATCCGGGTAGCCGGAATAGTCAGTTTCGCAGACGCCGGTGACCAGCACCTGTAAGCCGCGCCGGTAGGCCATGGCCGCAGCCAGCGTGAGAAAAAGCAGATTTCGGCCAGGAACAAAGGTGTTGGGTAGGCCGTTGGCATGGATGCGAATGGCCGCCTCGCTGGTCATGGCGGTCTGACCGATATCGCCGATCACTTTGGCATCGATGAGATGGTCCTGACCAAGCTTGTAAGACCAGTGCGGATTGATTCGCTTCATACCATCGCGCAACAAGCCACGACATTGCAACTCGATCGCATGGCGTTGCCCGTAGTCGAAGCCGATGGTTTCCACATGATCATAGCGATCGAGCGCCCAGGCCAGGCAGGTTGAGGAGTCCTGGCCTCCGGAAAAAAGAACCAAGGCTTGCTTTTTGTCGGTCATGGCGTTTGAGGGGATTTGGTTTGGGCGCTTAGCAATCGTGATCGGGGTTTTGGGATCGGCCGCTTGCGGTTTACTCGCCCTCCGGGGGTACCGGTCGAGGTTTTTTGTCGGCTCCAATAGCAACAAACGTCAGCGTGGCTTCGGTGACTTTGATGATTTCGCCGCGTTGCCGCACGCGCTCAGCAAAGACCTCAACCCTGACGGTGATGGAGGTATGTCCGACGCGAACAACTTCGGTATAAAAGGTGACGACATCGCCCACATAAACAGGCTGTTTGAATAAAAAGGAATTGACAGCAACGGTAGCGACGCGGCCATTGGCACGACGACTTGCGGTGACGCCGCCCGCAATATCGACCTGGGACATGATCCAGCCACCAAAGACATCGCCATGCATATTGGAGTCGGCGGGCATCGGTACCACCCGCAAGGTCGGGATGCGGTCCGGGTAAACCCCGGGTAAGGGACTCTGAGGGGAACTCAAGCGGGTATCCTCCAAACTTTAGTTTTCTTGAAGTTCGATGATGCCATGCGCCGCGGTTCCAGTCAGTCAGTGAGTGCACCGGTCCGAGACGCCGATGCAAAAAACAAGACAAATCAATCCGTTTTGAAGACCGATCACTGGGCGATGCTCAAAAGGCTTTGGCCTTATTTGTGGCCGTGGCGGATACGTATTTTGCTTGCGCTCAGCTTTTTGGTTGCGGCCAAGATTGCCAACATCGGCGTGCCCATGCTGCTTAAAGCCATGGTCGACGGCCTGGATTTGAAAGCTGGTGAGCCGCAAAGTCTTTTGGTGGTGCCCGTGGCCCTGCTGGTCGGCTATGCCGCCTTAAGGATTTCGATCACTTTGTTTACTGAATTGCGCGAGTGGGTTTTTGCAAAAGTTACTGAAGGCGTGGCAAGAACTTTATCGCTTCAAAGTTTCACCCACCTGCTGCATTTGTCGATGCCTTTTCACTTACAGGGGCGCATGGGGGCGGTGTCAAGAGATTTAGAGCGTGGGGCTCGTGGGCTCAACACCCTTGTTTCTTATACGGTTTATAGCGTCTTGCCGACGCTTATCGAAATGGGGCTGGTGATGGGCTATTTGCTTTGGCACTACCAGGCAGCTTTTGCCTGGATAGCGCTTGTGGCGGTCGCGTGCTACGCGACCTGGACGGTCAAGATTACCGAGTGGCGTACTGCATTTCGCCGCCAAATGAATGAACAGGACTCACGCGCCAACGCCTACGCTGTCGATGCTTTGGTTAATGTGGAGACGGTCAAGATTTTCGGCAATGAAGCCTTTGAGGCACAGCGCTACGATCGTGGCTTGCAGCAGTTACAAAAAGCATCACTCCAGTCGAGAACCTCGCTTTCCCTGCTCAATCTCGGCCAAAGCAGTATTATCGCCATAGCGGTCAGCTTGATGGTCTGGCAGGCAACCGAGGGCGTCGTCGCCGGCACGATGACGCTCGGTGACTTGGTCTTGGTCAACGCTTTCATGATCCAACTCTACATCCCACTCAATTTCTTGGGCGTTTTGTACCGGGAACTCAAACAGGGCAGTGTGGATGTCGAAAACATGTTTGCCTTGATCGATCAAAAGCAAAGCGTGGCCGATAGCCCTGATGCCAGCACCTTGCGCAGGCCCGAGCCAGGGCAAGGCTTATCGGTTGCTTTTCGTGGGGTTGGATTTTCCTACGATGGCCAGCGCGATGTGATTCAAGCCCTGAGTTTTGAAGTCCCAGCCGGATCAAGCGTCGCGATCGTCGGACCGAGCGGCGCGGGTAAGTCCACCATCATGCGTTTGCTGTTTCGCTTTTACGATCCGTTAAGCGGGGTGGTTGAAGTCGATGGTGAGGATATTCGTGGCTTCAGCCAACAGAGTTTGCGAGCGCAGATCGGACTTGTACCCCAGGATACGGTATTGTTCAACGAATCGATACGATATAACATATTGTATGGCAGGCCGGAGGCTTCTGATGATGAATTGCAAGCGGCAATTCAGGCGGCACAATTGCAGTCACTGATCGAATCGCTGCCGCAAGGCCTTGAGACCCCTGTGGGTGAGCGAGGTTTAAAGCTTTCAGGCGGTGAAAAGCAACGCGTTGCGATTGCCCGGATGTTGCTTAAAAACCCGCCCATCTTATTGCTCGACGAGGCGACCTCGGCGCTTGATTCGCACCATGAACAAGCGGTCCAAGTGGCCTTGGCTCGTGCATCCCTTGGCCGGACAAGCCTTGTGATTGCGCACCGCCTCTCGACGGTGGTCGATGCGGACACGATTTTTGTGCTTGATCAAGGCCGCCTGGTTGAATCGGGTCCTCATGAGCAATTGCTCATGCAAGGGGGCTTATACGCAAGCTTGTGGACCCTGCAACAGCAAGAGCGCAGCGCAGGCGGGTTACCATCGTAGCCATTTGAGGAGGCGGCACGATGAGCGCAGACAAGACGATGAGCGCCAATGAGACGATGAGCGCAGAAAAGACGCCCGGCGGCGGCAAGGCGATGGGCGGGGGCGAGGCATCGAGCGTCACCGGAACAGGGACGCAAAGCGCGTCGCAAACGCAAAAAAGTCCTCACCGAATCGCCGTCTTACCAGGCGATGGTATCGGCAAGGAAGTCATGCCCGAGGCGCTTCTGGTGCTTGAAGCCGCCGCAAAAAAGTTTCATATCCCGCTGGCGATGGATCATTTTGACTTTGCAAGTTGTGACTACTATGCCAAGCACGGCCGGATGATGCCTGAGGATTGGAAGACCCGGATCGGGACCCACGATGCCATTCTTTTTGGGGCTGTGGGCTGGCCCGACACGGTGCCTGACCATGTCTCGCTTTGGGGTTCACTGCTACTTTTCCGCCGCGAATTCGATCAGTACATCAACCTGCGTCCTGTGCGCCTGATGCCAGGTGTGCCATCGCCCTTGGCCCATCGAAAACCTGGCGATATCGATTTTTATGTGGTCCGCGAAAATACCGAGGGCGAGTATTCATCGATCGGGGGCAAAGCTTTTCCGGGTACCGAACGTGAATTCGTCTTGCAAGAGTCGATCTTCACGCGATTCGGTGTTGACCGCGTGCTGCGTTTTGCCTTTGAGCTTGCCGCCAAACGGCCGCGCCGCAAACTGACTTCAGCAACCAAGAGCAATGGCATTTTCATTTCAATGCCTTACTGGGATGAGCGGGTCGCCGATATTCAGAAGTCTTATCCCGATGTGCATGTGGATAAATTTCATATCGATATATTAACAGCACATTTTGTCCGAAACCCTGATTGGTTTGATGTGGTCGTGGCTTCCAATCTTTTTGGCGATATCTTGTCGGATCTTGGCCCGGCTTGCACGGGCACCATCGGTATTGCGCCTTCTGCCAATATCAATCCCGAGCGTCGCTTCCCTTCGCTTTTTGAGCCGGTTCACGGCTCGGCGCCCGACATTTACGGTAAGGCGATTGCAAACCCGATCGGTCAGATTTGGTCTGCTGCGCTCATGCTCGATCATTTAGGCTATCCGAAAGCGCATGATGCGATCGTCAAAGCGATTGAAACAGTGACCGAACATGGCCCGCGCACACCCGACATGGGGGGCAAGGCAGCAACTGGCGATGTTGGCAAAGCTGTGCTTGAAGCCCTGGGCTGAGCTCGTCCGATGTTGCTTGCTCCGCGTGAGGCATTGCTTGAGAGCTTTCAACGCGCTTTGCTTGCCGCCGATCCGGTGCGGGCCTTCACGCGGATAAGGCCTAGGCAAACCAAGGGAAGGACCGTGGTTGTCGGCGCTGGGAAAGCTTCGGCGCATATGGCGCATGCGCTGGAGAAGGTCTGGCCTGGCGATGCCTTGCAAAAGCTATCCGGATTGGTGTTGACCCGCTACGGCCATGGTGTGGCTTGCGAACAGATCGAGGTGGTTGAGGCAGCCCATCCTGTGCCCGATGATGCGGGTTTTGATGCCGCGCGCCGTGTGCTTGCGCTGGCGTCGGATCTCGGGCCAGGTGATCAATTGATTGCACTGGTCTCAGGTGGCGGCTCGGCCTTGTTGAGCCTGCCGGTGGATGGTGTTTCGCGCGATGACTTGCGTGCCTTGACCGCGCAATTGCTCGCAAGCGGGGCGCCGATCGAAGCGATGAATGTGGTGCGTAAGCACTTGTCCCGCATCCAAGGGGGTTGGCTTGCCAGCGTTGCGGCTTCGCGCGGGGCTGAGGTTCAGGCCTATCTGATCTCTGATGTGGCAGGCGACGACCCTTCGGCGATTGCTTCGGGTCCTTGTAGCCCTGACCCGAGCACTTATCAGGAGGCGCTCGAGATCCTTGCTCAGTGGCAGATTCAAGCGCCAGCCTCGGTGCTCGATCATTTGCAGGCAGGCGCGCAGGGCCGCAAGCCCGAAACGCCGAAGGCTGGTGATCCTGTTTTTCACAACGTTCAACAAACGATCATCGCAGCGCCCCGCCAGAGCCTGGATGCCGCTGCCGCCTTTTGGCGCGAACAAGGGGTGCAGGCGGTGATCCTCGGCGATACGGTGACCGGGGAAGCTTCCCAGGTTGCACTGGTCATGGCTTCCATGGTGCGCGAGGCTTTGAGCGGTAGGAACCCGCTCTTTAAACCGCCGGTTGTGTTTTTGAGCGGCGGCGAATGCACCGTGAGCTTGAGTGGACTTAAGGCTGATCGCAAGGCTGCCCAACCGCCACGGGGCGGTCGGTGCAGCGAATTTCTGCTTGCCCTTTTGCAAGCGCTGGGCCAGCAGTCAAGGGTTTATGCGCTGGCTGCTGATACCGATGGCATCGACGGTTCCGAGGATAATGCAGGGGCTTGCTTTGACCCGCAAAGCTTGGCGCGGGCCGGGGCAAAGGGTTTGCGGATCAAAGACTATTTACGCGCGCACGATGCCTGGGGGTTTTTCCACGCAAGTAACGACTTGATTTACACCGGACCAACCGGCACGAATGTGAATGATTTTCGGGCGATTCTCGTGACCGCCTGAGCGGTATCCATGCTGTGATCATGCAAAGGAGGATTGCTTGATGATCGACGATCAGCGTTCAGTGTCCAAGGCTAAGCGTAGCGAAGCGATTGTCTGCGGTTTACCTGATGATTGGCATTTGCATTTGCGGGACGGTAGCGCCTTGCAAAGGGTTGTTTTGGCTACAGCACTGCAATTTGGCCGGGCCATTGTGATGCCCAATTTAAAGCCCCCGGTCACCAAGCTTAACCAGGCATTAGCCTATCGACAAGGTATTCTCGAAGCACTAAAGCATGCGATCAAGGAAGCCATACAACAAATAGAACGGCAAGAAAATCGCTCGCCGCTACCTGCAGGCGGCGGTGCTTTGTTTTTTAATCGACCTGCTGCAAGCCTTGAGTGGAAGATGGCGCAGCTGCATCATGCAGCGGCATTTCAACCCTTGATGACGCTTTATCTCACCGACCAGACAAGCCCTTTGGATATCGACCAGGCGGTTGATTCGGGTCTGGTGCAAGCCGTGAAGTTTTATCCCGCCGGTGCGACGACCCACTCCGATGCGGGTGTAAGTTCAATTACCAAGTTGGACCACGTGCTCGAACGCATGCAAAAGCGAGGTTTGCCTTTGTTGGTTCATGGTGAGGTTACCGATCGTGAGGTGGACATCTTTGACCGGGAGGCTGTGTTCATCGATCGTGTGATGCTTGATTTAAGGCGAAAGTTCCCAGCGCTCAAACTTGTTTTTGAGCACATCACAACCGAGGAGGCGGCATTTTATGTGCGTGATGCTGAAGGTCCGATTGCAGCGACCATCACACCCCAGCACTTAATCTATAACCGTAATGCTATTTTTAGCGGTGGTTTAAGGCCGCACTGGTACTGTCTACCGGTCTTAAAAAAAGAACGTCATCGCTTGGCTTTGCTACAGGCAGCCACTTCGGGTTCGCCCAAGTTTTTTCTCGGTACTGATTCTGCGCCTCACGCCGCGCATTTAAAAGAACATGCGGCAGCTTGTGCAGGATGTTATAGCGCACCGCATGCCTTGGCGCTTTATGCCAGCGCTTTTGATGCCGTGGATGCGCTCGACCGGCTGCCAAGCTTTGCATGGTCTCATGGCGCTGCTTTTTATGGGCTTGAGCCAAACAGAGCTAAGATCCGTTTGGTTCCTGAGGCCTGTGAGACGCCGCTGCGTTTTGATTTTGGCGACGGTCAACATATCGTGCCGCTGGCGGCCGGCGAAATGCTTCCCTGGCGGTTTGATGGCTTTGTTGCCGAATAGCTTTGAACATCCCTGGTGGCAAGCGATTCGATCCGACTTGCTCACCGTGCTGGCCTTGGATAAGCCCGAGGCCCGACTCGATTGGCTTAACGAGCAAGCCCGCGAGCGCGCCTGTCTGAACAGCCGTGGCTTGAGCATTGAATTTATCGATCAGGCGCATTGGTCCGGCAAGGCTTATGAGGCCTGGATCGATCAACATGGGCAGGTGCCCACCCGTCTTTCCGGTAAAGGCCAATGGCATGATCTGTTTAACGCGCTGATCTGGCTACGCTGCCCCTTGAGTAAGGCACAACTGAATCGTGCGCATGTGAAAGCCAGCCGAATCGATGCGGCAGGGTCGGCAACGCAGTCAGGCAGACGAGGTCCGATGCGCGATAAGGCAACGCTGATCGATGAACAAGCGCTGATTTGGCTCGACCACGACCCGGTCTTGCGCGAAGCTTTGCAAAGGCGGGATTGGTCGAAGCTCTTTCTTGAGGAACGCGATCGTTGGTCTGCCCTGCAGCACACACGAGGCCTTTTTGTTTTCGGGCATGCGCTTTATGAGAAGTTTCTGGCGCCGTATAAAGCGCTTACCGCCCATGTCTTGATACTTTCGCCGACGACGGCATCAAGCGCTGTCAAGGCTCAAGGCAAGACAGCGCGTTTGGACGCGCAAACGGGCTGCGATTTGTCGATGCATGAACTCGATGCTGTGCTTGCGCAAAGACTTAGCGATTGGACCGATGCTCAAACCCTGCGGCTTTACCCGCTTCCGGTTCTGGGTGTGCCGGGCTGGCACCAAGACAACGCTTGCCCGGCCTTTTACGATGACCGCCATGTTTTCCGTCGGCCGGCGAATATTTAACAAGGAGAATTGAATGCACATGATTGTGACCGGTGGGGCAGGTTTTTTAGGCCAACAATGTATTGCGCGCTTGCTCAAGAACGATCTTCTCGTTTTGGCGCCTGAGGCGGGCAAGGCGATTCGATCGATCAGCGCGTTTGATGTTGCTGAGGGGGCGCTACAGCATCCGAAGCTTCATTATGTGGTGGGCGATATCGCCGATCCGCATCAGCTAAGGGCGCTTTTTTGCGACGACACGGTGGCCATTATTCACCTGGCTGCCGTGGTGAGCGGTACCGCTGAGGCTGACTTTGATCTCGGTATGCGGGTGAACCTCGACGGTACCCGCCATCTGCTTGAGACGGCGCGTGCGCAGGGCCGACTGATTCGATTGCTTTACGCCAGTTCAATTGCGGTCTTCGGGGGCGATTTGCCAGCCATGGTTCGCGATGAGACAACGCCCACCCCTCAGGGCTCTTACGGCATTCAAAAATACATCGGCGAGCAATTGGTGCAGGACTACACCCGAAGGGGCTTTATCGATGGTCGCTCCGTCCGCATCCCGACGGTGGTGGTGCGTCCGGGTAAACCCAACGGGGCAGCTTCGGGTTTTGCCTCCAACATCATTCGCGAGCCGCTTGCCGGCCGGCCCGCATTGCTACCGGTAGACCCCGCAACGGCGATGTGGGTCGCTTCGCCGCGGGCCGTGGTCACGATGCTCATGCATGCCCTGAGCCTTGCGCCTTCGGCATGGGGATGGCATCGGGCGATCAACCTGCCCGGGCTCACCGTTACCATGCAAGAGGCATTGGCTGCGCTTAAAGCGGTTGCGGGCGAGAGCGCTTTGGCGCTTGTTGAACATCGCGCCGACCCGGCAGTTTTACGCCTGGTCAACACCTGGGCCGCCCGATTTGATACGGCGCGAGCCCTTGCCATGGGTTTTGCACCCGATGAGCATTTTGAAGCGATCGTGAGGGCTTATGTGGAGGATCATCCCGAAGCGCTGGTCGATCACTGATCGGTTACACTCAGCCGGGGAAAGTGGGTTGGACGATCGCTGGGGCTTTTAAGGCTGCCAGAGGAAGGTCCGGACTCCATTGGACAAGGTGCTGGCTAAGGGCCAGGCGCAGCAAGTTGCGGTTCGTCTTCGGGCGGCCAAGACCCAAGGCGACGGAAAGTGGCACAGAAAATATACCGCCTGCAGGGTTTCGATCCGGCGGGTAAGGGTGAAAAGGTGGGGTAAGAGCCCACCGCGGCGCTGGTGACAGCGCTGGCAGGCTAAACCCCACCTGGAGCAACACCAAATAGGCATGCGCGCGCCTGAGCTTTGCCCAGGCCCATCGACGGTCCGTCGCTGAAGGCGTATGCGGGTAGGTGGCATGAGCGCGCTCGTAAGCGCGCGCCCAGAGGAATGATCGTCAGGCTTTCAGCCCTACAGAATCCGGCCTATAGACCCGCTTTCCCCACCCCGCTAAGTCATTGTCATGATTGACAAATAAAGGTCATTCAACTTGACCTCGCTTGCCCTTTTCCGTAAAGTGGTAAATAGTAGGAAAAAGTGGCAGAAAGTGGCGCAATAGGCGATGTTCGATGGCGGTCGGCTTCGTGTTTTTGTGCTCGGTGGTGGCAATCGGCTTAACAAAAGCGGGGTAAGCGTGCACACGGCAATCCGTGTGCGCCGATGATTATGTTTCAGGGAACGTCCTCACTGCACTTGGATGCCAAGGGGCGGGTTACCGTGCCGTCAAGGCATCGGGACGTCCTGCTTGCGCAATGTGAAGGCCGACTGACGCTGACTCGGCATCCGGATGGCTGTCTATTGCTGTTTCCGCGAGGGACATGGGAAATCAAGCGTGAAGAGATTCGCGCATTTCCGATTGCCGCGCGCGACTGGCAGCGGATTTTTCTGGGCAGCGCCGAAGATGTTGATATGGATGCTTCTGGGCGAATTCTTGTTTCGCCCGAGTTGCGTCAGGCTTCCCGGATCGAACGCCAGCTTGTCTTTATGGGCATGGGCGCGCACTTCGAACTCTGGGATCCACCAAGTCTTCATGCACGGGAGCAGCAGGCGATCGACGCCGGCATGCCCGAAGCCTTATCGCATTTCACGCTTTAGGCAGGGAGGCTTGCACCATGTGGCTCATCGTCCTGTCCTGCTCGGCGCAGCGATTGATGCGCTGCGCATCCAGGACCAAGGCACTTATCTGGACGCCACTTTTGGCCGCGGCGGCCACGCGAGGGCCATTTTTTCAGCGCTTGGGGCGGGGGGGCGCTTGATTGCCTTCGACCGCGATCCGCAGGCCATTGCCTTTGCCGCAGGCTTACCTCAGGCCTGGCAGCTGCCCGAGCGTGGTGCCACCTTCACGCTCGTGCACACGCGTTTTGCAGCGCTATCGGCGGTGCTCGATCAGCTCGGGGTTGCGCAACTGGATGGTGTGCTGTTTGATCTTGGCGTTTCTTCGCCGCAGCTTGATCAGGCCGAGCGTGGTTTCAGTTTCAGGTTGGACGGGCCGCTGGATATGCGTATGAATCCGCAAGAGGGTTTGAGCGCGAGGCAGTGGCTGCGCGAAGCGAGCAGCGGCGAAATTGAAGCCGTGTTACGTGATTTTGGCGACGAGCGACAGGCAAGAGCGATTGCGCAAGCGATCAAGGCGCGTTTTGACACCGAGGGCGAAGCGGCCCTTCAGACAACCGGCGAACTGGCAACCCTGATCCATCAGGTTTTGCGACGCCGGGGTGTGCGTCGGGATGATGGCAAAGACCTGGCCACCCGGAGCTTTCAAGCGATTCGCATGCAGGTGAACCAGGAACTCGAGGAAATCGAGGTCGGCCTCAAACAGGCGCTTGACCGACTAGCCTCCAAAGCCTGTATGGCGGTGATCAGTTTTCACTCGATTGAAGACCGAAGCGTTAAACAATTTTTTGCGCGACATAGCGGCGGGATGGCTGAACGGGACCCGGTCACCGGTGCGGTTCGCCAAGCTGACTGGCCGCTTGAATCGGTGCAACGCCATTTGCCCGATGCGCAAGACCTTCAAGACAATCCGCGCGCGCGTTCGGCAGTGTTGCGTTTTGCCTATAAGACATCAGGTGGCGCGGCTTTGAAGGCCCGTCGCGAGCGCCAGGGGGACTTCTGATGGCCTATCGCCTCAATTTTCTGCTGGTGCTTGCGCTGATCAGCTGCTCGCTGGCTTTGGTCGACTCGCAACACCGGGCGCGTAAGCTATTTATCGACTTGGAACGTGCCCAGACACGGAGCAAAGAGCTCGATATCCAATGGAAGCAGTTGCAGCTTGATCAGTTGCAGCTTGCCAAAGCCTCGATGATCGATTTCAGGGCCCGGCGCGATCTGGGCATGATTTCGGCCGCGGCCGATCGGACTGTTTACTTGACCATGCCACCAATGGCATTGCGACGACAGGATGCATCGCTTTCGATGGCCGCAGGTGAGGCGGCAGGCAAAGCGGCCGCTCAAGTTGCTTCGCCGTTGCTCGAGCCACAAACGCCAGGCGGTGCCCGGCCATGAGGCTGTCGCGATGAGCATGCACCAGCAGACATCCGGCCAGGGTTTGGGCAGCCAAGCGGTGCGCAAACGGCGCCCGCGTGCGGTGTCGATGAATGCCACACCCTTGTTGCAGGTGAAGCTATCAAACCTGCGCTCTAGAATTGCCTTCTTTTTATTAACGTTGGGTTTTCTTGCGCTCATGGCGAGAGCCGTCTGGCTGCAGGTGATTTCACAAGACTTTCTGCAGCGACAGGGTGAGGTTCGTTATCAGCGAACCCTAGAGCTGCCTGCCTCAAGAGGCAAAATTCTTGACCGAAACGGCAATACGCTGGCAACCAGTTTGCCGGCAAGCGCTGTTTGGGTGAATCCGCCCGAATTTCGCGCAAGCGATCAGCAACTGGCGCAGCTTGCGAAGTTGCTCGGGATGCGTCTGGGGGACATTAAACAAAGGGTCGCCCAAGAGGAAAAGACCTTTGTTTATCTGAAACGCCAGGTTGATGCCGACGTCGCCCGTCAGGTTGAAGCGTTGCAAATTTCGGGTTTGCACTTGCGCCGTGAGTACAAGCGCTATTACCCCGAGGGCGATACCGCGGCGCATGTGGTGGGCTTTACGAACGTCGAAGACAGTGGCCAGGAAGGGATTGAACTGTCCCGGGAAAAAATGCTTGCCGGGGTTGCCGGTTCGCGGGTGGTGATTCGGGACCGCCTCGGAAGAATCATCGAAGATGTGCGTGAGGTTCGCGATCCTCAACATGGGCGCGATCTTGCCTTATCGCTCGATAGCAAGATTCAGTTCATTGCTTTTAATGCGATTCGCGACGCGGTGGACATGCATCGGGCCAAAGCCGCAGCAGCCGTGGTGATTGATGTGCAAACCGGCGAGTTGCTTGCCTTGGCGAATTGGCCAAGCTACAACCCCAATCAGCGCAGTCATCTCTCGGGCGCTCAGCTGAGAAACCGGGTGATTACCGATATTTTCGAGCCCGGCTCGACCATGAAGCCTTTCACGACAGCGCTGGCCCTCGATTCAAACCGGGTGCGTCCGGATAGTACTTTTAACGTCGCGCCAGGCCGGATGACGATTGGTAGCAACACGATTAACGACGCCCACGCTTACGGCGTGCTGACCGTCGAGCAAATCCTGCAAAAGTCATCGAATGTGGGGACGGTGAAGATGGCCTTGCAAATGCCGCCCCAGGAAATGTGGCAGCTTTTCACCCAGGTCGGATTTGGTCAGGCACCCGACATCGGTTTTCCGGGTGCTGTGGCGGGCCGTGTCAGGCCGCATCGCAGCTGGAAACCGATCGAGCAGGCGACCATGTCTTATGGGCACGGGATTTCAGTCTCACTCTTGCAATTGGCAAGGGCTTACTCGATTTTTGCCCGCGACGGTGAACTGATTCCGGTCACCATGCTTAAACACGCCGATCGGGTCGAAGGTGAGGCCGTCATCCGCAAAGACACGGCCAAAGCCGTCCGCCATATGCTGGAGTTGGCCGCCGGGCCTGGCGGCACGGCCCCTCAGGCGCAAATCCAGGGCTATCGGGTCGCTGGCAAAACAGGCACTGCTCACAAACTGGAAAACGGTCGTTATGCCAACAAATATGTGGCGTCTTTTGTGGGTTTTGCACCGGTGTCAGACCCCCGGATCATTGTCGCGGTCATGGTCGATGAGCCTTCGGCAGGGAAATACTATGGCGGCTTGGTGGCTGCGCCGGTTTTCTCACGAATTGGCGGCGAGAGCTTGCGCGCTTTACGCGTCATGCCCGATGCCAACTTGCAAGCCTTTGTGCCAAAGGCCGGGCAAATCAACCTGCAGCCTGCCCAGGAACCTGCGCCACCCGCTGTCACCGTGCAGCAGGAAACCGCGGCAGCAGCTGAAGGCAGCGACCGTCCCGATGAACTGTCTCAAACCCTTGTTGCAGCGCGGGGGGCGAGCAAACGATGACGATGCGCGCGCCGGCAGCGGCTCCATGGACATCGGTGTTGCATTGGCTGAGGCAAAAGGCTGCGCCGGGCGCGAGGTTACGCTCCGATAGTCGGATGGTGCAAGCAGGCGATATTTTTTTTGCGCTTCCCGGTTTGCGCAGTCAGCCGCAAACTTACGTGGACGATGCCCTCAAGCGCGGCGCAAGTGCTGTGCTCCTGGCCGAGGCTCCGGGCGACCCCTTGCACAGTGCTGTGTTGCCGCTTCCCGCGCTTGCATCGGTTGCGGGCGAGCTTGCCGCGGCCTATCTTGACTACCCTTCTCGCCGCCTCCCCGTCGTCGCCGTCACCGGTACCAATGGGAAAACCAGCGTGTCACACTGGATCGCACAAGCCTGGCCTGAACCTGCTGCGGTGATCGGAACGCTTGGCGCGGGCTTCATTGCTGAGGCCAAGCCGCTTGAGACCTTTGGCTTAACAACCCCGGACGCGGTACGTCTGCAGCAATTGCTCGCTGATTTGGCCGAACAGGGGGCAAGTCTCATTGCGATTGAAGCCTCATCGATCGGCTTGGACCAGGGTCGCTTGCAAGGCCTGGAGCCGGCGGTCGCCGTGTTCACGAATCTGAGCCGTGACCATCTGGACTATCACCCTGATATGCAAGCTTATGCGCAGGCTAAGGCAAGCCTCTTTGCCATGCTGGGTGCGGGCCTGGCCAAGGCAGGCGAAGCACCAAGTCTTGCTCAGGCCGTGATTAATGCCGACGATAGATGGGCTCTGCGCATGATCGAGGCCTGTCCGCCGGGCTGTCCCCTGTGGTTTTACAGCGTGCAGGATAGCCCTGCAGCTGCCAAGGCGCTGGCATCAACACATCAGGCCTATTTGCTGTGGGCTGCGTATACCCCGGCCGATCATCAATCGATGTTGCGCTGGTCGCTCTTTGAACCGGGCAATCCCGAGGCTTGCGATCAGGGGTGCCTTCAACTGGGACTGATGGGACGGTTCAACGCAGCCAATGCGCTGGCGGTGGCTTGCACCCTGATGGCGCTCGGGCAGCAGCCCCAGGATGCGATCGCATCGCTGAGCCTGCTCAAACCCGTGCCGGGCCGGATGCAATGCATCGGCAGTTCAGCAACGCCGCTTGTGGTGATCGACTATGCGCACACGCCTGACGCTGTTCAACAAGTGCTTCTGGCGCTGAGACCGGTTGCCGAGCAGCGTCAGGGTCGATTGCATTGTTTGCTCGGTGCCGGTGGCGATCGTGATCCGGGCAAACGTCATGACATGGGTGCGCAAGCAATCGGCGCCGCTGACACGCTGTATCTCACCAGCGATAATCCAAGGTACGAAGACCCGGGCGCGATTTGCGAGGCGTTGAAAGCGGGGGCGCTGAGCGCTTGCCCCGAGGCACTTCAAGGCGGCAAGCGCTTGCATGTTGAACTCGACCGGGCGGTGGCGATTGATCAAGTCATTGCCAAGGCTGGGGCCTGCGATGTGATTCTGCTTGCTGGTAAAGGTCATGAAAACTATCAGGAAATCCGCGGGCAACGTCTGGATTTCGACGATCAGACCGTCGCCCGACAAGCTTTAATGACCCACTGGTCACTGGCGGGGCAAGCTTGATGTTTACGCTCGCGCAGGCCCGGTCGTGGATTGAGGGCGCCAAGCTTGTGGGTGATGCTGACCATCAGGTCTACAGGATTTGTACCGATTCGCGCCTGGCGAAATCGGGTGATTTGTTTGTACCCCTGGTGGGCGAACGTTTCGACGCCCATGCGTTTATTGGTCAAGTCATCGGTGCAGGCGTCCGGGCCGTGTTAAGTGCACAAAGCTTATCGCCCGACGCCTTGATCGACGGTCAGATCCAGCGCGGGGTTATGCATGGCTTACAGGTTCCAGACACCACCATCGCCCTGCAACAACTTGCCGCAGGTTGGCGTCGCCAGTTCTCATTGCCTGTGATTGCAGTCACCGGTAGCAACGGCAAGACGACGGTCAAAGAGATGATTGCAAGCATTTTGCGGGTTAGTTTTGGCGATGCTGCGCTGGCAAGTCAGGGAAATTTAAATAACGGTTATGGCGTCCCGATGTCGGTGCTAAGGCTCAGGGCGACCCATCGCGCGGCAGTGTTTGAGTTGGGCATTAATCAGGTTGGTGAAATGGCTCAGCTTTGTCCGATTGCGCAACCGACCCTGACCTTGGTGAATAACGCACAGCGCGAGCACCAGGAGTTTTTGCATGGCGTTGAGGCCTCGGCAAGAGAAAATGGTGCGGCCATCAGCCAGTTGCAAGCCGATGGGATCGCCGTGTTCCCAGGGGATGATCAATGCGCACCGATCTGGCAGTCCTTGGCCGGCAACCGTCGCTGTGTTTGCTTTGGCTGGCATGATCACTGGCCTGTTCATGCCACGGCGCTGACTGCAAACAGCTTCCGTTTGCATAGTCATGGGCGTGATGGGATGGTTAGGCTGCGTATCGTGGGCCGGCACAATATTCGCAACGCGATGGCTGCCGCTGCCTGCTGTCAGGCCATCGGTATCAGTTTTGAGAGCATTGTGACGGGTTTGGAGCAGTTTGAGCCGGTCGGTGGCCGTTTGCGACAGATTCCGCTGCACGCCCAAGCCTTGCTCATTGACGACAGCTACAACGCCAATCCCGATTCGGTTCGGGCCGCGATCGATGTGCTCGCAGGCATGGCGGGTGAACGCTTCCTGGTACTTGGCGATATGGGGGAGGTTGGTGAACAGGGCGATGTCTTTCACGAGGAAGTGGGCGTTTATGCGCGCACCTGCGGGATCGATCAATTGTGGTTGCTTGGCGATGCCACCCGCGATAGTGCCAAGGGTTTTGGCGAAAAAGCGAGACATTTCGGAGACGATGTGCAGGCCTTGATCGAGGCGCTCGCTGCAGTGCTCGATCCCGACCATAGGCCGCGCAAGGCCACGGTCCTGGTAAAAGGTTCGCGCTTCATGGCCATGGAACGCGTGGTGAAAGCGCTCACCGAGGATCAACACGTGAAGGTGGCCTTGTAATGCTGCTCGAACTCGCTCAATGGCTTGCCAAGGATATTCGTGCTTTCTCGGTGTTCAACTACATCACCTTGAGAGCTGCCCTGGCGACGCTTACCGCGCTTGCCTTCGGCCTACTCTTGGGGCCCTGGGTGATCCGACGGCTGGCAGCGCTGAAAATCGGCCAGACCGTGCGCGACGATGGTCCACAAACCCACTTGGTTAAAAAGGGCACCCCAACCATGGGCGGGGCTTTGATCCTGCTCGTGCTCGGGATTTCGACCCTGCTGTGGGCTGATCTTGATAACCGCTTTATTTGGATCGTGCTCCTGGTGACCTTTGGCTTTGGCTGGATCGGTTGGATTGACGATTACCGCAAGGTGGTCCATCGCGATCCGCAAGGGATGCCCGCGCGGGAAAAATACTTCTGGCAGTCACTAATCGGGGTGCTCGCTGCGGTGTGGCTTGCTTTTGCGGTTCCCGCTCAAAGCAACAGCGAAGCGCTCAGCCTTTTTCTTCGCTGGGTCGAGTCGGGGCTCGATATGGATTTGCCGCCGCGTGCTGATCTGATCGTGCCTTTTTTCAAAAATGTCGCCTACCCGCTTGGCGTGCTCGGCTTCATGATTCTGAGTTACTTCGTGATTGTGGGCACAAGCAATGCCGTCAACCTCACCGACGGGGCTGACGGCCTGGCAACCATGCCCACGGTGATGGTGGGCAGTGCGCTCGGGGTGTTTGCCTATGTGACAGGCCACGCCGTTTTTGCCAAATACTTGTTGATTCCTCATGTGCCCGGGGCCGGTGAATTGACGGTGTTTTGCGGGGCGCTGGCAGGCGCAGGCTTGGCCTTCTTATGGTTCAACGCTTACCCCGCTCAGGTGTTCATGGGCGATGTCGGCGCGCTTGCACTTGGCGGTGCCTTGGGCACGGTCGCCGTGATCGTGCGCCAGGAAATCGTCTTGTTCATCATGGGCGGCGTTTTTGTCGCTGAGACGATTTCAGTGATGTTGCAGGTCGGTTGGTTCAAATACACCAAGCGGCGATATGGCGAAGGGCGGCGGATTTTTCGCATGGCGCCTTTGCACCACCACTTCGAGGTGGGCGGTGTGAGCGAGTCGCAAGTGGTGGTGCGCTTTTGGATCGTGACGATGATGCTGGTGTTGTTTGGTCTTTCAACGCTGAAATTGCGCTGAGATGAAAGCCGATAAACCGTCCAGATCAGACGCCGCTGAAGCGGGCAAGTCCGTGCAAGCCTTGCATCCGGCCGTTCGCCCATTGATGGAGCCCTTACATTGGGCGGGCCAGCAAGTACTGGTGCTTGGCACAGGCGAATCCGGTCAGGCGATGGTTGCCTGGCTATTGCGTTGCGGTGCCAAGGTGAAACTTGCCGATACCCGCAGCGACCCGCCGGGCGCAGCCAAGCTGCTTGAAGCGCATCCAGGCATCTCGACATACTTCGGCGATCCGCAAGCGTCCTGGCTCGATGGCATTGACCTCTTGGCCTGGTCGCCTGGCGTGTCGATTGAACAAGGCCCTGGGGCAGAACTTGCGCAATGGGCACAGGCGCGCGCGATACCGGTTGCCGGGGAAATCGAATGGTTTGCGCAGGCGCTGGCAAGGCTTCGCCAACGCGGTTATCAGCCGGCACTTGTGGCAGTGACTGGCACCAATGGCAAAACCACAACCGTCAGCCTGCTCGCCAAGCTTTGTGAGGCGGCGAATCGTCGGGTCGCCCTGGCGGGCAATGTGTCGCCCGCCGCCCTGCGCGCACTCATCGATGTTCTCGATCTTGCAGGTTTGAGTGCCGAAGATTGGCATCGGGACACCGCGCTTTCGGAGTCGGTGATCAATGCCTTGCCGCAGGTCTGGGTGCTCGAGCTATCGAGCTTTCAGCTTTCGCTTTGCAGCAGCTTGCAAGCCGACGCCAGTGCGCTACTTAACTTGAGTCCCGATCACCTTGATTGGCACGCCTCGATGGATCACTATGCGGCGGCCAAACAGCAGATTTTTCAACCCTCGGGTTTGGCGGTGTATTCGCGTGATGATCCAGCGACCGAACCGAGGTCTCGGGCCGTGCTCAAGCGGGTGAGTTTTGGCAGGTCGCTGCCGCAAAAACTCGGCGATTTTGGCGTGGCGCAAATGCAGGGTCTGCCTTGGCTGGTTGAAGCGCTTGCCCAGGATGAGGGCGGCGGACGCAGGCGACGCAGCGAGCCCACAGCATTCAGGCTACGGCCCCTGATGCCTGCCGACGCATTGCGGATGCGTGGTCATCACAATCGGGCCAACGCACTGGCTGCGCTGGCCTTGGGTCGTGCCATCGGTTTGCCGATGGCCGCAATGCTGCACGGCTTGCGCCGCTTTGAGGCGGGAGCCCATCGCTGTGAAATCCTGCGGGTGGTTCACGATGTGGTCTACATCGACGATAGCAAGGGCACCAACGTCGGGGCGACGGTTGCAGCGTTGCAAGGCCTCGATATGCCATGTCACTTGATCGCAGGCGGTGTTGGGAAGGGTCAGGATTTTGCCGCCTTGGGTGAGGCGATTGTCGAGAAAGCCTTGTCGGTTGCCTTGATTGGTGAAGCGGCCGATGCGATCGAAGCTGCGGTTCGCGATGCGCTTGCTGCCAGCCCGGCAAAGCTGATTCAAGGCAGCGAAAAAAGTATTGAAATCAGCCGGCACAGCGGTCTCGAAGCGGCGGTGCAAGCCGCCTCACAACGTGCGAGAACCGGTGAGGCGGTGCTTTTGTCGCCTGCTTGCGCAAGCTTTGACATGTTTCGCGATTACAAGCATCGGGCAGCCCGCTTTGCAAGCGCCATCGATGAGCTTGCCGGAGTGATGGCGTGAGAATGGCCCTGCAAACCCGCCTTGCCCGAGCCTTCAGCCTTTTTAGCGCTTCGCCACAGTGGTTTGCAGGGGCCATGCCCTGGCGCGCGCGTCCAAGCTCACCGGCGGTCGCCTCACGCGATCTGGGTCGGCAAGCGAGCACGCAACCGCTTGCTGCCGAACTCGATCACAGCATGCTTGCGGTCACGCTTGCCTTGTTACTCTTTGGCCTGGTGATGGTTTACTCGGCATCGATTGCCTTGCCCGATTCGCCGCGTTTTGCCGCCTACAAGTCCTCGCATTTTTTGTTGCGACACGCTTTTGCCATCGCCGTGGGGCTGATCGCCGCCTGGATCGCGTTTCGCATCCCGAGCAGAACCATGCAACGCCTGGCCGCGCCAATGTTTTTGTTGGGCTTGTTCCTGCTCTTGCTGGTCTTGATTCCTGGTGTCGGCAAGGTGGTCTATGGTGCCCGCCGCTGGATTTCGCTGGGCGTGATCAATCTGCAGCCCTCCGAGCTCATGAAGATTTTCGTGATTCTTTATGTGGCTGATTACACCGTGCGTAAACAAGACTATATGCATCACTTCTCCAAGGGCTTTTTACCCATGGGCACGGCGGTGGCGCTCGTGGGGCTCCTGCTGCTGCTTGAGCCCGATCTCGGGGCCTTTATCGTGATCGCCACGGTGGCGATGGGGATTCTTTTTCTTGGCGGCGTCAATGGCAAGCTTTTTAGCGGTTTGATCGTCATCGCGCTCACCACGTTTGCCTTGCTGATTCATTTATCACCCTGGCGACGCGATCGAATCTTCGCCTACCTGGATCCTTTTGAACCCGCGAACGCCTTGGGCAAGGGTTATCAGCTTTCGCATTCGTTGATCGCCTTCGGACGGGGCGAATGGTTTGGCGTCGGTCTGGGCGGGTCTGTGGAAAAGTTGCACTACCTGCCTGAGGCGCATACCGACTTCCTGCTTGCGGTTATCGGTGAAGAGCTCGGTCTTGTTGGCGTGATGGCGACGATTCTGGGTTTTCTATGGATGACCCGGCGCGCTTTTCAAATCGGACGACAGGCCATTGCCATGGAGCGCTTTTACCCGGGCCTTGTCGCCAAAGGCATTGCGCTATGGATTGGCGCGCAGGCTTTTATCAACATGGGCGTCAACCTCGGTCTGCTGCCCACCAAGGGCTTGACCCTGCCGCTGATGAGCTACGGCGGCACAGGCATTTTGGTCAATTGTGTGGCCATCGGGATCCTGCTGAGGATCGATCGTGAGAACCGGATCACCATGCGCGGGGGCAAGCTATGAACCCCTGCCTGATGGTGATGGCTGGTGGCACCGGCGGGCATGTGATTCCGGGTTTGGCAGTCGCTGAGCAATTGCGTGCCCAAGGCTGGCGGGTGGTCTGGCTCGGAAATCCCTCGGGCATGGAAGCCAGGCTTACCGAGCGTGCCGGCATTCCAATGCGCCCCCTGGTCTTTTCAGGCCTGCGCGGTAAGGGCTTGAGGAGCTTATTGTGGATGCCCTTGCGGCTGATACGGGCCTTTGTCCAGGCAATCGCTGCCTTGCGCGCCGAGAAACCCAATGTTGTGCTTGGCATGGGCGGTTATGTGGCCTTTCCGGGCGGCATGATGGCAAGCCTGCTTGGCCGCCCTTTGCTGATCCATGAACAAAACTCGGTGGCAGGCCTCACGAATCGTGTCCTGGCGAAGCTTGCCGACCAGGTTTTTGAAGCCTTTCCAGGGTCTTTTGGACCGACACAAGCCAATCGGGTGATGTGGGTCGGTAACCCGGTACGTGAGGTGATTCTCGATCTGCCGCCCCCGGATCAGCGTTATCGACAACGACAAGGACCATTGCGGCTGCTTGTGCTTGGCGGCAGTCTTGGCGCGCAGGCCATCAATGAACTCCTACCCAAGGCACTTGCCTTAATTTCCCGGGCCAATCGACCAAGCGTCCTTCACCAGGCCGGGGAAAAACATCTTGAAGCTTTGCAAAAGGCCTATCAGCAAGTTGATGTGGCGGCTCAACTCGAAGCCTTCATTGGCGATATGGCGCAAGCCTATGCCGAGGCCGATCTGGTGATTGCCCGAGCGGGTGCAATGACGGTCTCTGAGGTTGCCGCGGCAGGCGTTGCGGCCCTTTTTATTCCCTTTCCGCATGCTGTGGATGACCATCAAACCGGCAATGCCCAGTTCCTGGTGCAGGCGCAGGCAGCCTGGTGTTTCCAGCAGGATCGCTTCAGTGCCGAGCAACTGGCCGATTTGCTGCAAGCCCTCGATCGTCAGCGGCTCTTGCATATGGCCCAGGCTGCGCGCAAGGCTGCAAAACCCGAGGCGCTTGAGGTTTTGGTTAGGGCCTGCAAGGAGGCTGCGAGGCCCAAAAGAGAAGCTGCATGAGACCCAAGAGAAAAGCGTATGAGACCCATGAGAACGCCGCATGAGGCATAAGGTTCGCCATATTCACTTTGTGGGCATTGGCGGTGCCGGTATGAGTGGCATCGCCGAGGTGTTCTTGAACCTGGGTTATCAGATTTCAGGTTCGGATCTCTCCCCTTCAGCGGTCACCGAACGCCTTCAAGCGCTCGGCGCCAAGGTGGCCATCGGCCATTCAGCCCAGCAGATCGAGGGGGCTGATTGCCTTGTGCTCTCAAGCGCGGTTAAGGCCGACAACCCGGAACTGATCGCGGCTCGGGCAAGACGCATACCGCTTGTGCCGCGCGCCATGATGCTTGCGGAGTTGATGAAGCTCAAACAAGGTATTGCAGTTGCCGGCACTCACGGCAAGACCACCACCACCTCCCTGGTGGCCTCCGTACTTGCAGCAGGCGGCCAGGATCCAACCTTTGTGATTGGTGGTTTGCTCAATAGCGCTGGTGTGAATGCAAGGCTCGGTAGCGGCGAGATGATCGTGGTCGAGGCTGATGAATCTGATGCATCCTTTTTGAATTTGTCACCCACGATGGCGATCATCACCAATATTGATGCTGATCACATGGAAACCTATGCCCACGATCCGGCGCGATTGCGTCAGGCCTTTGTTGAGTTCACCCAGCGCCTGCCTTTCTATGGGACTGCCATCGTCTGTATTGACGATCCTGGCGTTCGGCAAATCATGCCTTTTGTCTCTAAACCTTTGCTCACTTATGGCTGCAGCGAAGACGCCCAAGTGCGGGCCTCCGGACTTCGGGCCGAGGCGAGCACCATGCATTTCGCGGTCGAGCGCGAGGGGCGCGGTCCCTTGCAGGTACAACTCAATCTGCCCGGGCGGCACAACGTTTTGAATGCACTGGCGGCGATTGCCGTGGCCAGTGAGCTCGACCTGCCCGATGAGGCGGTGGTTGCCGCCTTGCGTGAGTTTAAAGGCGTGGGCAGGCGTTTTCAGTCCTACGGCGACTTGCCTGCCCAAGGTGGTGGGCATTTCCGTCTGATTGATGACTACGGGCATCATCCTGCCGAAATGGCTGCTGTGCTCGCTGCGGCCCGGGGCGCTTTTCCAGGACGCAGGATATTGCTCGCCTTTCAGCCGCATCGATACACCCGAACCCGTGACCTTTTCGAAGACTTTGTCGCTGTGCTGGGTCAGGCTGATGGCGTCCTGCTCACCGAAGTCTACGCCGCTGGCGAAGCTGCGATCGTGGCGGCCGACGGCAGATCCCTGGCGCGCGCCCTGCGGGTTGCCGGCCGCGTTGAACCGCTCTTTTGCGAGGATTTAAAGCGCTTGCAAGATGCGGTCATCGAGCAGGCACGCGATCGCGATGTGGTTATTGCGATGGGCGCCGGGTCGATAGGCAGCCTTGCAGCCCGTCTTGCACGCAGACTCGTCGGGGGCGACGCCAACGCCGAGCAAGGTGCGGCAGCATGACTGCGAAGCCCATCGCACTGACACCGGTTTCGGCAGGCGAAGCTGCAAGCCTTGCCGACGCGCTGGGAAAAGTCGCGGTGTTGATGGGCGGTTCGTCTGCCGAGCGCGAGATATCGCTTCGATCGGGTCAGGGCGTCTTAAAAGCCTTGACTTCCTTCGGTCTTGATGCAGCGGCTTTCGACCCGGCCGAGCAAGCGCTTGACCGGCTTCAGTCGCTTGGCGTGTCGAGGGTGTTTATTGCCTTGCACGGACGCTATGGCGAGGACGGCACGGTTCAGGGTGCACTCGAATTGCTGGGCATTCCTTATACCGGATCTGGTGTCCAGGCCTCGGCGATTGCGATCGACAAAATCAGAACCAAACAGATTTGGGGTTTTCTTGGTTTGCCGACGCCGGCAAGTGTGCAAGTGCGCGAGGATGGCAATGCCAAGACCTTGATCGACACGCTTGGTCTGCCAATGGTCATTAAACCGGCCCGGGAGGGCTCAACCCTCGGTCTCACGAAAGTGTTTGAGGCTTCGGCGCTTGAGGCAGCGCTCACCCTTGCACGGGCTAGCGACCCTCTCGTGCTTGCCGAACGATTGATTGCCGGCCGAGAACTGACGGTGGCTGTGGTGGGTGAGGACGAACAGGCGCAGGCGCTTCCGATCGTTGAAATTCGGGCGCCGCAGGGCAATTATGATTATCAGCACAAATATTTCAGCGACGATACCGAATACCTTTGTCCAGCGCCTCTTGATCCGGCGGTCAGCGCTCAGGTGCAAGCGCTTGCGCTTGCCGCTTTTCGTGCGCTTGGCTGTTCGGGCTGGGGTAGGGTTGACTTCATGCTCGACGCATCGAATCGACCCTGGTTGCTTGAGGTCAACACCTCACCAGGGATGACCGATCATTCGCTGGTTCCGATGGCAGCCCGCGCGCTCGGTCTGAGCTATGAATCCCTGGTGCTTCGCCTGCTTGAGCAGGCAAGTCTGAAACTGCGGAGGGCGGGTTGAGCGCGGTACCTCAACAGCACGCCCGAAGGCTTGGCTCCCAGGCGGCCGGCGCTGTTTACGCATTTGGGGCGCATCTTATCGCCTTGCGGGCAGGGCTCATGGGTCTGCTTAAGCGTCTTTGGCAGGATCCACGGTGGATGAACCGTGCAGGTATCGCCCTGGCTTGCGTGGCCGCATCGGCGTTGATTTGGGGCTTTGCCCACTGGATGGCGCAAAAACCGTTCTTTGCGATGCAAAAAGTCATGGTCGAGGCCGCACCAGGTCATGCGCTTCGACATGTGAGCGATGACGCTATCCACCTCGCCTTAAGGCGCCTTGGGTTTTTCGATTTTTTTTCGCTCGATCTTGAAGGGATTCGTGACCAGGTCGAGCAAGTCGATTGGGTCCGTAAAGCCCAAGTCAGACGTGTCTGGCCCAACGCCTTGGTGGTCGAGGTCGAAGAGCATCAGCCGATGGCGATCTGGAACGGTGACCGCTTGATCAATCATCACGGTGAATTGTTTACTGCAAACTTCGCCGAGGCCGAGATTGCGGGCCATCTGCCACAGTTGATCGGTCCAGATGGTTCACACCCCCAGGTTTTGGCGCGTTGGCGCGATTTAAGACAGTGGCTTGCCCCTTTGTCACGCTCGCCAAGCGTCCTCTCCCTCTCCGCAAGTCACGCATGGCAGGCCAAGCTCGATGACGGTAGCCTGCTTTTGCTGGGGCGTGACGAGGGTTTGGGGATGGAGCACCGGGTTGCGCGCTGGGTGGAGTCTCATCGCAGCGTGATTGAGCGGCTGATGAAACCGGTGGCCGCAGTGGACTTACGCTATCCCAACGGCTTTGCTTTGCAACTGGCCGAGCAGCAAACCGGGCAAGGCGGATTAAAAAAGAGTGCAAAGAGGGACAGATGACAAGAGATGCCAAGGATCTGATTGTCGGGCTCGATATCGGGACCTCCAAGATTGTGGCGATGGTCGCCGAGCTCACCCTTGACGGCCGCATCGAAATTATCGGTCTGGGCCAGCACGATTCGCGTGGTTTGAAAAAAGGCGTGGTGGTCAACATTGAGGCCACCGTTGCCTCGATTCAGCGCGCACTTGAAGAGGCCGAGTTGATGGCCGATTGCAAAATCCGCTCGGTCTACACCGGTATCGCAGGCAGTCATATTCGCAGCTTTAACTCCTCAGGCATGGTGGCGATTAAGGAAAAAGAAGTCACCGAGACCGACATCGCCCGGGTGATTGAAACCGCGAAAGCGGTCAATATTCCAACCGATCAGCAAATTCTTCATGTGTTGCCCCAGGAATTTGTCGTGGACGGTCAAGATGACATCCGCGAGCCGATTGGCATGAGCGGTGTGCGGCTCGAAACCAAGGTTCATATCGTGACCGGTGCGGTGTCGGCGGCACAAAACATCGTCAAATGTGTGCGACGATGTGGTTTGGAGGTGCAGGATTTGATTCTCCAGCCGCTCGCCTCAAGTTATGCGGTGCTCACCTCCGATGAAAAAGAGCTTGGCGTGGCGCTGGTGGATATCGGCGGTGGTACCACCGATATCGCGATCTTCACCGAGGGCGCCATCCGCCATACTGCTGTGATTCCGATAGCCGGGGACCAGATCACCAATGATATCGCGATGGCGCTACGCACCCCAACACCGGAGGCTGAGGAGATCAAGCTTCGTCACGGTATTGCCAAAGAGGTGCTTGCCGATCCTGCTGCGCGCATCGAGGTACCCGGCCTTGGCGATCGCGCACCGCGCCATATGTCGCGGCAGGCGCTTGCGGCGGTGATCGAACCTCGGGTAGAAGAGTTGTTTTCCCTGGTGAATCAGGTGATTCGCGAGTCGGGCTATGAGGAATTGCTTTCTTCGGGCATTGTGATGACCGGTGGAACCACCTTAATGCCAGGGATGGTTGAGCTTGCTGAAGATATATTTCTCAAGCCGGTTCGTATCGGCATGCCGGATTACACCGGTGGCCTGGCCGATGTGGTCGCTTCGCCACGGTTTTCGACGGCGGTGGGACTGATTGAGGAGGCGCGGATGCAGCGCCTGAGGGGGATGAGGGTGGCGCAGCAAGGGGGCTCATTCAAAGAGACCATGCGGCGCATGAAGGACTGGTTTCTTGGTAATTTCTAGCCAGGGGCGGTGGGGGCGCCGACGCGAGTCGGTGTGAAAGCATGGTGAAGGTCTCGTGGAGGGTATCTTATGAGTTTTGAAATGTTGGATGATGAGCCGGCTCCGGAGGGCGCGGTCATCAAAGTGGTGGGGGTCGGCGGAGCGGGGGGCAATGCGGTCAATCACATGATTTCACGCGGGGTACAAGGCGTGGAATTCATCGCGATGAACACCGATAAACAGGCACTGATCAAATCGGGTGCTCCCTACACGATCCAGTTGGGTGAGGCAGGCCTCGGCGCAGGGGCAAATCCGGAAGCCGGACGCGACTCGGCGCGCGCCCGTGAACTGGAAATCCGCGCAGCCCTTGAGGGCGCCAACATGGTCTTTCTGACCGCTGGCATGGGCAAGGGCACGGGCACCGGGGCCTCGCCGGTGGTCGCCTCGATTGCCAAAGACATGGGTATTTTGACAGTCGGGGTGGTGACCAAACCCTTCGATTTCGAAGGCGTGCGGAAAATGAAAGTGGCCGAGGCAGGTATCGATGCCCTGGTTGAACACGTCGATTCGCTGATTGTTGTGTTAAATCAAAAGCTTTTTGAGGTGATGGATGAAGACGCGAGCCTGCAAGACGCCTTTAAACAGGCCGATAATGTCTTGCATAACGCCGTCGCAGGTATTGCCGAAATCATCAATGTGCCTGGCCTGGTAAACGTTGACTTTGCCGACGTGCGCACGGTGATGGCCGAGCAAGGCAAGGCGATGATGGGTATTGGCGAGGCCGCAGGCATGGACCGTGCCCGGATTGCCGCCGAGCAAGCGGTGGCTTCGCCCTTGCTTGACGGGGTCGATTTGAACGGGGCTCGCGGCGTGATTGTGAACATCACCGCTGCGCAAAACCTCAAGTTGCGCGAAACCAATGAGGTCATCAACACCATCCGCGAATTCTGCTCGGACGATGCCACCATCATCCACGGTACGGTGTTTGATGACAACATGGGCGACAGCTTAAGGGTGACGGTAGTCGCAACCGGCATCGGCAGAAATCGCGTCATCGCTAAACCCCCCGTGCTGGTGAGCACGCCCGTGGCGATGCCAAGAACCGGCACCTATGACGCTGTCTCACCGGCAGGCATCAACGCATCGGGTTTGCATCATCAGCCGCTGTCGCCAACGCCGGCGCCAGCGCCGAGTACAACATCGGCTTTTTCCTCGCCTTCGCTACCCTCGCCGGCATTCCAGGCTGCGATGTCGACCCCGCCGACCCAGGCGGCGGTTAGTACGATCGCCACCAGCCCGCAGGCGGCAAGCGCTCAGGCATCAAGCGTTTACAGTGCCAATCTCGATACCCCTACGGTTTGGCGAGACCCGAGAGCGGCTGCCTCAGCCCGCGTGGCTGCTCTGGAAGAAAGCGGTGTTGAAAAGCTCGATATCCCAGCTTTCCTGCGCAGGCAGGCCGATTAAGCTCGGGCGAAAGCCCGCAGATCGCAGCCAAGCGTAGGCGATCGAAGCGGGCTTGCCGGGGCCTTTTGCAGCTATTTGCCGGCGACAAGCGCGTGGAACCCCACCCCAGCGCTTCTCGCCCAAACCACCCTCCAGGTCAGGGGGGAACGGTCGCCTGCGTCCGGTCCTCCCGATACACTCAGCTTTTTTCAACTTCCATGGAGCATCCCATGATTAAAGTCGGCGACCACCTGCCTGAGGCAACCCTTTTTGAGTTTTTCGACGTCGAAGCCAATGGCTGCAGCGTCGGTCCTAACGCGTTTAAAACGAGCGATCTTGTCAAAGGCAAAAAGATCGCCGTTTTCGGACTGCCAGGCGCTTTCACGCCGACATGTTCAGCCCAGCATGTGCCCGGCTATGTGGCTCATGAGGCTGATTTCAAGACCAAGGGCATCGATGAGATCTGGTGTCTTTCGGTGAATGACGCGTTTGTGATGGGTGCCTGGGGTCGGGAGCAGCACGCCGCAGGCAAAGTTCGCATGATGGCCGACGGCAGCGCCGAACTGACCAAAGCCATGGGTCTGGAATTCGATCTAACCGCCCGCGGACTTGGCGTTCGCTGCCAGCGTTTTTCGATGGTGCTCGATGATGGCGTCGTCACCCAACTCAACGTCGAGGCGCCAGGCAAGTTTGAGGTTTCGAGCGCCGAAGCCATGCTCGCCAAGCTATAGGTCATCGCCTTTATCCCTGAATGTTTTGCCGGGCGCGATGCTAAGACAGCGCAGTTTGCGCGAGCCGGTTTGTACGACCGGTGTCGGTCTGCACAGCGGGCAGCGGGTCAAACTCTGCCTGCGCCCGGCCCCGGTCGACAGCGGCATTGTGTTTTGGCGTACCGACTTGCAACCTGCACTGGCAATCCCGGCGCAGGCTCATGCTGTGAACGATACGCGCATGGCGTCGACGCTCACAGCCAGCGACGCCACAGGACAAGACGCCCGGGTGGCAACCGTTGAACACCTGATGTCTGCGCTTGCCGGTCTTGGTATCGACAACCTACACATCGAAGTCGATGCCCCAGAAATACCGATTCTCGATGGTTCTTCAGGCTCATTTGTGTACCTGATCCGTGCTGCGGGGGTGGTCGAGCAGGCTGCGGCCAAGCGCTTCATCCAGGTTTTAAAGCCGATCGAGGTTCGAGAAGGCGACAAGTGGGCGCGTCTATCGCCGCATTTTGGGTTTAAGTTGCGTTTTGGTATTGATTTTCGGCATCCTGCGATCGACGGGACCGTCCAAGACGTCGAAGTTGATTTTTCCAAAGACTCCTATGTCGACGCGGTTGCGCGGGCACGCACGTTTGGTTTTATGCGTGACATCGAACATTTGCGTGCTGCGGGCCTTGCCCAAGGCGGCAGCCTTGACAATGCCATCGTGATGGACGATCGCCGTGTGCTCAATGACGAGGGTTTGCGCACCGAGGATGAGTTTGCCAAACACAAGCTGCTCGATGCGATCGGGGACCTTTACCTGCTTGGCAGACCGCTGCTGGCATCGTATTGCGCCTACAAATCGGGTCATGCCCTCAACAACCAGCTCTTAAGAGCGCTGCTTGCTGATCGGGCGGCCTGGGACGAAATTTCGTTTGCCGAGCGAAGCAAGGCGCCAGCGCAGTACGCAAGAGATTGGTCCTACGCCTAGGACGGATTGCGCTTAGGCCTGAGCGGGATCGGACAAACCGCTTCTGACTTTGGCCCTTCGGAGCAGGCGCTTGAGACTTTGCGCCAGACCAGGGTCACTGATTGTTTGCTGGAGTTTGTTGAGTGCTGCATGAGCCGCCGGACTTAAGCTGTTACTCGCTACGCTGAGCTTTGCGGGCGCTTGCCGATAAGGTCTCGCCTTGATTTTGATGTCCTCAAGCGACCAGCCCTGAGACCTCAGAAAACGCAACAATGAAGGGCTTTGCTGTCTGAGCCTTGCCGCCATGGCGCCGCTTGCCAGAAGCACCAGCACGCTTTCGCGCAAGCTGCAGACCTCGAGCTTGAGGCCAGTGTGCGCTTGTAATTGTTCCTGAAGCTTGCCCAGTGTTTGTGCCTGGCGCAGCAGCATGGCGCCTTGCGGGTCGAGTTCGAGCCAGTTAAGCATCCTCCGGCTGTTGCTGCCCGGATGTTGTTGCTTTGTCATGGTGGTTGCGCGCAGATTTAGCTTGTTGCAAGCCACTTTATCGCATCGGCAGGTTTGCTGCGCCAAACTGTTAAACTTGACCGGATGTTTCAAGGGCTACTTACCAAGATTTTTGGCAGTCGCAACCAGCGATTGATCAAGCAATACCAGCAGGTCGTTGGGCGTATTAATGCGCTCGAGTCCTCGGTCAATACCTTATCCGACGAGGCGCTGGCAGACAAAACCCATCTTTTTCGCGAGCGCCTAGGCCGCGGCGAGTCGCTTGATGCGCTTTTGCCCGAGGCTTTTGCGGTCTGCCGCGAGGCAAGCCGACGCGTGATGGGGATGCGTCATTTCGATGTGCAATTGGTCGGTGGGATGGTCCTGCACCAAGGCAAAATCGCCGAGATGCGTACCGGCGAGGGCAAAACCCTGATGGCCACACTACCGGCCTACTTGAATGCGCTAACGGGCCAAGGTGTTCATGTGGTGACCGTAAACGATTATCTGGCCGCGCGGGATGCCGACTGGATGGGTAGCTTATACCGGTTCCTCGGCCTGCGGGTCGGCGTGATCCTCTCCCAGCAAGACAATGCCTCCAAGCACGATGCTTATGCGGCCGACATCACTTACGGGACCAACAACGAATTCGGTTTTGATTACCTGCGTGACAACATGGAGTATGCCGCCCAGGATCGGCGGCAGCGGAAACTGGCTTATGCGATTGTTGATGAGGTCGATTCGATTCTCATCGATGAGGCGCGAACGCCCTTGATCATTTCCGGACAGGCGGAGGATCAGACCGGGCTCTACACGGTACTCAACCAGATTCCGCCTTTGCTTAGCCGCATGGCGCATGAACCCAAACCGCAAGAACCCGAGCCTGAGGGTGATTACTGGGTCGATTTGAAGTCTTTTGCGGTCCATCTGTCCGAACAAGGCCACGAACATGCTGAGGCGATTCTTCAGCGCATGGCTTTGTTGCCCGCAGGTGCATCGCTCTACGATCCAGCGCATATTGCTTTGATGCATCACCTGATGGCTGCCTTGCGCGCCCATAGCCTTTATGTGATTGACCAGCACTATGTGGTGCAAAACCGCGAAGTGATTATCGTGGATGAGTTCACCGGCCGATTGATGCAAGGCAGACGCTGGTCAGACGGTTTGCATCAGGCGATTGAAGCCAAAGAAAACGTTCCCATACAACCCGAGAATCAAACCCTCGCTTCGATCACTTTTCAGAATTACTTCCGGATGTACGGCAAGTTGGCGGGGATGACGGGTACGGCAGACACCGAGGCCTTTGAGTTCCAGGAAATTTACGGTCTGGAAACCGTGGTCGTCCCGACCCACCGCCCGATGATTCGGGATGATCGCCAGGACCAGGTGTTTCGCACCGCACGCGAAAAATATCAGGCGATTCTTGTCGATATTCGCGATTGCCATGCCCGCGGGCAACCTGTGCTGGTTGGCACCACCTCGATCGAGAATTCTGAACTGATCGCCAGCATGCTGCATAAGGAAAAGCTGCCCCATCAGGTGCTTAATGCCAAACAACATGCACGCGAGGCTGAAATCGTTGCCCAGGCCGGAAGGCCCGGGGTCATTACCATCGCCACCAACATGGCAGGTCGCGGCACCGATATTGTGCTGGGCGGCAATGTTGAAAAGCAGGTCGGCTTTCTCGAGGCTGATCCGGCCATCGAGGAGTCCCAAAAGCGCGCCCAGATTGAGGCTTTGCGAGGAGAATGGCAGTCGCTTCACGACAAGGTTATCGCCGAAGGTGGTTTGCACATCATCGGCACCGAACGGCATGAGTCGCGGCGTATCGATAATCAGTTAAGAGGCAGGTCGGGCCGACAAGGCGATCCGGGTAGTTCGCGGTTTTATCTGTCGATGGAAGATCCGCTGCTCAAGATCTTTGCCGGGGATCGACTGATGGCGATCATGGATAAGCTCAAGCTCCCCGACGGCGAGGCGATTGAAGCGGGTATGGTGTCGCGCTCGATTGAATCGGCGCAACGAAAGGTTGAGGCGCGCAATTTTGATATCCGCAAGCAGCTGCTTGAGTACGACGATGTTGCTAATGATCAGCGTCGAATTATTTATAAAGATCGCAACGAGATCCTTGATGCAGCCGATGTGCGCGAGCGCATCGACAGCTTGCGTCATCAGGTTCTTGAGGCGCTGTTCCGTGAGCATGTCCCGCATGAATCGATGGAAGAACAATGGGATCTGGAAGCCTTACAAACGACGCTGGCTGGCGAGTGGCAGCTGCAAGCCAGCATCAGGGACTGGGCTAAAGATCAGGCCCAGGCCGACGACGAGGCCTTGCTTGGCCAGTTGATTGCTTTGGCCGATGCGCTTTATGCGGCCAAGCTCGAGGCGGCTGGCACAGAGGCATTTGCGGCCTTCGAAAAAACCGTACTTTTGCAGGCGATCGATAATCATTGGCGTGACCATCTGTCAACCCTTGACTATCTGCGACAAGGGATTCACCTGCGCGGTTACGCCCAAAAAAATCCGAAGCAGGAATACAAACGCGAGGCATTTGAGCTGTTTGCCCGTTTGCAGGAGCGCATCCGAGGGGATGTGGTCAAGCTGCTCATGACCGTCACCATCGCCTCGCCCGAGCAGGCGCAAGCTGCCCAGGCCTTGCAGGCCCAGCAACAGGCCGGTTTGCAAATCAAGCTTATTCACAGCGACGCTGAGGCTGCAGGGATGGGTCTACAAGCTGCAAGCGCGTCTGAGGCGGGACTTCCCGACGCTCAGTCATTGGCACTGGCAGCCCAGCAACTGCCCGGCTCGGCGCAGTCGCAAGACGCACAAACCGCGCAACAACCCCTGAGACGCTTCGGTGAAAAGATTGGCCGCAACGATCCCTGTCCCTGTGGTTCGGGAAAGAAATTTAAACAATGTCATGGCCGTGTGGCCTAGGACAGGTCTAAGCATAGACCAGCGAAGAAGGAGATCGGTGCATGGCAGCAGGACTTCAAGCGCCCAAACCGGATGAATTGCTAGCGGTTAAAGGCATGCGGATAGGCACCGCGCGGGCCGGTATTCGAAAACCTGGCAAACGCGATCTGCTGGTGTTGCAGTTTGATCCAGGCTCGGTCGCTGCGGGCGTTTTCACCCGAAATCGCTTCTGCGCCGCGCCAGTGCATATTTGCCGCAAGCATTTGCGGGACAGTCAGGCCTTGATTCGCGCCCTGGTGGTAAACACCGGCAATGCCAATGCGGGCACAGGGCAGGCGGGCCTGATGCTTGCGCAGGAGACCTGTGATCACCTTGCCTCGATGCTGCAGGTACCCTCATCGCAGGTCTTGCCCATGTCAACCGGTGTGATTCTTGAGCCCTTGCCGCTTGACCGCTTGATCGCGGGTTTGCCTGAAGCGCTTGAGGCTGCCGAACTGGGCACCGAGGGCTGGCTCGAGGCGGCTGAGGCCATCATGACCACCGACACCCTGCCCAAGGCTGCCTCCGTGGCGGTTGAGACGGGCGGCAAGCGCTACCACCTGAGCGGGATTGCCAAGGGTGCCGGCATGATCAGACCCAACATGGGTACCATGCTTGCGGTGATGGTCTGTGATGCCGCGATTTCGCCAGGGCTCTTATCGCATTGGTTGCAAGCGATCAACGCGCAAAGCTTTAACCGCATCACCGTCGATGGCGATACCTCCACCAACGACTCGTTTTTGCTGGTCTCAACCGGGGCCCAATCCTCGGGCCCGGCTTCGCTCATCGACAGTGAGTCCCACCCCGATGCCGCAGCGCTCAAGCAGGCCATGCTGCAACTTGCCCAAAGGCTTGCGCAAGCCATTGTTCGCGATGGCGAGGGCGCTACAAAATTCATTACGATAAGGGTCGAGCAGGCCGCAAGCGAGACCGAGGCCGCGCAAGTAGCTTATGCCATTGCCCATTCGCCGCTTGTGAAGACGGCCTTTTTCGCGTCCGATCCCAATCTCGGCCGGATTCTTTGTGCGGTTGGTTACGCAGGCATCGATGATTTGGCGGTGCAAAACGTCGACTTGTTTCTCGACGGGGTCCATGTGGCAACGCAGGGCGGTCGGCACCCGGATTACCGCGAGGAAGATGGCCAAGCTGTGATGCAACAGCAAGACATCACCGTGCGGGTCAGTCTTGGGCGCGGCGAGGCTCAGACCACCGTATGGACCTGCGATTTTTCACATGACTATGTATCGATCAATGCTGACTACAGGTCCTGAAGCGAAGCCGGCCCGGGCCAGGGCGGCTAAGGCGCGTCCTGCCGACCGCATAACTGTGCCCGCGGCCTTCGATGAGACCCTTGCGCCAGCACAGTCGCTGATGACGCAGGCCCTTGCCGATCAGCTGCAGGCGCTGATCAAGCAACTTGCTGACTTGATGCCCCATGTGAAAACGCCTGATTGGGAGGCTGCGGTGGCATTTCGCTGGCGCCGTCGACAAAGCGCCTTGGGTGTTCAAGCCTGGCTCTCCCCGGTTA
Source organism: Burkholderiales bacterium UBA2647 (assembly GCA_002359635.1). GTDB lineage: Bacteria > Pseudomonadota > Gammaproteobacteria > Burkholderiales > Burkholderiaceae_E > UBA3064. Next base: position 58,748 of record DENJ01000056.1, read on the forward strand.
AACATCGCGCTGATCTCGCGCTCGAAGATCTGCATCATATCGACGACCAAAAGCACATACTGGTGCGCAACACCCGACAGTTCGTCGAGGGGCGAAGCGCCAATAATGTCTTGTTGACCGGCTCGCGAGGCACCGGCAAAAGTTCCATGATCAAGGCCTTGCTCAATGCCTTTCACCGACAGGGTTTGCGCCTGATTGAGGTCGACAAAGCTGATCTTGTTGATCTGCCCGACATTGTTGATCTGGTGGCCGAGCGACCGGAGCGTTTTGTTATTTTTTGCGACGATTTGTCCTTTGAAGAAGGCGAGGGCGGCTACAAAGCCCTTAAAACCGTCTTGGATGGATCGATTGCCACGCAATCTGACAATGTGCTGGTTTATGCGACCTCGAACCGTCGGCATTTAATGCCTGAGTACATGCGGGAGAATCTTGACACCAAATACACCGAAGACGGCGAAATTCATCCCGGTGAAACCGTGGAAGAGAAGATTTCGCTTTCGGAACGCTTTGGTTTATGGGTGCCTTTTTACCCCTTCAATCAAGACCATTACCTGAGCGTTGTGGCGCATTGGATGCAGCAACTCGGTGCCGATGGCAAGCAAATCGACAAAGCGCGCGGGGATGCATTGCGTTTTGCCCTCGAACGCGGCTCGCGTTCCGGACGGGTCGCCTGGCAATTTGCTCGGGATTGGATCGGCCAGCATGGCCATCGACGTCGCAGCCGGCGTCCTGCTTAACCCTCAGGGCGAAGTCTTGCTGGCACAGCGCCCGCAAGGCAAGGTCTATGCAGGTTGGTGGGAAGTTCCCGGGGGTAAGTTCGAGCCTGGCGAAACGCCGCATGAGGCGCTGGCGCGTGAACTCGAAGAAGAACTCGGACTGCGCATCAAGCGCTCGAGTGCCTGGTGTACCAGGGAATATCACTACGCGCATGGCCACGTGCGACTGCATTTTCGTCGGGTATGGCATTGGGATGGCGAGCCGCGTGCGATGGAGTCGCAGGCTTTTGTCTGGCTCGACCCAAGAAAACCCGCTGCGACTTGGGTTGCGCCGCTTTTGCCTGCAACCGAACCCTTGATGGCATGGCTTGCCCTACCGGTTTGTTTTCGAGGCACCGATGCCTGTTGCGATCAGGTTGCGTGGATTGAGGCGGCAAGCGACGAGCAAGCGCAGGCGATGGTCGAAGCCCGATCGGCAAGGAGTACCAAACCGGTTTACCACCGGGTTGGTGATGAATACAGGGATGTGTTGCGTCTTGCTGCCCAATCTCAGCTCGCCTCCTCAGGCGGGACCTCATCGCCTGGCAGCCGGTAGCGCTCGCTTGCCCAGTCGCCCAGGTCGTTGAGCTTGCAGCGCTCGCTGCAAAAGGGCCTAAAGCGGTTGCCTGGACCGTAAACCGTGTCCCGCGCGCATCTGGGGCAAGCAATGCTAAGCGCTTGGCTTTCCGAACCTTGATCAGAAGTTGCAGAGCTCAAGGGTGAAGGCAACATCACGGTCAATCGGTCGGGGTTTGGCAGCGCCTTCCTGTCGGGTGAATCGAAGCCACATCAAATACTGGTTCGCGCTCATTTCGGGGATCGCCTGGGGATCGACCGGCAAGACCCGAATCAATTGGTAACTTCTTGCGGTAAGCTGCATTTGGTAAGTCCCCTTGCTGGCAAGCACCTGCTGGCTTTGACCGGTCTCGCGCAAGAGTCCCAGCGTGACTTGCAGCGCCGCTTCGAGCGGACGCAATTGGCTGCACCAGAGTTTCATGTCGTCGATGCGCTGCTCGGAGGGTTTTTGTTGCCAGGCGTGATAGGAAGGCAGATCGAAGGCGCATGCACCGCCAGGCACGGAGGCTCTTGCCCTCACCGACATCAGCCATTCATGTTCAAGAAGCACCTGACCAGGTTTGCCTTGTAAATTGGCCAGGTTATGGCGGGTGCGTTGCAGCGCATCAATCGTTTGTTCAAGGCGATCGGCTGCAACTGCCGGGTTATCACGCAAACTCACAAGCATATTGCGCTGTCGATCGAGCTCTTGAAGCAATTCCGTCTTTAGATCACTGCGTCCGGCCATGCCAAGCACATCGAAGATTGCGCTGAGCGCCACATGGTGATCTGCTGCCGATTCCCGCTTTGAAAACAAACCCATCCTGGCGAACAATTCCTCTAGCCGCAGCAGGTTGCGGATGCGTTCAGAGAGCGGAAACTCGTACATCATTTCCCGAATTGTCCTCCAGGAGTTGCGGAAGCACCAAACCAAGCCCCGGCCGCAGCTAAAAAGTCATTGTGGTGTCGGTCAATCTGGGTTTGCAAGGCTGCAAGATCGCCTTGGTTGTGAATCACAGCGTCGGCATGAGCAAGGCGCTGCTCGCGGCTCGCTTGGGCAGCCATGATCGACTGTACACGCTCCCGACTGAGTCCAGAGCGCTTCATCACCCGCTCGATCTGTATCGACTCCGGACAGTCCACCACCAAAATGCAATCCACCCGATCGCGCGGACGATCTGACTCGATCAGCAGCGGGATGGCGAGCAGCACATAGGGGCTTGAGGCTAGCGCGACTTCATGCTCGCTGATGTCGCGAATCATCGGATGAAGGATTGACTCGAGGCGTTTTCGCTGTTCGGGATTCTCAAAAACAAGCTCGCGCATGCGTTGGCGATTCAGCGCACCGTCGGCTTCTGCTACATCGTCGCCAAAGGCAGCGACGATTGCTGGCATGGCGACCCCACCAGCAGCAGTGATCCGATGGGCGATCTCATCGGTATCAATCACCGTGATGCCTTTGGCCTGAAAACAGGCTGCCACGGTTGACTTGCCGCTTCCGATACCGCCGGTGAGCCCAACCACCCACTTTCCTTTGCGCTTGGGTTCGAGCTTGGTCGAATGATCACCAGCCATGCTTGAGACCTCCTCAGGAAGATAGCAAAGGGCGCATGCTTTGTTCGGCAAACGCGAGGCATGCGGCACCGAGGCATAAATGCGGCCCAAAGGCGATGGCTTCGCCGCGCTCACGTCTGCCCGTGAGCCGCAGGCAAAGTCCAACGATGACCCCGCTGCTTGCAGCGATGAAAACCACGGCGGGCAGTGCCGGGTAGCCATACCAGGCGCCAATGGCTGCTAGCAACTTAAAGTCACCCGCTCCCATGCCCTCCTTGCCCCGCAAGCTTTTGTAAGCTGCATTCAACAGCCATAGGCTGCAATAGCCGGCCGCCGCCCCAATCACAGCCTGATCAAGGCTTGCAAAAAGCTCGGCACAATTGAGCAGTAAACCGAGCCACATCAGCCCCAGGGTCAAGACATCCGGCAGCAGCCTGGTTTCCATATCGATCCAGGCCAAGACCCACAGCGTCCAACCCAGGACGCAAAGCGCGCCTGCATCAAGTGTCAGGCCATGTTCGATCACGGCGAGCAGGGCAACCGCCATCGGGCCTGCCGAAAAGACAATCAAGGCCAGACCCTTGAGCGGCTCAATGCTTGAGGTTTCAGCGCCTTGTTGCTCCAACGCTTG
>DENJ01000056.1:62261-91080 GCA_002359635.1 Burkholderiales bacterium UBA2647
GCCCAGTCGTCAAATAAGCGCTGAGGCAAGCGTCGTGTAAGCCGCGCCAGCGGCAAGGCAGCCATCAGTCCCACCAAAGCTGCTGCGCCAAGCATCCAAGGTTCGGGCATGGCGTGCAACATCATGTGCCAGTCAATTGAAAGCATGGCTGATTCTGAACGGCGGCGCATGCTGCTGCAAGCTGATTAAGCCCATAATCGGGGCTTGTTCAAAAAACGAAGGCCTGAAATAGCGGGCCCTTGTCATAAGGAGGATCGTTCAGCATGGGATCGTCGAAAAGAGCATTCGCACTAAGGTCGCGCGCCTGGTTTGATAACCCTGACAACCCAGGGATGACCGCCTTATATTTAGAGCGTTACTTGAATTTTGGGCTCACGCTCGATGAACTGCGCAATAGCGGAAAACCCATCATTGGCATCGCCCAGACCGGATCGGATTTATCGCCTTGCAATCGACATCATTTGGAGCTCGCATCGAGGGTGCGTGACGGTATTCGCGATGCGGGTGGGATTCCGATGGAGTTTCCTGTGCATCCGATTCAGGAGACCGGCAAGCGCCCGACGGCAGCACTTGATCGCAATTTGACTTATCTCGGGCTGGTCGAGGTCTTATACGGCTACCCGCTTGATGGCGTGGTGCTCACGACCGGCTGCGATAAGACCACGCCAGCGATGCTCATGGGTGCTGCCACCGTCGATTTACCCTCGATCGTGCTCTCGGGCGGACCCATGCTCAATGGTTATTACGGCGGGGGCCTAGCGGGATCGGGCACGGTCGTGTGGTTTGCCCGGCAGGAGTTAGCAGCAGGGCGCATTAACTATGACGAGTTTCTCGACATGGTGGCCTCGTCTGCGCCCTCGCCGGGCCACTGCAACACCATGGGAACGGCGCTGTCGATGAATTCGATGGCCGAGGCGCTTGGGATGTCGCTGCCAGGTTGCGCGGCGATTCCTGCGCCTTATCGGGAACGCGCTCAGATGGCTTATGCAACCGGTCGACGGATTGTTGAAATGGTGCATGAGGATTTGCGTCCTTCGCAAATCATGACGCGCGCGGCCTTTGAAAATGCCATTGTTGCCGCCTCGGCGCTGGGTGCGTCAACCAATTGTCCGCCTCATGTGAATGCGATCGCAAGGCATATGGGCGTGAACTTACCGATTGAGGATTGGGACAGGATTGGCTACGAGATCCCTTTATTGGTCAATCTGATGCCTGCAGGAGAGTACCTCGGTGAGGAATTTCATCGTGCCGGTGGTGTTCAGGCGGTCCTTGCCCAATTGCTTGCTGCGGGCAAGCTGCATGGTGATGTGCGCACGGTGAGCGGCAAAACCATGGCGCAAGATCTTGCCTCTGCCAAGATCAAAGATGAACGGGTCATCAAGCACTATGCCGCACCGATGCTCCATCAGTCGGGCTTTGCGGTGTTGCGTGGCAATTTATTTGACGCTGCCGTCATGAAGACCTCGGTGATTTCGGCTGCGTTTCGAGAACGCTATTTGCAAAATCCCAATGACCCTGACGCCTTTGAGGGCCGGGCGATTGTTTTTGAAGGCCCTGAGGATTACCACGAGCGCATCAACGATCCCTCGCTGGCCATGGATGCTGACTGCATTTTGTTTATTCGTGGCACAGGGCCTGTCGGCTATCCGGGCGCAGCCGAAGTGGTGAATATGTTGCCGCCCGATGAACTTGTGAAACAAGGCATTACCTTGCTGCCCTGCGTGGGTGATGGCCGTCAGTCGGGCACCTCGGGTTCGCCCTCGATTCTCAACGCCTCGCCTGAGGCCGCTGTGGGTGGCGGATTAGCTTTGTTAAAAACCGGCGATCGGGTGCGTATTGACCTGGCCAAACGACGCGCTGATATGCTGATCAGCGATGAGGAGCTTGCGGCTCGTCGCGCCGCCTGGAAGCCGCCCGAGCTTGAGCATCAAACACCCTGGCAGGAGTTGCAACGCGCCAAAGTCGGACAACTCTCCTCGGGTGCCTGCCTTGATTTTGCGGTGAAGTATCAACGCATCTCGATCACCAAGGGGATTCCGCGTGATAACCACTAAGCTGCAATCGAAAGTAGCGGGCTGCCTCATCAGCAGTTGCCCCATGACAAACACCAAGCCGCAAATCACACCGAGGGCTGCCGCATGACAAAGACCAATATGCAATTTAGCCTGGTCCATGCAGCCGATCGTGCCTACGAGTCCGACGGGCTACGGCCTTTTTTCCTCTACAAAGATTTGGGTATCCGTGAGGCCACGGGCGGTGCGGCGCTTGCGCATTTGATCAAGGCCAAAGCTGGCACCCACGCACAGCCCACTTGGCATCATCATGAGGTGGGCTTTCAAATGGTATACATCCTCAAGGGATGGGTGCGCTTTGAGTACGAAGGGGTGGGCGAGGTAAGGCTTGAAGCGGGAAGCTGTGTGCACCAGCCGCCAGGCATTAGGCATCGTGAGCTCGAACACAGCGAGGACTTGGAGCTTATCGAAATCGTCTTACCGGCCGAATTCAAGACAGTCACCGAGGCTTGATTTCAAGACAGTCGCGGCGGCTTGATTTCAAGATGGTCACCGAAGCTTGTTTTCAAGTCGGTCGCCGAAGCTTGATCTCAAATCGATAGCGGTAGTGCTGTTTTGTACTTCACCTGCTTGAGGGCGAAGCTCGAGCGGATTTTTTCGATTTCGGCAATGGGCGTGAGTTGCTCAAGGATGAAACGCTCGAGCGCGTCGATGTCTTTGACAGCAACCCGCAACAGATAATCGCTGTCGCCCGTCATCAAATAACACTCCATCACCTCGGGGTGCTCGGCGATGGTTTTCTCAAAGCGTTCGAGCGAAGCCCGCACCTGCGACTTGAGGCTGATAAAGATGAACACATTCAAGCCAAGCCCGAGCGCTTTGGGATCGAGTAAGGCGACATAACGCCTGATTACGCCCTTGTTTTCGAGCGCTTTGACCCGTGCCAGACAGGGTGAAGGACTTAAGTGCACTTTTTCGGCAAGCGCCACGTTACTTAAGGATCCGTCGTGTTGAAGTGCATCAAGAATTCGGAGATCGGTACGATCCATAGCGGGCAAAGAGGCACAAAATGCCTCATTATAGTTAAATTTCCAAATCATATGCTGAATAAATGCTGAATTGAGGTTTTTTCGGCATTTATCGCTTGAGGAAAATCGGCAAACTTCAACCTTTCATCGCATCGTGCTCGGCATCGGCCAGGCGTTTTTCGCTTTGATGGGGTTTGGTATGGATATGCAACAGCGGCAATTTCTCGCATCCAGCGCAAAGGCGCTCGATCAGACGGCGCAAGATGCCGATCCCGTGGAAACCCGGGAGTGGCTTGAGGCCTTGCAATCGCTCATCGAGCACCAGGGACCTGCTCGAGCTCGCTTTGTGCTCGACCGTCTTGCTGAGGCTGCTCTGGCAGGGCCTTTGCATTGGCGCGCGCCAAGGATTAGCCCCTATGCCAACACCATTGCCCAGGATGAACAGCCGGTTTATCCGGGCGACTTGTCGATGGAAGAGCGACTCGCATCGACCATGCGTTGGAATGCGCTTGCGATGGTGGCCAAAGCTAATGCAGCCGACGCCGAGCTCGGCGGCCATATCGCAAGCTATGCCTCGGCTGCTGATCTATTTGAGGTTGGGTTTAACCACTTTTTTCGTGGCCCTGAAGGGGACGTACCCGCAGACCTGCTTTATGTTCAACCCCATTCTGCACCGGGCATTTACGCCCGAGCCTTTTATGAGGGGCGTCTGAGTGCCCAGGACTTAGCCCATTTCCGGCGCGAGTTAGCCGCGCCGCGGCAAGGGGCGCGCGGGCTGAGTTCATACCCTCACCCCTGGCTTATGCCGGACTTTTGGCAGTTCCCAACAGGGTCCATGGGCATCGGTCCGATTAGTGCGATCTATCAGGCGCGTTTCTTGCGCTATTTACAGCACCGCGGACTGTTATCAGCCGAGCATGGTCAACGCAAGATCTGGGGCGTGTTTGGTGATGGTGAAATGGATGAGCCCGAATCGATGTCGGCGCTCACGCTCGCAGCCCGCGAGCGTTTGGATAATTTGATCTTCGTGATCAATTGCAACCTGCAACGACTCGATGGCCCGGTTCGTGGCAACGGTCGCATCATTGATGAACTTGAATCATTGTTCACCGGTGCCGGCTGGAAGGTCATCAAGGTGATTTGGGGCAGCGACTGGGATGCGCTTTTTGCCAAGGACAAGGGTGGTGAGTTGTTGAAGGCATTCGCGCAGACGGTCGATGGGCAGTTTCAAACCTATGCGGCCAAAGATGGTGCGTTTAACCGCCGCGCTTTCTTCGGCCAGCATCCGGCGCTAGCAGATCTGGTGGCCGACCTAAGCGATGCCCAAATAGACCGCTTGCGCAGGGGTGGGCACGATATGGTCAAAATCCACGCCGCCTACTGGCATGCCATGCGGCATCAGGGGCAACCGGTGGTGATTCTTGCGCACACCAAAAAGGGCTTTGGCATGGGGCAGGCTGGTCAGGGCAAGATGACCACCCATTCGCAAAAGAAGATGGACGAAGAGGCCTTGATCGGCTTCAGGGATCGCTTCCGACTTCCCCTGAGTGATGATGATGCGAGAGCACTTCGTTTGATCGAGCCTGATCCCGACAGTCCGGAGGTGCGTTATCTGCGCGAGCGCCGGCAAGCGCTTGGCGGCGCTTTGCCCGCAAGACGTGTTGCGTCCAAGCCGATCGAGGTGCCCGATATCAACCAATGGGCCGGTTTTGCGATCAATGAGGCTGGGCGTGAGATGTCAAACACCTTGGCCTTTGTGCGTATGCTGGGGAATCTGCTGAAAGACTCAAAGATTGGTCCAAGAATTGTACCGATTGTTGCTGATGAGGCGCGAACTTTCGGCATGGCTTCGCTCTTTCGTCAGGTCGGGATTTACTCCTCGGTCGGTCAGCGTTATGAGCCTGAGGATATTGGCTCGGTGCTTCATTACCGCGAAGCGCTCGATGGCCAAATTCTTGAAGAAGGCATCAGCGAAGCCGGCGCCATGGCGTCTTGGACAGCTGCCGCCACGAGCTATGCGGTGAACGGGCTTGCCATGCTGCCCTTTTATATTTACTACTCGGTGTTTGGTTTTCAGCGGGTAGGCGATCAGATCTGGGCGGCTGCAGATCAACGCGCTCGTGGCTTTTTAATCGGGGCTACCTCAGGGCGAACCACGCTTGCCGGTGAAGGTTTGCAGCACCAAGATGGTTCGTCTGCTTTAGTGGCTGCAACGATTCCGAATTGTCATGCCTTTGATCCCGCCTTTGCCCAAGAACTTGCAGTCATCGTGCAAGAAGGTATGCATGAGATGTTATCTTTAGAACGAGATGTATTTTATTACATCACGCTGACCAATGAGTCCCTGCCGCAACTTGCGATTGAAGATCGTGAGGCTGTCTTGCGCGGGATGCATCGCATCAAGCGGCTTGGCGAGCAAGCGCATGATGTGGCCGCTGATGTTCGGCTTCTTGCCTCTGGCCCTATGGTGCATCAGGCTTTGCTTGCTGCCCAATGGTTGGCTCAGCAGGGCATTACCGTCGATGTTTTTAGCGTGACCTCATGGAGCCGACTTGCGCGCGAAGGTATGCAAGCAGAGCGGCTTGAGCGTATCGCCGGCGAGCAGTCGCTTGGCGATACCTGGCTTGCAAAGCAATTGGGTTCGAGCGACACACCGATGATTGCGGTTTCGGATTATGTGCGTGCGGTCCCTGAACAAATCCGAGCCTACTTACCGCAGCCACAAGCGATGACTTGCCTGGGTACCGATGGTTTTGGACGCAGTGACACTCGAAGCGAGTTGCGCGACTTTTTTGAGGTCAGTGCGCGCTGGATCGCACAGGCGGCGCTTGTGCGTTTGCAGCGTCGAGATTTGATCAATGTCTTATTTGCCGAGCTTGACGCCAGTCTTGGCGGGCTACAGGCAGATCGTAGCCAGCCACCCTGGGAGCACTAAGCTGGCTTGAAGCGAAGCTTTCGTTTCGCTTCAATACAAACTTGCAAGCGATGCCGGGTCGAAGGCGGCAAGCGATTCCCATTGACCCGCCTTAACCTTGCTCGCCCAGGCAGGATCGGTGATGAGCGCCCGTCCTACTGCAACGAGATCGAAGTCGCCGCGCTCAAAACGCTCGATCAGTGCATCGAGCGAGGCAGGCTGTGAGGCTTCGCCACGAAAAGCCGCGACGAATTCCCCGCTTAAGCCAACCGAGCCGACGGTAATGACAGGTTTGCCGGTGAGCTTGCGCGCCCAGGCTGCAAAATTGTGATCAGAACCCTCAAACTCAGCTTCCCAAAAGCGTCGTTGCGAGCAATGTAAAACGTCGGCACCAGCATCAACAAGTGGGCGCAACCAAGCTTCCATGGCCTCGGGTGTTGGCGCAAGTTTTGCAGCAAAGTCTTGTTGCTTCCACTGCGATAAACGGATGCATATCGGAAAGTCAGCCGAAGTTGCACGGCGAATCGCGGCAATCACTTCGGCCGCGAACCGGCTTCTCTGAGCGATGTTCTCACCGCCATAATGATCGTCACGGTGATTGCTTCCGTCCCAAAAAAATTGATCGATTAAATAGCCGTGTGCGCCGTGAATTTCAACGCCGTCAAACCCAATGTCCATCGCATCACGAGCTGCCTTGGCAAAAGCTTCGATGCAATCGCGCACATCGCTTTCGCTCATCGCCTTGCCATTGCTTCGCGAGGGCTTGTACTCGCCCGAGGGGCTTTCGAAGGGACTGTCAGGGCGCCAGCTAATCGTTGGATTAGGCAGGGCACCAACATGCCAGAGTTGGGGCCAAATCGGGCAGCCGTGGGCATGCACTGCCTCGACGGTTTTTTTCCAGCCCGCCAAGGCTTCTTCGCCATGAAACACCGGCACATTGGGATCGTTGCGTGCCGCCTCACGATTGACAGCGGTGCCCTCGGTAATGATCAGGCCTAAATCCTGTGCTGCTCTGCGCCCGTAATAGGTTGCCACATCGTCGCCTGGGATGCCTTGAGGGGAAAAGGATCGAGTCATCGGTGCCATCACGATGCGAGTGGGGAGTTGAAGCTTTCCTAGGGAAAAGGGCTTAAAAAGCGATGTGGCGCTGGTAGTCATGGGCGAATGATGGTTTAAACGGTGAAAGAATGGGGCTTACATCGGTTGTTTAGGGGCTGATGTCCGGGCCTGAGGTTAGCATTTGCGTCTTTAACGGGTTTTCTTATGTCTGCTGTTTTTGCAAGCCTCGCGCCGATCCAACCTTTTGTCTTGCGCTATCGGGCTTATTGGTTTGCCGCATTTTTCTTTTTGGTGCTTGCTGCGGTCGCCATGCTGGCCGTGCCACTCGCTTTTCGCAGCCTGATCGACGCGGGCTTTTCGGCAGGCGATCTTAACGCGCGCTTTCTCCTTTTGCTCGGTCTGGCCCTGAGCCTGGGCCTGGCCACAGGCTTGCGCTTTTACTGGATGGCCTGGTTGGGCGAGCGCATCACCGCTGATTTGCGCAAAGCGGTTTATGCCCATGTGCTGACCCAGCCGCCTGCTTTTTTCGAAACCTTAAAAACCGGTGGCCTGTTATCCCGCTTAACCGCCGACACCTCCTTGGTTCAAACCCTGTTAGGCACCAGCATTTCGATGGCATTGCGCTCAAGCCTCTTGCTGTTCGGTGCGCTCACCATGATGGTGGTCACAAGCCCCCGGCTCGCCCTCTCGTTGATCGGACTGCTGGTGGTGGTTGTGCTACCGCTTTGGGCGACCGGTCGACGCGTGCGGCGGCTATCGCGCGACAGTCAGGATCGCCTGGCTGACAGCGCCTCGCGTGCGGGCGAGCGCTTAGGCGCTATGCCTCTGGTTCAAGCCTATCAGCGCGAGGCCTTTGAGGCCCAAGCCTACGCCGCTGAGGTTGATCGTGCGCTTCAAGCGGCCTTAAGACGCAATCGGCTTCGTTCAAGTCTCACCGCACTTGCAATCGTGCTCAGTTTCAGTGTCATCGTGTTCACCCTTTGGATGGGTGCCCAATCGGTGGTCAGCGGGCGAACCAGCACCGGTGAGCTTGCGCAATTCGTGTTCTATGCAGCCCTGGTGGCGGGCTCGATGGGAGCGCTCTCTGAGGTGTTTGGCGATTTGCAACGCGCTGCAGGTGCAGCCGAAAGGCTCGGCGAGCTCTTGCCAAAGCCTTCCCAAGATCACCAAGCCTTCGTCGATAACCCTGTCGCAGAAAGCGCCCGGCAAACCGGGTTCGAGCAGCGGCCGCACCGTCCAGCCCCGGTGTTGGTGGCTTTAAGCCAGGTACATTTCGCCTATCCCTCAAGCCCGCATCACCCGGTTTTACGGGGCGTTGATTTAGACGTTAGGGCCGGTGAAACGGTTGCGCTGGTCGGTCCGTCAGGCGCTGGCAAGAGCACCGTGTTTCAGTTGCTCTTGGGGCTTTATGCCTGTGACAAGGGACGCGTCGGGTTTGGGCAGCATGACGCCTACCGGGAGGCTCAGCACTGTCGAGCGCGTATAGCCTGGGTGCCGCAAGAGCCTGTTTTGTTTTCCGGAACAGCCTTCGACAATATTCGCTACGGTGCTTTGGATGCGAGCGAGGCGTCTGTTTATGCGGCGGCGGCCATGGCGCATGCCGATGGTTTTATTCGTGCACTACCTCAGGGTTATGGAAGCGAATTGGGCGAGCGCGGTGTACGCCTGTCGGGCGGGCAGCGCCAGCGGATTGCGCTTGCTCGAGCGATTGTTCGTAATCCTGATCTGCTTTTGCTCGATGAGGCAACCTCGGCGCTTGATGCTGAGTCTGAGGCTCTGGTCCAGGACACGCTTGATCGCTGGTTACCCGGGCGCAGTTCTCTTGTGATCGCCCACCGCCTTGCCACGGTGAGAAAGGCCCATCGCATCGTCGTGATCGATGAAGGACGGGTGGTTGAAACCGGCACCCACGACAGCCTTCTCGCACAAGACGGGCTTTACGCTCGTCTTGCGCGGCTTCAGTTTCAGGCCTAGACCAGATCGAAGCGGGCTTAGCCCCCACTTAACTGTGCTGCCAAGGACTTGCGCTGATCGTGGGCTTGCCAGTAGCGATCCCGCAAAAGACGCTTGTAAAGTTTACCTGTGGGATGCCTGGGAAGCTCAGCTTCGAAGTCAACGCTGCGGGGGCATTTGATCGCAGAAAGTTTTGATCGACAAAATTCGATCAACGTTTCGGCAAGCTCGGGGCTTGCATGCTTGGGCTCACGCAATTGCACCACGGCTTTGACCGCCTCGCCAAATGCTTCATCAGGCACACCAAAGACCGCCACATCAAGGACTTCGGGGTGAAGGATTAAGATGTTTTCTGCTTCTTGCGGGTAAATGTTGACGCCTCCTGAAATAATCATGAAAGCTTTTCGATCGGTCAAATAAAGATAATCATCGTCGTCTAGATAACCGATATCGCCAAGCGTACTCCAACCCTCCGGGTGGCGCGATTCGGCCGTCTTGCCTGGGTCGTCGAAATACTCAAAGCTTGGCCCATCGGCAAAGTAAACCGTGCCCGCCTCACCTTTGGGCATAAGCGTTCCGTCATCGCCAACAATCTTCACAACGCCCAGCACCGCTTTGCCAACCGTCCCAGGGTGTTGAAGCCATTCTTCTGAGTTCACCATGGTCAGTCCATTGCCCTCGGTGCCCGCATAGTACTCATAAAGCATCGGACCCCACCAGTCGATCATCGCCTGCTTGACTGCGATTGGGCAAGGTGCTGCCGCATGGATTGCAACCTTCAAGGTATCGAGTCGATACTTTCTTTGAATCGCTTCGGGCAGCTTGAGCATGCGCACAAACATGGTTGGCACAAGCTGTGTGTGGGTGATTTGATAGCGTTCTACAAAAGATAGGTATTGCTCGGCATCAAAATGTTCCATGATCACGCAGGTGCCGCCCAGGCGCATCACCGTCATGTTAAAGCGTAGGGGTGCTGCGTGATAAAGCGGTGCAGGCGAGAGATAAATTGTCGACTCGTCCATACGATACATTTTTTGTGACAAGGGAACGAGTGGCTTGACGGTATCAATCGCCTCGCCGGTCAGCGGCACCCGAACACCTTTTGGCCTTCCCGTTGTGCCGGATGAGTAAAGCATGTCGTAGCCCGAGCTTTCGTCCTCAATAGGGTTTGTAGGCTCCAAGGCCCAGACCGCTTCAAGTGCGTGAATCTTGGGTGCCATGTCGATGTCTTGCTCGATATCGAGCAAGTAAACGCCGCGGTCAGGCTCGATCTGATCCATGGCGGCCAGGCATGTTTGGAGCAGGGCTTTACTGCTGATTAAGACTCGTGCCTTGCAGTTATTCACGATGTAGCTCAGTTCATCGACGCCAAGCCTCGAACTGATCGCGGTGTAGTAAAGCCCACTGCGTTGTGCAGCCCAGCAGATTTCAAAAAAACGCGGATGATTTTCTAAAAACAAAGCGACTGAATCGCCGGCATTAAGCCCTTGTTTGCGGAACCAATGCGCAAGCTGATTGGAACGCTCCTCAAGCTGCCGGTAGGTGGTGACGCGGCCACTTGAAGCCATGATAATTGCAGGCTTATTCGGCGTGCTTTTTGCGTGAAGCGATGGATGCATGGTTTGTCTCCCGAAACCTTTGTGTCGCTGCCTGAGCACTTTGTACTTAAAAACACAAGGGCTTATGGTAATGTGGTTGTCATGGTTTGAGCGCTGCTGATCCGGATTCAGGCCAACCCTTTTTCTCGTCTTAAAGACCGTTTTCTTTTTTCAACGTTATCTCCAAGCCCTTATGAAGATGCTCGACCCCCAGGCTCGCGTCCTCCTCGATTTGATCGAGAAAAACGGTATTCCCCAAGTGTGGCAGCAAACCCCGCTTGAGGCACGACAGTCTTATCGTGAGCGCCGCTTCTTCTCCCAGGAGGACCCTGCTGCAGATGTGCAGACCACGGCGCTAAGCGCTCCCGGCCCCCACGGGCCCGTTCCCTTGCGCGCTTTCCGTCCAACATCTGCGCCCAAGGAGGAAGCGTTGCCGGTGCTGGTTTATTTTCACGGGGGCGGCTGGGTTATCGGTGATCTCGACACCCATGATGTGTTGTGTCGCCAGCTTGCTCGTGAATCGAGTTCGGTGGTGGTTTCGGTGGATTATCGTTTGGCGCCCGAGTTCGAGTTTCCTGCCGCTGTCGATGATTGCTGGGCTGCCACCTGCTGGATTGCCGAACATGGCCATCAACTGGGCATGGATAGCGCAAGGCTGGCGGTTGGCGGTGACAGCGCGGGTGGGAATCTCGCTGCTGTGATCAGCCTCATGGCGCGTGACCAGGCCCCTAATCCGAAGATTGGGTTTCAACTTCTGATTTATCCAGCGACCGAAATGGACGCAGCCACCGAGTCGATGCGCGTGAACGGTGAGGGATTCTTGCTCAGCAGTAAATCGATGCTCTGGTTTATGAGGCAATACCTTGGCGATCGTTCAAACAGCGCTGAAATCAAGAGCTGGCGTGCTTCGCCATTGCTCGCGGCATCGCACGCTTTCTTGCCGCCCGCCCTGGTTTTGACCGCAGGTTTTGATCCCTTGCGCGACGAAGGAAGAATGTATGCCGATAAGCTTTCTGCGGCCGGCACGCCTGCGCAATACATTTGCTTCGAGCGGCAGATTCACGGTTTCATCACCATGTCGCGGGTGATCGATGAGGCAAAGACCGCTGTCTCATTGTGCGCGAGCGCGCTTTGTCGTGCTTTCGATACGGTGAGCGCGAAGAAAGCTTAGCCCTGCTGCCGTCGGCAAAATACAACAGCAGGCAAGCGGAAGGCTGTAAGTACCGCTTGCGCTTACGCCCAAACCGAAAAGCACAGGACCGACCATACCACCAAAAAAAGTGATGAATTGTGTGCCGCCGTTGGCTTGGGCAATCAGGCCGGGCGGTGCCCGGTGGGCCATCTCGGCGAAGTAAACACCATTCCAGGCAACAACCGTGGCAGCGCATGCCATCGCGCAGCCGATCAGACTGCCTTGGCTGCTTTGCGACGTGAGTTGACTGAGCCAGAGCATGCAGGCAGCCATGCCCAAACCCAGCAGGCCAAGGAGTAAATCAGGCCTTAGCCACTGATCTGAGACATAGCCCCAAAACACCCGTCCCAAGGTGCTTACGAGTTGCGAACCGGCCAATACCAGGGCGGCGAAACTGATGCTTTGCTTCAGTTCCAGGTGAAAATAAGACACAAGAAAGGTTACGAAACAGATTTGCGTGCTCGAGTAGGCCAATGAACTCAAGCCCAGCCGGCGCAAGTGCTGATCGCCAAAGACCAGGTGTAGCGGTCCGGTCAAGCTATTCAGTAACGACTTTGGCGACTGCTGCGGCAGCGATGAGGGTTGGTGCGCTTCTGTGGTGAGCTGATGCGCTTCAAGTTGGCGACGGCTTGGCTGGCTCAAAAGCGCAACCGCAAGACAGGGAATCGTTAGCAGCAGACTGCTCAGTTGCCAGTCAAACCATGCAAGCAAGGCAGAAAGCGATAAGCCTGCAAAACCAACCCCGAGCGGCACACCGGTTTGCTTGATCGAAAAAAAAAGTCCTCGGCGATGTGCAGGCGTGTGACGCGTGAGAATATCGGCAGCAGCTGGGTTGGTGCAACCATAACCGAGCCCCATGGTGATCGCCGCTGGAAGCACCAGCCAGGCCTGGTTCATCGCAATTAGGGCCAGCCCCAGGGCGCTTGCTAGCATGGCCCATTGGGTTAAGCGAACCGCCCCGATGCGCCGGACCTGATGACTGATGATCAGGCCGGTGAACATCGCGCTGCAATAAGCCAGCCCGGTGAACCAGCCGATCCGCTCGGCAGGTAGGCCGAGCGCCGGGGCGGCGATCGGTGCGAGCACCGCAGGCGCATTGAGCGAGAGCGTTGTTGCAATTTGGGCTGCGAGCGTGACTGCCAGCGCGATAAAGGCTTGACTCATGGGGCATTGTCGCTGCCAAACCCGGCCATGCCCAGTTGCGCTGGTCCGCAATATGCTGCACTTGCTGGCAAACTCTGCGTCCTATGTTTAAGCCATCAGACCATTTGCGTGTGCTTGCCGGACCTTTTGCCCTTGCGCAGCTGCGCCGCCAGGGCTTGCAAGCGGCACAGATTCGTGCGATCGCTGGCGCAGCGGGCGGTCCGAAGGGCCTTATTCTTGGGCCGCTTGATCAGTTCATTTTTGGTCATTGGCTCAAAGCATCGAGCCAATCGATGGCACTTATCGGCGCCTCGATCGGCTGCTGGCGGCTTGCTGCTGCCTGTGCCCCCGACCCCACGCAAAAGCTCAAGGCTTTCAGCCAGGCCTATATTGAGCAGGACTACCGAATTCCCGAAGGCCAGCGTAGACCTTCACCATCGGCCGTAAGCGCCTCGTTTGCCGACGGTTTGGCGCAATTTTTTGGCGGGCTTCGCCGGGAAATTCTTGAGCATGAGCGCTACAGACTGCATGTGATGACCTCGCGGGGCCATGAGGCGCTTGCGCGGGCAGCACGCGCAAGGCCCCTCGATTTGAGTTTGGCCTTCGCAAGAGCATGGCTTGCCAACGCGAAATCGCGGCAGGCGCTCGGCGCCTATCTTGAACGGGTGGTGTTTTCGGTATCGGGCACTGGTTTGAAGCATGTGCAAGGGCAAGCGGATGACGGGACAGATGCTGAGCTTTTTCTTAAGGATTACCCGGCAAGACAAGTGTGCCTTGATGGCAACAACTGGCTGGCTGCGTTTCAAGCTTCTTGTTCGATACCGATGGTGCTTGATCCGGTTTGGGATTTGCCGGGTGCCCCTCAAGGGCCCTACTGGGATGGCGGACTCACCGACTATCATTTGCATCTGAACTATGCAGCGCTTAAACCGGGTTTGGTGCTCTACCCGCATTTTATCGACCGGCTGATTCCAGGTTGGCTGGATAAGCTTTGGTCCTGGCGGCACCGTGCCGGCGCGGCATTGGATAATCTGGTGCTTCTTTGCCCGAGCAAGGCCTGGGTAGCAACGCTGCCCGATGGCCGACTGCCGGATCGGCATGATTTTGTCCGGTTCGCCCATGATCCGGTGGCGCGGATGCGTCGTTGGCGCGTGGTTGTCGAGCAAGCGCAGTCGCTTGCTCGGGCTTTTGAGTGCTTTACCCTTGATCCGGCTTGTATAGCGGTCGAACCACTATTTCATGAAACACGATGATCCATGAGCATTTGGCATAGCCCCCCGGATATTGCATTTTTCCAGCGTATCCATGAAAACACAGCAGTAGCCCAACTTGGGATCGAATTCACCGAGGCAGGCGAGGATTATCTCGTTGCGCGTATGCCGCACGATGAGCGTACCTGTCAGCCCTATGGCTTGATTCATGGCGGCGCCAATGTGCTGCTCGCCGAAACCGTGGGCAGTGCTGCAGCCGCGCAAGTGGTCGACCGAAGCCTTTTTCGCTGCGTTGGCCTTGAGATCAACGCCAATCATCTGCGCGCGGTGCGTCAAGGTTGGGTTCGAGCCATCGCGCGCCCCTTGCATTTGGGACGAACCACCCAGGTCTGGGATATCAGAATTCATGACGATCAGGAGCGTTTAAGCTGTGTTTGCCGCTTTACGGTTGCTGTTGTTGCAGCCGAGCTTATTGAAGGACGGGGCGCATGAAACGGGGCTTTGAAGGGCTGTTCCCGGGTCGAGGCTTTGTATAGTCACGATGGCTATTGCAGCCCCGCCCCGCTTGAGTTTGCACAGCAAACGTCTGCTGCTCGCCCCAGGCGAACTTACCGATGCGCTGGAAGTTTATGAGTTGCTGCTCAGCAATTATGCTTACTTTAGCTATTGGAACCCTGTCGTTGATCAGTCAAGCTTGAATGCTGCCTATGCCTTGCAGTTGATCGAGTCCGAACAGCTGGCCTGGGAGCGAGGCGAGAGCCTGCGGTTTTGGATCCGTTTGGCTCCTGCGCCTTCAACGATGATTGGTTGGGTGAAGATTGATGCTTTAACCGGTGGCGCTTTTTGTTCCGGGCGGGTGAGTTATGCGATCGCGCAAGCTCATCATCGACAGGGTTACATGCAAGAAGCACTGGCGGTGGCCAAGCGCTGGGTTTTTGCGCCGCAGGTGAATTTGCATCGACTTCAAGCCTCGGTACTCCCCGAAAATTTGGCAAGCCTGACGGTGCTGCGCCGCTGCAGTTTTGACGACATCGGCTTGGCGAGGGATTATCTTTGGGTCCGAGGCGCTTGGCGCGACCACCTCATCACCCAGTGCATCAATGCTGACTGGCGCCATGGCTAATCAGCCTATCGCGAAACAGGCGGCCGTGCCCTGGCTGATACGCGCCTATGCGCCCGAAGATCGAGAAGGCCTTGTTGGCCTTTGGCAGCAATGCGGGCTCACCCGGCCTTGGAATAATCCTTATCGCGATATCGAGCGCAAACGGGCGCAGCGACCCGAGTGGCTGCGCATTGCTGAGGTGCAACGGAGTGCGCAACGCTGGGAGCTTATCGGTTCGGTCATGATCGGCTACGAAGGTCATCGCGGCTGGGTCAATTATCTTGCGGTGCATCCGCGCTGGCAGGGGCGTGGCCTCGGAAGAGCCCTGATGGAACAGGCTCAAAGTCTTTTGCTTGATGAAGGCTGCCCCAAGCTCAGTGTGCTGGTTCGTGCTGAAAATCCCGCCGTGCGCGCCTTTTACGATCGGCTCGGGTTTGGGCTTGATCAAGCTAGCGCGATGGGAAAACGGCTGATTCCTGACGACTGATCGCCAATGTCCATGTAACATGACATGGATGAATGTGAAACAAAATAGGCGGTTTGAATTCTTCGTGCGAGGCTGAGCCATGAAGCATGTTTATCCCTTTGCCGCCCTGGTCGGGCAGGACGACATGAAACAGGCGCTTCTGATTGCCGCGGTCGATCCCTTGATTGGTGGTGTTTTGGTCTTTGGCGATCGAGGCACTGGTAAGTCCACCGCTGTTCGATCCCTCGCTGCGCTTTTACCGCCAATGCAGGCTGTGAAATCCTGTCCTTACCAATGCGATCCGCAACAGAGCGCGGCTGCTTGTCCTGTTTGCAAAGGCATGCGGCGACGACAGTCGATCACCGTCCCGGTACCTGTTGTTGATTTGCCCCTGGGAGCCACCGAGGACCGTGTTCTGGGTGCACTCGATTTGCAGAAGGCGCTACGCGAAGCGGTCAAAGCCTTCGAGCCTGGATTGCTCGCAAAAGCACATCGGGGCTTTTTGTATGTGGACGAGGTCAACCTGCTTGAAGATCACCTGGTTGATTTATTGCTCGATGTCGCGGCATCCGGGGAAAACCTCGTCGAACGCGAGGGGCTTAGCCTCAGGCATCCAGCACGATTTGTGTTGGTTGGCAGCGGCAATCCGGAAGAAGGTGAGTTAAGACCTCAGTTATTAGATCGTTTTGGTTTATCGGTCGATGTGAAAACGCCTAAGGATTTGGAAACAAGGCTTGAAGTTTTAAAGCGTCGCGACGCTTTTGATCAGGATCCCGCCGCCTTTTGCGCCCGCTTTGAAGCCGAACAACAAGCGTTGCAGACTTTGATCGTGAATGCGCGAGGCGCGCTTGCCTCGGTGGTCTTGGCCGATGAGGTGATGCGCTATATCGCGACCTTGTGCATGAAACTGGGCACCGATGGTTTGCGCGGTGAACTTGGCTTAATGCGTGCGGCGCGTGCGCTGACCGCCCTACGCGAGCGCGCTCAAACAAGCCTCCAGGAGGTCATCGACGTTGCGCCAAGCGTCCTCAGTCACCGGCTTCGACGCGATCCGCTTGAGGAAAGCGCAAACACCAGCGTGATCGCAAGAGCGCTCCGTGATATGGCGGCAGCCTAGGCGAATGCGCTTGAGGCTTGTGTCCGGCCTGGCCCTGGGGTCGATGTGAACCCGCTTCCGAATCAAGCCTACCGCGAATTGCTGGCTTCACCGCTCAGCCTGGCTGCAAATTTGCTTTTGGTCGATCCATCGGGTCTGGGCGGTATCCATTGCAAAGCCCGTGTCTCGCCGTGGCGAAGCGCCTTCATGCAGCAATTCTCTCGCGCGGCTGCAGGGCTTGGTCCGGTGATAGCGCTTGCCCCGCATGCTGATGAACGCAGTCTCATCGGCGGGGTAGACTGGGTGGCAAGTTTGCAGGCGGGGCAAAGCCGCTTCGAGGCTGGCGTGTTGGGCCGCGTTAACAAGGGGATCTTGCAAATTGGGATGGCCGAACGCCTTCAACCCGCGATCGCTGGTCTGATCGCCCAAGCGATGGATCAGCCTGCCCTGCAAGGGACTATGCCGGCCGCTATCGCAGCGCCCTCGGCAGGAACAGCTTCAAGCTTTGCCTGCTTATTGCTTGACGAGTCGCTAGCAGAAGAAGCCGCAGCGCCGGGGCTATTGTGTTGTCGCCTTGCGTTTTGGATTACCGAGGCGCAATGGTTCGATAAGCCGGTGCATTTCCTTGATTCGGCTGTCCTTGAGCGCGCGCGCAAGCTTCTCAAGCAAACCGCTGCTTCGCCTGATGTTTTTCAGGCCTTAAGCGAATCGGCGCTGGCTTTTGGTGTGGAGGATTTAAGAGCGCCGCAGTTTGCGCTGCGCGCCTTTCGTGCGCTTAAGGCGCTTGTGCTTTCGCTTGATCGGCAAGTGCCTGAAGAAGATGAGGTGATTGCCGCCGTGGCGGCGATCGTCTACGGCCCGCGTGCAACAAGGCTTCCAAGCGCATCTGAGGTGCAAAGCCAAGGCCAAGATAAGCCGCAACCGCGGCAGCCAGCCGACCAGGAAACCGTGGCTGAGGAGCTCTCTGCGGGCGATCGCCATCAAAGCCCGGCGCATTTAAACCATGCCCAAGGCGAGCATCAGGCCGCCTCGGGAAAAAACGATGCAAGTGCTTACCAGCCAGTCTCTCACCATCATGATGTGTCTGAAGTGCAGGCGCCGGTGAGCACGAGCCAGGTGCTTGCAATGACGGTGGCTGCGGCGCAGGCCCTCTTGCCTGCGGGCTTGCTTGCCGCAGCCGCGCTGGCTGCAACGGCTCGGTCAGGCGCCTCGTCAGTTGCCGGGCGCTCCATGACACGCTCCAAGGCCGGTTTACGGGGTCGCAGCCTTGGCGTGCGCGAAGGATCACCCGGGCAGCGATCCCGATTGCATGTGCTCGCAACCATTCGTGCCGCCGTGCCCTGGCAAGGCTTGCGTGAGCGGCCCTCGCAGGATGCGCCACTGCGGATCGAGCGCTCCGACCTCAGGGTGCATCGCTATGAGCAGCGGGATCAA
The DNA here is from genome assembly GCA_002359635.1 of Burkholderiales bacterium UBA2647. Taxonomy (GTDB): domain Bacteria; phylum Pseudomonadota; class Gammaproteobacteria; order Burkholderiales; family Burkholderiaceae_E; genus UBA3064. Next base: position 80,470 of record DENJ01000056.1, read on the forward strand.
TTGACAACGGTTTTTGTTGTTGATGCTTCGGGATCGGCAGCTTTACATCGACTGGCCGAGGTCAAAGGCGCTGTGGCCTTGTTGCTTGCGCAATGCTATGTGCGCCGCGATCAGGTGGCCGTGATTGCATTTCGCCTGGATCAAGCGCAGCTGCTATTGCCACCAACCCGTTCACTCACCCGCGCCAAGCGCCAGCTTGTTGCCCTGCCAGGTGGCGGCGGCACACCGCTTGCCAGTGCGCTTGCGCTCACCGCCAAGCTCATGGTGACTTGGCACCGACAGGGACAGCAATGTCAGACGATTGTACTGAGCGACGGCAAGGCAAACATCGATCTTGACGGTAAACCGGGCCGGGCCAAAGCGATGCAAGACGCGCACCATCAGGCGAGGCTGCTTGCGCGGCTGCGCTTGGCCGGTTCGCGGCTTGTCTGGGTTGATACAGCGCCAAGGCCATCTGGCGAGGCGCAAACCATGGCTGAGGCGATGCGTGCAAGCTATTGTTTGCTCCCCTATGCAAACGCCAAGGGCCTGGCTGCGCTGGCGAGCTAAATGGCACGCAGCGGCTGGCATTGGGACCGCGAGGGCGCAGACTGGCCATTGCGCGCCTTCAGCAGCTTTGTGCAGCTCGGCCATTTACGCTGGCATGTACAACGGTTGCCGGCGCCGAGCACACTGCCTTCTGGCGGTTCGCCTCGTCGCATCGTGCTACTACATGGTACGTTTTCGTCAAGCCACAGTTTTCGCAAACTTGCACCGCTGCTGGCCCAAGGCTATGAAGTGTGCATGCCCGACCTGCCAGGGCATGGATGGACCCAGGGTGCTCGTCCCGCCGACATGGCCATGCCCAACATGGCAAGTCTGCTTGCCGAACTGATTGAAGCGCTTGGGTTTTACCCGGCTGTCATTGTGGGTCATTCCGCAGGGGCTGCCCTGGCGCTGCGCTTGGGCATGGCCAACAGCAAATTTATCGAATCGGTGATCAGTCTCAATGGTGCCCTATTGCCGTTGCCGGGCCTATGGGGCCAGGTTTTTGCACCAGCAGCCCAAGTGCTTGATCTTGTGCCGGGCTTGGCGCAACTCACCGCCTGGCGATCACGCCGCAGTGATTGGGTCGATCGCTTGTTGGCGGGCACCGGATCCGTGCTGAGCGCCGAAGATGTCTCATGGTATCGCCGTTTGGCAAGCGATGCTGATCATGTCAAAGCGGTCATGGACATGATGGCACGCTGGGATCTGGCTGGCTTTGCTCAGCTGTTGCCTTCGTTTCAGGGGCGGGTCGATCTGCTTGCTGCGAGTCGGGATACCACCGTGCCCGCCTCCGAAATCAAACGCGCGGCCCTATTGTTGCCGCATGCGCGCAGCCAGGTTTTGCGTGATTTGGGCCATTTGGCGCATGAAGAGGCACCGCAGACGGTTGCCTCATGGATTTTAGAGCTGCTGAATCGACGTTAGACGTTTCAAAATGTCAAAAACGTTTTACACTAAACCATGGTCACCCACGCCTCACCCCCGATGCTTGCCGAGCTTGCGCCCTCAAAGTCAGCTGTTGCGCCGCATGTTGTGGTCATCGGTTCGGGATTTGGTGGCTTGGCCGCGGCGATTCGTTTTCGCTGCAAGGGCTATCGTGTCACGGTGCTCGAGAAGCTTCCCGAACCAGGCGGACGCGCTTTTGTATTCAAGCAAGACGGCTTCACCTTCGATGCAGGCCCCACGATTGTTACCGCGCCATTCCTGCTTGAAGAGCTTTGGGCCTTATGTGGACGGCAGTTCAGCGACGACATCGAACTCGTGCCCATGCAGCCCTATTATCGCATCCGCTTTGCGGATGGTTCTCATTTTGATTACAGCGGTGACCCGCAAGCGATGCGTGAAGAAGTGGCACGCTTTTGCCCTGCTGATGTTCCGGGCTATGAACGCTTTATGCAAAAGGCCGAGGCCTGTTATCGCCTGGGCTTTGAGGAGCTAGGCAGCATTGCTTTTGAAAGTCTGTGGGATTTGATGGCAGCGATTCCGAATATGGTGCGGATGCGGGCATGGCGGTCGATCTACACGATGGTTTGTGAGCATTTAAGCGATCCCAAGCTGCGGGTCGTGATGAGTTTTCACCCGCTTTTAATCGGTGGCAACCCTTTATCGGTGACCAGCGCTTACAGCCTGATTGCAAGTCTTGAACGTCGTTATGGCGTGCACTTTGCCATGGGCGGCACCGGTGCCTTGATTCGGGGTTTGGTCAAATTACTAGATCAGTTAGGTGTGTCCGTGCTTTGTGGGCATGAAGTCAGCCAGATTCTTGTGACCCGGTCGCGGGCGCAAGGCGTGGTGCTGCGCGATGGCCGCAAAATCATGGCGGATCTTGTCGTTTCAAACGCTGATACCGCAGCGACATACAAGTATTTGATCGCACCCGAGCATCGACCGCATTGGACCGACCGGCGTATCGATCGCGGTAAATACTCGATGAGCTTGTTCGTCTGGTACTTTGGCACCAAGCGTCGCTATGAAGAGGTCCCTCATCACATGCTGATTCTCGGGCCGCGCTACGAGGCTTTGCTTCGCGATATTTTTCATAAGCATCATTTGGCCGATGACTTCAGCCTCTATCTTCATCGGCCCACTGCAACCGATCCACAACTTGCACCACCAGGTTGTGACAGTTTTTACGCCTTATCGCCAGTGCCGCATCTCGATAGCGGGACCGACTGGGAAGCCCATGCAGAGGCCTACCGCCAGGCTGTGCAGTCCGTGCTCGAGCAAAGTGTGCTCCCAGGGTTGAGGCATGAGGTGGTGAGTTCTAGAATCGTCACACCGCTTTATTTTCAGCGTGAGCTGAATTCGTTGAAAGGCGCTGCCTTCGGGCTTGAGCCGATCCTTTTGCAAAGCGCCTGGTTTCGGCCGCACAACCGCTCTGAAGACGTCAAAGATCTCTATTTTGTCGGAGCAGGCACGCATCCCGGCGCAGGCATTCCCGGTGTGTTGTCTTCTGCCAAAGCGCTCGATTCAATCATTCCGAACGCCAGATCATGGGCGCGCGCCTGAACATGGATCAAGACTTGCTCGACTGCCAGCGGCTGATGCGTGGCGGTTCAAAGTCTTTTTTTGCAGCGTCCCGTGTCCTGCCCGATGCCATGCGTCAATCGGCAATGGCGCTTTACGCCTTTTGCCGGGTTGCCGATGATGCCGTCGATCATCTTGCCGAGCAGGGTTTAGCCCATGCGCACAGCGCTCAACGCGTCAGCGCACTTCAGATGCAAGCGATCGAATCGTTGTATCAAAGGCTTGAAGCCATATATCACGATCGTCCGATTGATCATCCCGCCGATCGCGCTTTTTCGCGCCTTGTGAAAGCGCAGGCACTGCCCAAGATATTGCCGATGCTGCTCTTAGAGGGTTTTGCCTGGGACGCTCAGGCAAAGCGCTATGAAACCATCGACGAACTTGAAACCTATGCTGTCCGCGTGGCAGGCAGTGTTGGTGTCATGATGGCCTACATCATGGGCGTGCGACACCCCATGGTTTTGGCAAGTGCCTGTGAAATGGGCATGGCGATGCAACTCACCAATATTGCCCGTGATGTAGGCGAAGACGCCCGTGCAGCGCGTTTGTATTTGCCTTTGGCATGGATGCGAGAAGCGGGGCTCGAGCCACAAGCCTGGCTCGCAGCACCGAGCTTTGATCCCGCGCTCGCCGCAGTGGTGTCGCGTTTGCTCGCCCGCGCCGATGCGCTATATCGCAGCGCAGAGGCGGCCACGGCCCATTTACCTTGGCGTTGCCGTCCTGCCATTGTGGCTGCGGCCAGGGTTTACGCCGAGATCGGGCGCGAGCTTGAGCGCCGGGGGCTTGATTCGGTGAATCAACGTGCGGTTGTCACCGCAGGCAGAAAATGGCAACTGCTGTGTTTTGCCATCTCGCAAAGCTTTTTGCCGGCACATCAATCGCTTTCAACCGAGTCTTGCAACCTCGCAGGTTTAGCCGATGCGATTCGACCGCTGATCGAAAACCTCTTGCGAAGTGGCGATGCGGACTGGCAATCGATCAAGCCTAGGCAAGCCTCAGGTGTTGAAAGGCTTGCAGCGGTTTTTGAGCGCCTTGAAAAGCTAGACCGCCAGCAACGCGCCAAGCAGCATCCTGGCTTTAGCAACGAAACGGGTTCAATGGCCTCTGGCACGAGCCAATAGCCAAAGCCAAGTGGTTAAGTACGACGCGGCATTCGCCAGGGCAACAAGGCTTGAACCCATGGGCTTGCGAAACGTCTTGCATCGAGTGTTTCGTGCATCGCGATCACATCTTGGCCAAGCATGTTGGCCCGGATAACCGACCTGGCATAAAAAGGGGTGTCTTCGAGGGTTTGCTCAAGCCTTGTCAGGTGTGATGCGTCGCCAAAACTATGGCGCTCAATGCCCCAAGCGGTTTTGCCCAGCGACTGACGGATACCGGCTGAGAATGGCTCAGGTCTTTGCCCAGGGGCAAAGCGCAAGGCGAGCACCTGTGAGCTCTGCGCATTCATGTCGCGACTTCGAACATCGTAAAGCACTGCAGTGCTGTGATCAGCCAAATGTGCACGGGACCAATCCCAGTCGTTGAATCCCTCATTGATCGCCTCATCGCCCTCATTTGCATCGATGTAGGCCCAACCTTCCCAGTCGAGCGCGGGTTGCTCAAAGCGCACACGAACCCTTGCTCGGGGTTGTAGGGGTCCCCAGCGGTGGGCTGCATCGCTTGTTAAAGAGAACACATCGGGATGCCAGCCTTTTCCCATGTCGGCAAAGACTTCGCCTTTGAGACGTCGCGGCAGGGGGTTGGCGATTTCGTTGACTTTCCAGCTCAGGCCTATATCGGTACAACTTAAAGAACTTGGACCGATCTGAAAATAATCTCGATCACGATCGCATGCAGCGCGGTTGCGCTCGGTCATGGCCCAGCGTGAAACCTCGCCGTAAAGTGCGACGTTCAACGCACAATGCGCCATCGGATCACTCGGGCCGCGCCGCCGTGCCCATGCGTAGTAGGGTGAGAACACGCTGCCGACAAAAGCGATCAGGGTGATCCCGTGTCGCTGATCGTCGCTGAGGGCATCAAGGTACCACCAGAGGTAGCCACCGGATGGAACTTCCTGGTCAAAACATGGTCTGCCATCAGGGCCTCGGCCGCCAAAACCCCTGACATCGCGGCCATCGGAACGCCCGGGCCCGGATGAACCGATCCCCCGGCCAGATAAAGACCCTTGATCGGGCTGCGTGCCTGCTCGCGCGCAAAGGTCGCCATCCAACCATTGGCTGCCGGACCATATAAGGCGCCTCCCGAACCCGGGAAGTGGGCTGCGAAGTCCCTGGGTCTTGTGATCCGACATTGGGTCGTTTCGAAGCTCAGTCTCAGGCCTCGTTGTTCCAACATATGAAGCACGCGCTGCTGGCATGAACTGATCTCCTCATGGCTGATTTGGCCCTTGTCATGTGGCGCGTTGACCAGTAAGAGCATGGGTTCGGCTGCGCGCGCTCGGCTTTTTGCGCTCTCATCGGTAGCGACGACTTGCCTTGGCAGCCTGTTGGGCGCACAAAGATAAACCGTCGCTTGTCGCGGTAGGCGATGGTGTTTAAGAACATCATCAAATTCGGATCGATAGTCGGGTTGAAAAAAAACATTGTGCTGCGATAAATCAAAGCCGCTTGATTCGGCCTTTAGGCACCAGGTCAAGGCCGAGAGACTCATGGGTGCTTGTGAGGCTTTGCGGTAGCGCCTGGCAACCGATGCCCCGAGCAGGCCATGACCAAGCGCCCGTACATCGCCATTAAAGATCAGCGTGTCAGTGGCCAGGGTTTCGCCATCTGCAAGTTCGATCGCCTGAAGCCTATCCTGTGCGACATGAATCCGCCTGACCCCGGCGTTGCAGCGGATTTCAACGCCAAGGCGCCGTGCGCAGCTTGCAAGCGCTGCAGCAAGCGCAGGCATGCCACCGCTAATCGCCCAAACCCCTTGCATTTCGACATGAGCGATGAGTACAAGTGTGGCGGGTGCCTGCCAAGGCGATGTACCGCAATAGGTCGCATAACGTCCGAATAATTGATGCAATCGCTGATCTTGAAAGTGTTGACCCAGGCGCGACCACAAGGTGCGAAATGGCCCAAGACCCGTCAGTGCCAGCAGACCTTTGGCGCCAAGCCTTTGCATCATTGACCAGAGCTCGGGGCGTTGCGAGCGAATAAAGGGATCGATAAGCTGGTTGTGAATCAGTTTGGCCTCGGCGCAAAAGCCTTCAAAGGCTTTCGCCTGTCGGGGCCCGGAAAAAGCTGCAATCGCATCAACACTTGCCTTAGGGTCGGCAAACAAGTCCAGGCGTTCATGCGCTGACCAAGCGTGACGCGCCAAAACAGAAAGCGGCTGCAAGTCGAGGGCTTGGTTTAAGGATTGACCTGCTGCGTCAAAAAGCGCCTCAAAAACCCAGGGCATGGTAAAAACGGTCGGGCCACAAGGCACTTGCACGCCATCCACATCAAAGGCCCGCATTTTGCCGCCGATGTTTGCATGTTGTTCAAGAATCTGTACCGGATAACCTTTTGCTGCAAGACTGATTGCCGCTGCAAGTCCGCCAACCCCGGCACCGATAATGCGGATCGGCAGTCTTTGGGCTTGTGAATGCTCAGCCATGGCGATCAAACCGATTGCTGCCGTTTGTGGGGCAACTCCCCCGATGGGCTGTGGCTTGAAGTTTGGCGCTCGATATTCAGGGATTGGCCGCGCCAGGTACCGAAAGCGGCAAGCGGCCTAAAACGCACAAACATGTCTTCATGAAAGTAGGCACCCGCTCCCGCTGCGCGAATGGCAGCCATGTGTGCTCCGGTTCGCGCATAGGCGTCCATGGCCGCCGCCGATTGCCAGACGCTAAAGGTAGCCTGCCGCAATAAAGGCGCTTCGCCGAGGCCAACGGCGAGTAAGCAGCTGGGGTGCTCGGCAAGTGCCTGCTGGGCAGCGGGCGCTTTTGACCAAAAGGCCGCCGCCTTGCTGATGCGGATGGATGCCCGGGTGAGCGCAGCAATCGGCTCGCTTGCGCTTGAGGTTTTATGGTTCGCCAGGGTGCTTTCGGACTCAAAGGGCCTCTGGCCCGACCAGCTGCCGCGCGAGCGCAAGGGGCTTGCGATCAGACCTAAACACTCGAGGGCGTTTTGCCGATAGCGGTCCACCAGGGGATGATCATGCCAAAACGCAAAGGCTTGCTCATGATGATCGAAGGCAAGAAAAAGTCCTTGAATGCTCAGGCTGGGCTTAAGTCCGAAGCCACCATGCTCGCCGCTTCCGAGCTGCTTGGCAAAGCGCAAACCTTCACACTGACGCAAAGCTAGCGTGCCCAGCACAAAGCGCGCATAACCCCAGAGTCTTGCGCTTGCTTTGATGTCAGCAAGCAGCAGTAGGGCGGTTGCTGCCTGGTCGCGATCTGCCGCGTTTTGCCCGGCTTTTGTCCAAGGCTTGGCGTAAGGAAAACTTGACATAAAGCATTGTCAGTGGTTCAGTACACCTATGTCAACGCGATTCCCACCATTGGAGGCCTTACATGGATACCGTAAGACGAATTGAGTGGGTGCTTGCCGAGGCGCTTGGCGAAGTCGATGATCCTGCCGCACCAAGCAGCCTCGCTGCAGCCTTAAAGCATGCGGTTTTCCCCGGGGGGGCAAGGATTCGCCCGCGGTTATGCCTGGCCGTGGCAATGGCCTGCGGAGACGATTGTGCGCCTTTGAGCAATGCGACCGCGGCGGCCATTGAACTCATGCATTGCGCATCGCTCGTGCATGACGATTTACCGTGTTTTGACAATGCGGACACCCGGCGCGGGCAACCCTCGGTTCATAAAGCCTTCGGCGAGCGCCTGGCTGTGCTTGCAGGCGATGCCCTTATTGTCCTGGCTTATCAAACACTGAGCGCACAAATTCATCACCGGCCAGAGCGTGCCAAGGTGTTGCTGCGCGGTCTTTCTCAGGCGGTCGGGATGCCTGGCGGTATTGTTGCAGGTCAGGCCTGGGAGAGCGAGTCCGTGGTCGATTTGCGGCAGTACCAGCGCGCAAAAACCGGCGCCTTATTTGCTGCTGCATGCTCGCTTGGCGCTGCATCGTCGGGCGAAGCGCCCTCAGCCTGGGAAGCGCTTGGAAATTGGTTAGGCGAGGCCTATCAGGTCGCCGATGATATTCGGGATGTGGCTGCTGATGCAGCTGAGCTGGGCAAACCCGTCGGTCAGGACTTGTGTCATGGCAGGCCTAGCGCGGTGAGCACCTTGGGCCTCTCGGGTGCGCTTGAACGGTTCAATCACCTCATGGGCCAGGCGCTCGCAAGCATCCCCGAGTGTCGCGGCGCGAAAGCGCTTCGCGCGCTTTTACGCGCTGAGTCACAACGGTTGATTCCAAGCCATATGCTCGCTCATCCGCATAGCAGCATTCCGTCAAGAGCGTCTCGCGAAGCATTTTCCAGTACCTTATAAAAAACGGAATCAGGCGTGAGCGCTTTACCAGAGCATCTCAAGCCCTTGCCGGATCCGCCGCTTTTGGGTGATCGGCAAGGCGTGTTGGCAGCGCTCAAGGCAAGGCTTTTGCAGTGGCGCGATGGGCTCTTGCTCAATCGGCGCTTTCAACAATGGGCCCTAGGGTTTCCTCTAACTCGCCCCCTGGCAAGGCGTTACGCGGTAAGGCTTTTCGACCTTTGTGCGGGTTTCATTTACTCGCAGGTCCTGCTTGCTGCCGTTCGACTGGACCTGTTTGACATGCTCAGTGAAGGGCCCCTGAGTCTTGCAACGCTTTCAAAGCGATCCAGACTCGATAGCGATGCGCTTGAGCGACTCTTGCAGGCGGCCGTTGCGCTGGAACTGCTCGAGCAACGCGGCCCGCATGCAGGTTTAGAAACCCGATACGGCCTGGGCATGCTTGGCGCCTCGGTACTGACAAGTCCTGGGGTGAAGGCGATGATTCAGCATCATGCGCTTTTTTATCACGACATGGCCGATCCGGTGGCGTTGCTTCGCAGGCGCGGCGCTGATCGCGCGATGGCTTCGTATTGGGCGTATGCAACCAGCGATAAGCCGAGCGAACTCCATGATGTCGCGGTCGGGGAATACTCGGCCTTGATGGCCGCATCACAACCGATGGTGGCCGAAGAAATCCTCGCTTGTTACAGCTTTGCCGGCCATCAGCATCTGCTCGATCTTGGCGGCGGTGAGGGCGTTTTTCTCGCGGAGGTGGGTGCCCGCTATCCAAAGCTCCGCTTGACCCTTATGGATTTGCCTGCGGTTGCCAAACGCGCGGCTTTGCGTTTCGAACAGCTGGGCATGCGTGAGCGAAGCCGCTGTATTCCGGGCAGCTTTCTGAGTGACCCAATTCCGAAAGGCGCCGATCTGATCAGTCTGGTTCGTGTTGCCCATGACCACGACGATGAGTTTGTGATGCAGCTTTTTCGCAAACTCCACCAAAGCATGGTGGCGGGCGCGAAGCTTTTAATCGCCGAGCCGATGGCTCAAACCAAGGGGGCGATACCGGTTGCTGACGCTTATTTTTCGATGTACCTCTGGGCAATGGGCAGTGGCCGCGCTCGGCGTCCCGACGAATTGATCGCGATGTTGAAGCTTGCAGGCTTTAGCAAGGCGAGGCTCTTACGCCAGGCCATGCCTTTGCAGGTCAGGGTGATTCTTGCAGAACCCTAACCGTTCGGCGCCGACGAGTGGCGGCCGGTTGTCGTGGACGAAGCCCAAGATCGGGTGTATAAGTGTCAAACGAACTAGACAGACTGAATCGACAAAGAAAAAAGACACCATGATCGACAAACCCGCTTCATATGATTTTTCGGTTTCGCTCCAAGGCGGCCGGGCGCTCGCAATCCAAGGGCTTGGGGCTTACTGAGCATGACAAATCGACAAACGCTCGCTGTGGTGATGGAAAAACCGCAATGTTTGCGTTTGGATCGTGTCGGCTTGTCGCTGCCCGGCGAACAGGATTTGCTTGTCGACATCGGTGCGAGTGGGATCAGCACTGGCACCGAAAAACTGCTTTGGTCGGGCCGTATGCCACATTTTCCAGGCATGGGCTACCCACTGATTCCAGGCTACGAGTCGGTGGGGCGGGTGCTTGAAGCCGGCAAAGCATCGTCGCGCCGTCCTGGTGACTTTGTCTTCGTGCCGGGTGCGCGTTGCTACCCCGAAGTCAGAAGCCTTTTTGGAGGCGCTGCAAAAACCGTGGTGTTGCCTTCGCACCGCGCGCTAGCGCTGGATCAGCAGCTGGGAGAGCGGGCGGTCTTGCTGGCACTTGCAGCGACAGCGCATCATGCCTTGAATCTTCCCCATCTCGACGCGCCCGATCTGATCATCGGTCACGGGGTGTTGGGACGCTTGCTTGCACGGCTGTGCATGTTGCGCGGCGGACCGGTGCCCACGGTTTGGGAGCGTGATCCCCTGCGCATGCCGGTAACCAAGGGCTTAGCCCCGGGGCCCAAGCAATCGGCTCCCGTCGCGGTGTCCTCCAACGCATGGCCCGAAGCGCCGACCTCGCCTGCTGCCCCCTTCTCCTCCTCCATATCGGCAGCCAGGAGCCCGGTGGACTATCCGGTTGTGCAGCCTGAAGACGACCCGCGGCGGGATTACCGATG
>DENJ01000074.1:0-9336 GCA_002359635.1 Burkholderiales bacterium UBA2647
CGCAGGTTCAAATCCTGCCCCCGCAACCAATCAAGATTTTGAAGCGCAAAACATTGCGAAAAGTCGGGTTTGAATCTCAGCCCGTTCGGTTTGCGTGATCAACGATGCTTGAATCCGGGCCTAAGAAAGTTGGCGTGAGCAACACGTGCTTAAACCGTCTTGTTGAACACGGCTTTGCGTCTGGCTTCGTGGCGTGAGCCCGCTTGAATGGACTGTGCAACGTGGATATTTTTATCAAAAATGAACACCAACCAGGTAACACGGGTGCTTGAAGCTGCCTTATTGACAAGCCGAGAACCGATGAGTGTTTCAAGGCTGCGCGCGCTCTTTGAAGATCAGGTGGGTCCTGATACGCTGCGGCAGTTGCTTGAGCGTTTACGCGAGACTTGGAAAGGCAGGAGCGTTGAACTTGTTGCCCTTGCCAGCGGTTGGCGTTTCCAGACAGCGCCCGACGTGTCTGCATTTCTCGGAAGCCTTCACCCCGAGAAGCCGCCGAAGTATTCACGAGCGGTGATGGAGACCTTGGCGATCGTTGCTTACCGCCAGCCGGTAACGCGAGGCGATATCGAGGCGATTCGCGGGGTCACGGTGTCGAGCCAGGTCATCAAGACACTTGAAGATCGTGGCTGGATTGAGACCATCGGCCATAAAGAGGTGCTGGGACGCCCGGCTTTACTTGGCACCACACGACAATTTCTTGACGATCTCGGTCTGGAGGTCCTGAGCCAGCTGCCCACGATCGAAGGCCATCGCGGCCTTGCTGACTTGCTTGATCCTATCGATTTAGCGGCGTCAGCATCAGCGACGGCACCTGCCACGATGGCTGCGTCGGCGCAGGGCGATCTTAAGCCAGACGACAGAGCGCATCAAGACCATGCCCGGCATATGCTGAGGAGTTTGTAGCCCATGAACCAATCCAAGGATGATCACGACAAGGCCGAGGCGCAGGGCGGGGTCTCAACTGATACTAAAAAGGCGACAGCGACGGTTGATCCCGCTGCGAGCGGTTCCTCAAATGAGGAATCGGGCGCGAAAAAGCCGCGAAGGCGGCGCAAAACCGATACGAGCGCCGAAACGCCTCCTCAAAGCACTTCGATGCCAGCCGACGACGCGCCTCTTGCGAGCGAAGCGCCGCCGAGCGATCTGCAGGAACGTCAACCCATCGCTGCGTCGGAAGATCCGTCGCGATTTGACCCAACGCGCCAGCCAAGGCGCGGCCCGCGAGGGCGTCGACCGAGACGGGATAAGGACCGCTTGCGTGACAATCCGCAAGAAGACGGCGAACAACAGCAAGTTAACCGGGCGGAGAGCCAGTCCACCGTGATATCGGGACCTGGGGATCGAAGGGCTGCTGAGGAGGCAAAGCTTACGGGCGCAGCGTCTGAACCGTTGCCGATTCGCAGTCATGTGGCCAGCATTTTGCCAACGCCAGGCACACGAGCGTCCTCTGATCCTGATTACGGCAGCCTGAAACTGCAAAAAGTTTTGGCTGATGCCGGGATCGGCTCGCGTCGCGATATGGAGGAGCTGATTCTGGCAGGCCGGGTCTCGGTGAACGGCATGCCGGCCCATATCGGTCAACGCATCGGACCGAACGATCAGGTTCGGATAAACGGCAGGATGTTGCAACGCAAGGTCGCAGCAATGCCGCCGCGTGTGTTGCTTTACCACAAGCCATCCGGGGAAATTTCTTCGCGCGACGACCCTGGACATCGACCCACGGTTTTTGGGCGTTTGCCGCGCTTGAAAGGTGCCCGCTGGGTTGCAGTGGGCAGGCTCGACTTCAACACGGAAGGACTACTGATTTTCACCACCTCAGGCGATATTGCAAACCGGCTGATGCACCCGCGTTATGGCTGGGAGCGGGAATATGCAGTCAGAATCCTGGGGCGTATTGATGAGGCCCAGGCCAGGCAATTACTCGACGGCGTCAATCTCGACGACGGTGTGGCACGCTTTAACAGTCTGGAGGACGTGGGCGGTGACGGGGCCAATCACTGGTACCGCGTGACGCTTTCTGAAGGACGGAATCGGGAAATTCGTCGCATTTTTGATGCACTCGGCTTGGTGGTGAGTCGTCTTGCAAGGATTCGCTTCGGTCCGATTGGCCTTCCCGAGGGTTTGGTGCGGGCGCGGTATGTGGAATTGTCCGAGGCGGAAGTACGCCGTCTGCAGCAACTCATGCTTGAGGCTGATCCAACCCGATCCGACAATCAAAGCTTGACGGAGCGGCTGGGCGAGTTTGAGTCTCCCGGTGACGATGGGGATGAGGACGACGATGGGGACGAGGGGCCGCCGCCGGGATTTGATCCCTCGGCCTATTTGCCGCGCTATGCAGACGAGCCGGTCGACAGGCCTGAATTGCAAGATGACGAATGGCAGCCACGCAATGCCAACGCGCATCTTGAGGGAATTACCCGTCTCGTGCGCAAGGCCGTCCGGTCCCCCTCAGCCTTACCCCCTGGTATGAGGCCGCCAGGTCAAGGTCCTGGTGCGGGTGGTCAGAAAAAACGTCGTGGCGGTAAGAACGTTGCAAAATTTAATCTTAGTCCCGGGGTCTATCAGCCTGCCGCAGACGGTCAAACCCCGGCAGCATTTCCTGCGGGAAGGCCAAAGCCTGCCAAACGAAGAGGTCCGGGCCCGGGCGGCGTTTCAGGCGGTATGCCCGGTGGCGGGGCTAATCCAGGCGGTGGACCGAGGTCGGGTGCAAAGCCGAATCGTTCTCGACGAAAAACGCCAAGACCTGGCCCAAAAGCAGATTAAAAGGTTATACTCTCCGGTTAAGGTAAATTGAAAAAAATAAAGAAATGGGCTGGGCAGCAGCCCATTTTTTTTTGTCGGCCGAGACGCGATGGCCAATGCTTGTCATGCCCTTTTCGCGTCTGAGCTTGATGCAGGTGAAAGGAAGCGTGAGCGTCTGTGAGTGTGTCGTTGTTCCAGTTGGTTGAGCAATCGGTGGAGCCGCTTGGCTATGAGCTTGTGGATCTCGAACTTGCTGGGGGTATCGTCCGTGTCTTTATTGACTGGCCCGCTCAGAAGCAATCGAGGATAACCATTGAGGATTGCGAACTGGTCTCGAGGCAGCTGTCTCAAGTGATGCTGGTCGAGGATATCGATTACAAACGTCTTGAGGTTTCCTCGCCTGGGGTTGATCGCCGTTTGCGGCGGGCAAGTGATTTTGAGCGCTTCCTTGGGCATAGGATCAGTGTTCGGCTTCGCCTTCCCTTGGGTGGTCGCAGGAATTGGGAGGGTGAACTCGCTCGTGCAGAGGGAAAGCCTGTTGATGACTGGATGTTGATACTCAGCGAAGCCTCAGACTCAGGCAAAACGGCAAGAAGGCGGGTGAGTACCAAATCGAAGCCTAAGCAGGGCAAAAAAAAGCCGCAGCATGATGGCAGGCAGGAAAGTGGGTCGGAGAGCGGGCCGGAGCAAGGCATTGAGCAGCAAGCTTCGTTGAACGTTCTCAATTTTAGTCTAAACGATATAGAGCGCGCGCACCTTGTGCCGCAGTTGGTGTTCTGAATGATGTTTGAGGAGAGCTGGTCATGAGTCGCGAGGTTTTGCTTCTGGTGGATGCCTTGGCACGCGAAAAAAACGTGCCTAGGGAGACCGTTTTTATAGCGCTTGAACTGGCACTGGCTTCAGCGACCAAGAAGCTGTTCAAGGACGAAGTTGACGTCCGAGTGCAGATTAACCGCAGTTCGGGCGCCTATGAAGCGTTTCGCCGTTGGCTGGTTGTGTCGGATGGCGAGCTCGATGATCACGATTTGCAGATTATCTTGAGCGAAGCCCGCAAGCAGGTCAACGAAGTCGAGTTGGGTGACTACATTGAGGAAGGGCTTGAGGCAATCGACCTCGGACGCATCGGCGCCCAGGCCGCCAAGCAGGTCATCCTACAAAGAATTCGCGATGCCGAGCGGGAGCAAATCATTAGTGACTACCTGGCACGCAACGAACCCATTGTCTCTGGTACCGTGAAACGGGTGGATCGTGAGGGGGCAATTATTGAATCGGGTAAGCTCGAGGCACGTTTGCTGCGTGATCAGATGATTCCAAAAGAAAACCTGCGAACAGGCGACCGGGTACGCGCTGCGATTCTGCGGGTAAATCGCGAAGGTCGAGGACCGCAACTGCTGTTGTCGAGAACCTCGCCGGAATTCATCAAGTATCTCTTCTCGAATGAAGTCCCCGAAATCGAACAAGGACTGCTTGAGATTAAGGCGGCCGCCCGCGATCCAGGCGTGCGGGCAAAAATTGCTGTCTTGAGCCACGATCGTCGTGTTGACCCGATCGGAACCTGTGTGGGTGTGCGCGGCTCACGTGTTCAGGCAGTGACGCAGGAACTCGCTGGCGAGCGCGTTGATATCGTCTTGTGGTCAGAAGATCCCGCGCAATTCGTGATTGGTGCGCTCGCCCCGGCCAATATCAGTTCTATCGTGGTCGATGAAGAATCGCATGCGATGGATGTTGTTGTTGATGAAGACAATCTTGCTTTGGCAATTGGCACCGGGGGGCGAAATGTCCGGTTGGCTTCTGAACTTACCGGCTGGACGATTAACATCATGACGGCTGAGGAATCGGCGCAGAAGTCAGAGACCGAACGCACCGAAATTCGAAAAAACCTGATGATCAAACTTGATGTCGACGAGGAAGTTGCTGACATTTTGATCGATGAAGGGTTTACAAGCGTTGAAGAGGTGGCCTATGTGCCGATCAACGAAATGCTTGAAATCGATGCTTTTGATGAAGAAACAGTCAATGAGCTTCGTACGCGTGCGCGTAACGTTCTATTGACTGAAGCGATCGCCAAAGAAGAAAAAATCGATCAGTCCTCTGATGATCTGCTTTCGCTTGAGGGCATGGATAGCGACCTGGCTGCCAAGCTTTCGGATGCGGGTATTTTCAGCCGGGATGATTTGGCCGAGCTTGCGGTTGATGAGTTGCAGGAGGCTACGGGCGTTGATGAGGCGCGGGCAAGAGGTCTGATTTTAAAAGCACGCGCTCACTGGTTTGCTGATCAAAATTGAATCCTTACGCCACTCGGATCCTGACATTCAGCTGCCGGTTCGTGCTGGGTTTTGCTATATCGCTGTTATCGTTCTTTTTTTAGGAAGTACACATGTCCGCAAACAACGTCGCTAATTTCGCTGCTGAGCTCAAAATGCCGGCCGACGTGCTGTTGCAACAACTCAAAGCTGCCGGGGTTGCTAAGCAATCGGTAAATGACGCAATCTCCGAGTCCGACAAAGAGCATCTCTTGAGCGCGCTGCGCCGTGCCCACGGCTCAGACGATGCGCCGAAGAAGAAAATCACCCTGACGCGCAAGCAAACCAGCGAGATCAAGCAGGCTGATGCGACTGGCAAGGCCCGAACGATACAGGTCGAGGTGCGAAAAAAGCGGGTGTTCGTGAAGCGTGATGCGCCTGATACCCAAGAAGCAGCGCCTGCCATGGTGCAGGATTTGTCACCCGAGGAAACGGCTGCGCGCCTTGAAGAGGAGCAACGGCAGCAAGAGCTTCTTGAGCGCCAGGAGGCGGAGCTTCGCGAAAAGCAAGAGCGGCTTGAGCGGGAACGCGAGCGCGAGGCCCTCGCTGCCGCGGAAGCGATTGCCCGCGAAGAAGCGGCAAGGCGTGAGCGCGAGCGCCTAGCTGCGCTTGAGTTTGCCCAGAAAGAAGAGGACAAGGCCCGTGCGCAGGCCGAAACTGCCGCTGCCCTTGAAGAGGCCCGCCGCGCCAAAGAAGCTGCGGAAGCTCAGGCGCGTGCCCGTCGTGCGGTTGAAAGCGAGGTTGCAGAAATCAATCGGCTGATGAGTTTGCAGCGTAAGCCGGTCGTCAAGCCTGCGCCCAAGCCTGTCGTCAAGCCCCCTGAACCCGAAACAAAACCCGTCGAGGCGGTCAAGAAAGAGGGTCCTTCGGGTACCTTGCATAAGCCAAGCGCCCAGAAAGCGGCTGAGAGCAAAGAGGTGACGGCTGCTGCGAAACCGAAGGAAAAAGACAGCAAAGATCCGAAGGATGCCAAGGACAAAAAGCATCTGAAGTCAGAAAAACTCTCATCGAGCTGGGCTGACGAAGCAAGCAAGCGTCGGGCCCTCAAAACCCGCGGCGACACCAGCATGGGCAATAGCAGTTGGCGAGCATCCAAGGGTGGCGGACGACGCGGCCATGGTGATCGCCAGGAGCAAATCCAGGTCCAGTCTGAATTTGTTGCGCGGGAGATTCATGTTGCGGAAACCATAACGGTTGCCGATCTTGCACACAAGATGTCGGTCAAGGCTGCAGAAGTGATCAAGCACTTGATGAAGCTGGGTCAAATGGTCACCATCAATCAGGTGCTTGATCAAGAAACAGCGATGATTGTTGTGGAGGAAATGGGTCACAAGGCCTTTGCCGCTAAGCTCGACGACCCTGAAGCACTGCTCGAGGAAGTGCCGAGTCAGGATGCTGTGCTGCTGCCAAGACCGCCCGTGGTTACCGTCATGGGTCACGTCGATCATGGAAAAACCTCCTTGCTGGACTACATTCGGCGCGCCAAGGTTGCTGCCGGTGAGGCCGGTGGCATTACCCAGCACATCGGCGCCTATCACGTCACAACGGATCGTGGTGTGATCACCTTTCTTGATACACCGGGACACGAAGCGTTTACCGCCATGCGTGCCCGTGGTGCCAAGGCTACCGATATCGTGATTCTGGTTGTAGCGGCCGATGATGGTGTCATGCCACAAACGGTTGAAGCGATCGCGCATGCGAAGGCTGCCAAGGTGCCGCTGGTGGTTGCGATGAACAAGATGGACAAGCCTGAAGCGAATCCCGACCGGGTGAAACAGGAGTTGGTCGGTCATGAGGTGGTCCCCGAAGACTACGGCGGTGAATCGCCCTTTATCGGGGTCTCGGCAAAAACAGGCGATGGCATCGACGAACTGCTTGAGAATGTTCTCTTACAGGCTGAAGTCCTGGAATTGACGGCGCCGAAGGATGCGCCGGCAAAGGGTCTCGTCATTGAAGCGAGACTAGACCGCGGCCGCGGTCCGGTGGCCACCGTGCTGGTTCAAAGTGGCACCCTGCGCAAGGGCGATGTGGTGCTTGCCGGAAGCTCCTGGGGTCGGGTCCGCGCCATGCTTGATGAAAACGGACGATCCATCGATGCGGCCGGTCCTTCAATACCGGTTGAGATTCAAGGTTTGCAAGAAGTTCCCTCGGCTGGCGAAGAGGTGTTATCGATTGCCGATGAACGCAAAGCACGCGAGATTGCGCTCTTTAGACAAGGCAAGTTCCGAGATGTGAAGCTTGCGAAGCAGCAAGCCGCAAAGCTCGAGAATATTTTCGATGCGATGACCGAGGGCGAAACAAAAACCCTCACGCTGATCATCAAGTCGGATGTTCAGGGCTCTCAGGAAGCGTTGGTGCACGCCATGCAAAAACTTAGCACCGATGAGATCAAAGTGCAGGTTGTTCATGCCCAGGTCGGTGGCATCACCGAAAGCGATATCAATCTTGCCATGGCCTCCAATGCGGTGGTGATCGGCTTTAACGTGCGGGCCGATCAACAGGCCAAGCGCGTTGCTGAGGGCAACGGCGTGGATATCCGCTACTACAACATCATTTATGATGCGGTCGACGAGATCAAGGCAGCGATGGCTGGGATGCTATCGCCGGATCGTAAAGAAGAAATCATCGGCTTGGTTGAGATTCGCCAGGTCTTCCGGGTGTCGAAGGTGGGTAATGTGGCCGGTTGCATGGTGCTCGAAGGGCTTGTGCGACGGGGCGCGCGCATTCGTCTGTTGCGCGACTCGGTGGTGCTCTTTACCGGTGAACTCGATAGTCTTAAACGCTTCAAGGACGATGTACGGGAAGTCAAAGAAGGCTTTGAGTGTGGCTTGTCTGTTAAGAATTATGACGATATAAAAGAAGGCGATCAGCTTGAAGTCTTCGAGATCAAAGAGGTTGCGCGCAGTCTCTGAACTGCGCCGCAGACGTCTGGCTTATGAAGCGTCATTTTTCATCGGGCTCGGGCGGTGCGCGCGGCGCGCGTATCGCGGATCAGATCCAAC
Source organism: Burkholderiales bacterium UBA2647 (assembly GCA_002359635.1). Classification (GTDB taxonomy): domain Bacteria; phylum Pseudomonadota; class Gammaproteobacteria; order Burkholderiales; family Burkholderiaceae_E; genus UBA3064. The sequence goes on from DENJ01000074.1 coordinate 8,048, forward strand.
AGGAGTTGGCCGAGCTCATTCAGCGTGAGATCAAGGATCCGCGTATCGGGTTTGCCACGCTGACCGGTGTGGATCTCACACCGGACTATGCCTATGCCACGGTGTTCTTCACCGTGTTGCCCGACACGGAAGCGCAGATTTCGAGCACGCTATCCGGTTTGCGATCTGCAGCGGGATTTTTGCGTGCCGAACTTGGCCGTCGGATCAGGATTCACACCACACCTGAGCTGCGTTTTCGCTACGATCAATCGACGGAGCGCGGGATGGCGATGTCGCGTCTGATTGATCAGGCACTGGGTGAGGGTCCGGCCGTTGATGATGTCAAGGCATGAGGCGCCCGTGCGAAGGCAGCGTTGATGGATTAATGCTTCTCGACAAAGCGCTGGGCAGTTCATCAAATCAGGCGCTGCAGCAGCTCAGACGCCTTTTTTCGCGGGTAAAGGCGGGGCACGGCGGGACGCTTGATCCGCTGGCAACCGGTATGTTGCCCATTGCCCTGGGCGATGCGACAAAGTTTTTGCATGGTTTGCTTGACGCGGATAAAACCTATGAAGCGAGTCTTAATCTAGGGCAATCGAGTTCGACCGGGGACGCCGAGGGCGTCTTAAGCGATTGGTCCGACCCCAAACCTTTCCTTCATCGTCTGTCATCTGTTTTAGAGCGTTTCAAAGGGCCTCAAGACCAGACTCCACCCATGTATGCAGCGCTCAAGCACGAGGGCAAGGCCTTATACGCCTGGGCTAGAGAGGGCATCGAGGTACCCAGAAAGCCACGTGCCATCGTGATTCATCAGTTAGACATCTTGGACATGGTTCAATATGACGCTAGCAGCGGCGAACGGACTTGTCTCCGTGTGCGGGTCCATTGCAGTAAGGGGACTTATATCCGGAGCTTGGCGCATGACATCGGCCAGGCGCTGGGATGCGGCGCCTATCTTGCTGGCTTAAGAAGGACCGCTGTTGCTCATTTTAAGGAAGATCAAATGCTTTCGCTCGATCAGCTCGAGCCGCTCGATCAGGCGGCACGAAACGCTTTTTTGCTGCCAACTGATGCGTTGTTATTGGATTTAAATCGACTTGATCTTGACGATGATTCGGCGCGACGACTGATTCAAGGCCAGCGCCTTTCAAGCGAGGCGCACGGCGCACAAGGCCTTGTTGGCCCGGTCAGACTTTATCGATCAAGCGGGGGGCTGCTTGGTACCGGATCGATCGATGAGCGCGGTGTGCTTGCCGCCCAGCGGCTTGTGGCACAAAAAAGCATTTAACAGCGCAGCAAAGCATGAAGCA
>DENJ01000074.1:9432-33737 GCA_002359635.1 Burkholderiales bacterium UBA2647
ATTGCTCACGTTGACCACGGAAAGACAACGCTTGTTGATCAATTGCTGCGACAGTCCGGCACCTTTCGTGTCAATCAACAACTTACCGAAAGGGTCATGGACTCAAACGACCTGGAGCGCGAACGTGGGATCACGATTTTGGCAAAGAATTGTGCGGTAACGTATAACGATACAAGAATCAATATTGTGGATACCCCGGGGCATGCCGACTTCGGCGGCGAAGTCGAACGTGCGCTGTCGATGGTTGATGGCGTCGTACTGCTGGTGGATGCGGTGGAGGGGCCCATGCCACAGACCCGCTTCGTCACACGCAAGGCGCTCGCGCTTGGGCTTCGCCCGATTGTCGTGGTGAATAAGATTGATCGACCTGGCGCTCGTCCAGATTGGGTGGTTAACCAGACCTTTGACTTGTTTGATCGACTCGGCGCGAGCGAAGAGCAGTTGGACTTTCCAGTGGTTTATTGCTCGGCGCTAGCAGGCTATGCCGCGACTGAGCTCACCGATATCGAAGCTGGAACGGCCAAGGATATGAAACCGCTTTTTGATGCGATTTTGCGTCATGTGCCTGCCCGGGCCGATGACATCGACGGTCCATTGCAGCTGCAGATTTCAGCACTCGATTACTCAAACTATGTGGGCAAGATCGGTATCGGGAGGATTCAGCGAGGGCGCATCAAGACCGGGCAACTGGTCCATGTGCTCCAAGGTCGCGATGAAGATTACCCTGATTCGAAGGCACCTGATGCGATCAACGGAAAAATTGGGCAGGTGCTCTGTTACCGCGGACTCGAGCGTGCACCGATGGATGAAGCTTTTGCCGGGGATATTGTGGCCATCACAGGGATCGACGAGTTAGGCATCGGGAGCACGATTGCGGATCCATCTCAAGCTGATGCGCTACCCATGCTGCGGGTGGATGAGCCGACCATGACCATGGAATTTCTGGTAAACGGTTCACCGCTTGCCGGTCGTGAGGGCAAGTATGTCACGAGCCGCCAGATACGCGATCGCCTCGAGCGCGAGCTGAAAAGTAATGTGGCTTTGCGGGTTGAATTCAGTCCCGACGGGGAGTCCTTCCTGGTCTCAGGCCGTGGCGAATTGCATCTGACGATTCTTCTGGAAAACATGCGTCGTGAGGGTTATGAGCTTGCCGTGTCCCGACCCAAACCGCGTTTGCGTTTGGTGAACGGTGAAAAGCTTGAGCCCTATGAAATGCTGACCATGGACGTTGAAGAGGGTCATCAGGGTTCGGTGATGGAGTTCATCGGGCAACGTAAAGGCGAGTTGCAGGATATGGTTCCCGACGGTCAGGGCAGGGTACGGCTTGACTATCGGGTACCGGCACGCGGGCTGATTGGCTTTCATGGTGAATTTCTGAACATGACCCGCGGCACCGGCATCATGAGCCATGTTTTTGACGCCTACAGTGACTGGGCCGGCGCCATCGAGGGCAGACGCAATGGCGTGCTGATCTCGCAAGACGATGGCGAGGCTGTGGCCTATGCCTTGTGGAAGCTACAGGATCGTGGCCGTATGTTTGTGTCGCCGGGCGAAGCTTTGTATGAGGGGATGGTTATTGGCATCCATACCCGTGATAACGATCTGGTTGTTAACCCGGTTCGGGAGAAAAAACTAACCAATGTTCGCGCTTCCGGAAAGGATGAAGCCATCGTGCTCACGCCACCGATTGCCTTAACCCTCGAGCGTGCCGTAGAGTTCATCGAAGACGATGAACTTGTTGAAATAACGCCTCAGAGCATTCGTTTGCGCAAACGGTTTTTGAAAGAACACGAGCGCAAGCGTGCGTCTCGCGAAGAGGCTGCCGCTTAAGCAGGAGGGGCTTGGCATGTTTCCAGTGATTGACGTTCGGTCTGTTGATTCGGCAAGAGCGCGCGGTGAACGCTATGGGCGTTTGGCGAGAGATCGGGTGATTCATTCGGTCCAAACCTACGCCAGGCTGTTTGCCGATTGCGGTTTGGATTGGACCGAAGCGGGTCGCCGTGCCATGCAGTACCGCGATGCGATTGATGCGACCGATCCTCAGCTGCTGGAGGAAATTGAAGGCATTGCTCAAGGTGCAAAGCTTGTTTTCAGCGATGTCCTGGCCTTGAATTGCCGCACTGAGATTTTGCCTGCTACATTTCTTGCGCGGGTGAGTGATCAGTCCGCTGAAGCGCGTGCACACAACCAGGCGCTAGGCCTTTTGGATTGGGGCGAATGCACCGCCATCGCGGTTTCGCCGGACGCCTCCGATGATGGTCATACCTGGCTTGCGCAAAATTGGGATTGGATTGGCAGGCAGCGCGATGCCCTGGTGCTGTTGCACACCCGTGATGCGATGGGCCGGGCAATCGCCACCTTGACGGAAGCGGGCATGCTTGCCAAGATTGGTCTCAACGATCAGGGTATGGCTGTCGGGCTGAACATCCTGCGTTCCATCACAGACGGCTCCAGACCGGGTGTTCCCGTTCATGTGTTGCTAAGACATGCGCTTTCCTTCGATAGTCTGAAGCGTTTTCGCATTCGACTTGCAGAACTCGCAGCGGGCCCGGGCTTTGGCGCCGCCTCCAATATTCCTGCTGCTGATGCGCATGGTGATATCGGATCCTTTGAGATTTCGCCAAGCGCCTGGTCAGAGTACGCAAGCGGTGAGGCGGTCTTCGTGCATACCAATCATTTTTTATGCGCTCCCCTGCTTGAACAGCAAGCGGTGATGGCCTCCTCTTTATCGACCGAAGCAAGGCTTCGCTGTGCGCAGGCTTATGCAAGCAAGCGGCCTATCTCTGCGGCCGCCATCGAAGCGCTTTTGCGCGACGAGTCCGACGGGCTGCTGTCGGTTTGTCGCAAACCGGATCCGGCCTTACCCGAACAAGCGCGGGTTGAAAGTGTTGCCGGCGTGAGAATTAACTGTACGGAGCGTCGCTGGTGGATTGCCCCAAATGTGCCGAGTCAGGTCGGGTTTGACGAAGTGGCCACCGGTTTCGCGGCCACCCGGTATGCAGAACGGGCATCGTGAATTCGTCAAACCATCCAGGGTGAATGAATCATCGTCGGTTTAGAACGATCGCGGAAGCCCGAGTACATGTTCAGCGATATAAGAAAAGATGAGATTGGTTGAAATTGGTGCGACCTGATACAGCCTCGTCTCACGGAACTTGCGTTCCACGTCGTACTCGCAGGCAAAGCCAAAGCCACCGTGAAACTGCAAACATGCGTTGGCAGCCTCCCAGCTTGCTTTTGCCGCAAGATACTTCGCCATATTTGCCTGTGCGCCGCAAGCCTCTTGCTGATCGAAGCGGTCGCAGGCGGCATAACGCATCAGATTAGCCGCTTCAACCTCGATGTAGGCATCGGCAATCGGAAACTGTACCCCCTGATTCTGACCAATCGGTCGCCCAAATACCTGCCTGTCCTTGACGTAATGCGTCACGCGGTCGATAAACCAATAGCCGTCACCAATGCATTCAGCGGCGATGAGGATCCGCTCGGCGTTCAGCCCATCCAAAATGTACTTAAAACCTTTGCCCTCTTCCCCGATCAGGTTTTCCTGAGGAATTTCAAGGTTTTCAAAAAATAACTCATTGGTTTCATGGTTGACCATGTTGCGAATCGGGCGCACCGTCATGCCATGACCGATGGCGGCTTTAAGGTCCACCAGAAATATTGACATACCTTCTGATTTTTTTGCCACCTCAGCGAGCGGCGTTGTTCTTGCGAGAAGAATCATGAAGTCAGAGTGCTGAATACGTGAAATCCAGACTTTCTGCCCGTTCACGATGTAGCGATCCCCTTGCTTTCGAGCACTTGTCTTCAAATGGGTTGTGTCGGTGCCTGTTGTTGGCTCGGTAACGCCCATCGACTGCAGCCTTAGTCGGCCTGCAGCGATTTCGGGCAGATATTGCCGTTTCTGTGCTTCAGACCCGTGCCGCAAGAGCGTACCCATGTTGTACATCTGGCCATGACAGGCACCTGCATTGCCGCCACAACGGTTGATTTCTTCCATGATCACCGAAGCTTCCGATAGCCCAAGGCCAGATCCGCCGTAAGCCTGAGGAATAAGCGCTGCAAGCCAGCCTGCTTGGGTAAGTGCATCCACGAATGCCTCAGGGTAGCCCCGGACCTCGTCGATGCTGCGGTGGTATTCATCGGGAAAATGCTTGCAAAGGTCACGAATCGCATCGCGAATCTCGGTGTGTCGATCTAAGGTGGGCTGCATCTGGGGTTCCTCTGGCTTGGGATAAGTGCCGAATACTAAGACTTTCCGGCTGCATTGAAGCCTCCTTAGGGTTTTCGCCAGACCGAAAACCGGATTGTCGCGGCTTGTGCACGATGCCTTTGTTGCGACAAGATGGTATTGGGCTGATTAAGGAACTGCTATGGATTTTTCACTCTCTCAGGATCAATTGGCCATTGTCGATGCAGTGGCATCCTTATGTCGCGATTTTGGTGATGATTACTGGGCTGAGCGTGATCGAACCGGGGACTTTCCGAGCGAGTTTCACCTGGCCATGGCTAAGGCGGGCTGGCTCGGCATTGCCATGCCCGTCGCTCATGGCGGTGCTGGACTCGGGATACTTGAGGCAGCCCTGGTGGTGCAGGCTGTTGCAGCCTCAGGTGCCGGGATGAGTGGTGCCTCTGCGATTCATATGAATATTTTTGGGCTTCATCCTGTTGTTGTTTTTGGAACGGCCGCGCAGCAGGCACGCTGGTTACCCCCGCTGATACGTGGCGAGCAAAAGGCCTGTTTTGCTGTGACCGAGCCCAATACAGGTCTCAACACACTGAAGCTCAAGACCATGGCAAAGCGCGAGGGCGATCACTATTCAGTTCATGGTCAAAAAGTTTGGATTTCAACCGCGCAAGTTGCCGACAAAATGCTCTTGCTTGCACGCACAGCGCTTGCTGAGTCATCGAAACCTAATGAGGGACTTAGTCTTTTTTATACCGATCTTGACCGGTCCCGGGTTCAGGTCCATGAGATTGAGAAAATGGGTCGTAAAGCGGTTGATTCCAATCAGCTTTTTATTGATGGCTTGCGGATTCCCGTCGAGGACAGGATTGGCGAGGAAGGGCAGGGATTTCGTTATATTTTGCACGGCTTGAATCCGGAACGCATCTTGATTGCCGCCGAAGCGGTGGGTTTAGGGCGGGTGGCGCTATCACGTGCCCAACGCTATGCCAGCGAGCGTATCGTGTTTGACCGACCAATCGGTCAGCATCAAGCCATCGCGCATCCTTTGGCGCAGCGATGGATCGAGCTCGAAGCAGCCCATTGGCTGACGATGCGCGCTGCCTGGCTCTATGACCAGGGTCAACCCTGCGGTGCCGAGGCCAACAGCGCCAAGTTTCTTGCCGCCGAAGCGGGCTACCATGCCTGCGAGACAGCCGTGATGACGCACGGCGGTATGGGCTACGCCAAGGAATATCATGTCGAACGCTATTTCCGTGAGAGCCTGATTCCGCGGATCGCGCCGGTCAGCCGTGAGTTAATCCTGAGTTTTATTGCCGAGAAGGTGCTAGGTCTACCAAAGTCTTACTAGACATCGGCGCGGTGCAAAGGCGCAGGACTGGCTTGCGTCCAACGCAACAAATGCTCTTGAAATTGTAATGACGCCTGGCTCATGATCTCGACTTGAAACTGCCGTCGCATTTTTTTTGCAACCCGCAGAAGCTGTCGATCCTTGCTGACCAGCGCTGAAACCGCCTCCTCAATGGCCAGGTCAAGAAAAATCTGATCGTCAGGGTCTGAACAGGCGATGCGCGAGCGGCGTGAGGGCGGCAGCTTGCACCGTGTACTGAAACGATCGTAGTCCAGCATCACTGCCTCAGGAGCGCAACGCTGATTGATCCAGGGGCGGTTGATCACATGCAAGATCTCATCTCGCATCGGCGCGCAACTTACAACCGTGATGGCCTTGCACGCTAGTGCATCGCGAAGCCTGCTCACCGAGGGGTCACAAAAGACAAGCAAATCGAGCCAACAATTCGTGTCGAGTACCAGGCTTGTTGCCCGATGTGCAGTGCCTTTCATTGAAGCTTCGATTGGCGGTTCAGCGTGGCTTGGGGGCATTCGACCTTGGGCGGGTTAACTGCGCATTATCATCAGCATTCTATCGACATCAACAAGTGCTTTGCGTTAACGAGGTGGTTTACGATGCTGATGTTGCTTTCTCCGGCAAAGTCCCTCGACTACGAGTCTGAGGTCTTGGCGGTCAAAACAAGTCGTCCCCGCTGGATGGCCGAATCGGCCAAGCTTGTCGAGCGATTGCGGGATTTGCAACCCGAGGAGCTCTCATCCTTGATGGGTATCAGTGAAGGATTGGCCGTACTGAATCATGAGCGCTACAAAATATGGCGCGATAAGCCCAGGGCATCGCAGGTTCGAGCTGCTATCTTTGCTTTTGACGGTGATGTCTACGATGGTCTACGCGCTCGTGAATTCAACGAGGAGCAGATCGGCTGGGCGCAAGACCATGTGCGGATTCTCTCCGGCCTTTATGGCGTCTTGCGACCGCTTGATCAGCTTCAAGCCTACCGGCTCGAAATGGGCACCCGTCTTGCAAACGAACGGGGCAAGGATCTTTATGCCTTTTGGGGTACCACGATTGCCACATCGCTCGATCAGGATTTGAAAGGACACAGCAGCAAGCTTGTGGTGAACCTGGCCTCCGAGGAGTACTTCAGCGCGGTGCAGGAGAAAAATCTCAAAGCAAAAGTTTTGCATATTGTTTTTCAGGAATCCAAGGGCGAGTCTTTCAAAGTGGTGAGCTTTTCGGCAAAGCGTGCGCGAGGTGCGATGTGTCGCTGGGCAATTGAAAATCGGGTCGAATCGATCGAAGCGCTCAAAACGTTTGACCGAGATGGTTATCAGTATTGTCCTGATGCATCCGATTCAATGCGATGGGTTTTTCGCCGGAAACTCGATGCGCGCTGATGGGTTGCACGCGAGCGATACCTTTTTTTGAGGGCTATTCAGCTGAGCAGGACGCGAGGTTCAATCGTGAGTTGCAGTCCGAATCGCTCATCGACCAGCTCGATGATCTTCCGGGCAAATGCCATCAGCATCTCCCCGGTTGCCTCGCCATGATTGACAAGGACCAGGGCGTGCTTTGCCGATACGCCAACATCACCAAGTCGTTGCCCTTTCATACCGCATTGTTCAATCATCCAGGCGGCAGATAACTTGTGATGATGCTCACCGTCCCGGTAGATGGGGAGTTCTGGAAACCGCGCTTTCAAGCCCAAGGCAGCTTCGTTGCTTAGTCTCGGATTATGAAAAAAACTCCCGGCATTCGGCTCGACCTTTGGGTCGGGTAACTTGCCGCTGCGAATCTCTCGAATCGCCGCGGCGATGTCAAGGGCGGAGTCAGGTGGCTGCCGATTAAAACGCTGTTGCAAATCGGGATAGCGATAGTCTAATGAGGCAGCAGACTCACCGGTGGCGAGCGGATTTAACTGAACGTCGACATGGCTGATGATCCATGACTGATGACTTAGATGCTTAAATACACTAGAACGATATGCAAATAAACATGCTTCGCGTGAGAACCGCTTGCGTGTCATGCTCTCCCAGTGGACAGCTTCGAGCGATACAAAGCGTTGCGCGAGTTCAACCCCGTAGGCGCCTATGTTTTGAATCGGCGCTGCGCCCACCGAGCCTGGGATCATGCTGAGGTTTTCAAGGCCTTGAAGGTTTTGAGACAGACTCCACTGCACAAGCTCATCCCAGTGCTCGCCAGCCTGGGCGCGAACCTGATAACGATCAAGACGTTCAATACCGCGCCAGGCGATCTGCAACAAGGTGCCGTGAATATGGGCACCAAAGACGCTGTTGCTGCCTTCCCCCAGCAGCCCGCGAAATGGCCCTCGTAATGCAAGCTTTGCATCACCGAGCTCCGCAGGGTGATGAACTCGAATCAGCCTGTCAACCTGGCTTCTAAGCCGAAGGCTTATACGCGTCGACAAGTCGGCATTGTCGATGATTTCAAGCAAGCTTAACTCGGTGTGTAGCTGAGCCGGACATAAATCGGCGCATAGCATTCAGCCTGTGTTAACTCGACCAGGGACTCTTTGGTCAGCTCAAGCAGTGCGACAAAGGTCACGACGGCATGTGGCAGACCTTTCGCGGTATCGAACAATTCCTGGAACTCGGCAAACCTTCGTTGCTGAAGCTCGCGGAGGATAACCGTCATAATTTCACGAACGGAAAGTTCGTCGCGGGTGATTTTATGATGCTGGATCAGCTTTGCGCGCCGCATAATATCGAACCAAGCGGCTTTTAAATCCTCTGCGCTCACTTCGGGCAGCCGTGCCGCAACATGCTGGTCCAGGCAGACCTGAGCGATGAAAAACTCGCGCCCGACCTGTGGCAGACAATCAAGTTGCTGGGCGCCTTGTTTGATCGATTCGTATTCAAGCAGGCGTCTTGCCAGCTCGGCTCGAGGGTCTTCGGTTTCGGCATCCGCCTCTCGCTTTTGAATCGGCAATAACATCCTCGATTTGATATCGATCAGCATGGCTGCCATCAGCAAGTACTCAGCGGCTAATTCGAGGTGATGACTGCGGATCTCGTCGACATACGCGAGGTATTGCCGCGTGAGCTCAGCCATCGGTATGTCAAGAATGTTGAAGTTTCGGCGGCGAATCAAATAAAGCAGCAAGTCCAAGGGACCTTCAAAGGCCTCCAAAAATACTTCCAGCGCATCCGGCGGGATGTATAAATCCTGAGGCAGCTTGAGCAGGGGTTCGCCATAAAGCCTTGCGATGCCCTTGAGTTCGAGCTGCTCTCCTTCGGCATGCGTCGGCAGCAAATCCTGATGCGCCGGATCGGACGCGGTCAGCTTGTTCGTCAAGTCTTCCGGTACGGGCATCACGCCTTAAGCGTTATGATAAACGTAAGGCTTTTGAGCTACTTTTGCCGATTGCCGCTCTTGGGTGGTATCGAGATCTTGAGGTTTATCCCACCAAATGCTTCGCCCCTGTTGCTGTTGCTGTTCCAGATGAGGACGCTGGGTCTTGAGCTGTTCAATAAACAATGTTGCTTCCGAACGATAACTGCGCTGTTTCATACGAGAACTCCCCATGCTTTTTTCATGTCACTCGCTCGATTGTAATTCCAGACCTTGGTCAAAGGCCTGTTTGGCCTCATCCAGGTCCTTAAAAATGCATTTGCCGACCAAGTCCTGCAAAAGCCCGCTTCGGGTGATTAGCGAGCGCACATGCTCAGGCGCAGCGCAAATCGCCAAGCCGCCGCCAAGCGAACGCAGCAGGTCCTTGTACTGGAATAAAACCTCGAGTGCGCTTGTGTCGAGGTAGCTGACGCCCTGCATATCCAAAACAATGTGCCGGGCCGGTGCCTGATGCGGATCGAGCACGGCTTCAATACGGTCCACCGAGCCAAAAAAGAGCGGCCCCTTGATCTCACACACTGCGATCAGTTCCTGCGTTTTTCCGTGCATCAACGCGAGCCATTGCAGCTTCGTGAGGCTTGCCATCCGGTGAAGAAAAAGCAGACAGGCAAGGCCAACGCCAACCTGGACCGCAACCGTGAGGTCAAAGACAACTGTGAGCACAAAACTTCCAATCATCAAGGCGCGATGGGGCATGCTGAAGGCTCTCAGACGCGCAAAAGCCTGCCAGTCGCCCATGTGGTAGGCGACAAAGAGCAGCACCGCGGCGAGCACCGCAAGCGGGATGTTGGCCGCGAGTGGCGCAGCGATCAGAACAATCAGCGCAAGGGTGAGCGAATGCACAATGCCGGAAACCGGCGAGCGAGCACCGCTCCGGACATTGGTGACGGTTCTTGCAATCGTACCAGTCGCAGCGATGCCGCCAAACAAGGGAACCAGGAGATTGGCGACGCCTTGAGCGATCAATTCCTGATCGGCGTTGTGACGCTCGCGGATCAGGCGGTCGGCCATTCGCGCACAGAGCAAGGACTCGATGCCGCATAGCAGCGCAATGGAGATGGCAGGAACGAGAATATCCCGGACCTTAGACCAATCGACATCGGGCGCTGTCGGATAGGGAAAGCTTGCCGGAATGCCTCCGAATCGGCTGCCAATGGTCGGCAGCTCAAGCAAGTGGCTACTCACGAGCAAGGTACCCGCAATCAACACCATCACTGTGCCCGGGATTTGTTTGGCGAATTGCTTCCAAGGCGAAGCGTACTGACGGAAAGATTTCGGCCAAACATGCAAGATGACTAGACTCATGAGGCCCAGGCACATCGCCGAAGCGTCGGCTTCGTTTACATGGCTTGCAAGAACTTGTATTTGTGCAAAAAAATCTGCCGGCATTTTTTCTATCGGCAAACCAAAAAAATCGCGAAACTGCTGCAAAGCAATCATCACCGCGATCCCGTTCGTGAAGCCTGTAATGATGGCCACAGGCACATAGCGGATGATTCTGCCCAAGCGAAAGGCGCCTGCGATGATCAGCAAGGCACCGGCCAGCATGGTCGCCAAGAGCAAATTGCCTGGCCCAATGCGTTCACCGAGTGTGTATAAAAGCCCGACGAAAGCGCCTGCTGGGCCTGCGATCTGAACTTTGGATCCACCAAGTAAGGAGACCACAAAACCGGCAAGGATGGCAGTGACCAGGCCCTGCGCAGGGCTCACACCCGATGCGATACCAAAGGCCATTGCGAGCGGTAAGGCGACAATGCCAACCGTGATGCCCGCAGCGACATCAGCCCGAAAATCCCTTGCCTGATAACGGCTTAGTGAATCGATGATGGCGGGTCTAAACCCTGTCATGGCGACTGCCGCCCAAATTGCCCCATGTTCAGCGGATTTTCATGCCAGGTAAGGCCCCGGGCGCTGCTTCGAGTAAAAACAGACCGGGGACATTGCCCGATTCATCGGCTGCGCTGAGCAACATGCCCTCTGAGATCCCAAACTTCATTTTCCGCGGCGCAAGGTTGGCGACGACGGCGGTCAATTTCCCAACGAGCTGCCCCGGTGCGATTACGGCTTTGATGCCTGAAAAGATCGTCCGCGGTTTCTCTTCACCGAGATCAATCACGAGTTTGAGCAATTTGTCCGATCCCTCAACCGCTTGAGCCTCGAGGATCCGCCCAAGACGCAAGTCGATTTTCGCGAAGTCGTCGATCGTAATCCACGGCAATTGATGCTGGTCCTGGCCGGGTTGATTAGGCTTATCGGGCAGACCTGTGGCTTGCGCGGCTACAGCGCTCGTTGACGCCTGATTGGCGTCGGCGCTATGCGCCTGCTGATCGCTGCGGTTAGCTTCAAGCAGAGCGTCGATTTGCTTACGATCGACCCGCGTCAACAGATGCTGGAAGGCTTCGATCTGATGACCCGCAGGCAGATCAGCATCCTTGTTGAAGTCGATCGAATCCCATTGCCTGTGTGCAACCGCCAATCGATCGAGGGCGCGCTGACTGGTGCCCGGCAGGACAGGTTGCAACATGCGCATCAGGTGCGCAAAGGCTCGAATCGCGGTGCTGCAGACGACTTGCAAGCGATCCCGCTGCGCGGGTTCTTTCGCGAGCTCCCAGGGCTTGTGATGATCAATATACTGATTGACCGCGTCGCAAAGTCCCATGACCTCACGCATAGCCCGGCCGTATTCACGCTGCTCATAATGCTGCGCAAGCCCCTCAGCGCCACACCAGGCTTTGTCGAAGTCAGCCATGGCACGCGCATCACTTGGCCCCAAGCGACCCGCAAACTTCTTGATCAAAAATCCAGAGCACCGCGCCGCGATATTGACAAGCTTTCCAACCAGATCGGCATTCACTCTTGCAATAAAGTCATCAAGATTGAGATCGATATCTTCCATCGAAGCATTAAGCTTGGCTGCAAAATAATAGCGTAGCCACTCTGGATTGAGCCCTTGATCAATATAGCTTTTTGCATTGATAAATGTGCCACGTGACTTGCTCATTTTCTGACCGTCGACAGTCAGAAATCCATGCGCAAACACATTGCTCGGTGCTCTGAATCCTGAGAAATGGAGCATCGCCGGCCAAAACAAAGTATGAAAGTACAAAATGTCTTTGCCGATGAAATGGTACTGCTCGCACTGGCTTGTTGCGGCAGTAAATTCATCGAAATTCAGACCGATATCAGAAGCATATCGCTTGAAGCTGGCGTAGTAACCAATCGGTGCATCGAGCCACACATAAAAATACTTGCCTGCTGCCTCAGGAATTTCGAAGCCGAAGTACGGTGAATCCCGCGAAATGTCCCAGTCGGCAAGCTTGGCTTGGCTGCGATCATCGCCATCTGCAGCCTCGTCATCGCCGAGCCATTCTTTGAGCTTGTTGCGGGCTTCCGGCTGAAGTCTGCCGTCCTTCAGAGCCCATTGTTTCAAGAAACTGCTGCAACGTTCGTCAGAGAGCTTGAAAAAATAATGATCCGAAACTTTTCGAATTGGTTTTGCGCCAGAGACGACTGAGCGGGCATCGATCAAATCGGTCGGGCTGTAGGTTGCGCCACAGGCTTCGCAGGAATCACCGTACTGATCGGACGCTTTGCAGCGCGGACAGGTTCCCTTGATGAAGCGGTCAGGCAAAAACATCGCACGTTCCGGGTCGTACATCTGTTCGATAGCACGTTTTTCGATGAATCCCCCGTCGCGAAGGGCGAGATAAATCTGGTTGGCAAGTGCCTGATTTTCCGGGCTGTGTGTGCTGTAGTAGTGGTCAAAAGCGACGCCAAAGGCAGCGAAATCCCGCGTGTGCTCCTGCCAGACCCGTTCGATTAATGTCTCCGGTGAAACACCCAGCGATTCAGCCCGAAGCATGACCGGTGTGCCATGGGTATCGTCTGCACAGACATAATGAACCTCATGGCCGCGAAGTTTTTGAAAGCGTACCCAGATGTCGGTTTGAATGTATTCGACCAGATGGCCGAGGTGAATATCGCCGTTGGCGTAGGGCAGCGCCGAGGTGACCAACATCTTGCGTCGCACCGTAGGCGCTTGATCTGGAGGCGTCGTGAACCTGTCTTGCCCGGGAGTCGTCATGGCTTCATGGGTAAAGTCCGGAGTGTAACAAGGCAATCGATTAGACTGATCGATCAACTTTTGTACGCCAAGCGAAGTGCCATCACCAAGTGAGCGAAATGCCGATCATGAGTCCGAGCGAAGATGCCCTGCGGGAAGTACTGCGATCTGTCGTCGACCCGAACACAGAGAAGGATCTGGTAAGCAGCAAATCGCTCAAAAAACTTAGGGTTGACCAAGGGGAAGTCAGCCTCGATGTTGAATTGGGCTACCCGGCGCGTACCCAGATTGAGGTGATCCGTCATGCGGTCGAGCAGGTGCTCAAATCGCAAGCGGGCGTACGCCGTGTGAGCGCCAATGTGTACCAACGGATTGTGGCCCATGCCTTTTCGCCTTCGGCTAAGCCGCTCGACGGCGTTCGCAATGTGATCGTGGTTGCATCGGGCAAGGGTGGGGTCGGAAAAAGCACCACCGCCGTCAATCTTGCGCTCGCTTTGTCTGCGGAGGGCGCTCGCGTCGGTCTTCTTGACGCGGATATTTATGGGCCATCACAGCCGACCATGCTTGGTTTGTCGGGAAAGCCCCAAAGTCGGGATGGCAAAACCATGGAGCCTCACATGGGACATGGCTTGCAGGTGAACTCCATAGGCTTTCTGATCGGCGAGGACACGCCCATGATCTGGCGAGGGCCCATGGCAACCCAGGCTCTGGAGCAGTTGATCCGTGATACCCGCTGGCACGATCTTGATTATTTGGTGATTGATATGCCTCCGGGTACCGGTGATATTCACCTCACCCTGGCGCAGCGTATGCCGGTCACGGGTGCGTTAATCGTAACTACCCCGCAGGACATTGCCCTGCTTGATGCGCGCAAGGGCCTGAAGATGTTTGAAAAAGTGGGAATCCCGGTGCTGGGGATCGTGGAGAATATGGCGATGCATCAGTGCAGTGCCTGCGGGCGCATTGAACATATTTTCGGACAAGGCGGCGGCCAGCGCATGGCGGAGCGCTATGAGGTCGCTTACCTCGGCGCTTTGCCTTTGGATCTGAAGATTAGGCAGCAAACCGACGAAGGCTGCCCAACCGTGGTTGCTGAACCCGATTCACCGATCAGTGATCTCTACCGGGCGATCGCAAGAAAGCTTGCCGTTGCCCTGGCAGCGCGCGCGCTCAGCCATGCTTCGAAGTTTCCGAGTATCGTCGTGCAAAACACTTAAGAGGCATGTATGAGCGTCAAATCCGATCACTGGATCAGGCGAATGGCCAAAGAGCAACGCATGATCGAGCCTTTTAGCGCATCCCAGGTGCGTGAAGGCGAGCAGGGTCAACGTATCGTGTCTTACGGCACCTCAAGCTATGGCTACGATGTTCGTTGCGCTGATGAATTTAAAATTTTCACCAATATCAATGCCTCGATCGTTGATCCCAAGGCTTTCGATCAAGGATCTTTTGTTGACTTTCGGGGCCCCGTCTGCATCATTCCGCCAAACTCTTTCGCACTGGCCCGTACGATGGAGTACTTCAGAATTCCGCGCTCGGTATTGACCATCTGTCTCGGCAAAAGTACCTATGCACGTTGCGGCATCATTGTCAATGTCACGCCGCTTGAGCCGGAATGGGAAGGCCACGTCACACTCGAGTTTTCGAATACCACGCCCTTGCCGGCGCGCATTTATGCGGGCGAGGGCTGTGCGCAAATGGTTTTTCTTGAATCGGATGAGATTTGCGGCACCAGTTACGCAGATCGTGGCGGAAAATATCAGGGGCAGCAGGGCGTAACCCTACCCCGTACCTGAGCGCGGGCGATGAGCGAGGACGACGCTGCGTCAGCGCGCCTGCGCGTCTGGATCGCACTTTTGCTTGGTGTGGCGGTTGTTTCAACCGCGGCGCTCCTGATTCGTTGGGCGCTTCAGGCGGGTGCTTTGCCGATGGAAATCGCAGCAGCACGCCTCTGTCTGGCTGCGCTTGTGATGTGGCCGATTGCGCTATGGACTTCGGGTCTCAGGGCATCCGGGGACTTACTTCAGCGGTTCGATCGATCGCTTTTGCGCTGGACCATGCTGGCCGGCAGTTCGCTCGCGGCGCACTTTGCCCTCTGGATCAGTTCGCTTGATTACACCAGTGTTGCTTCCAGTGTGGCGTTGGTCACCACCAACCCGATCTGGGTCGCCTTTGCTGCCTGGTTATGGCTCGGCGAGAAACCGGGGCCCAGAGTCTGGCTAGCAATTGTATTGTCGATGATCGCGAGCCTTTTGATTTCGTGGAAGGATTTGCAAACAGACCCTGCTCACACCGGTTTATGGGGTAATTTGCTTGCCCTGCTCGGGGCAATGGCGATGTCAGGCTACATGCTCGCCGCTAAAGCCGTGCAACAGCAAAGGCCGGACTGGCCTTTATTGCACTATGTGGCGGCTGTATACAGCTTTGCGGCGCTCATCTTGAGTGTCTTGGTTGGCTTCTCGACGGGGCCATGGTGGCAGCTCAGCCTTGCGGCCTGGCCAGCGCTTTTGCTGCTCGCCCTCGGCCCTCAGGTGATTGGGCACACCTTGATTAATCACGCCGTGCGCAGACTCTCCCCGACGATTGTGGCGATCGCGATCCTGGGGGAACCGATTGGGGCTGCCTTGCTTGCCTGGTTTATGTTGGGCGAGTCGCTGGTTGCAACGCAACTTGCCGGGTTTGCGCTGGTGCTTGTCGCTGTGTTGTTGGCCCGTTAAGACTTGGCGGACTTCGCTTGCAGGCAAGCCTGTGTTATCGTCCTATGATGCAAAAAGAACCGATTGCCTTGTTCGCTTCGACGGCCTATGTGCCGCGTTTTGAGGAAAGCCTCGTCGGGCAGCTTTGTGTAGTCCCTCTGGGGCTGTCAAAAGCCTTTGTATTGCTTTCAGGCGCGGGTGGCCTGCTACGACTGCGCCCCGCGCGCTGATCACACCGCCATTTGCGCCAGGCTTGGCGCTGAGGCTGCTTAACGCCGCCATCCCATATGAAGCAACCACGAGCTATTTTGAGAGAGATTCCTATGAGTGATCGTTTAATTATTTTTGACACAACTTTGCGCGACGGCGAGCAAAGTCCTGGCGCCTCCATGACGCGTGACGAGAAATTGCGCATTGCCAAACAGCTTGAACGCCTGAAGGTTGATGTGATTGAGGCAGGCTTTGCCGCCTCATCCAATGGTGACTTTGATGCTGTCAGGGCCATTGCACAGCATGTGAAAGATTCCGTGGTTTGTTCGCTCGCGAGGGCCAACGACCGAGATATCGCCAGGGCTGCCGAAGCGCTTGAACCGGCCCGTGCCAAGCGCATTCACACCTTCATTGCTACCAGTGCCTTGCACATGGAAAAAAAGTTGCGGCTAAGTCCGGATCAGGTGTACGAGCAGGCACGCCTGGCCGTTCGTTTTGCCCGCAAGTTCACCGATGACGTTGAGTTCTCGCCGGAAGATGGGAGCCGTTCCGATCCGGATTTTCTTTGTCGGGTGCTGGAAGCCGTGATCGATGAAGGCGCGCGAACCATCAATATTCCCGATACCGTGGGATATGCGGTACCTGAGCTCTTTGCCGAGATGATTATCGATTTGCGACGTCGAGTGCCGAATTCAGACAAGGCTATTTGGTCGGTACATTGTCACAATGATTTGGGTATGGCGGTTGCCAATTCCTTAGCGGCCGTCAGGCAGGCGGGGGCACGCCAAATCGAGTGCACGATCAACGGGCTTGGCGAACGTGCAGGCAATACCTCGCTTGAGGAGGTTGTGATGGCGATCAAGACCCGGCGCGATTATTTCGATTTGAGTCTTGGTATCGACACAAGCCAGATCGTGCCCACAAGCAAGCTGGTTTCCGGGATCACAGGCTTTCCGGTACAACCCAATAAAGCCGTGGTCGGTGCTAATGCCTTCGCACACGCCTCCGGTATTCACCAGGATGGCGTGCTTAAGGCACGTGACACCTATGAAATCATGCGGGCCGAGGATGTGGGCTGGACAACCAACCGTATCGTGCTTGGTAAGTTGTCGGGTCGGACAGCCTTTAAGCAGCGTCTCCAAGAACTTGGCATCGAGATGGAAAGCGATCAGGACGTTAATGCCGCGTTTTTGCGCTTTAAAGAGCTCGCCGATCGCAAGGCGGAAATTCTTGATGAGGATATTCAAGCCCTGGTATCGGATCAGGCGATGCAGATGGCTGCCAACGACAGTTACCGGCTGCTGTCCTTATCGCAGTCCTCAAAAACGGGTGGTCGTCCCCACGGCGAGGTGGTCTTGACCGTCGATGGCCGCGAGGTCCGTAGCGAAGCCGACGGTAATGGCCCGGTGGACGCGGTGTTCAAGGCCATTGAGTCAGAGATTGGCTCGGGTGCGGAACTCTTGCTGTATTCGGTTAATGCCATCACGACGGGCACTGAATCTCAGGGTGAGGTGACAGTCAGGCTTTCAAGAGGCGGGCGGATTGTGAACGGTGTCGGTGCTGATCCGGACATTATTGTTGCTTCGGCCAAGGCATACATCGGCGCATTAAACAAGCTTCAAGCAAAGCAGGAACGAGTCAATCCCCAAGCTTAACGGTCTGCGTTATACTTACGGGTTCGGCACGTCTTGGCCATCCCAGCTAAGGCGCAAGTTTAATCAAGGGAATCCGGGATGCCGTGCGCATGCCGGCCCGCTTTTTAGGGGAACATCATGGCTGTCGCAACCATCGACAAGCAGAAAATCATGGGTGATTACCAGCGCAAAGCTGGGGATACCGGATCACCCGAAGTGCAGGTGGCATTACTCACAGCTCGGATTGTCGAGTTGACTGAGCACTTCAAACAGCACAAGAAGGATTTTCATTCCAGACGCGGCTTGCTCAAAATGGTGAGCCGCCGCCGCAAGCTTTTGGATTACTTAAAGCGAACCAATTTGGCGAGCTACCGAGCACTGATCGAACGATTGGGCTTGCGTAACTAAGCCAAACCAAAACCCGCAAGCCAACTTGCGGGTTTTTTGTTGTGTGGCGAACCGCGCCGCCTGAGGATTCGCGCGGGCACTTATGAGGATGTTAAAACGTGTTTGAAATTGCAAAGAAAACATTTCAGTACGGTTCAAATACCGTAACGATTGAAACCGGCGAGATCGCTCGCCAAGCTGGCGGTGCCGTGATCGTCAATGTTGACGATACCGTGGTTTTGGCAACAGTGGTAGGAGCGAAAAATGCAAAGCCAGGACAAGATTTTTTTCCGCTGACTGTTGACTATGTCGAGAAGTTTTACGCAGCAGGCCGCATTCCGGGCGGGTTCTTTAAGCGAGAAGGGCGTCCTTCCGAACGCGAAACCCTGATTTCCCGCTTGATCGATCGGCCTATTCGGCCCTTATTTCCTGATGGTTTTTATAATGAAGTGCAAGTGGTCATCACGCTCATGTCGAGCAATCCTGAAGTGGATTCAGACATTCCTGCGATGATTGGCGCCTCGGCAGCACTGGCTATTTCGGGAATCCCCTTTCATGGCCCGCTTGGTGCTGCACGCGTGGGTTATATCGATGGTCAGTTCGTGCTAAACCCAGCAGTCTCGACGATGCCCTCCTCAAAGCTCGACTTGGTGGTGGCTGGCACCGAGGCTGCTGTGCTCATGGTTGAATCGGAAGCGCATGAACTCTCTGAAGAAGTGATGCTCGGTGCGGTGGTGTTTGGGCATGATCAAATGCAAACCGTAATCAATGCGATTCACGAATTGGTTGAGGCCGGTGGCAAAGCCGAATGGGAATGGCAGGCTGCAGCGCGCAATGAGGCTTTGATAGAAAAGATTAATCAGCTTGCTGAGGCTGACATGCGCGCGGCCTATCGTGTTCGCGACAAGCAAGCGCGTACGGCTCAAGTATCTGCTGTTGAGAAGTCGGTGGCGAAGGCACTTGCAGAAGATGCAGCAAGCAAGGGTGAGTCAGCGCCCGATAGCACCGAAGTCGGCAATCTGCTTTTTGAATTGCAATCGCGGATCGTGCGCTCACAAATCCTATCGGGCGAGCCCCGCATTGATGGTCGCGATACGCGAACCGTCCGCCCGATTGCGATCCGCACCGGTGTTTTGCCGCGCGCCCACGGTTCTGCGCTCTTCACACGGGGTGAGACCCAGGCGCTTGTGGTGGCAACGCTTGGCACCAACCGTGATGAGCAGGTGATCGATGCGATCAATGGTGAATATCGCGAACGTTTTATGCTTCATTACAATATGCCGCCTTATGCGACGGGAGAGACCGGACGCGTTGGTAGCCCTAAACGGCGCGAGATTGGTCATGGCCGCCTGGCTAAACGAGCGCTTGTTCCCTTGTTGCCCGATGTGGCGACCTTTGGCTATTCGATTCGTGTTGTATCGGAGATTACTGAATCAAATGGGTCATCGTCGATGGCATCGGTTTGTGGTGGCTGTCTTGCGATGATGGATGCTGGCGTCCCGATCAAGGCACACGTGGCAGGCATCGCGATGGGTTTGATCAAGGAAGGCGCGCGATTTGCGGTTCTTTCCGACATTCTCGGTGACGAGGACCATCTCGGCGATATGGATTTCAAAGTGGCCGGTACTGAGCAAGGTGTCACCGCGCTACAGATGGATATCAAGATCCAGGGGATTACCAAGGAAATCATGCAGGTCGCGCTTGCACAGGCCAAAGAAGGCCGCTTGCACATCCTGGGCAAAATGCGTGATGCGGTTTCGGGCGCAAAGACTGAGCTGTCGGATTTTGCACCGCGTATGTACAACATGAAGATTAATCCCGAACGTATTCGCGATGTGATTGGTAAGGGCGGTGCGACGATTCGCCAGATCACCGAGGAAACGGGTACCCAAGTCGATATCCAAGATGACGGTTCAATAACGATTGCAGCAGTCGACGCTCAGGCGGCTCGGCGCGCACAGCAAATGATCGAAAATCTAACCGCCGAAGTTGAGGTTGGGAAGATTTACGAGGGGCCGGTTCTTCGCATTCTAGATTTTGGTGCCATCGTTCAAGTCATGCCTGGGCGTGATGGACTTTTGCATGTTTCACAGATTGCGCAAGAGCGCGTCAATAACGTTGGCGACTATGTGAAGGAAGGGCAGGTCGTTCGCGTGAAGGTGATCGAAGCGGACGATAAAGGGCGACTCCGCTTATCGATGAAAGCTGCTGCTGCCGACGAAGCCGCCCCGAGCGCGCCGCCAAGCGACGCGACATCTGCCTAGGCCAAGGGCTTCTCGTGGCTGCCGCCTTATTGCTGCGTGAAGATGGTCCGATTGCATGGATGACGTTCTCGAATATAGAGCGTCATAATGCAGTCAGCTATGAAATGTGGTGCGAAGTTCCGCAAGCTATCGCTCGATTCGACGCTAACCCCGAGATTCGAGCCATCGTTTTGACCGGCGATGGTGAGAAGGCTTTTGTCTCGGGTGCTGATATTTCGGAGTTTGAGAAAAAGCGTGGAAGCTTAGATGCTTCAACGATTTATAACGAAGCGGTCGATGCAGCCTACGCTGCGGTGCTCGCCGCAAAAAAACCGACGCTAGCAAGGATACGAGGGATTTGCATGGGTGGTGGACTTTATCTGGCTGCATCCTGTGATTTGCGAATTTGTAACGATAAGGCGCGGTTTGCGATGCCTGCCGCCAAGCTAGGTCTTGGCATTCGCTATGAGAGCATTCGCAGGCTGATGGAAGTTCTACCTGCCGCCCAGGCGGCCGACATTGTTTTCACCGGCAGAGGCTTTGACGGTCAAGAGGCGCTTCGCCTTGGGTTTGTCAATCGATCAATCCCTGATGAAGATCTCGATCAAACAGTAGGTCAATATTTAGCATGGTTGGGCCAGGCTGCGCCGCTTACAGTTAAGGCCGCAAAGGCTGCAATGCGTGCATGGTCGGCGGGCGAAGCAGCAGAAGATGTTGCGGCAGTGCGCGGCATGACCGATGCCTGTTTTGCAAGTGCCGATTACCAGGAAGGGCGCAAGGCTTTTGCTGAAAAGCGAAAGCCGCAATTTCGAGGAGACTAGTGAATGAAAGCATGGATGCTTGATCCGGTTGCGCAAACCTTGAGTTTGGCCGAAAGAGCGGTGCCCGAGCCAGGTCCGCAGCAAGTCTTGGTCAAAGTAAAGGCTGCATCATTAAATCGGGGCGAGTTTCTCGTCGGGATGGGTATTGGTGGCGCGGGTGGCGCACCAAAGCCATCGGGTATGGAAGCTGCTGGTGAGGTGGTGGCTATGGGTGAACAGGTTGCACCGCACGCAAGCTGCCCAATTGCCATCGGCGATCGCGTCATGGGGCGTGCGCCCGGTGGCTTTGCAGAGTATGCCCTTATGGATGCTCAAGATGTCATGGCAGTTCCCTCGTCGATGGCATGGCTCGACGCGGCCTGTGTGCCTATTGCCTACCTGGTCGCCTATGACATGGTGATTGCAGGAGGAGAACTGCAAAAGGGGCAGCGCTGTCTTATTACCGGAGCAAGTTCGGGGGTTGGTGTGGCCTCGATACAAATTGCTCACGCTATGGGTGCTCGAGTCATCGGGACCTCAAGCTCGCAAGACAAATTAGATCGATTAAAGCGTCTTGGCCTAGACGACGCGTTGCTTAGTCGCGGACCTGACTTCGTTGGGGCCGTGCTTGAACTGAGCGGGAATAAAGGTGTTGAACTTGTTATCAACAATGTCGGTGGCTCGGTTTTCGAGGCGTGTTTGCAGGTGCTCGCCTATCAGGGGCGACTCGCCTTAGTTGGCTTCGTCGACGGCGTGAAACAGTCCGCGATTGACTTAGACCGGATGCATGCTCAGCGCCTTAAAATTTTTGGGGTGAGCAATAAACTGCGAAGTGCCGATCAGCGTGCACAAACAGTCAGTGGCTTTGCTAAAAACATGTTGCCTCTTTTTGCATCCGGAACGCTTAAACCGGTCATTGAAAAGGTCTTTGAATTTGAGGACTTGCCCAAAGCGCAGCAGGCGATGCAATCCAACAGCCATCTTGGGAAACTCGTCCTCAAGCTAGTGAGCTGACCGACCAAGCTTTTCCATCGGTGAAAACCTTACCGTCTTGTTTGAGCTTGAGTAAATGCGCAAACAGTGATCGGGCAGCCAACCCGTGTAGGCTTATCGCGACATCTTGATAAGCGCCGGGTACGATTTCTTCAACCGTAAACCCCTTGTCACTGGCTTGGTCGGGGTAATCGGTGCACAGGCGCTTGAGTGATTCGAAAACCTTGCTTTCACGCAAAAGCCTGTGCCGGATGAGCTTGCGAATTTCCTGGGCTGGCTTACCCAAAACATAACCGTGAGCGGGAAGAATGTAATTTAAATGCATACGTTCTAAGCGCTCAAGCGATGCGATATAGGCAAACATGTCGCCATCGGGTGGGTTGATCACCACGGTTGAACCATTCATGACGTGATCGCCGGATAACAGGATGCCATCTTCCTCAAGCAAAAAGCACAAGTGGTTCGAGGCATGACCAGGTGTGTGAATCACTCGAAGATGCACATCGTCGCAAATTCTTATCCGATCACCATCTTCAAGCGTTTGATCCGGGCTGAAAGCCTGATCAGCTCCGATCGACGGCCCGGAGGCTCTGCCTAAAATCGGTATGCGAACGCCTTGCGCCTCTTCGATCGCCGCCTGCAAGGCGAATGCTGCAGGCGAGTGATCCAAGTGTGAGTGGGTGCAGAGTATGCGAGTGACCTTGTCTTTGGTAAACGACCGAAGGCGTTCGACATGCGCGGAGATGGCAGGGCCCGGGTCAATGACGGTCCAATCTCCCTCTTGCCCAAGAAGATAAGTATTCGTTCCAGGACCGGTCATTCTCCCTGGGTTTGGCGCTGTATAACGATATAGATAGCGTAGCAAACCAACTGGACTCTCGTGTTGCCAATCGAGTTTGTGCACCAGCTGACCATCTGGGGTCACGAGCTCAAGTTCAGCAAACTGCATATCGTCTTCGGTAAAACGTTCGTCTTTACCCAACACGAAGCCGCCTCGCGGGCAACTTCTCCAAAGCTTACCCTGCTTGAATAAACGATCCGATTCCGATAACACATCATCGACACACTTGAAATGGCTTAACTGCTTTAGCGTGCGAATGGTCGGGAAGATCATATAAAAAAGCCCTTTGCCATGACGCTCGAGCGCCGCAGCAGGCTGGACCCAGCAGGGCTCAAATTGTTCATTCTCATCAGCAACTGGCACCTGTCCAATCGGTGCTCGTGCCACGAGGAAGCGGACGTCAAATCGCTTGGGTAAGTCACGATCGGTGGTCCAGTGGGAAAAGCTGCGGACCGCGTCGATATCGGCCACCAAACCTCTGTTGCTCAAAGCTTGAGCAAAGCCCTCGATGGGGTGCCTGGAGAGACCCCCAAGTTTAGGGTCGAGGGCGTCGAAATCGAGCTTAGAGGCCTGATTAACATCCCTAGAGGCTTCATTAACAGCTCGCACAAGTAACAAGTGCACCTCTTCCCAGGCCTCGCGCAATGCTGCTTGGGCATAGATCCGATGCAGTTGTTCTTGCTCGTCAAGTGAAAGGCCTTGCCAGTTTGCCAAGCGATCGGAG
Organism: Burkholderiales bacterium UBA2647; assembly: GCA_002359635.1. Taxonomy (GTDB): domain Bacteria; phylum Pseudomonadota; class Gammaproteobacteria; order Burkholderiales; family Burkholderiaceae_E; genus UBA3064. Next base: position 32,933 of record DENJ01000074.1, read on the forward strand.
CTTAGGAGGTTCGGATCCAGATGAAGTGCTATTGCATCTGCCTCGTCAACCACCCCACCAGGAAACACGAAAGCACCTGGCGCAAAACTAGCCTTGGTTGATCGCCGCGTCATGAGGACTTCAAGTCCTGCTTCACCGTCGCGCAAAAGCAAGACGGTTGCTGCAGGCTTTGGCGCAGCAGGTTCTCGCCAGGGCAGTAAATGCTGAGCAGGTCGAACGCCGAAGTCCTTTTGATCGTCTCGTTTCATCAATCTGTCCCTTTCGCTGCGTTCATGCCTTTCGCTTCACTTGCCCGATGCCCTGGACTTAGCCCTTAGCAAGCTGATGTAAAAGGGCAGGGGGACTGAAACGCTCCCCATAGCGTGCTTGAAGCTCGAGCGAACGTGCCAAGAAGGCTCGCGGTCCATAATGGTGTACAAATTGTAAGGTACCGCCTGTGTAAGCCGGAAAGCCCCAGCCCATGATCGATCCAATGTTTGCATCGTGATCGTGCGCTAAGACCTGCTCTTGAAGGCATCGGAGCGTCTCAATCGATTGAATCATGCTCAGGCGATCCCGGATATCCTCATCGCTAACTGGTTTGGCTCCTCTCATGAAGACCGACAGACCTTCCCAAAGATGTTTGGACTCGCCTTCTGGGTACTCGTAAAAGCCTGCACCCGCAGCTCGGCCAAGCCGCTTAAAGCCATGGGCCATTTTTTCCAACACATAGACCGCTGATTCGGCCATCCGCTTTGACTTGACCTTGTGAGCGTGATGATGCTTGTGGTCATGACCGTGGGCATGCTGATGGTCGTGTCCATGC